>NZ_CP120703.1:0-1045000 GCF_045571495.1 Bradyrhizobium centrosematis
ATGACAATGGAACAGGATCGCTGGTCACGCGTGAAGGGTCGGCTGCGCTCGAGCGTTGGCGAGGACGTTTACACGAGCTGGTTTGCGCGCATGGATCTGGAAGGCGTGCAGGACGAGAGCGTGCGGCTCTCGGTGCCCACGCGCTTCCTGAAGAGCTGGATCCAGGCCCATTATGCCGAGCGCGTGCTGTCGTGCTGGCAGGCCGAGATGCCGGAAGTGCATCGCATCGACCTCACCGTCCGCTCCGCGGTGCGCCCGGTGGCGCAGCCGAAGGAAGCGCCGGCCCCGGTCGAGGCGCGCCGCGCGCCGACGCCGGAATTGCGCTCGACCGCGACTGCGCCGGTCTCGGCCAATCACGACGCGCTCGGCGGCTCGCCGCTCGATCCGCGCCTAACCTTCGCGAGCTTCGTCGTCGGCCGCTCCAACACGCTGGCGCATGCGGCTGCGCGTCAGGTCGCGGAAGGTCGCCGCGGCGACCCCGTGATGTTCAACCCGCTCTACATCCATGCCGGCGTCGGCCTCGGCAAGACGCATCTGCTCCAGGCGGTGACCTGGGCCGGCAATTCCGGCAACGAGCGCAAGGTGCTGTATCTCACGGCGGAAAAATTCATGTACGGCTTCGTCGCCGCGCTGAAGACGCAGACGGCGCTGGCCTTCAAGGAAGCGCTGCGCGGCATCGACGTGCTTGTGATCGACGACCTGCAGTTCCTGCAGGGCAAGTCGACCCAGGCCGAGTTCTGTCACACGCTGAACGCGCTGATCGATGCCGGCCGCCAGGTCGTGATCGCGGCCGACCGTCCGCCGTCGGATCTCGAGAGCCTCGATGATCGCGTCCGCTCGCGGCTCGCCGGCGGCCTCGTGGTCGAGATGGGCTCGCTCGGCGAAGAGCTGCGCCACGGCATCCTCAAGTCGCGCGTTGCAGCCGCCCGTACCCATCATGCGACGTTCGACGTCCCGGAGGAGGTGCTGCATTATCTGGCGCGCACCATCACCCATAACGGCCGCGACCTCGAAGGCGCGATCAACCGCCTGCTGGCACATTCCAAGCTCAACAACCAGCCGGTGACGCTGGAGATGGCCGAGCGCGAGGTGCGCGACCTGGTCCGGCCGCAGGAGCCGAAGCGGATCAAGATCGAGGACATCCAGCGCGTGGTGGCGCGGCAGTATAATGTCAGCCGCTCCGACCTCTTGTCCTCGCGCCGCACCGCCAACGTGGTGCGCCCGCGGCAGGTTGCGATGTATCTCGCCAAGACGCTGACCCTGCGCTCGCTCCCCGAGATCGGCCGCCGCTTCGGCGGGCGCGACCACACCACGGTGCTGCACGCCGTGCGCAAGATCGAGGCGCTGGTCTCCAAGGACACCGCGCTGTCGGAGGAAGTGGAGTCGCTGAAGCGCCAGCTTCAGGAATAAACGCCTAAGCCGCTCCTGCCATTCTGCCGCCGGCCCGGCCCCGCCTGAGCGGCGGCTTCGTTTTTGCCTGTAAATCGTGGGGAACTGACCCCCAATCCCTTGAAACGGATGGCTTTCCGCGCCACCTTGCGCGACCCTGGCGGCTTTGGTCATATCGGTTGGATGACCCGGCCGACCGGGGTCATCGGTGCCGCGGCGCTTTTCGGCTGCCCGGCCTTTCACATCTTGGGGATCGGGCGAGTAGTGCAATGAAGGTTACGGTCGAACGCGCGCAACTCCTGAAGTCACTGGGCCATGTCCACCGCGTGGTCGAGCGCCGCAACACGATTCCGATCCTCGGCAACGTGCTGGTACGGGCCGAGAACGCCAAGCTGTCGCTGAAGGCGACCGACCTCGATCTCGAGGTGACGGAAACATTGCCTGCGGAGACCGCAACCGCCGGTTCCACCACCGTGCCGGCGCACATGTTCTACGACATCGTGCGCAAGCTGCCGGACGGTTCGCAGATCGTGCTGGAGGCCGACGGCGACCGCGCCGTGCTGGCGATCCGCGCCGGCCGCTCGCGCTTCACGCTGCAGACGCTGCCGGAGAACGACTTCCCGGATCTGGCCGCCGGCGACATGTCGCATTCCTTCTCGCTCCCCGCCAAGGACATCAAGCGGCTGATCGACCGCACCCAGTTCGCGATCTCGACGGAAGAGACGCGCTATTATCTCAACGGCATCTACCTGCACGCCGCCGGGACGCCCAAGGCCGCCACCCTGCGCGGCGTCGCCACCGACGGCCACCGCCTGGCCCAGCTCGACCTGGTGCAGCCCAAGGGCGCCGAGGGCATGCCCGGCGTGATCGTGCCGCGCAAGACCGTCGGCGAGGTGCAGCGCCTGATCGAGGATACCGACGCCGAGATGACGATCGAGCTGTCGCAGGCCAAGATCCGCTTCACGATCGGCAACGTCGTGCTGACCTCGAAACTGATCGACGGCACCTTCCCCGATTACGGCCGCGTCATTCCGCAAGGCAACGACAAGGAGCTCGTCGTCGACAAGAAGGATTTTGAGAACGCGGTCGATCGCGTCTCCACCATCTCCAGCGAGCGCGGCCGCGCGGTGAAACTGTCGCTGTCGGCCGGCAAGCTGGTGCTGTCGGTGACCAACCCGGATTCCGGCAGTGCGACCGAAGAGCTCGAGGTCGAATACGCCTCCGACGCCCTCGATATCGGCTTCAACTCCCGCTATTTGCTCGACATCGCCGCCCAGATCGAAGGCGACGTCGCAACGCTCAAGCTCGCCGACCCCGGCTCGCCGACCCTGGTGCAGGACCGCGACGACAAGAGCGCGCTGTACGTGCTGATGCCGATGCGGGTGTGAGGCGATTTCTCTCTCTCGTCATGGCCGGGCTTGACCCGGCCATCCATCGAACAAGATGACCTATTGGGTGTACATCCTCGCCAGCAAGCCCGGTGGAACACTCTACATCGGCGTCACAAACAATCTGGTCCGCCGCGTCTATGAACATCGCGAGGGCTTGGCTGACGGTTTCACCAAACGTTACGGGGTGAAGACTCTGGTCTATTTCGAGGCGCATGACACGATCGTTGCTGCCCTTCAGCGCGAAAAGAACATGAAGCACTGGCCGCGCGAGTGGAAGATCGATCTGATCGTGAAAAGCAATCCGATGTGGCAAGACCTATATGACGAAGTTGCCCGCTGACGCGGACGATGGATTGCCGGGTCAAGCCCGGCAATGACGAGCTGACATGACCCCCTCCCGCATTCATCGCCTGACGCTGACGCATTTTCGCAATTACCGGGCGGCGGGGCTCGAGACGGCGGCTGACCTGGTGGCGCTGGTCGGGCCGAACGGGGCGGGCAAGACCAATTGCATCGAGGCGATCTCGTTCCTGTCGCCCGGCCGGGGCCTGCGGCGCGCCACGCTGGAAGACGTCGCCGACAACCAGGGCGACGGCTCCTGGGCCGTCTCGGCGCAGGTCGAGGGCGCGCTCGGGCTGGCGACGCTCGGCACCGGCATCGAGCCGCCGCGCGCGGACATTGCAGTGAGCCGGCGCTGTCGCATCGACCGCGAGCCGGTGGGCTCGGCCAGCGCCTTCGGCGACCACATCCGCATGGTGTGGCTGACGCCGGCAATGGACGGGCTGTTCATGGGCGCGGCCTCCGAGCGGCGGCGCTTCTTCGACCGCCTGGTGCTCGCCATCGACAACGAACATTCGAGCCGCATCAACGCGCTGGAGCGCTCCTTGCGCTCGCGCAACCGCCTGCTCGAGACCCGCAATTACGACGACCATTGGTGCGACGCGATCGAGCGCGAGACCGCGGAGCTTGCGGTCGCGGTCGCGGCAACGCGCGGCCAGACGGCGGCAAGGCTGACCGGCATGCTCAACGCGCGCGCGCAGGCCTCCGCCTTTCCCTCGGCCAGGATCGCGCTCGACGGCTGGATGGAAAACGCGCTGCTGGAGGAGACCGCGACCTCGGTCGAGGACCGCTACCGCCAGATCCTGCGCGACAACCGTCCGCGCGATGCCATCGCCGGACGCACCACCGACGGCCCGCATCTCACCGACCTCCAGGTCGTCTATGCGCCGAAGAGCATGCCGGCGCGCGATGCCTCGACCGGCGAGCAGAAGGCGCTGCTGATCGGCCTCGTGCTGGCGCATGCGAGCCTGGTCGCCGAGATGACCGGCATCGTGCCGCTGCTGCTGCTCGACGAGGTCGTCGCGCATCTCGACCCGAACCGGCGCGCCGCGCTGTTCGACGAGCTGAAGACGCTCGGCGCGCAGGTGTGGCTGACGGGCGCCGATCCTGCCGCTTTCGCCGACATCGGCGCAGGAGGCGAAGTGTTTGACGTCGAGAGCGGACGAGTCTCCGCCCGAAGCCAGCAGCGCGATTGAACCCGCCCGTTTCCGTCGGCGACTAGCTGCTTGAGCCGCAAGATGCGGCCATCGCGCGAATTTCTCGGACACGCGCGATATTCTTCGCAGTCTTCTTGGAGCATCGGCATGACGACGGTGAGGCGTGGGGCGCGAGCTCCGGCACGATGGCAATTGTTTGCGTGCGGCCTCGCACTGCTCGCAAGCTGCCTGCTCGCGGCAAGCGCCGGCGCGTTCGTGTCGAACCTGCTGCCGTTGTTCTCGTCCGCGCTGACGCTGGACCCCGCCGCCAAGCTGCCGGCGCCGACCCGTTATCTCTATCGCGGCACCCACACCACCGTGATGCCTGGCATCGCGGCACCGCTCCGCACCAGGCTCGAAACCACGGTGCCCGCACAGCTCGGCGACGTCCTCGCCTTCTACCGCACGGAGCTTGGAAAGCTCGGCTGGCAGGAGCAGCGCGACGGTGCAGTGATCGCAGCCGATCACGTCCGGCTCGCCTTCGCCTCTCCGCTGGGGCCCGCCGCACTGGAGCTCGCTCGCAAGGACAGCAGCACCTCGATTCACCTCGTGCAGAAGAATGCCGAAGCGGCGACGCGGGCGAATATCATGCCCGAACCCGGCCAGGCCAAGCTGGTGTTCACCAATATCAGCGGCAAGGACATCGTGCTGACGATCGACGCGCGGACCGTCAAGCGTGCCGCCGGCACCAACGCGGTATCGCTGGATCTGGCGCCCGGCAGATATTCCTACGAGCTGAGTGCGCCCGACCGGCCGGCCATCACCGACACGATCACCATTGCCGCTGGCGATGCCTGGGAGCTCTCGGTCGGGCGCGACGGCGACGCCCGGCCTCCGCTCCAGCTGTATTGAAGGCCTTCGGCGGTCTTTGAACCTCACGGGTTCCAGCTGCGACTTCTCGTCAGAGGCCGCGCCGACGGTGCCGCAGGCCGGCAATTGCGCGCGAGCCGGTGCGCTGCGCCACGTCCCTGGAGAATTGACCATGTTGAAGATGACGCGCGGGACGCAGGTCCCGGCACGATGGCGGCTGCTTGCCTGTGGCCTCTTCTTGGTGGCGAGCTGCTCCATCGCAGCCGGCGCCGACGGGGGCATCGCCGACGTCCACGCGCTGCCGCAGCTCGAGGGGGCGGTGGAGGACACCTCGCGCCCCGATCCCTACCGCGTCGAATATCGCGTGCCGACGCCGCAAGCCGCGACGTCACAGGCGGTGCGGAAGCTGCTGAGCGCCGACGGCTGGCTGCCCTATGTGCTGCCGCTGGAGGAGAAGAGCACCACGCTGAAATTCAAGAAGGGGCGGCAGGGCCTGTCCGTTCACTTCACGCAAGCACTCGGCCGCCCCGATCAGTCCGTGGTGTATTACACGAGCGACCGGATCTATTCGGACGTGCCGTTCCCCGAAGGCGCGAGCGACCTCGTGTTCGACGGCACCAGGCCCTATCTCGGCTGCATCGCGCCCGGCGCGCTCGATGCCACATCGGATTTCTACAAGAGCCAGATGGAGGCGATCGGCTGGCGCAAGCTCACGGCGGAAACGGCCGCGCGCTGGACCAGTGCCGGCCTCGACGAGACCGTGCCGAACGGCGTGCGCGCCTTCTACGACCATCCCGAGGGCGACACGACGCAGTTCTACAAGCAGAAGCCGGTGATGCTGACGCTGACGCGCCGCGACGATGGCCGGACCAATGTCGACATCAGGATCGCACCCTTCGCGCTGCCCGCCGATCTCAAGGCCGATAGCGATGTCGCCGGCCTGCCGCGGCCAAGCCCGACCAAATCCTCCAGAGGGCTCGGCAGCGCGAGCTCCAACAAGCGCGAGATGAGTGCTGCCGCGATGGCCGAGCTGCCCGCCGTGCTCGCCTTCTATCGACGCGAGCTCGCCGCGCGCGGCTGGCGGGAAGACGGCAGCGCACCGCTCGCCCCTGGCGACGAGATCGCGATCAAGGTCTCCAACACCGAGGAGACCGGCGTGCTGCGGCTCGGCCGCAAATATGATTTCACCATGGTCAGCCTGACCGCGCAGGTGACGGAATCCGCGCTCGCCGCGCGCGCCAAGGCGAAGAAGGAGGCCGACGAGAAGTTCCTCGCGGATGCGCTGGGGACCGCCAAGCAGGTCATCGCCGCCGACGAAGCGAGGCGCAAGGCGCAGGCGGCCGCGCTGTCCGATGCGCCGCTGAATGCGCTTGCCGGCAGCAACACGCCGGTGCCGCTGCCCGAGACCGCCGAAGGCGTGACGTTCGAGGGCAATGGCGGCCACCTCGAATTCTCCTCCAGCTCGAGCGTCAAGGCGCTCACTGCGTTCTATCGCGCATCGCTCAAGCCCGCAGGCTGGAAGGAGCAGCCCTCCGTGATCAACCAGCCCAACATGGCGGTGATGGAATTCTCCAAAGGCGGCAAGTCGATCTCGATGACGGTCATGCAGATGGGCCCGAAGGTGAATGTTCGGGCCAGCGGATCGGCCCTCATGGTGGCCGCGGCGAAGCCTGCGACGATCCCGGAGGTGCAGGCCAAATCCTCCGAGCCGCTCAAGCCCGACACCGAATCTCAGCTGCCCGTGCCGACGCAGCGCTCGTCGACCTCGCTCGCCAGCTCGAAATTCCCGGGTAGCGAGACGCCGTTCCGCCGCGAGCTCGAAGCCAGCATTCCCGCCCCGCTCGGCGACGTCCTGTCCTTCTACCGCACGGAGCTGTCCCGGCTCGGCTGGCAGGAAAAGACTGACGGGGCCATCGTGTCCGCAGAACGCGCGCAGATCGCCTTCTCCTCGCCACAGGGACCGGCCGTGCTCAGGCTTGCCCGCGCCAAGGGCGAGACCACGGTCAATTTGGTGCAAAAAAATCCGGATGCCGCGGCCAAGGCCGACATCATTCCGAAGGCCGGACAGGCCCGCGTGATGATGGGCAACATGGGCGACAAGGACGCCTCGCTCACGATCAACAAGCAAACCGTGAAGATCGCCGCCGGTGCCGGCGGTCCGCAATCGCCGAAGGGCCCGATTCTCGATCTGCCGCCGGGCAAGTACCAATACGCGCTGCGCGTACCCGGGCAGCCCGCTCGTACCGAGACCCTCACCGTCGCCGCCGGCGATGCCTGGGGTCTGATGGTGGGGCCGAGCGGCGACGTGCTGCCGCTGCAGATGTATTGAGGTGCCGGGCCGTTAGAACCGCCGCATCGTCATGGCCGGGCTTGTCCCGGCCATGACGGCACCTGTGAATGCCCAAGTGAATGCCCAAGGCAGCTCGAAACAGACCTCTCCCACGTCCGCAAAAACCCCGCCTTTCCGCGCCCCAAAGGCCCTCCGAATCGCGCTTTTTTCGAGGTCCGGAATCGGCCTTCAAACGCCTTGAAAACTGGCCAAAAATCCCTATCTGCTCAAAGGGTTGCGACAGCATACTTTGCGCTAGGCGCAATGCCCCTTTCGTGGCACAAATAGCCCCGCAAATCAGCGCCTTTTGCGCCGCTGATTCGGGCGACATTTCGAAGGCCTCTCATGACAGAACCTGCTCGGCAGCCCGCTGCCGAAAACGAGCCCTCCAATCCGAGCGAATACGGTGCGGAATCGATCCGCGTGCTCAAGGGTCTCGACGCCGTCCGCAAGCGCCCTGGCATGTATATCGGCGACACCGATGACGGCTCGGGCCTGCACCACATGGTGTACGAAGTCGTCGACAACGCGATCGACGAGGCGCTGGCGGGCCACGCCACGCGCGTCGAGGTCGTGCTCAACGCCGACAATTCCGTGACCGTGCGCGACGACGGCCGCGGCATTCCCGTGGACATCCACAAGGGCGAAGGCATCTCGGCGGCCGAGGTCATCATGACCCAGCTCCATGCCGGCGGTAAGTTCGACCAGAACTCCTACAAGGTTTCCGGCGGCCTGCACGGCGTCGGCGTCTCCGTCGTCAACGCGCTGTCGAGCAAGCTCGGCCTGCGGATCTGGCGCGACGACAAGGAGCACTATATCGAGTTCGCCCACGGCGATGCCGTGGCCCCGCTCAAGGTCGTCGGCGCCGCACCCGGCAAGCGCGGCACCGAGGTGACGTTCCTGGCCTCGACCGAGACCTTCAAGAACATCGAATATGATTTCGCCACGCTCGAGCATCGCTTGCGCGAGCTCGCCTTCCTCAATTCCGGCGTCAACATCGTTCTCTCCGACATGCGCCACGCGGTCGAGAAGCGCGAGGAGATGTTCTATTCCGGCGGGGTCGAGGAGTTCGTCAAATATCTCGACCGCAACAAGAAGGCGCTGGTGCCGGCGCCGATCATGGTGCGCTCGGAGGCCAACGGCATCGGCGTCGAGGCCGCGCTGTGGTGGAACGACAGCTACCACGAGAACGTGCTGTGCTTCACCAACAACATCCCGCAACGCGACGGCGGCACCCATCTCGCCGGCTTCCGCGGCGCGCTGACGCGTCAGGTCAACGGCTATGCCGAGGCAAACGCCAAGAAGGAAAAGATCGCGCTGACCGGCGACGATTGTCGCGAAGGCTTGACGGCCGTGCTGTCGGTGAAGGTGCCCGATCCGAAATTCTCGTCGCAGACCAAGGACAAGCTGGTGTCCTCGGAAGTGCGTCCCGTGGTCGAGAACGTCCTCAACGAGGCGCTCCAAGCCTGGTTCGAGGAGCACCCGTCCGAGGCCAAGATGATCGTCGGCAAGGTGATCCAGGCCGCGGCGGCGCGTGAGGCTGCACGAAAAGCACGCGAGCTGACGCGCAAGAGCCCGCTTTCGGTCTCCTCGCTGCCCGGCAAACTCGCCGACTGCCAGGAGAAGGATCCCGCCAAGTCCGAGCTCTTCATCGTCGAGGGTGACTCGGCAGGCGGCAGCGCCAAGCAGGGCCGCAACCGCGAGTTCCAGGCGGTGCTGCCGCTGCGCGGCAAGATTCTCAACGTCGAACGCGTCCGCCCCGACAAAATGCTGTCATCGGAGCAGATCGGGACGCTGATCACCGCGCTCGGCACCGGCATCAGCGACGAATTTTCGGTCGAGAAGCTGCGCTATCACAAGATCATCGTGATGACGGACGCCGACGTCGACGGCGCCCACATCCGCACGCTGCTGCTCACCTTCTTCTACCGGCAGATGCGCGACATCATCGACGGCGGCTATCTCTATATCGCCCAGCCGCCGCTCTACAAGGTCAGCAAAGGCAAGTCCGAGCAGTATCTGAAGGACGAGCGCGCGCTGGAAGACTATCTGATCGACGCCGGCCTCGACGATTGCGTGTACATCCCTGGTACCGGCGGCGACCGTTCCGGGCGCGATCTGCGCGCGCTGGTCGACGACGCCCGCGTGGTCCGCAGCATCCTGCGCAGCTTGCACAGCCGCTATAACCGCAAGGTGGTCGAGCAGGCCGCGATCACCGGCGTGCTGAACAAGTCGGTCTACGGCAACCCCGAGAACGCCACGGCCGCGGCTCAGTACATCGCGGCCCGACTGGACAGCCAGGCCGAGGAGGTCGAGCGAGGCTGGGTCGGCCAATTCGTCGAAGGCCAGGGTTTCCTGTTCGAGCGCACCGTCCGCGGCGTCAAGGAAGCCGCCGTGATCGACGACGCGCTGCTCGGCTCGGCCGAAGCGCGCAAGCTCGACGAGTACACGCCCAAGCTCCAGGACGTCTACGCGCGCTCCGGCAAGCTGCGCCGCAAGGATAGCGAGCATGTGGTGCACGGTCCGTCCGACCTGTTCGAGGCCGTGACTGAAGCCGGCCGCAAGGGCATCGCGCTGCAGCGCTACAAAGGCCTCGGCGAGATGAACCCGGAGCAGCTCTGGGAGACCACGCTGAACACCGACGCGCGTTCGCTGCTGCAGGTGAAGGTCAAGGAGGTCGACGAGGCCGACGACATCTTCACCAAGCTGATGGGCGACGTGGTCGAGCCGCGCCGCGACTTCATCCAGGAACACTCGCTCAGCGCGACGATCGATATCTGAAGGCAGGATGGCTTTGGATTGATCTGCTAGCCAAGCTGTTGCTGCACCTCTCCCGCTTGCGGGAGAGGTCGACGCGAAGCGGCGGGTGAGGGCTCTTTCCTCTGAGGGATTGTCCCGTTGTGGAGACACCCTCTCCCCGCCCTCCCCCGCAGGCGGGGGAGGGAGCGCACCACCTGTGTGGCAACAACGCCTGAACCTCCCTACCCGCCGTCGCGACGAAACGGCATGAACCCGTCGGCCAATTCCGGCCGGGAAGTGTCGCGTCATGACCGCCTCTGCAAGGACCAGTTCCACCGCGCCCTCGCGCCGCCTCGGCATCATCGGCAGCATCGTCGGCGTGCTGGCGATGATAGCGGCCGTGTTGCCGCATTGGGTCGTGCCGATCGTGTTTCCGCCGCCGCCGGCGGACAAGGTGATCGTCGACACCTGACATCGCATCAAGGACCGCATCGTCGCGAAGGTGAAGGGCGAGGAGTATCAGGCTCCGAGGCCTGAGAAGCCGGCGGGACGAAGCTGGAGCGAAACCGCGTCGGTCACAGCAATCTCGCTCGGCCTGCTCGCCATCCTGCTTTCGGTGCTTTCCCTGATCTTCCGGGAGGAACGGCTCCTTGCCGCTGTTGCCGCCACACTCGGCACCGGCGCCATCGCCATCGAAATCTCCTTCGTCATGATCGGGGCCCTGATCCTGATCGCGATCCTCTATGTGATCGGGAATATCATCGGGCTGTTTTGAGGGGCAGGCCAGCTGCCACAAACGCCAGACGGATGGGTGCGGGTTACAGCCAGTACAATTGCTCCCGCGCTCAAATCTCTGTAGTTTCCGCCCGAAACAGGCCCCCCATTCAACAGGACAGCGAGAACCCCGTGGCGCCCATCCAATACATCGTCGAGGGCGGTCACCGGCTCTCGGGCTCGATCGAGCCATCCGGCAACAAGAATTCGGCGCTCCCGATCATCGCCGCGGCGCTGCTCACCTCACATCCGGTGACGTTGGAGAACGTGCCGCGGATTCGCGACACCGAGACGCTGGTCGAGCTGATCCGCTCGGTCGGCGCGTCGGCGGAATGGACTGCGCGCAACACGCTCCATATCCACGCCAAGAACATCCGCGCCGCCGATCTCGATCCCGAGCTGTGCGTGCGCATCCGCGCCTCGATCCTGCTCGCCGGCCCCCTGCTCGCACGCTGCGGCGAGGTGATGCTGCCGCCGCCCGGCGGCGACGTCATCGGCCGCCGCCGGCTCGACACGCATGTGCTGGCGCTGGAGCAGTTAGGGGCCAAGGTCACCGCGACCGACCGGCTCGAATTCCGCGCACCCAAGCTTGCCGGTGCGGACGTGTTCCTGGACGAGCCCAGCGTCACCGCGACCGAGAATGCGCTGGTCGCGGCGGTCGCCGCCGATGGCGTCACATATTTGCGCAACGCGGCGTCCGAGCCGCACGTGCAGGATCTCGCCAATTTCCTGGTCGCGCTTGGCGCCAAGATCGAAGGCATCGGCACCAACACCATGATCGTGCACGGGCCGGCGACGCTGGGGGAGACGACCTACCGGATCCAGCCCGACCATATCGAGGTCGGCTCGCTGATCGGGCTTGCGGCGGTGACGCGCTCTCCGTTGCGCATCACGCGCGCCGGCGTCGAGCATCTACGCTCGATCCGGATGGGCTTCGAGCGGCTCGGCATCGTCTGCCGTGTCGAGGGCGACGATCTCATCGTGCCCTCGAACCAGACGCTGAAGATCCAGGACGATTTCGGCGGCCATGTGCCCAAGCTCGAGGACCAGCCCTGGCCGGCCTTCCCGGCCGACCTGATGTCGATCGCGATCGTCACCGCCACGCAATGCGAGGGCGTCATCCTGATGTTCGAGAAGATGTTCGAATCCAGGATGTTCTTCGTCGACAAGCTGATCGCGATGGGCGCGCGCATCGTGCTGTGCGACCCGCACCGCGCGATCATCGCAGGTCCCAGCCGCCTGCACGGCGCGACCATGACCTCGCCCGACATCCGCGCCGGCATGGCCATGCTGCTGGCGGCCGTCTGCGCGCAAGGCACCTCCACCATCAACAACGCCGACCAGATCGAGCGCGGCTATGAGCGCATCGAGGAGCGGCTGAACGCGCTGGGCGCGAAGATCAAGCGCGTGCCGGAACGAAAGAGCTGATCTTCCTCTCCCCGCGTGCGGCACGGGCAATCACATATGAGTTCGGTTGCCTGTGGCGCATCCTCCGAGACGCCCGCCCTTGGCGGGCCCTCAGGATGAGGACGGAGTGCGCGGCAGCACTTTCAACGGACACCGATACAGTTGAGCCTCATCCTGAGGAGACCGCGAAGCGGGCGTCTCGAAGGAGAGGCGCTTGCTCAGACCCCACCACAAAGCCATATGCGATAGCGCTCCGCCGCGTGCGGGGAGAGGCCGGAATACGCGCGCCCAGGGCGCGCTCCGGGTGAGAGGGGATTCTACAAGCACGGGCCATGTTTTCGTCGCCCGGCCGTGCTATTGAGCCGCCATGCTCGACACCGTCCAACATCATGCGCAGCCGCAAGCCGGCGTGCCGCAAAGCCGCCTCGCCGACGAATTGGTCGAGACGTTGCGGCTGGCCGTGCCGCTGATGCTGACGCAGCTCGGGCAGATCGCGATGATCACGACCGATCTCGCGTTGATCGGCCGGCTCGGCGAGGATGCGGTGGCCGCGGCGGCGCTGGCGCACACGGTCTATTTCGTCAGCTTCACCTTCGGGCTCGGACTGATGTCGGCGGTGTCGCCGCTGGCGGCGCAGGCGTTCGGCGCGGGCGACGTCAGGCGCATCCGCCGCTCGTTGCGCGTCGGGCTGTGGGTCGCGTTTCTGATCTCGCTGCCGATGATGGCCTCGCCGCTCTATGGCGAGCAGATCCTGCTCGCGCTCGGACAGGTGCCGCAATCGGCCGCGCTGGCGCAGCGCTATCTCAACGGCCTCGCCTGGGGCATTGCGCCGGCGCTCGGCTTCATCGCGCTGCGCAGCATGATGAGTGCGGTGAACCGGCCGCAGCCGCCGCTGTGGATCACGCTGGCCGCGATCCCGGTCAATGCCGTGCTGGTCTATACCCTGATCCACGGCCTGTTCGGCCTGCCCGAGCTCGGCCTGTTCGGCGCGGGACTTGCGACCACGATCGTCAACCTTGGCACGTTCGTCGCCGTGCTCGCCATCGCCGGGCTGCGCAAGCCGTTCTCGGACTACCGCCCGCTGGCGCGCCTGTGGCGAATCGACTGGCCTCTGATGCGGCAATTGATCGCGCTCGGCGCGCCGATCTCGTTCTCGCTGCTGCTGGAATACGGCCTGTTCTCCTCGGCGGCGCTGCTGATGGGATTGATCTCGACCACCGCGATTGCCGCGCATCAGATCGCGCTGCAGGTCACCGCGGTGCTGTTCATGGTGCCGCTCGGCATCGGCATGGCGGCGACGGTGCGGGTCGGCCACGCCTTCGGCCGCGGCGATGCGGCCGCCGTGACGCGCGCCGGGCTGGCCGCAGCCGTGCTGGGCATCGGCCTGGTCTGTGCCCTGACGATCGCGATCATCCTCGGCCGCTATCAGCTCGGCCAGCTGTTCTTCGGCCGTGGCGCCGGCAGCGCGGCCACCGTCGAGCTCACCGCGACGCTGCTGCTGGTCGGCGCCACCTTCTTCATCGCCGACGGCCTGCAGACCATCATGGGCGGCGCGCTGCGCGGCATCAACGACACCAGGATGACGCTGCTGTTCGCGGCGATCGGATATTGGGGCGTCGCTTTTCCCGTCGCCTGGATGCTGGCCTTCCACACCGGGCTCGGCGCGGTCGGCGTCTGGGTCGGATTCTCGGTCGGCACCTTCGTCTATGCCGGGCTGCTGATCTTGCGCTTCCGGATGCTGACGCGCAAACTAATGGGATGATCGGAACGGTCCGCGAAGTCACCCCCAATGTCGATGCCGGCACGCTGCTGGCAGGCGCGCAGTTCATCGACGCCTTTCGCGTGGAGGTCGGCGCGATGCAATTGAGTGCCCGCGAGGCCTGCACCCGAATGGTGCTGCACGGACCGCGCTGGATCGATGCGCTGACGCGCTTGCGCAACGTCCTGGTGAAACCCTTCGGACTGAAGACGTCCGGCGAGGGTGCTCCGGCGCCGCACGGGATGATCGGCCTCTTTCCAGTGCTGAGTGAAACGCCGGAGCGGCTAATCGCCGGGTTTGACGACTACCATCTCGATTTCCGCGTCGTGGTTGACGTCGCCGGCGACGCGGCGGACCGGCGGGTGACATTGACCACCTTGGTGCGGACCAACAATCTGCTCGGACGGGCCTACCTCACGCTGATCGTGCCCTTCCACAAGCTCGTAGCCCGTAGCATGATGGGAGACATCGTGGAGCCGGCCAGATGACGCTGTCCGTCGATCTCTTCTTCTCCTTCCGCAGCCCGTTCAGCTATCTGGCGTTGCCGAAGACGCAAAAGCTCGTCGAGGACTACGATCTCGCCGTGAACCTGCGGCCGGTCTACCCGCTCGCGGTGCGCGTGCCCGGCTTCTTCAAGAAGGCCAATCCGAATTTCATTCGCTACGTGGTGCTCGACAGCACGCGCGTGGCGCAGCACGAGGGCATTCCATTCCGCTTTCCCCGGCCCGATCCGATCGTGCAGGACAAGACGACGTTCGACGTCGCGGCCGAGCAGCCCTATATCCACCGCCTGACCCGGCTGGGCGCGATGGCGCAGCTCGAGGGACGCGCGCTCGCATTCACTTCGGCGATCGCCCGCGTGCTGTGGGACGGCTCGGTGGCGGGATGGAACGAAGGTGATCATCTCGCGCGCGCGGCCGAAGCCGCCGGCTTTGACCTCGCCGCGATGGACGCCGCGATCACCGCCGACCCGGATCGCTACGAGCAGGTGATCGCGGAGAACGAGAAGGACCACGCCGCGTCGGGCCATTGGGGCGTGCCGACCTTCGTGTTCGAGAACGAGCCCTTCTTCGGGCAGGACCGCATCGATCTCCTGGTCTGGCGCATGCAGGACAAGGGGCTGACGCGGCGTGCAGGCCGACATTGATGAACACTGCCCTTGTTCAGCCCACCGGGCCCGGGGTCCAATTGTCACCTGCAAGCGGACTAACTCTCACATCAGGAATCACGCCGAGGTCCATGCTTGGATCGAAATGACGCATCGTCCGCTCATTGAGGTCAATGATGCGGCCAGGTCTCAGCGGCCCCACGTCATTTATCTTGACGATGACCTTTTTGCCCACGGCTTCGACGAGGGCATATTTCGGCCTCGTGCCAAATTGAACCCCACCGAATTTCCGACGCAAGCTCGTCTTGATGGCGGCCGTCCAGGCAGAGGGATCATAACGCTCGCCGGTGGCTGTCTTCGGACCGCCCTCCTCCTTGCCGGGCTTGAACGGATTGTATGTGGACGCCGCGCCAACGATCGCATTGCCAGAGGCGGCATTGACGACATGGTTTGAGTGATCCCCACGAGTTTCACTTCGCGCACCGGCAACAGAAACGGCGAGCGCAATCAGGGCGCCGCAAATTGCGGCGCTCGAGCGGAAGAGCATCATTAGTCCTGTGATTTTCTGGATTGTCCGGTTCCAGAACCGCAAACGTCGTCAAGCGAACGCAGCCGCGTTCATCAACTTGCGCCAATCGTTTTGCGGATTCGAGCCAACCCCTGGCTACGGAACCGTTGTGGGAACCGGAGTGGTCCTCACGTCGCGTTTAGCTTGTCGCCGATTAAGACAGAAATTGCGTCAGCAACATGGCCCCAAGCGACCTGACGCGTGCAGCGTCTCGGGGTCGCAGGCGGCCGATCAGGGCCAAGCCGCGCAACGTGCGCATTGCTGTCGAAGGCGGACGTCCAGAAGGCCGCCCGAGCTCACTCCGCTACACGCACGGATTTGGCGCCTGCGGCCTCGGACCATTCGCCGACGACACGATCGAGATCGCAGAGATTCTGGTGCATCTGCTCCAGCGAGAAGCCGAGCGCGAAGAAACGTTCGGCGGTGTCGCCGGGCTGGCCGCGGATCAAGCCGTCCTGACGGACCGACGCGACCGCCTCCGCGTAACGCTGGAGCGCGACGTGGACGGGATGGATCGGCGGCGCGCCCGCGCCCTCGCGCAAGGCGCTAGCAGCCGAACGCAGGAAACGGGCGATCACGCTCGACACCTCCGTCAGCGGAGCAGCTAGCCGCATCTGCACCTCGACCGGCAGCGGCACCACGGTGGCACGGCCGATCATCACGACGTCATGGCGCAGCCGCAGGACGGTGCGCAAGAGCGGGCCGGTGTCGGGCCCGCTCGACAGCCGCGCGGCGCGCTCGCGTTCGGCTTCGGCGCCGATGGCATTCATGCCGACCATCGCGGTGCCGATGCCATCCTGGATCCGATGTAGCGCGTCGTTGTCGCGACCGCGCGTGAGGCCAGCCAGCAATTCGCTGAAGGCATCTGCGATCAGCTCGAGCAGTTGCGCAGCGGCAGCACGGATCTGCCGTACCGCGCGCGAGGGCAGCACCAGGAACGACACCAGCAATCCCGTGACCGCGCCGACGCCGACCTCGCTGACGCGGTCGATCGCCGAGGTCATGGGATCGGAATGGTGCATGGTGGGAACCAGCAGCACGATCACGGCCGTCACCGTGGCCGCGCTGAGGCTCGGATTGATCGCGGCGATGAAGGCGAGCGGGGCGACCGAGAGCACCAGCAAGCCAAGGAGGCCGGCTTCGCTGGAATAGGGAATCAGGATCGCGATGGCGCCGCCATAGATCGCGCCGCCGATGGTGCCGAGCATGTAGTCGCGCGTCGCTTTCAGCGAGCGGCCGACACTCATCTGGGTCACGATCAGCGAGGTCAGGACCGCCCAGAGCGGCAACAACAGATGCAGCGCGGTGGCGAGCGCATAGGCCGCGGTCGCCGCCACGGTGACCCGGATCGCCAGCCCAAGCTGCGTCCGCCGCGCTCGAACCCGGTCGAACAGCTGCCTTGCGCGCGTCATGCGGAATATCCCGATCCTCTTGCGCCAGGCAAAAGCATGGCTGATGCCCGCAGCCGCAAGGCCGCTTGAAAGGCCAAATCAGCCCGCCTAACTTGCGCGCCAAAACGAGGAAACACGATGGCTCACGAAACCGCAACGCTCGCCGCCTATGTCTTCAATCTGAACTACCAGGATATTCCGGCCGAGGTGCTGGAGCGGGCCAAGGTCCTGACGCTGGACTTCCTCGGCAGCGCGATCCGGGCACGGCGCGAGGCGGAATCGACCCCGTCGATGCTGAAGATGCTGGAGGCGCTGGCGCTCGACACCAGGGGCGAATCCACCGTGTTCGGCGATAGCAAGACCTGGACGCCGGCGGTCGCAGCGCTCCTCAACGGCGCGCTCGGCCATTCCCTCGACTTCGACGACACCCACGCCGATTCCTCGCTGCATCCGAGCGCGCCGGTGGTTCCGGCCGCCTTCGCCGTCGGCGAGATGGTCGGCGCCTCCGGGCGCGACGTGCTGACCGCCATCGTCGCCGGCTATGAGGTCTGCTGCCGGCTCGGCAATGCGCTCGACCCGACCTCGCATTACGCGCGCGGCTTCCACCCGACCGCGACCGCCGGCACCTATGGCGCGGCCGCGGCCGCGGGCAAGCTGTTCGGCCTCAGCGAGAAGCAGCTGATCGCCGCGTTCGGCGTCTCCGGCAGCCAGGCCGCGGGCTCGCTGCAATTCCTGGTCAACGGCGCCTGGAACAAGCGCTACCAGGTCGGTGCCGCCGCGATGAACGGGGTGATCGCCGCGACACTGGCGCGCAACGATTTCGTCGGCGCAACGGAATCGGTCGAGGGCAAGCACGGCCTCCTCGCCGGCTACACCGACGATGCGCATCCCGACAAGGCCGTCGCCGAGCTCGGCAAGACCTATGAGACCATGAAGATCGGCGTGAAGCCCTATCCGAGCTGCCGCTACACCCATGCCGCGATCGACGCACTGATCGCGATGCGGCGCGAGCACAATCTGACGCCGGACCAGGTCAAGCGCGTCGAGATCGGCCTTCACCGCAACGGCATCACGCTGACCGGCGACGCCGCCACCAAGCGGCACCCGCGCTCGATCGTCGGCGGCCAGTTCTCGATGTTCTTCACCGGCGCGCTCGCGCTCGACCAGGGTTCATTCGGCTGGGACGATTACAACCGTCTCGGCGACGCCGCGATCGACGCGCTCGCCGACAAGTTCGACGTGGTGCAGGACGACCGGCTCGAGATCGGCCGCACCCATCCATTCGGCGCCCGTGTCAGCATCACCACGGATAACGGCGTGCATGAGCGGCTTTATGCCGATCCCTCGGGCGAGCCGACCTCCTTCCCGGACACGCAGGCGATGCAGCAGAAATTCCTGACGCTGGCCCGCCCCGTGCTGAACGCGCGCGCCGAAAAATTCGCCGACGCGATCATGACGCTGGAGCGGTTCGACCGCGTGGCGCGGGCGACGGAATTGGGGAGATAGGATTGGCCCGCGCCGTTTGCTTACCCTCCCCTGGAGGGGGAGGGTCGCTACGCATGTAGCAAAGCGGAATGCGTAGCGGGGTGGGGTGACAGTCTCTCTTCGAAGAAAAGTGCTCGTGGGGAGAGATCACCCCACCCCGCTCGCGCTGCGCGCGATCGACCCTCCCCCTCCAGGGGAGGGTAAGAGACGGATCAATCCACCCCCGCCAGCTTCCCCTTCTCGCGCGTCGCCGCCACGACATCGCGCACGAGATCGAACACGCCGTCCGCCTCTGGCGGTGCGTTCGGCGAGCGTCCCATCCGGACGATCACCAGCTTCTCCGACGGGATCACGATGGTGTATTGCCCGATCGTGCCCTTGGCGAAGAAGGCATCGCGCGGCCAGCCGTGCGTGACGCGAAAATTCGCGCCAAAGCTGTCGCCCTGGTTGGTCCAGAAGCCGGCGCCGATGCCGACCCATGCATTCGGCGTGGCCGTCGCCGAATAACTCACCCACCCTTCCGGCAAGATGCGTCTGCCGCCGGCGACGCCGTCATTGAGATAGAGCTGGCCGAAGCGCGCCCAATCGCGCGCGGAGGCGAGCATCTCGCTCGACCCCTCGATCGTGCCCGAGCCATCGAGCTGAAGGACGACATGACGCATGCCGAGCGGAGCGAACAATTCGCGGCGCGCAAAGCGTAGCGCGTCTTCCGGCGTGCCGCCGGCCGCATCGCGGATCAAATGCGACAGGATGAGCATGTTGCCGTCGTGATAATTCCACGCCGTGCCGGGGGCGGTCTCGAGCGGGACGCTCTCGGCATAGGCCGCCATGTCCGATTCCATGAACTTCATCCGGTTGACCGGCTCGAAGGCGGAGCCGAGCGACGCCTGTAACGAGCTGCCGAGCGCAAGCCCCGCGGCGTGGCGCAGCAGCTGATCGACGGTGATGGCATGGCGGGGATCGCTGGGATCGTTCCAGGCAGCGACCGGCGCGGGTCCGTCGAGCTTCAGCTTGCCCTGGCGCACCAGAATGCCGGTCATCGCCGAGATGACGGATTTCGTCATGGAGAAGCCGAGCAACGGCGTCTGCGGTCCAATGCCGTCCGCATAGCGCTCCGCGATGATGCGGCCCTGCTTCATCACGACCACCGCGCGGGTGCGCCGATAAGGCGGCTGCGCAGGCTCGGTGAAGGCGCGCTCGAGCGCGGCGGCGAGCGAGGGGCTTTGCGGCGCCACGATTCCGGGGCCGGCGATCTCGGGCAGCAGCGCGGGCTGCTTGTCGGTCGGGGGCGGCTCGATAGCGGCAAGTCCCACGCCATGGTCGAGCGAGCAGCCGAGCCCCTCGCGATAGACGGCATGGCTGCGGCCGATGCCGAACAGCGTCACCGTGACGTCCTTGCGCGCATGGTCGACCCGATAGTCCATCGCCCAGGTGATCAGGCTCGTTCCGGGCATGGCATCAGTGGTCTCGGCAAAGTTGCGTTTGACGTCGAGGCCGGACACGAACGTCTCCGAGCAGAGGATATCGGCCACGAAGCCGGTGGCGACCTTCGGGACGTCGCGGGCCCGGGCGGCGCCGAGCGCGAGGCCGGCAGCGGCAATGGTGATGGTGAGGAGGACGAGCTTGCGGCGGCGGGTCACGGGCTTTCTCCGGCTGGGGCTGTGCCGGGAGGAAGCCGGAGCGGGCGAAGAAGCGCTCGCCGGATTTGGAAAACGGCCTGGCTGAAATTAAGCGCGGCTCGCCGAATCCGGAATGCCGCTGCGATTACAGAAGCTTACAAACTACGCCGCATTCACCTTCAGCCGGCGGTACTCGGTCGGCGTCACGCCGGTCACCGCCTTGAAGGCGCGATTGAACGGTCCCAGCGACTGGAAGCCGGCGTCCATGGCGATGGTGACGACAGGGACCTCGGCCTGGGCGGGATCGGCAAGCGCGGCCTTGGCCTCCTCGATGCGATGGTTGTTCAGGAACACATTGAAGTTGCGGTAGCCGAGGCGCTGGTTGATCAGCCGGCGCAGCCGGTACTCTGGAATCTTCAGCCGGCCCGCCAGCACGCCGATGGTGATGTTCTCCTGGCGGTAGATCCGCTCGTCGGCCATCAGCCGCATCAGCGCGTCGATGAGTTTCTGGTCGGCGGATTCCTCGACCGCCGCAGGCTGCGTCAGAATTGTCGGCGCCGCAACCGCGGCCGGAAACAGATCGGCGCCATCGACGCGCATCATCGCATAGGCGATGATCGCGACGACGCAGGCGAGCGCGCCGGCATTGATGGTGTTGGCGACCTCGCCGGCACTGCCGCCGATCGCGATCTGGAGCAGCGCGTTCAGCCCGCCATAGAGCGCCGCAGCGCAGACGATGAAAACGCGAACGCGCCGCCGCCGCTCCACCAGGTCGGCCGGCCACGAGGCGATCGTCTGCCCGATCGCAAGCGCGATGAAGCCGAGCACGATCAGATTGACTGTTGTCACGGAGAACCGCGCATGGCCGCCTGGTGCAATCCAGACGCAGCCCGCGAAGCTGAAGCCCGCGACCGCTGCCCAGGTCAATCCGTGCCACCAGCGCAGGCGAAATTCGTCGTCGAACAGCGCACGCGTGAACAGCCAGAACACGACGATGTTGCCAGTCGACAATGCAATCAGCGGCGCGTGCCAGCCCGCGGCCAGCGAAGCGACGCCGATGGAATAGCTCGCCGCATGCGCCGCCGAGCCCAGCGCGAACGCCGCGCCCAGGCGGGCTGCCAGCACGTTGCGGAAGTCGGAGATAAGCGAGGCCGCGAGCACAAGCAGCAGCGCAACGCTGGCGGCGCGAAAGGCAAGCTCGGTTGCGGCAAGGGTCATCGGCTGGGTCGAACGGTCGCAGTTGAAGGCAGCCGAACATCGTCCGTCAGGCTCGCATTTTCAAGGACCATCCGCATGCCAGGGTTAGCGGACCTTTGTCGCGACGGCGATGCGAAATCCTGCTACCATCGCGCCCAATAAAGTCCAAAAGGAGCCTACCCATGAGCTGGCAGCCCTCCAACGATCCCGTGCTCGGCGATCCCATGTCCTGCGATGCGCTCGATCTCGTCATCGTGCCGCGGACGCGCGACCTCGGTGATGGATTCGCGGTGCGGCGCGCGCTGCCGCATGGCAAGCGGCAGATGGTCGGGCCCTTCATCTTCTTCGATCATTTCGGCCCCGTTCAGTTCGTCTCCGGCAAGGGCATGGACGTGCGCCCGCATCCGCATATCGGGCTTGCCACCGTCACCTATCTGTTCGACGGCGCGATCATGCATCGTGACAGCGAGGGCAATGTCCAGGAGATCGCTCCGGGCGCGATGAATCTGATGACGGCGGGGCGCGGCATCGCGCATTCCGAGCGCACGCCGGACGCGCAGCGCGCCTCGGGCCAGCAGATGCTGGGCCTGCAGAGCTGGATCGCGCTGCCGGCCGGATCGGAAGAGATCGCACCGTCGTTCCAGCACTACGCGGCGGGCGATCTGCCGATGATCTCCGAGCGCGACTTCACCGCGCGCGTGATCGCGGGCTCCGCCTTCGGCATCACCTCGCCGGTGTCGATGGTCTCGCCCTGGTTCTACACCGAGGTCACGGCGACGGCCGGCGCGAGCGTGCCGCTCGATCCCGATCACGAGGAGCGCGCGATCTATGTCGTCGACGGTGAGGTCGAGATCGCCAACGAACGCTATGAGGGCCCGCGGCTGCTGATCTTCCGGCCCGGCGACCGTATTACCGTGAAGGCGCTGAAGGCGACGCGGATGATGTTTCTCGGCGGCGATGCGCTGGAAGGTCCGCGCCACATCTGGTGGAATTTCGTCTCCTCCAGCAAGGAGCGGATCGAGCAGGCCAAGCAGGACTGGAAAACCGGTCGCTTCGCGGCAGTTCCGCAGGAACATGAGTTCATTCCGCTGCCGGAATAGGCTAATCCGGTGTCCGGCCGAGACGCGGCCGGATGTCCTGTTGCGAAGGCTTTGCCGATGACCACCATGCTCTCCAGCGACCTGCCTCTGTCCAAGATCGGACGCGGCAAGGTGCGCGATATCTATGCCGTCGACGACGACCGCCTGCTGCTCGTCACCACCGACCGCATCAGCGCCTTCGACGTCGTGATGGGCGAAACCATCCCGATGAAGGGCGCGGTGCTGACGCAGATCAGCGCGTTCTGGTTTGGCGAGCTCGAAGGCGTGGTGCCGCATCACATGATCAGCGCCGACACCGACGAGATCATCGCCGCCGTGCCGGCGTTGAAACCGCACCGCGCCGAGATTCTGGGCCGCGCCATGCTGTGCAAGCGCACCACCGTGTTCCCGATCGAGTGCGTGATCCGCGGCTATCTCTCGGGCTCGGCCTGGAAGGAATACGCCGCCAGCGGCACCCTTGCGGGCGAGAAGCTGAAGGCAGGCCTCGTCGAGAGCGAGAAGCTGGAGCCGGCGATCTTCAGCCCGGCCACCAAGGCCGAGACCGGCCATGACGAGAACATCACCATCGCGAAGATGCGCACAGTGGTCGGCGACGAGGTCGCCTACACGCTCGAGAGCATGACGCGCGCGATCTACACGCTCGGCGAGGAGCTGGCGCGCGAGCAGGGCATCATCATCGCCGACACTAAGTTCGAGTTCGGCCGCGACAAGGACGGCCGCATCATCCTGATCGACGAGGTGATGACGCCGGATTCCTCGCGCTTCTGGGCAGTCGATGCCTACAAGCCCGGCCAGCCGCAGGCGAGCTTCGACAAGCAGCCCTTGCGCGACTATCTCGACGTCGAGCGCCGCGCCGGCCGCTGGAACGGCGACGCTCCGCCGCCCCCACTGCCGGCGAGCGTGGTGGACGCGACCAGCAAGCGGTATCTCGAGGCGTATCGGCGGGTGACCGGAACTGAGCTGAAGATTTAAGCCGGCTGTTGCCACAAGCTCCGTCATTGCGAGGAGCTCTTGCGGCGAAGCATGACGTGAAGAGATCCGTGCTCCTCTTCGTCCTGGACAAGCGTAGCGAAACGGAGCGCTGATCCAGGACGAAGGTGAAGGCGACGGCTTCGATTCTCCTCCATATGATTGACCATTCATCCGCCGTGAACGGAATCCCTTGCCGGACGACAGTCAAACCCGCCAGATATTTCGTGGCGACAAGATTCCTGTTGCGCTAAGCCTGTCATCATCTCAAACAGAATTTTTTCACGGGCGAGCGTCAGGACGTGACCGACCCAGCGATTACCCTCAGTCCGGCCCCGCGGCTCAAGCCAGTCCTCAAGCGTGCACTGAACGACGTATTGGGTGGCAGCGCCGCCAGCGTCCTGACCGTCACCTTCGGGCTGTCCTACGCGCTGCTGATCTTCGCGGGCCCGCTGTCGCCCTATCTGTCCTACGGGATCGCGGCGACCTTCATCAGCTCCGCGGTGCTTGCCGCCGTCGTGGCGCTCGGCAGCTCCCTGCCCTTCGCGGTGGCCGCCCCCGACAGCTCGACGGCGGCCGTGACGGGAATTCTTGCGGCTTCGGTGCTCGAGCGGATCGAGGCGGCCAACCCGTCGATGCCGCTGCTTTCACCGATCCTGATCACGCTCGGCCTATCGACGGTGCTGACCGGATTGGTGCTATGTGGCTTGGGCCTGACGCGGATGGGCCGCGCCATCCGCTACGTGCCCTATCCCGTGGTTGGCGGCTTCCTCGGTGCCACCGGACTTCTGATCGTCATGGGTGCAATCCGGGTCATCACCGATCATCCGGCCGCAACGTTGCTGCGCTTCGCCAACGGCACCACATTGCTGGAGCTAGGTGCCGCCTGCGTCATGGCGCTGGTGCTGTATCTGACCTGGCATCGCTCGCGCAGCCCGTTCGGACTGCCGATCATCCTGATCGGCGGCGTGCTCACGGCGCATCTGGCATTCTGGGCCGCGGGCATCTCGCTCGGCGAGGCCCGCGCTCTCGGCTGGACGTTTCAGCCGCCGCCCCAGGCTGCCTTCATGATGCCCTGGCACACTGACGACCTCGTCCACTATCCCTGGTTCGCCGTGCCCGACCTGCTCGGCAATCTCGTCGCCGTCATCTTCGTCACCGCGTCGAGCACGCTGTTCAACACCACCGGGATCGAAGTCGCCCTGCATCGCGAAGCCAATCTGGAACGCGAGCTGAACGTCACCGGCGCCGCCAACATGCTGACCGGCGCGCTCGGCGGCTATGCCGGCTGCATCTCGATCAGCCGCTCGGTCCTCAACTTCAGCAGCGGCGGCCGCGGCCGCCTGTCCGGCCTCACCGTCGCGGCGCTGTCGCTGCTGATGCTTGCGATCGCGCCGCAGCTGCTCGGCTTCATCCCGAAATTCGTGCTCGGCGGCCTGCTGCTCTATCTCGGCGCCGACCAGCTGCACAAATGGATCATCGAATCGCGCAAGCGGCTTTCGAAGCTCGAATATCTTTCGCTGGTCGCCATCATCGCGATCATCGTGGCTTGGGGCTTCGTGCCGGGCATCCTGATCGGCGTGATCATCGGCTGCGCCACGTTTGCGTTCAGCGCCGCAAGGGTCGAATCGATCAAGTACAGTTTCAACGGCTCGGAATACCGCTCCTCGCTTGACCGCTCGCGCGACGACCAGGACGTGCTGCTGGCCCATGGCGGCAAGATCCAGGGGCTGAACCTGCAGAGCTATCTGTTCTTCGGCTCCGCCAACCGGCTCTACCAGCACGTCAAGCTGCTGCTGCGGGAGCGCCCCGAGTGCCGCTATCTGCTGTTCGACTTCAAGCTCGTCACCGGGGTGGATTCGTCCGCTGCCTACAGCTTCGCCCAGATCAAGCGCAGCGCAGCCGACCTCGGCGTCGAGCTGATCCTGGTGCATCTGTCGGCCTCGGCCGAGAAGGTGCTGCGTGCCAGCGACTTCATCGGCCAGGGCGTCACGCTCATTCCCGAACTCGATCACGCGCTGGAATGGTGCGAGAACGCGATCATCTCGCAGCATCAGGACCTGGCGCAGGAGGAAGCCTCCTTACGCGACTGGTTCGCGCGCATCCTCGGCAGTGAGGAGGATGCCGACGAACTGATCCGCCGCTGCCAGCGCATCGAGGTCGGGGCCGGCGAGATCATCGTGAATGCCGGAGACCCCGCCGATTCCATGCACTTCATCCTGGACGGCCGCGTCGGCATTATGGTGCCCGCCGACGACGGCCGCACCACGCGCGTGCGGAGCCTCGGCCGCTACACCACGATCGGCGAGATGGGCCTGGTGTCGCGCACGCCGCGGAGCGCGACGATCCAGGCCGAGATCGACAGCGTGCTCTACGTGCTCAACACGCATCAGTTCGACGCGATCAAGTCCGAAGACCCCGGACTCAGCCACAAGCTGCTGACCTATTTCGTGTCGGTGATGGCCGAGCGGCTGACATTTGCGAACCGAACCATCGCGGTGCTGCGGCGGTAGCAAAAGATGTCGCTCGCACCGTATGACGACGCCTGGGCGGGAGGCACTCACGGCATGATTGGCTTTTGCGCCTGGACGACACGCGCCGAGCGATCTCAAGCCTCGATCGCCTGATCCGCATCGAGCGCGAGCAGGAGCTCGGCAACCCGGTTGGCGGACGCCGTCCATTCCGCGAGCTTGGCATAATTGTCGGTGAACCAGTTGAAGGCGGTCTGGACGACGACGAACGCCGCCGACGCCTGAACGACCTCGCCCAGCGTCATGGTGGCGTCGAGATATTTGGGCAGGCACAGCAGCAGGCCGACCACCGGCGTCACCAGAAGGCCCGTATAGGTGACCAGCGTCATTCGCATCAATTGCCAGCAGTAGATTCGCCAGATGGCGATCACGGCTTTCAAGGCGGCGCCGACGGCATGGCGGTCGTTGCTGCCGGTCTCCTGCACCGCCTTGCCTTCGCGGGCCTCGCGTACATGCGTTCCGATCGCCCGTAGTTCGGCTTCCATGCGCTTGTTTTCCTCGATGACCCGGGTCAGGCGGCCGGCTGTCAGCCAGATGCCGATCACCAGCAGCGCGGAATAGGCGATCACCGCGAGCACGAGGTAACCGGGAATCGCAAAGGCGATGCCGTCGAGTGCGATCGTCAGGCTGCCACCGACCGACCATAGCACCCCGGCAAAGGTTGCAATCGTGAGCACCGACTGCAGCAGGCCGGTGACCAGATCGATCGGGAGGTCCGTGGCGACCTTGGCATCTTCAGCGATGCGATATTCCGGCGCCTCGTGATGTCCCTCGATGGAGCTCCGCCCCGGAGGACGATCATCCGCCAGCCAGTCGCCATAGAGGCGGGTGCTCAACCACTCGCGCCAGGAGCGCTGCAGCGTCATGCGCGCCCACACCGAGAACACGGCCAAGGCGATGCTCGCCGCCGCCAGTGGCAAAAACCGAAGTGCCTGAGACAGCAGCTCCGCCTGATCTTTTCGGCCAACGGCGTTGAAGAAATCCCGATTCCAGAAATTCAGCCCGTACTGGGTCAGGAGCTGCAGGATGACGTTGACGATCAGCGCGACCACCAGGAGCCACGCCGTCCATGCGGTTGGTCCGCGCCAGTAGCCGGAGGCGCTCTGCCAGAATCGGCCCAGAAGCTGCTTTTCACCCGGAACGAAAGAAATCCTCGTCAGCATTCGCAAGCCGCAACCTTGCGCGCGCGCCACCCTGTGATGCCGCTCGCGTCAAGCTATGCTGTCCCGCCCGAGGCCTCTTGATCTGCGTCAAGCGACGGCGGCGGCTATACTCCCGCCATCATCACGTATTTGATCTCGACATACTCTTCCATGCCGTGACGCGAACCTTCGCGCCCCAGGCCACTTTCCTTCACGCCGCCGAACGGCGCGACCTCGGTGGTGATGAGGCCGGTGTTGACGCCGACCATGCCCGACTCCAGAGCTTCGGCGACGCGCCAGACGCGGCCGAGATCGCGAGAATAGAAATAGGACGCCAGGCCGAACGGCGAGGCGTTGCACATCGCGATGACATCGGCCTCATCCTTGAAGCGGATCACCGGCGCGAGCGGGCCGAAGGTTTCCTCCTGCGACACCAGCGAGTCCGCCTTGACGTCGGCGAGAACGGTCGGCTCGAAGAAGGAGCGGCCGAGCTCGCTGCGCTTGCCGCCGGTCACGACCTTGGCGCCGCGCTTCACCGCGTCGGCGATGTGGCGCTCGACCTTGTCGACGGCCTTCATGTTGATCAGCGGGCCCTGCGTGACGCCGTTCTCGGTGCCGTCGCCGAGCTTCATCGCCGCGACCTTGTTCGACAGCTTCTGCACGAACTCGTCGTAGATCTTGTCCTGGGCGTAGATGCGATTGGCGCAGACGCAGGTCTGGCCCATGTTGCGATATTTCGAGACGATCGCGCCTTCGACCGCGGCGTCGATGTCGGCGTCGTCGAACACGATGAACGGCGCGTTGCCGCCGAGCTCGAGGCCGAGCCGCTTCACGCCGACGGAGGCCTGCTGGTAGAGGATCTTGCCGACCGCGGTCGAGCCGGTGAAGCCGACGAAGCGCACCGCCGGATGCTCGCACAGCACCTTGCCGATCGGCGGCGCATCACCGGTGATGATGTTGAGCACGCCCTTCGGGATGCCAGCCTTCTCGGCGAGCACGGCGAGCGCCAGCGCCGACAGCGGCGTCTCGTTGGCGGGCTTGAGCACCACGGTGCAGCCGGCCGCAAGCGCCGGCGAGACTTTGCGCGTGATCATCGAGTTCGGGAAGTTCCACGGCGTGATCGCGCCGCAGACGCCGATCGGCTGCTTGATCGCGAGCAGGCGCGCATCGGGCCGCTGCGTCGGAATGGTCTCGCCATAGACGCGCCTCGCCTCCTCGGCGAAGAACTCGATATAGGCCGCGCCGATGTCGACCTCGCCAAGCGCTTCCGACAGCGGCTTGCCCTGCTCGGAGGTGAGGATCAGCGCGAGATCCTCGCGGTTGGCAATGATCAGCTCGAACCATTTGCGCAGGATGTTGGAGCGTTGCTTGGCGGTGTGCTTGGCCCAGCCCGGAAAGGCGCGCTGCGCGGCTTCAACCGCCCGGGTCGTGTCGTCCGCCCCGAGTTGCGGGATCTTTGCAAGCTCGACACCCGTTGCGGGATTGTTCACGGCAAAGACCGGCGTGCCGACCCAGGCGCCGTCGATGTAGCAGGCCTCCTTCAGGAGCGAAGGGTCCTTCAGCCGGTCGCGCAGGGTGGCGGTGGCTTGCGGGGCGCGTGCAGCGGCGGTCGGGGTCATGGCGTCTCTCCCTGGGGCGATCGGATTGGCCCGGAATATAGGGGCAAGCGGCGCCCGATGCACCGCCCTGCAACGCACACCTGCTGATAGCTAAAGTTAGAGCGACCGATGCTCCACCTCTCTCTATGGGAGAGGTGGAGCATCAACATTGCGGATACGATCAGGCCGCGCCGCTCATATATGTCTCGCGCCGGCCGATCATGCGTTCGGCGGCGGCCTTGGCATCGGCCTTCGAGGAGGTCGCGCAGGTCCGGTATTCGAGATCGGGCACGTCGGACGCGTTGCGGCGGCCGAACCAGGATTTCGAGCCGACCGGCAGCAGCGCCAGCGACTGCGCCAGGTTGTCGACCGCGCCGAAGGAATAGAGTGCGCCGGTCCCGGCGATGCGCACCTCGTAGATCCCTGGCGAAATCGGCGCCTCCAGGTTCTCGCCCCGTCCGGGACGGGGATAGCGCTTCCATTCGCTCCAGGTCGAAATCATCTAAGGTCCCCTCGCGGCCGGCAGCCGCCGCCAATTTGCATCAAGTCTGAACGTCAGCGGCCGATTGGCCGCGTGCTGAAACGCCGCAACGCACGAAATGTTTCAAGTGCTTCAAACAGGTGAAACATACCGCCGGAGCCCATCCACGGTCACCGCTGGCTGCGGCCATCCACCGCAGATTGTGACGGAGTGTTGCCGGTCAGCCGACCTGTCGTCCTGCCTGGGGCACGGACCGTCAAGTCACGACATCGCGACCAGCGCAGGAGTTGAGACGCTTGCCGCTCGCGACCTGCGGGAGGACAATCGATCACTTCCAACAATAATCAAACCGGAGGAAACGCCATGCAAAGCCAAGCCGAGATCGACGAGATTCTGCGCCAGAAGAGCGAGGCCAGGGAGATTCCCGGTGTCGTCGCCATCGCTGCCAGCGGTAACGACGTGCTGTACCAGGGCGCGTTCGGCAAGCGCGACCTGTCCAAGCCCGACGCGATGACGGCCGATAGCGTGTTCTGGATCGCCTCGATGACGAAGGCGGTGACGACGGCCGGCGCGATGCAGCTTGTCGAGCAGGGCAGGCTGTTGCTGGATGCGCCGATCGGCGAGCTGTTGCCCGATCTCGCCAATCCGCAGGTGCTCGAAGGATTCGATGCCAATGGCGAGGCGAAGCTGCGGCCAGCGAAGCGACCGATCACGCTGCGCCAGCTCATGACCCACACCGCGGGCTTCTGCTACAATATGTGGAACGGTGATCTCGCGGTCTATCTGGACAAGCACGGCATTCCCGCGATCACCACCTGCCAGAACGCGGCGTTGAAGACGCCGATCATGTCCGACCCCGGCACGCGCTGGGAATACGGCACCAATATCGATTTCGTCGGCAAGGCCGTGGAGGCCGCCAGCGGCAAGCGGCTCGACGCCTATCTGCGCGACAATCTGTTCAACCCGCTCGGCATGAGCGACACGGCGTTCAAGATCACCGACAGCATGCGCAGGCGCCTCGTCGGCATGCATGCGCGCGGCGAGGACGGTCAGCTCGCATCGATTCCGTTCGAGCTCGAGCAGGAGCCCGAATTCCACATGGGCGGCGGCGGCCTCTATTCCAGCGCGGCCGACTACATCAAGTTCACGCAGATGATTCTGAACAAGGGCCGCGGCAACGGAAACCAGGTGCTGAAGGCGGAGACGGTCGCGACGATGGGGCAGAACCACATCGGCGATCTTGCCATGGGCAAAATGACGACATCGGCGCCGATGTACACCAACGACGTCGATCTCTATCCGGAGCAGGTGAAGAAGTGGGGCCTCAGCTTCATGATCAACACCGCCAAGACGGCCGAAGGCCGCAGCGCCGGCAGCCTCGCCTGGGCGGGCCTTGCCAACACCTATTACTGGATTGATCCCTCGCGCGACGTCACCGGCGTCATTCTGATGCAGCTGCTGCCGTTCGCCGACGCAAAGTGCCTGGAGGCGTTCGCAGGATTCGAGCGCGGCGTGTATGCCGGACTCGATGCGGGGAGCGGGCAGAAGGCGGCGTGAGGGGGCAGGTAGCTCTCGCCATGCGTCATGGCCGGGCCTGTCCCGGCCATCCACGGCTCACAGCACGGCACGTCGTACGTGCCCGGGACAAGCCCGGGCATGACGACCGTGAGTGAGACGCGCACCTGCATCAACATCGTCATTGCGAGCGCAGCGAAGCAATCCAGTCTGTCTCCGCGGAGGGATTCTGGATTGCTTTGCGGAGCCTGTCGTCGGGCCGCGCTTCGCGAGGACCCGTTGGCTCGCAATGACGGGGATAGAGCCTCGCCCTACCCGGTCAGCCCGCGCTGGCCGGCCAGCTCCTTCAGCGACACCAGCGGCCGCGCGCCGATGTGCTGGATCACTTCGGCGGCGGCGAGTGCACCGAGCTCGCCGCACTGCTTGTACGCAAGATTGCGCGCCAGACCATACAGGAAGCCTGCGGCGAAGAGGTCGCCGGCACCGGTGGTGTCGACCACCTTGTCGACCGGGAATGCCGGGGCAGCAACGGCATCTTCCACCGACACCACCATGCAGCCCTTCTCGCTGCGGGTGACCACGCCGAGATTGGCGTCGTTGCGCAGCTGCTTCAGCGCGGTGTCGAAGTCCGAGGTCATGTACAGCGAATGCAGCTCGGACTCGTTGGCGAACACGATGTCGACGGTGCCGCTGCGCATCAAGGACAGAAACTCGTCGCGATAGCGATCGACGCAGAACGAATCCGACAGCGTCAGCGCCACCTTGCGCTTGGCGTCATGGGCGATCTTGGCCGCCTTGACGAAGGCGTCCTTGGCGTTCTTGGGGTCCCAGAGATAGCCTTCGAGATAGACGATGCCGGCGCTCGCGATCTCGGCCGGGTCGATATCGGCGGGCGACAGATCCTGCGCCGCGCCGAGATAGGTGTTCATGGTGCGCTCGCCGTCGTCGGTGACCAGGATGTAGGAGCACCCGGTGGCGGGACCGTCCTTCGCGGCGGGCGTGTTGAAGGCGACGCCGGAGGCCCGGATGTCGTGGACGTAGAGCTTGCCGATCTGGTCGTCCTTGACCTTGCCGACATAGGCGGCACGCGCGCCCAGGCTGCCGATGCCGACGATGGTGTTGGCCGCCGAGCCGCCCGAAACTTCGGTGGCCGGCCCCATGTCCTTGTAAATGGCCGCCGCCCGGGCCTCGTCGATCAGGGACATGCTGCCCTTGGTCATGCCGTGCTTGGCCAAAAAGGCCTCGTCGGTCCTGACCAGCACGTCGAACAGCGCGTTGCCGATGCCGAGAACGTCATATTTCACGTCAGCCATTCACCTTGATCCTGTCTGGCGGATTGCGGACCCTGCGAGAATCCGCTTCCTGTCGGCCTGAAATCCGGCTCGCGGCCTATCACGACCGGGCCCGCACGAGCAAGCAACGGTATTATAAGCGCCGATGATCCGCTCCTTCCTGACCGTCTCGACGGGAACATTGGCCTCGCGCCTGTTGGGCTTTGCCCGCGATTCCCTGATCGCGGCGCTGCTCGGCACCGGCGCCGTGGCGGACGCTTTTCTGGCGGCCTTCCAACTCGTCAACGTGGTGCGCCGCCTGCTCAGCGAGGGCGCGCTCAATGCGGCGCTGATCCCGGCCTGGCTGCACAGCCGGGACCGCGCCGGCGAGCAGGTCGCGGCGGCATTCGCCGGACGCGTGCTCGGAACCGTCAGCGCGGCGCTGATCGCGATCTCGCTCCTGATCGCGCTGTCGATGCCGTTGATCATCGCGGTCGTCGCGCCGGGATTCCTCGGCAGCGGCACGCTCGATCTTGCGGTTCAGAACGCGCGGTTGATGCTGCCTTACCTCGCCTTCGCCGGACCGGTCACGGTGCTGATGGGCCTGCTGAACGCGCAAGGACGCTTCGCTCTCACCGCCTTCTCGCCGCTGCTGTTCAACATCGCGCTGATCGCCGCGATCGCGGCGCTGCTCGTCGTTCATGCAGATGCGGCCTTCGCCGCCTGGCTGCTGGCGGCCACCGTCGGCATCGCCGGGCTGCTACAGCTCGTGATGCTGCTCTCGCAGCGAAGTGCGCGCCTCGCGACGCCGCTGCGCATCAGCTTCGACAAGGAGATGCGCGGCTTCTTCGCCAGGGCGATTCCCGGCATGATCGCAAGCTCCGGGCCGCAATGGCTGATGGTAGCCGGCGCGGTCATCGCATCGGCGACGCCGTCCGCTGTGTCCTGGCTCTATTTCGCCAATCGGCTGATCGAGCTGCCGCTCGGCATCGTCGGCGTCGCCATGGGCACCGTGCTGGTGCCGGAGCTGACCCGCGCCGTCGCCAGCTCCGACCGCGAGGCAGTGGCGCATGCCGAATCGCGCGCGCTGGAGCTGGCGGCCGGGCTGGCGCTGCCGGCCACGCTCGGCTTGATGGTGCTGGCCGAGCCGATCGTGCGCCTGCTGTTCGAGCACGGCGCGTTCGGCGCCGATGACAGCGTGGCCACGGCGCACGCGCTGATGTGGCTGGCGCTGGGCCTGCCCGCCCACGTGCTGATCAAGGCCCTGTCGCCGGCCTTCTATGCGCGGAGCGACACGATGACGCCGCTTCGCGCCACCGCCAAGGGTTTTGCGGTCGCCATCGTGCTTGCGGTCCTACTCGGCCATTTTTTCGGCGCGAGCGGGATCGCGGCGAGCATCGCGGCCGGCGCCTGGAGCAGCGCGCTCTCGCTGCTCCGAAAGGGCGCGGCCGCGTTCGGCTTCTCGATCGATGCCGGCGCCCGCACGCGATTGCCGCGGATCGTGCTGGCTGCAATTGCCATGGGCGCGCTGCTCTGGCTGACCACGGGCCTGGTGCCGGTCGGGAGCCCTGGGCTGATCCGCTTCATCGTGCTGGGGCTGCAGATCGGCGCCGGCATCGCCGTCTACGGTCTGCTGCTGCAAATCCTCGGTGTCGCCTCCTGGCGTGAGGCGGTTAACGCATTGAAACGGCCCGCACGTTAGCGCGCTCGCGCGGAGGCTCTTCACCCCTCCCATCGGGAGAGGTGGAATTACCCTTGACGGGGCAGCGCTGCTGTTGGAAACGACGCCGGCTACCCCTTAGGAAAGCTTGCCATGCCATTCGTTGAACGGGTCTTTTCGGGCGTCCAGCCGACGGGCAATCTGCACCTCGGCAATTATCTCGGCGCCATCGTCAACTTCGTGAAGATGCAGGAAACCCACAACTGCATCTATTGCGTCGTCGACATGCACGCGATCACGCAGGGTGTCGACGTCTGGGGCGGTCCGGCCGAGCTCACGCGCAATACGCGCGAGGTCACCGCTGCGTTCATCGCCGCCGGCATCGACCCCAAGAAGCACATCGTGTTCAACCAGAGCCAGGTCTCCGGCCATGCCGAGCTCGCCTGGATCTTCAACTGCGTCGCGCGCATGGGCTGGCTCGGCCGCATGACCCAGTTCAAGGAAAAGGCCGGCAAGGACCGCGAGAATGCCTCCGTCGGCCTATTCGACTATCCCGTGCTGATGGCCGCCGACATTCTGCTGTACCGGGCCACCCACGTTCCGGTCGGCGAGGACCAGAAGCAGCATCTCGAGCTCTCGCGTGACATCGCGCAGAAGTTCAACAACGACTTCGGCGAGTCCATCCGTGCCCAAGGCAACAATGACGGGCTGTTCTTCCCGCTGCCGGAGCCCCTGATCACCGGCCCGGCGACGCGCGTGATGAGCTTGCGCGACGGCACCAAGAAGATGTCGAAGTCGGACGCCTCCGACAATTCGCGCATCAACCTCACCGACGACGCCGACACCATCGCGCAGAAGATCCGCAAGGCGAAGACCGATCCGGAGCCGCTGCCGACCGAGGAAAAGGGCCTCGAAGCGCGTCCCGAGGCCGACAATCTCGTCGGCATCTTCGCCGCGCTCTCCGGCCGCTCCAAGGCGAACGTGCTGCGTGAGTTCGGAGGCGGCCAGTTCTCCAGCTTCAAGAACGCGCTGGCGGAGCTGTGCGTCACCAAGCTCGCGCCGATCGCGGGCGAGATGAAGCGCCTCGTCGCCGATCCCGGCCATATCGACGCGATCCTGATCGACGGCTCCGACCGGGCCCGCGCCCTCGCCGAGGAGACGATGAAGCTGTCCAAGGACATCGTCGGCTTCATTCGCCGGCGCTGAAGACGGTCGGCGCCCCGAGCGCCGACCGCTTCTCCTCTCCCCAATTTTGCGGGAGTGTGGCAGCATGCCGGTCGTGCACAATCCGGGACATGCATGACTAGCAAGCGACTTTGCTACGAGCCGGGTCACAAGCCCAAATGCCTCGTCATCGTCGATGACACCGCCGAATGGGACCGCGCGGTCTACTATGCCAGCCGCTGGGCGATCCGCGCCGGCGGCGGCGTGGTGATGCTGCGCATCATCGAGCCTGAGCGGCAGAGCCAGGAATGGCTGGGGGTCGCCGACATCATGCGCGCCGAGGCGCAGGAAGCGGCGGAAGCCGCGCTCGACCGCGCCGCCGGCCGCGCCAACGGCATCGCCGCGATCACGCCGGAGCGGGTGATCCGCGAGGGCGAGCCGATGGAGCAGTTGCTCGCCGTGATCGACGCGGACCCCGACATCGCCATGCTGGTGCTCGCGGCCAATCCCGGCGCGGAAGGGCCGGGGCCGCTGGTTGTCCTGCTCGCCCACGCGGTCGGAACCTTCCCGATCCCCGTGACGATCATCTCGGGCGCGCTGAGCGACCAGAGCGTGGATTCGCTGTCGTAGCCGCTCTTACCCTCCCCTGGAGGGGGGCGGCTCATGTTGAGCGAAGCGAGAACATGAGACGGGGTGGGGTGACGGTCTCTCCGCATCGGACGCTGCCCGTGGGGAGAGATCACCCCACTCCGCTCGCGCTTCGCGCGATCGACCCTCCCCCTCCAGGGCGGGTAGGCGAAGCTCAACCCTCTGATTCTTATGAACTAATATCCCGCCTCCCCTTGACCGTGCGTTCGCCGTCGCCATCTGCTAGGGATTGGAGCACGCGCCGGCCTTGAACCGGCGACGTCTGGAGAAAACCATGTTCATTCAAACCGAAGCCACCCCCAATCCCGCCACGCTGAAGTTCATTCCCGGCCGCGTCGTGGTCGACGGCAGCCCGATGGAATTTTCGAGCCGCGAAGCGGCCGCGCGCTCGCCGCTCGCTGAAAAGCTGTTCGAGGTGCCCGGCGTCACCGGCGTGTTCTACGGATCGGACTTCATCACCGTGACCAAGGCGAGCGGTGAATGGCAGCAGCTCAAGCCCGCGATCCTCGGTGCCATCATGGAGCACTACATGTCCGGCGCGCCTCTGCTCGCCGGCGGCGAGGCTCAGGCCGATGACGATCTCGACGACGAGGACGAGTTCTTCGACGAGGCCGACGCCGAAACGGTCGACATGATCAAGGACCTGATCGAGACCCGCGTGCGGCCGGCAGTCGCCAATGACGGCGGCGACATCACCTTCCGCGGCTTCAAGGACGGCATCGTCTATCTCAACATGAAGGGCGCCTGCTCCGGCTGCCCCTCGTCGACCGCGACGCTGCAGCACGGTATCCAGAATCTGCTCAAGCATTTCGTGCCGGACGTGGTCGAAGTCCGGCCGATGTGACGACGAAGTCGTCATTCCGGGATGGTGCGTCAGCACCAGACCCGGAATCTCGAGATCCGGGTTCGGTCCTACGGGCCGCCCCGGAATGACGGTTGTCATAGGGTGGCATATCGGGGGCGTGCAAATCGTGCGTGATGAATGGCGGAGAGGCGCTCCGTTCGCTAGACTGCTCTCCATTCGACACTCGCCATTTGCTTCTCCATGCTGATCCTTGCCATCGATACTGCGCTCGACGCCTGCTCCGTCGCCGTGCTCGACACCGAAGCGGTCGAGCTCCTTGCACAGGAGCAGCTTCTCATGAAGCGCGGCCACGCCGAGGCGCTGATGCCGATGATCGCGCGCGTGATGCACTCGGCCAACCTCGCCTTTACCGCACTCGACCGCATCGGCGTCACCGTCGGCCCCGGGAGTTTCACCGGCCTGCGCGTCGGCATTTCGGCGGCGCGCGGCCTTGCGCTTGCCGCCGACAAGCCCGCCGTCGGCCTCACCACTTTGTCGGCCTATGCCGCCAGCATCGTCGGCCAGAGCAAATCGTCGCCCGTGATGTCCGCAATCGACGCCCGTCACGACCACGTCTATTTCCAGATCGTCGCCGGCGACGGCAGCCAGCTGGTGCGGCCGCGCGTCGCTCCCATCGACGAAGCCATCGCGGCCTCGCAATTCGGTCCGCCGCATCTGATCGGCAATGCCGCAGACATCCTCGCCGCGCGCTGGCCGAAAGATGGCGAGCAGCCGGTCGCGGTCGACGCGCAGCCCGCGCCCGACATCGGCTGGGTCGCATGGCTCGGCGCGGCCGCCGATCCCGCGACAAATCCGGCGCGGCCGTTCTACCTGAAGGCGCCGGACGCCAAGCCGGCGGCACAGCCGCCGTTTGCAGCGCAAGCCGCGATCTCATGATGAATTGGCTGTCGGAATGGTGGCGCGGCGGCACGGCCGCCGTCGAGCCCGCCTCCGCGCGCGACGCCCTGCGGCTGGCGCAGCTGCATGGCGCCTCCTTCGCGCATGGCTGGGGTGAAGGCGAATTCGAGAGCATGATCGGCGAGCGCAACACGCTGGTGCATCGCTTGCGCCTCGGCCGCAGGACAATCGGCTTTGCGGTGTCGCGGATCGGCGCGGACGAGGCGGAAATCCTCTCGATCGCGGTGGACGAGGCCTATCGCGGCCGCGGCCTCTCCCGCACGCTGCTGATGACCCATCTCAGTCACCTCGCAGGGCGCGGCGTGCGCACAATATTTCTCGAAGTCGAGGAAAACAACCAGCCGGCGCGGCGGCTCTATGACCGGTGCGGATTCGTGGTGGTCGGGCGCCGCGAACGCTACTATAAGCAGCCGAACGGGGAACAATTGAACGCCCTTCTGATGCGACGTGACTTGTCGTAATATTGATGGCAGAAGACGCCCCGTCAGGCAGACAACACATGACTGGACTTAAAGCTTCCGCCGCATCCAAGGCCTCTGGTATCGAGGCGCGCTGTGCCGCCACCGGCATGCGCATGACCGAGCAGCGCCGCGTCATCGCCCGCGTGCTGGCGGAGGCGATCGATCACCCCGATGTCGAGGAATTGTACCGGCGCTGCGTCGCCGTCGACGACAAGATCTCGATCTCGACCGTATATCGCACCGTGAAGCTGTTCGAGGATGCCGGCATCATCGAACGGCATGATTTCCGCGAAGGCCGCGCGCGCTACGAGACGATGCGCGACAGCCATCACGACCACCTCATCAATCTGCGCGACGGCAAGGTGATCGAGTTCACCTCCGAGGAGATCGAGAAGCTGCAGGCGGAGATCGCCCGCAAGCTCGGCTACAAGCTGGTCGATCACCGCCTCGAGCTCTATTGCGTCCCGCTCGACGACGACAAGCCCACCAACTAAGTGCACATCGACCTCATCATCTTCGATTGCGACGGCGTGCTCGTGGACAGCGAGGTGATCTCCTGTCGTGCGCACGCGGATGTGCTGACCAAGCACGGCTATCCGATCACGCCGGACCAGGTGTTCGAGCGCTTTCTCGGCCGCTCGACGCGGCAGGCCAATCTGGAGATCGAGACCGAGCTCGGCCGCAAGCTGCCGGAGGCCTATCACGGCGATCTTCAGGACGAGCTATTTCGTTCGTTCGAGGCCGACCTCGAAGCGATCCGCGGCATCCATGATGTGCTCGATGTCGTCACGCAACGCGTCTGCGTCGCCTCCAGCGGCTCGCATCAGCGCATGCGCGTGAGCCTCGGGAGCACCGGGCTCTACGAGCGCCTGGCGCCGAATATCTTCTCGGCCTCGCAAGTGAAGAACGGCAAGCCGGCGCCGGACCTGTTCTTGTTCGCGGCCAGCGAAATGGGCGTGCCGCCTGAGCGCTGCGTCGTGATCGAGGATAGCCTGGCCGGCATTACCGGTGCCCGCGCCGCCGGCATGACCGTATTCGGCTTTTACGGGGGCAGCCATTGCGGCGACGGCTATGCCGAAATCCTGCGCCAGACCGGCGCCGACTTGACCTTTGCCGACATGCATCAGCTGCCGGAACTGGTCCGGCGGGTGGAGGCGAAGGCCTTGGCGGACTGATCATTAATGTCATTCGAGGGCACGCGCGACGCGCGTGAACAGGGAATCCGGAGATTTTGGCGCGAGATTCCGGGTTCGTGCTGCGCGCGCGCCGGAATGACGGCGCCAATGGCCCTCATTCGCTGGATTTTCGACCCTCCAGCCTATATTTGAAGGCCGTCCTTCACCGCCATTTCGGGTTCCATGACGCCGCCGCGCAAGCTGCACATCAAATCATATGGCTGCCAGATGAACGTCTACGATGCCCAGCGCATGGTGGACACGCTGGCTCCGGAAGGATTCGTGGAGACCGCGAGTGCCGAGGAGGCCGACCTCGTCATTCTCAACACCTGCCATATCCGCGAGAAGGCCTCCGAAAAAGTCTATTCCGAGCTCGGGCGCCTGCGCGTCGCCAAGGACGAGGCGGCACGCGGGGGCCGCACGATGAAAATCGCGGTCGCAGGCTGCGTGGCGCAGGCCGAAGGCGAGGAGATCGTGCGCCGCGCGCCGGTCGTCGACGTCGTGGTTGGACCGCAGAGCTATCATCATCTGCCGGAGCTGTTGAAGCGCGCCGACGACCAAGGCCGCGCAATCGAGACCGAGTTTCCCGCTCAGGACAAGTTCGGCTTCCTCGCCCAGCCCAGGCCCGATGCGATCCGCGCACGCGGCATTTCCGCTTTCGTCACGGTGCAGGAGGGCTGCGACAAGTTCTGCACCTTCTGCGTCGTGCCCTATACGCGCGGCTCGGAAGTGTCGCGGCCCGTTGCAAAGATCGTCGACGACGTGAAGCGCCTTGCCGACAACGGCGTGCGCGAGCTCACGCTGATCGGGCAGAACGTCAACGCCTATCATGGCGAGGGACCCGACGGAAAAATCTGGCCGCTCGGACGTCTGCTCGAACATCTGGCGACGATTCCCGGCATCGCGCGGCTACGCTATTCGACCAGCCATCCGCGCGACGTCGACGACAGCCTGATCGCGGCTCATCGCGATCTCGGTGCCCTGATGCCGTTCGTGCACCTGCCGGTGCAGTCGGGCTCGGACCGTATTCTGGCGGCCATGAACCGGAAACATACCGCCGATGATTACCGGCGGGTCATCGACCGTTTTCGTACCGCACGCCAAGACATTGCTTTTTCATCAGATTTTATCGTCGGCTTCCCCGGCGAGAGCGAGCAAGATTTTCTCGCCACCCTCGCGCTTGTCACGCAAATCGGCTACGCTGCGGCTTATTCGTTCAAATACTCCGCCCGGCCGGGAACGCCGGCCGCGGACATGCAGGAGACGGTGTCCCCCGCCGAGATGGACCAGCGATTGGAGCGGCTCCAGGAACTGATCGACAGCCAGCAATCGGCCTTCAACAAGGCCGCGATTGGCTCAACGGTCGACGTGCTGTTCGAACGCACCGCCCGCAAGGACGGCCAGATCGTCGGCCGCACCGCCTTCCTCCAGCCTGCGCATGTGATGGCCTCCGCCGACATCATCGGACAGATTCTGCCGGTGCGGATCGACAGCCTCCAGCGCTACAGCTTTCTCGGCGAGCTCGCCACGCCGCATAGCGCGCGCGAGCCCGCTTTATCGCAAGCCACTGGAGCCTGAACCCTTGCCAAAAAGCGCATCGGATTCGTCTTCGTTCGCTCCCAGCCGCAAATTTGACCGCGACATGCAAGTTCCGCCCGAGACCCAGGTCGTCATCGACTTCGACGACAACCGTGCCGCATCCGCGCTGGTCGGCCCCTACGGCCAGCACCTGGCGCAGATCGAGCGGCGGCTCGGCGTCGTCGTCGATTCCAAGGGCAACCACATCACCATCGGCGGCACGCGCGACGGCTGCGATGCCGCACGCCGCGTGCTGGAGATGCTCTACGCGCAAGCCGCGAAGGGACAGGATCTCGACCAGGGCGAGGTCGAAGGCGCGATCCGTGCCGTGATCGCCCAGGGCTCGCTGTTCGAGTTCGACGCCAAATCGGCCAAATCGGCTTTCGACAGCATCAACTTACGCAAGCGCCCGGTGCGTGCGCGCACCGCCGCACAGGATTCCTACATTCGCGCGCTGAAGCGCCACGAGCTGGTGTTCGGCATCGGTCCGGCCGGCACTGGCAAGACCTGGCTCGCCGTCGCCCACGCCGCGCAGCTGTTCGAGCGCAAGGAGGTCGATCGCATCATCCTGTCGCGTCCGGCGGTGGAAGCCGGCGAGCGGCTCGGCTTCCTGCCCGGCGATCTCCGCGAGAAGGTCGATCCCTATCTTCGCCCGATCTACGATGCGCTCTATGACCTCATGGATGCGCGCATCGTCGAGCGCGCGCTGCAGACCGGCGAGATCGAGATCGCGCCGCTCGCCTTCATGCGCGGCCGCACGCTCACCAACGCCGCCATCATCCTGGACGAGGCGCAGAACACCACCTCGATGCAGATGAAGATGTTCCTGACCCGTCTCGGCGAGAACAGCCGCATGATCGTGACCGGCGATCCCTCGCAGATCGACCTGCCGAACGGCCAGACCTCGGGCCTGGCCGAAGCGACCCGGCTGCTGAACGGCGTCGAGGGCATTGCCCAAGTCCATTTCAAGGCCGAGGACGTGATCCGCCACGAACTCGTGGCGCGGATCGTCGCCGCCTACGAAGGTTCGCCGCAGCGGCCGGCCACCGGCCAATCCTGACGAGGCAACAGCGGGTCCCCTGAGGGCGCCGACACGGCGCCCTTTCGTCCCAGACAGCACAATGTCCCAAACCAACCTTCCCATGACCGAGGTTCTCGTCGTCGCCGATTGCTGGCAGCACGAGCCTGATTCCGAAGCCGTGATCCTGCGTGCCGTTGCCGCGGCCGCCGAGAGCGTCGACGAAGACGTCGCCGACGCTGAAGTGGCCGTGATGCTGACCGATGATGCCGGCATCCGCACGCTCAACAGCAACTGGCGCGGCATCGACAAACCGACCAACGTGCTGTCGTTTCCCGCGCTCCAGCCTGAAGGCGAATGGAAGCCCGGCGATGCGCCGCGCATGCTCGGCGACATAGCGATCGCCTACGAGACCATGCGGCGCGAGGCGGACGAGGAACAAAAGCCGTTCGACCACCATTTGAGCCATCTCGCGGTGCATGGCTTCCTGCACCTGATCGGCTACGATCACGAGAATGACGGCGACGCCGAGGAGATGGAAGCGCTGGAGACGCAGATCCTGGCTCACCTTGGCATCCCCGATCCCTATGCAGATCGCGCGGGAACGCACTGAGATGCCCGATTCCGACCCGATCCACGACAATCCGCGCACCACGGCCAATCTGCCCGCCGTGGTGACGCAGGGCGAGGTGATGCGCCCGACGGCCGATGGCTGGCTGTTGCGCGCGATCCGCACGTTGTTCGGCTGGAAGGCGGGATCGGTGCGCGACGACCTCCAGGTCGTGCTCGATGCAACCACGCCCGACGACACCGGCTTCTCGGCGGTCGAGCGCACCATGCTGCGCAACATCCTCGGCCTGCACGAGCGCCGCATCGCCGACGTCATGGTGCACCGCGCCGACGTCGTCGCGGTGAAGCGCGACATCCCGCTCGGCGAATTGATGGACCGCTTCGAGAGCGCCGGCCATTCGCGCCTCGTGGTCTACAACGAGACGCTCGACGATCCCGTCGGCATCGTCCACATCCGCGACTTGCTCGCCTTCATGACCGCGCGGGCCCGCGTGTCGGAAGCCACCAAGACCAAGCGCAAGAAGCCGCTGCCGGCCGGACTCGATCTGCGCGCCGTCGATCTCGCGCTGCCGCTCGAGGAAGCGCGCATCATCCGCAAGCTGCTGTACGTGCCGCCGTCGATGCGGGCGATCGACCTGCTCGCGCAGATGCAGGCCACACGCATTCACCTCGCGCTGGTGGTCGACGAATATGGCGGCAGCGACGGGCTGGTCTCGCTCGAGGACATCGTCGAGCAGATCGTCGGCGAGATCGACGACGAGCACGATAGCGACGAGCCGCCTTCGATCGTGCGCCTGCCCGACAACGCCTTCATCGCCGACGCCCGCGCCAGCCTCGACGACGTTCGCTCAGTGATCGGCGAGGATTTCGTCACCGGCGAAGCCGGCGAGGAGGTTGAGACGTTGGGCGGCTATCTCGTCAGCTTCGTCGGCCGCCTGCCGGTGCGCGGCGAGGTGATCTCGGGCCCCGGCACCTACGAGATCGAGGTGCTCGACGCCGATCCGCGCCGCGTCAAGCGGCTGCGCATCTCGACGCGCAAGGAGCGCCCGGCGCCGCGCACCCAGCGCGAGAGCCGGCGGCGCGAGGCCGCCCCGGATGGCGGCCAGCCGCCAGCCGGCGACACGCCCAGCCCGCCGCCGAGCGACGGGACCGGCCAGCAGTGAGTCCGTTCCAGCGCCTTCGGCAAATTGCGCTTGCCATCATCCTCGCCTGGGGATGGAAGCGCGCGGTCATCGCCATGGCGTGCGGGGCGCTGTCGGTGCTGGCACTGGCGCCGTTCAACCTCTTCCCGGTGCTGTTCATTACCTTCCCGGTGCTGGTGTGGCTGATCGACGGGGCCGGCGCCGGCCGCTATGGCGGCGTCCCCGCTGCCGCACTGACCGGCTACTGGTTCGGGCTCGGCTATTTCGTGCCCGGCCTCTACTGGATCGGCTATGCCTTCTTCGTCGATGCCGACGTGTTCGCCTGGCTGACGCCGTTCGCCGTGCTCGGCCTGCCGGCCTATCTGTCCATCTTCACGGCCATCGGCTTTGCACTGGCGCGCCTGCTCTGGACCAAGAACGCCACGCGCGTGCTCGCGCTCGCTGCGAGCCTCACCGTCGGCGAATGGCTGCGCGGCCACGCACTGACCGGCTTTCCCTGGAATGCGTTCGGCTATGCGCTGTCCGAGCCGCTGCCGCTGGCGCAGACGGCGTCGCTGATCGGCCTGTGGGGCATGACCTTCCTGACGGTTGCGATCTTCGCCAGCCCCGCGACGCTGATCGACCGCACGCCCGATCGGCGCCTGCCGTGGCGCGCGCCGGCGGCGGCAATCGCGCTGTTGCTTGTCATGAGCATCTTCGGCGCGATCCGCCTTTCGCTGCATCCGACCACGATGGTCGCAGGCGCCAAGCTGCGCCTGATGCAGCCGAACCTGCAGCAGGATGCGAAATTCAACTATGCCGCCAAGCCGGAGGTGATGAAGAAATATCTGGCGCTGTCGGACCGCGCCTCGGGCCCGCAATCGACCGGCGTGCGCGATGCCACCATCCTGATCTGGCCGGAATCAGCCTTTCCGTTCTTCCTGACCCGAGAAGCCGACGCGATGGCGCAAATCGCCGAGCTTCTGCCGAAGGGCACCGTGCTGATCACGGGTTCGGTCCGCGCCCCCGACCTGCCGCCGGGCACGCCGATCACGCGCGCCTATAATTCGATCTACGTCATCGACCATGATGGCGGCGTGCTTGCAGTCTACGACAAGCTGCATCTGGTGCCGTTCGGCGAATTTCTGCCCTACCAGTCATTGATGGAGACGCTCGGCTTCGAGCAACTGACGCGTGTGCGCGGCGGCTTCATTCCCGGCACGGTGCGGCATGCGCTGCAAGTCCCGGGCGCGCCGCCCGCGCTACCGCTGATCTGTTACGAAGCCATCTTTCCCGGTGAAGTGGCCGGACGCAACGAACGTCCGGGCTGGATCGTCAACCTCACCAATGACGGTTGGTTCGGCATCTCGACCGGCCCCTATCAGCATCTGGAGCAGTCGCGCATGCGCGCGATCGAACTCGGATTGCCGCTGGTCCGCTCTGCCAATACCGGCGTCTCCGCGGTGATCGATCCGCTGGGCCGCACCGTCGCCAGCCTCGGTTTGGGAATCGAAGGCATTTTGGATGCGAATCTGCCCGCCGCCATCCCGCCGACGGTCTATGCGCGGGTGGGCGATGCGCCTGCGGCCATGCTTGTCGCGCTGGCCGTGATTCTGGCTGTCCGCCGACGCGTCGCCAAGCGCGCATAGCTGATCGCGCCGTCGCCGCGGAGGTAGCCGGAAACTTTTGACAACCGTAGTCCCACGGTTGACAGACTGCACGCGGGCTCCCCATTCTGCACCGGCTGCAAAAGACAGTGGTGCGTTGCTAAATTTCTCCGCAATGTTTCCCAATAACAGGGTTTGATTTGACGTTGATTGCACCTGAGGCACTCCAGTTGATTGCGCTGAGGGTGGTGTTTGGAGGGCTGAGGAAATGTCGAAAGCGCCCAACCCTGTTGACAAATATGTCGGCAGTCGCGTGCGCATGCGCCGCATCATGTTGGGCATGAGCCAGGAAAAGCTCGGTGAAGCTTTGGGCCTGACTTTCCAGCAGATCCAGAAATACGAGAAGGGCACCAACCGGGTCGGTGCAAGCCGTATCCAGCAAATCGCCGAGATTCTGCAGGTGCCGGTGTCATTCCTGTTCGAGGGCGGTCCGAGCGGCGTGCCGGGCCCGGATGGCTTCAGCGAAGGCGCTTCGCCCTCTTACGTCTCGGATTTTCTCGCGACCTCCGAAGGCCTGGCCCTGACCAAGGCGTTCACGCGAATCACCGATTCGAAGATGCGCCGCTCGATCGTCGATCTGGTCGAGCAGATCGCGGCTCGCGAAGGTCCCGACAAGCGCTGACCTGCCATCTCGATGGCGATTTGAGACCGCGTCAAATCTGGCCTATGTCGTCATTTGTGGCCGCGTCCTGATGCGCGTCCGCCTCGATGATGCGATTCAAAGGCACAGATGCGTCCATGGCCAGCTCCAATTGGTTCGATTCCCAAACTATTCTCGATGGCATCCGCCGCTGGGTGGAGATCGAGACGCCGACGGAAGCGCCTGAACAGGTCAACAAGCTGATCTCCGTGGTCGCGGAGCAATACCGCGATTTGCCCGTCACGCTCGAGCGCGTCGCCGGCGTCGATGGCTGCGGCGATCATCTCATCGTGCGCACCGATTGGGGCCAGGACCGGCCGGGCATCCTGGTGCTGAGCCATCTCGATACCGTTCATCCCCTCGGCTTCATCGAGCGGCTGCCGTTCAAGGTCGAAGGCGACGTCGCGTATGGTCCCGGCATCTACGACATGAAGGGCGGCGCCTACATCGCCCATCACGCGTTTGGTGCGCTGTGTGCGACCGGCGATCGCTCGCCGCTCGGCATCACGCACCTGTTCACCTCCGACGAGGAGATCGGCAGCCCGACCTCGCGCGCGCTCATCGAGCAGGAGGGACGCAAGGCCAAATACGTGCTGGTGACGGAGCCGGCGCGCGACGGCGGCAAGATCGTCACCGGACGCAAGGGCGTCGGACGCTTCCAGGTGTTCGTCAAGGGCGTGCCGGCGCATGCCGGCTCCCGGCCCGAGGACGGCCGCAGCGCCGTTCGCGAACTCGCCAACGTCATCCTGGCGCTGGAGGGGATGAACGATCTCGCACGCGGCGTCACCGTCAATGTCGGTGTCGTGCGCGGCGGCACGCGCCCCAACGTCACGCCGGAGGAGGCCTATGCCGAGGTCGATCTGCGCGTGATGAGCCTCAGGGATGCCGACGAGTTCGTCGGCAAGATTCTCGCTTTGACCTCGAAGACCGACGGCGTCACGGTCATCGTCACCGGCGAGCTCAACCGCCCGCCTTACGAGAAGAGCAATGCGGGAGCGTCGCTCTACGAGCATGCGAAGACGCTCGCCAGCGAGATCGGCTTCGAGCTGATCGACACCCACACCGGCGGCGGCTCGGACGGCAATTTCACCGCCTCGCACACCGCAACGCTCGACGGGCTCGGCGTCGATGGCAAGGGCGCCCACACCCATTATGAGCAGCTCTATGTCTCCTCGCTCGCGCCGCGCGCGCGGCTGCTCCACCGCCTGTATCAGACGCTGCGATGAGCGAGCGCAAATCAGACCCCGATCGCGAGGACAGCGAGCGCGCCTTCTTCGGGCGGCGCAAGGGCCACAAGCTCAGGCAGCACCAGGCCGAGCTGATCGATCATCTGCTGCCGCACCTGGCGCTCGATATCGCCGGCGAGACGCCGGCGGATGCTCGCGAGATCTTCGGTCCCGCAACCGAGGACGTGCGGCTCGAGATCGGCTTCGGCGGCGGCGAGCATCTTGCGGCGGAGGCACAGAACTTCGCCACGACCGGCTTCATCGGCTGCGAGCCCTATGTCAACGGCATGGCCAAGATCCTCGCGCAGATCGAGGCCGCCAACATCGGCAACATCCGCCTGTTCGCCGGCGATGCCGCCGAGCTGCTGGCCTGGCTGCCCAATGCGTCGGTGTCGCGGATCGACCTGATCCACCCCGATCCCTGGCCGAAGCGGCGGCACTGGAAACGGCGCTTCGTCCAGGACAGGACGATCGCCGCGATGGCGCGTGTGCTGAAGGGAGGCGGCGAATTCCGCTTCGTCTGCGACATCGACGATTACTGCGCCTGGACGCTGTCGCATCTTGCGCGTTCGCCGGATTTCGTCTGGCTTGCCGAACGCGCCGACGATTTCAGGCAGCCATGGGCCGGCTACACCATGACGCGCTACGGCCGCAAGGCCGCGCGCGAGGGACGCAAGGCGGCTTACTTGCGGTTCAGAAGAACGTAGTCGGCATTCCCTGGCGAATGCGCCGCATCGAGCCCGCAATCTTGAGAGTCCGGGTTTGCGCTTCGCTCGTCCCGCAATGACAAGAGAGAGAGCTTCAAATCGTCTGCCGGTTGCGCCAGAAATTCACGACGCGCTCGGCGGTCGTCGGCATCAGGCGCGAGAAGTTCACGCGCGCGGTCTCGATGTCGGCATCCGCCGGGGTGCGGTGCGAATCATACCAGAGCAGGATGAGCGCGCGCACGGTGGGCCAGCCCAGATTCAGCACGCGGCCCACAATGAGGATCGGATCGTAGCGGTCGCCGGCGATCAGGCGGTCGAGCACCGAGAGGCGAACGCCGGACAGCGCCGAGAGCGAGGCGATCGATTCTTCGTATTTGTTCGCCTTGGCGAAGCCGAGCAGCGCGCTCTCGCCGAGATGGCCCTCGCGATGCAAGGCGAGCACCGTACGCTGGGCCGCGGAGTAATCCCGCCGTGGCCCGGGCGGCAGCGCGGCCTCCTCGATCGCCATCATCGCGCGCTTGATCTCGGCCTGGCGCGCCGGATTGACCACGCTGGAGAGGCGGCGGCGGATGACGTCGAGCGTGCCGTCGAGCAGCTGCTTCAGGTTTTCACCCGAAAGATCCTTGCGCTGGCCGATCTTGAGCGTCAGCACGCCGTCCTGCGCCGCGCGCTTGATCAGCTCGGAATAACTGCCGGGCGAGAACACCGCACCGGCATTGCCGGCGGCGCGGCGCACCACGTCGCGGTCGCCGCGCTCGACCAGCACGTCGGTGATCTCAGCCGACAGAGCGGGACGCTCCGTCATCGCCAGCAGATGGCCCTGGCCCTTCAGCCGCGCGATCTCGACCAGAGCGGCGTCATCGAGCACCGGCGAGCGGCGCAGCACCGGGCCGGCCACCATGATCTCGTTCTCGCGCGCGAGCTGATTGACCAGATGCGGCGGCGCGTTGTTCAGATGCGAGAAGCGCTCGGCGAGATCGACGCGCGAGGCAAGCTCCGCATGTGGGACGAGGTCGATCAGGAGATTGTCGAAGAGATCGATCAGCTCGGGACGAAGATTGGCGGAATCCTGGAAAAACAATTCGGAGATGGCACGCGCGATCTCGCCGCGTCGCCGCGGATCGCCGCGTTTGACGATATCGTCAAGTCCGGGAATGAGCGACGTGGCAACGGTCATGAAAACGCAACTCGAACAGGGCACGCCGCGGGTGCGCCCTTGGTCCAAGCCGCCCCACAATCAGGGAATCTAGGCCTGCTTGATGAAGGAAGCGTTGCGCCAAGGGGGCCGCGAACCGGCGCAAAAAGGCCGCCCTTGCCCGCAATGGGCCTTGTCCAGGAGGGGGGAAAGCGCTATATCAGCGCCAATTCATCTTCTCATACGATCCGCGTAGTGAGAGTGGGCCCGAAAGGACCCGCTCTTTTTTATTACCTGAACGCGGCTCGGCGGAAGATGCGACCCGACGCATGTCGGGAGAGTTCCGAAAGCGGGCTTTGAAATCGTAACCAAGCCTTAACCATCGAGCGCCTGACCCTGGACATGACCGAACCGACCCCTGGTTCCACGGATGCCGAATTGCTGGCCGAGCCGAGACTCGTGGTCGAGCCCGGCGTGGCGGCACGGGTGTCGGCGGTCGCAGCGCCGGTGCTCGAGGGCATGGGCTATCGCCTGGTGCGGATCCGCATTTCCGGCGAGGCCGGCTGCACCGTGCAGATCATGGCCGAGCGGCCGGACGGCTCGATGCAGCTCGAAGACTGCGAGGCGATCTCGCGGGCGCTCTCGCCTGTCCTCGACGTCGCCGATCCCATCGATCGTGCCTACCGGCTGGAAATCTCCTCGCCGGGGATCGACCGTCCGCTGGTCCGCCGGTCCGATTTCGAGCGCTATTCCGGCCATCTGGTGAAGATCGAGATGGCGGTCGCGCATGAGGGGCGCAAGCGCTTCCGCGGCACGCTCGGCGCCGTCGAAGGCAACCGGGTGCATCTGCACCGCGACGACGTCAAGGCGGGCGACAATCCCGATGTGCTCCTGACCATGGAGGACATCGGCGAGGCCCGGCTGGTGCTGACCGACGAGCTGATCGCCGAATCCATGCGCCGCGGCAAGGCCGAGGAGCGCCAGATGCGCCGGGATCTCGGCCTCGAGCCGCCGCAGGCGCCGCACGCCAAGATCAGCGAAAAGACCACCAAGAACAGCAAGCCGCAGAAAAAGAAGAAGCCGGCCCCGACCAACACGAAGAAACATCGCCTTGCCGCCGAACGCGCGCGGCGGGGCGAGATCGAGCCTGACGAAGGAGACTAGCCATGGCAGTCAGCGCCAATCGACTTGAGTTGCTCCAGATCGCAGACGCCGTTGCGCGCGAGAAATCGATCGACCGCGGCATCGTCATCGCGGCGATGGAGGACGCCATCGCCAAGGCGGCGCGGGCTCGTTACGGCAGCGAGACTGACGTTCACGCCGAGATCGACCCGAAGAAGGGCGAGCTGCGGCTGTCGCGCCACATGCTGGTGGTCGACAAGGTCGAGAACCATTCCAACCAGATCTCGCTGGTCGACGCGCAGCGCGCCAATCCCGGCGCCCAGGTCGGCGACACCATCGCCGACACCCTGCCGCCGCTGGAATACGGCCGCATCGCCGCGCAGTCGGCCAAGCAGGTGATCGTGCAGAAGGTGCGCGAGGCCGAGCGCGACCGCCAATACCAGGAATTCAAGGACCGCATCGGCGACATCGTCAACGGCGTCGTCAAGCGCGTGGAATATGGCAGCGTGATCGTCGATCTCGGCCGCGGCGAAGCCATCATCCGCCGCGACGAGATGCTGCCGCGCGAAGTCTTCCGCAACGGCGACCGCGTCCGCGCCTACATCTTCGACGTCCGCCGCGAGACCCGCGGTCCCCAGATCTTCCTGTCGCGCACCCATCCGCAGTTCATGGCGAAGCTGTTCGCGCAGGAAGTGCCGGAGATCTATGACGGCATCGTCGAGATCAAGGCGGTGGCCCGCGATCCGGGCTCGCGCGCCAAGATCGGCGTGATTTCCCGCGATTCCTCGGTCGATCCGGTCGGCGCCTGCGTCGGCATGCGCGGCTCGCGCGTGCAGGCCGTGGTGAACGAATTGCAGGGCGAGAAGATCGACATCATCCCCTGGTCGCCCGACATCGCGACCTTCGTGGTCAACGCGCTGGCGCCGGCCGAAGTCTCCAAGGTCGTGATCGACGAAGACCGCGAGCGCATCGAGGTCGTGGTGCCCGACACCAACAACCAGCTCTCGCTGGCGATCGGCCGCCGCGGCCAGAACGTGCGTCTGGCCTCGCAGCTCACCGGCTGGGACATCGACATCCTCACCGAGCAGGAGGAATCGGAGCGCCGCCAGGCCGACTTCGAGAATTCCACCCGCGTCTTCATGGAATCGCTCAACGTCGACGAGGTGGTCGGCCAGCTGCTGGCGTCCGAAGGCTTCACCTCGGTCGAGGAACTCGCCATGGTGGACCTCAAGGAACTCGCCGGCATCGAGGGCTTCGACGAGGAGACCGCGCAGGAGCTGCAGAGCCGTGCCCGCGAATATCTCGAGCAGCAGGAAGCCGAGATCGAGGCGAAGCGCAAGGAGCTCGGTGTCGAGGACGCCGTCAAGGAGGTGCCCGGCGTCACCTCCAAGATGCTGGTGAAGTTCGGCGAGAACGACATCAAGACGGTCGAAGACCTCGCGGGCTGCGCCACCGACGATCTGGTCGGCTGGACCGAGCGCAAGGAAGGTGGCGAGTCCACCAAGCATCCGGGCGCCCTGGACGGCATCGATATCTCCCGCGACGATGCCGAAGCGATGATCATGCAGGCCCGCGTCAAGGCTGGCTGGATCACCGAGGCCGATCTCGCCAAGCCGGCTGAGGAGGCCGAGGCGACCGAAGATCAGCCGGCTTAAGGGCAACGGAGGATGTCGCCCGGATGCTCGCCAGCACTGACAACGAACTTGACCATGGACCGCGGGCCGAAAGGTCCGCGACCATGCGCATGTGCGCGGTCAGCCGCGAGGTCCGGCCGATCGACGAGCTGATCCGCTTCGTCATTTCGCCGCAAGGCGACGTGGTTCCAGATCTCAAGCGCAAGCTGCCCGGGCGCGGTATGTGGCTCACGGCCTCCCGCGGGGTGGTTGCGGAAGCCGTGCGGCGTCACCAATTTAGCAAGGCCTTCAAGCGCGAGCTTCGCACCCCCCAGACGCTTCCTGCCGACATCGAGGCGCTCCTGGTTCGGAGCGTGACGGAAGCCCTTGGGATCGCCGCCAAGGCCGGCCAGGTCGTGGCCGGCTTCGGCAAGGTCGAAAGCGCCCTTCGAGAAGGCACGGTCGAGGTCTTGATCCACGCCAGCGACGGGGCCGCGGACGGAATCCGCAAATTGGACATGCTGGCGCGTCAAAATGCCGGAAATCGCGGCGCCAAGGCGCAGATTCCCGTCGTCACCGCGCTGAAATCGGTAGAATTGGATTTGGCACTGACCCGGTCAAATGTGATACATGCTGCCCTGCTCGCGGGCCCGGCGAGCAAGTCATTCCTGTCACGTAGCCAGATGCTGGTCCGATACCGGATGGCGGACGTTGACAAGACTGCCGAAGAGCCCGGCCAGGATTTCTGAGAGACAAGACGACCCGATTGGACGGTGCGGCAACGCACAACACTGACAAATCAGGATTAGGACTGCTGAATGGTTGATACCAAGACCCCTGACGACAAGAAGCTGAGCGTTCCGAGCAAGACGCTATCGCTCAAGCCGCGCGTCGAAACGGGCACTGTCCGCCAGAGCTTCAGCCATGGCCGCAGCAAGCAGGTCGTGGTCGAGAAGCGCGGCAAGCGCCGCATCGACGGCAGCGCCGAGCCGCAGGCTCCCACGGTTGTTGCGAAGCCCGCACCGGCCGCCCCTGCGCCTGCTCCGTCACGCTCGGCGCCGCCGCGCAACGCCGGCTCCGGCGTCGTGCTGCGCACGCTGACCGAGGACGAACGTTCCGCCCGCGCCAGCGCGCTGGCCGATGCCAAGGTTCGCGAAATCGAAGAGCGCCGCCAGGCCGAGGAAGAGGCCCAGCGTCGCGCGGTCCGCGAGGCCGCCGAACGGGCCGAGCGCGAAGCCGCCGAATCCCGCCGCAAGGCCGAGGAAGAGCGCCACCGTCACGAGGAAGAGGCCAAGCGCAAGGCCGAGACCGAAGCCAAGAAGCGCTTCGGCGAGGGCGAGCAACCGCAATCCGCTCCGCGCCCGGCAACTGCCGCCCCGGCCGCTCCCGCGCCGCGTCCCGGCGCGCCCGCAGCGCGTCCCGGCGCCGCCCCGACGACGGCACGCCCGGGAACGACGACCGCGCGTCCCGGAACCACCACGACGCGGCCGCCGGGCGGCGGCCCGCTGGGTCGCACGCCCGCGATGGCCGCGGGACCGGATGAGGACGATGGTCCGCGTCAGGTCCGTCGCGGCCCCGGCGGCGCCGCGCGTCCCGCGGCAGCCCCCAAGACCACCCACAAGCCCGGCCCGCAGAAAGAGCGTGGCCGCCTGACGGTCGTCACCGCGCTCAATGCCGACGAAGTGCGCGAGCGCTCGATCGCCTCGTTCCGCCGTCGCACCCAGCGCCTGAAGGGCCACGCCTCGAATGAGCCCAAGGAAAAGCTCGTCCGCGAGGTGACGATCCCGGAAGCGATCACCATCCAGGAACTCGCCAACCGCATGTCCGAGCGCGCAGTCGACGTCATCCGCATGCTGATGAAGCAGGGCGCGATGCACAAGATCACCGACGTGATCGACGCCGACACGGCGCAGCTGATCGCCGAAGAGCTCGGCCACACCGTCAAGCGCGTTGCCGCGTCCGACGTCGAGGAAGGCCTGTTCGACACCGTCGATGATTCCACCGACACCGAAACCCGGTCGCCGGTCGTCACCGTCATGGGTCACGTCGACCACGGCAAGACCTCGCTGCTCGATGCGCTCCGTCATGCCAACGTGGTCTCCGGCGAAGCCGGCGGCATCACCCAGCATATCGGCGCCTACCAGGTGGTGTCGCCCGAGAGCGGCAAGAAGATCACCTTCATCGACACGCCCGGCCACGCCGCGTTCACCGCGATGCGCGCCCGCGGCGCCAAGGTCACCGACATCGTCGTGCTGGTGGTCGCGGCCGATGACGGCGTGATGCCGCAGACGGTCGAAGCCATCAACCACGCCAAGGCGGCGCGGGTGCCGATCATCGTTGCGATCAACAAGATCGACAAGCCCGACGCCAAGCCGGAACGGGTGCGCACCGAGCTGCTCCAGCACGAGGTGCAGGTGGAATCCTTCGGCGGCGATGTCGTCGACGTCGAAGTGTCCGCCAAGAACAAGACCAATCTCGACAAGCTGCTCGAGATGATCGCGCTCCAGGCCGAAATCCTCGACCTGAAGACCAATTCGGAGCGTCCGGCCGAAGGCACCGTGATCGAGGCCAAGCTCGATCGCGGCCGTGGTCCGGTGGCGACCGTGCTGGTCCAGCGCGGCACGCTCCGTGTCGGCGACATCATCGTCGCGGGCGCCGAGATGGGCCGCGTCCGCGCGCTGATCTCGGATCAGGGCGAGACCGTGCAGGAAGCAGGTCCCTCGGTGCCGGTCGAAGTGCTCGGCTTCAACGGTCCGCCGGAAGCCGGCGATCGTCTCGCCGTGGTCGAGAACGAAGCCCGCGCCCGCCAGGTCACCAGCTACCGCGCGCACCAGAAGCGCGAGAACGCGGCAGCCTCGATCTCCGGCATGCGCGGCTCGCTCGAGCAGATGATGTCGCAATTGAAGACGGCGGGCCGCAAGGAATTCCCGCTGATCGTCAAGGCCGACGTGCAGGGCTCGCTGGAAGCGATCCTCGGCTCGCTGGAGAAGCTCGGCACCGACGAAGTCGCCGCCCGCATCCTGCATGCCGGTGTCGGCGGCATCTCGGAATCCGACGTGACGCTCGCGGAAGGCTTCAACGCCGCGATCATCGGCTTCTCGGTTCGTGCCAACAAGGAGGCAGCTGCGGCCGCCAAGCGCAACGGCATCGAGATCCGCTACTACAACATCATCTACGACCTCGTGGACGACGTGAAGAAGGCGATGAGCGGCCTGCTCGCGCCGACCTTGCGCGAGACCATGCTGGGCAATGCCGAGATCCTGGAGATCTTCAACATCTCCAAGGTCGGCAAGGTCGCCGGCTGCCGCGTCACCGACGGCACCGTGGAACGCGGCGCCAATGTGCGCCTGATCCGCGACAACGTCGTGGTGCACGAAGGCAAGCTGTCGACGCTGAAGCGCTTCAAGGACGAAGTGAAGGAAGTCCAGTCCGGTCAGGAATGCGGCATGGCCTTCGAGAACTATCACGACATGCGTGCCGGTGACGTGATCGAGTGTTATCGCGTGGAGACGATCCAGCGCTCCCTGTAAGTCCAAATCTTACCGAAGCGCTCGGATCTTTTTGAACTGAAATTGCGGGAGTGCGATGGCCGGATTTTTCCGGCCATCCACCCCTCTTCGTTTCAACAGGACAAATGACAATGCCCGTGCCCCATGCACGGGCATGACGAGGTGATTTTCGAGAATGCCACGCCATCATCAGAAGAAGAGTTCCGCGCCGGGCGGAGGCTCGCAACGTCAGTTGCGCGTCGGCGAGCAGGTTCGCCACGCGATGGCCGATATTCTGGCGCAAGGCAACGTGCATGATGCGGACCTCGAAGGCCACATCATCACCGTGCCGGAGGTACGGATGTCGCCCGACCTGAAGCTCGCGACAGTCTATGTGATGCCGCTTGGTGGCCGCGACACCGAGATCGTCATCGCTGCGCTCGAGCGCAACAAGAAGTTCCTGCGCGGCGAGGTCGCGCGGCGCGTTAACCTGAAATTTGCACCTGACATTCGCTTCCGCGTCGACGAACGATTCGACGAAGCGGAACGGATCGAGAAGCTTTTGCGAACACCTGCGGTGCAGAAGGACTTGGACAAGGATCTGGATTCGGATCGGGAAGAAGAGCAATGACGATGGACCCGGCTCACGGCACGATCGGCGACAGCGAGGCTGATCAGCGCGACGTGCAGACAAACAATTTTGCAGACATGGGCGGCAACTCTCAGCCGCATCAGGAGCCGCGCCGCGTCAACAACGATCCGCGCGCCAAGCAGCAGAAAGGCAACCAGGTTCGCCGCGACCGGCGCGACGTTCATGGCTGGGTCGTGCTCGACAAGCCGATCGGCATGACCTCGACGCAGGCGGTCGCGGTACTCAAGCGCCTGTTCAACGCCAAGCGCGCCGGACACGCCGGCACGCTCGACCCGCTCGCCTCGGGCGGGTTGCCGATCGCGCTCGGGGAAGCCACCAAGACCGTTCCCTTCGTCATGGACGGCCGCAAGCGCTACCAGTTCACCGTGTGCTGGGGCGAGGAGCGCGACACCGACGACATCGAGGGCCGGGTGACCGCGACCTCCGACCAGCGTCCGACCCGGGAGGCCATCCTGGCCCTGCTGCCCCGTTTCACCGGGGTGATCGAGCAGATCCCGCCGCGCTATTCGGCCATCAAGGTCCAGGGCGAGCGCGCCTATGACCTCGCCCGCGACGGCGAGGTCGTGGAACTGGCCCCTCGCCCGGTCGAGATTCATCATTTAACCCTTGTTAATCAACCAGATAACGACCACGCCGTGTTCGAGGCCGAATGCGGCAAGGGCACCTATGTCCGCGCGCTGGCCCGCGATATGGGCCGGATTCTCGGCACTTATGGCCATATTTGCGCGCTCAGGCGGACCCTGGTCGGCCCATTTGGCGAAAATGACATGATTCCGCTGGATCAGTTGGAGGCTTTGTGCGATAGAGCCGCGTCCGGCGAGGGCAGCCTCGCCGACGCGCTTTTGCCCGTTGAGACCGCGCTGGACGACATCCCGGCACTGGCCGTCACTCGGGCTGATGCGGCAAGGCTCCATCGGGGTCAGGCCGTTTTGTTGCGCGGACGGGATGCGCCCACTTGTAGCGGCACAGTCTATGTCACGGTGGCAGGCCGTCTTTTGGCGCTTGCCGAAGTTGGCAATGGCGAAATCATCCCCAAGCGTGTGTTCAACCTGACCGGCCTGACTGCCAGCCCCGGTCGCAACGAGAGAAATTGACGATGTCGATTGCCGCAGAACGCAAAGCGGAAGTCATCAAGACGAATGCCACCAAGGCCGGCGACACCGGCTCGCCCGAGGTTCAGGTCGCGATCCTCTCGGAACGCATCAACAACCTCACCAACCATTTCAAGACCCACGTGAAGGACAACCATTCGCGCCGCGGTCTCTTGAAGCTGGTCTCGACCCGCCGCTCGCTCCTCGACTATCTCAAGAAGAAGGACGAGGCACGGTACAAGGCGCTGCTCGAGAAGCACAATATTCGTCGTTAACAGTTCCTGCGCGCGCCACCGGCGCGCGTTTTTGCACGTGGTTTCGAACGAAAGCGCTTTGTTTAAAGGTTTTTGATCGAGGCTGCGTGCGCGTTGGATGCGAGTCGTCGAGGGCGAGCATCCGGGCACGAACGGCGAAGACCGCGGTTCGGTGTTCGCGTTTGTGCCGACTGACAGTCCAGCAGCAATCCGGCGGCTGGGCACAACGGGCAAGGCGCCCGTATGACCCGAAAGGATGGACGCCATCCGAAATCCAAAAACCATGGCAGGATCGCAGGACGCTGGTCATCCGCTCCGACCAGCGTCCCGCAATCTTGCGCATGGTTTTTGTTTTTCGGGGTCGTCCGTCCTTCGAGAACCCATGAAAGAAGACCTCTATGTTCAATAAGCATTCAGTCGAGATCGACTGGGGCGGACGCCCGCTCAAGCTTGAAACCGGCAAGATCGCCCGCCAGGCCGACGGCGCCGTCGTCGCCACCTATGGCGAAACCGTGGTCCTCGCCACCGTCGTCGCGGCGAAGGCGCCGCGCGAAGGCGTCGACTTCCTGCCGCTGACCGTCGACTACCAGGAGAAGGCCTACGCTGCCGGCCGCATTCCCGGCGGCTATTTCAAGCGCGAAGGCCGTCCGACCGAGAAGGAGACGCTGGTCTCCCGCCTGATCGACCGTCCGATCCGCCCCTTGTTCGTCGACGGCTGGCGCAACGAGACCCAGGTGATCGTCACCGTGCTGTCGCACGACATGGAGAACGATCCCGATGTCGTCGCGATGGTCGCGGCTTCGGCCGCGCTGACCCTGTCCGGCGTGCCCTTCAAGGGCCCGATCGGCGCTGCGCGCGTCGGCTTTGCCAATGACGAATTCGTTCTCAACCCGACGCTGGACGAGATGGTCGACACCCAGCTCGACCTCGTCGTCGCCGGCACCGCCGACGCCGTGCTGATGGTGGAATCCGAAGCCAAGGAGCTGAACGAAGACGTGATGCTCGGCGCGGTGATGTTCGGTCACCGTCATTTCCAGCCCGTCATCAACGCGATCATCGAGCTGGCCGAGAAGGCCGCGAAGGAGCCGCGCGAAGTCACCGTGATCGACAATGCGGCGCTCGAGAAGGAAATGCTCGGTCTGATCGAGCAGGAGCTGCGCGCCGCCTATGCGATCCCGGTCAAGCAGGACCGCTACGCGGCGGTCGGCAAGGCCAAGGAAAAGGTGATGGCCCACTATTTCCCGGAGGGCCAGGAGCCGAAATACGATAAGCTGCGCATCGCTGCCGTGTTCAAGGAGCTCGAGGCCAAGATCGTTCGCTGGAACATCCTCGACACCGGCAAGCGCATTGACGGCCGCGACGTCAAGACCGTTCGCAACATCGTCGCCGAAGTCGGCGTGCTGCCCCGCGCCCACGGCTCGGCGCTGTTCACCCGCGGCGAGACCCAGGCGATGGTCGTGACCACGCTCGGCACCGGCGAGGACGAGCAGTACATCGACGCGCTGTCGGGAACGTACAAGGAAACGTTCCTGCTGCACTACAACTTCCCGCCCTATTCGGTCGGTGAGACCGGTCGCCTCGGCGGCACCAAGCGCCGTGAGATCGGCCACGGCAAGCTCGCCTGGCGCGCGATCCACCCGGTGCTGCCGCCGCATCACGAATTCCCCTACACCACGCGCGTGGTGTCGGAGATCACCGAATCGAACGGCTCGTCCTCGATGGCTTCGGTCTGCGGCGCTTCGCTGGCGCTGATGGATGCCGGCGTGCCGTTAAAGCGGCCGACCGCGGGCATCGCGATGGGCCTGATCCTCGAAGACAAGCGCTTCGCGGTTCTGTCGGACATCCTCGGCGATGAGGACCATCTCGGCGACATGGACTTCAAGGTCGCCGGCACGGAAGCGGGCATCACCTCGCTCCAGATGGACATCAAGATCGAGGGCATCACCGAAGAGATCATGAAGGTGGCGCTGGCTCAGGCCAGGGACGGCCGCATCCATATCCTCGGCGAGATGGCCAAGGCTCTCACTGCCGCTCGCGCCGAGCTCGGCGAATACGCGCCGCGCATCGAGACCTTCAAGATCGCCACCGACAAGATCCGCGAAGTGATCGGCACCGGCGGCAAGGTGATCCGCGAGATCGTCGAGAAGACCGGCGCCAAGGTCAACATCGAGGACGACGGCACCGTGAAGGTCGCCTCCAGCGACGGCGAGGCGATGAAGGCCGCGATCAAGTGGATCAAGTCGATCGCGTCCGATCCTGAAGTCGGCCAGATCTACGACGGCACCGTCGTCAAGGTGATGGAGTTCGGCGCCTTCGTAAACTTCTTCGGCTCCAAGGACGGCCTCGTCCACATCAGCCAGCTCGCGGCCAACCGCGTGCAGAAGACCTCCGACGTCGTGAAGGAAGGCGACAAGGTCAAGGTCAAGCTGCTCGGCTTCGACGATCGCGGCAAGACCCGACTGTCGATGAAGGTGGTCGACCAGGTCACCGGCGAAGATCTCGAGGGCAAGGAAAAGGCTGCCGAGGGCGAGAAGGCCCCGCGCGAAGCCGCCGGCGAGTAATCGCTTCCCTGCATCAAAAACACGAAGGGCGGCCGAGAGGCCGCCCTTTTTGTTTGTGTTCGCTCCGGGCGATCGCTGCGCGATCCGACCTCTCCCGCATCCGCCTTCGCTAAGAAGCTTCGGCGGACAAGAGCGGGAGAGGTGCCACGCCTCACGCCACGATGTCGTAGCGGTCGAGGTTCATCACCTTGGTCCAGGCCTTGGCGAAGTCCTGCACGAACTTCTCCTTGGAGTCCGAGGTGGCATAGACCTCGGCGAAGGCGCGGAGCTGCGAGTGTGCGCCGAAGATGAGATCGACACGCGTGGCGGTCCACTTGACCGTGTTGGTCTTGCGGTCGCGCCCTTCATAGACGCCGTCGGCACCGGGCGGTGCCCATTGCGTGCTCATGTCGAGCAGGTTGACGAAGAAGTCGTTGGTCAGCGCACCCACCTTCGCGGTGAAGACGCCGTGCTTCGACCCGCCGGCATTGGCGCCGAGCACACGCAGGCCACCGACCAGCACCGTCATCTCCGGACCGGTCAGCCTCAGGAGCTGGGCGCGGTCGACGAGCGCCTCTTCGGGCTGCATGAATTGATGCCGCTTGCCGATGTAGTTGCGGAATCCATCGGCGCGCGGCTCCAGCGGCGCGAAGGAGGCCGCGTCCGTCTGCTCCTGCGACGCATCCATGCGGCCCGGCGTGAAGCCGACCTTGACGTCGACGCCGGCATCCTTGGCGGCCTTTTCGACCGCGGCGGTGCCGCCGAGCACGATCAAGTCCGCGAGCGAGACCTTCTTCGCACCGGATGACGCGTTGAAGTCCTTCTGGATCGCTTCGAGCTTGCCGAGCACCTTGGCGAGCTGAGCCGGCTGGTTCACCTCCCAGTCCTTCTGCGGGGCAAGACGGATGCGCGCGCCGTTGGCGCCGCCGCGCTTGTCCGAGCCGCGGAACGTCGAGGCCGACGCCCAGGCGGTCGAGACCAGCTCGGACACCGACAGGCCCGAGGCCAGGATCTTGGTCTTCAGTGCGGCGATGTCCTGGTCGCTGACCAGCTCGTGGTCCACGGCCGGGATCGGGTCCTGCCAGATCAGCGTCTCCTTCGGCACCAGCGGGCCGAGATAGCGCTGGATCGGCCCCATGTCGCGATGGGTGAGCTTGAACCAGGCGCGGGCGAAGGCGTCCGCGAACTGATCGGGATTCTCGAGGAAACGACGCGAGATCTTCTCGTAGGCCGGATCGAATCGCAGCGACAGGTCGGTCGTCAGCATGGTCGGCCGGTGCTTCTTCGACTTGTCGAAGGCGTCCGGGATGATCGCCTCGGCGCCCTTCGCCACCCACTGGTTGGCGCCGCCCGGGCTCTTGGTCAGCTCCCATTCGTACTTGAACAGGTTTTCGAAGAAGTTGTTGCTCCACTTCGTCGGGGTCTGCGTCCACGTCACCTCGAGACCGCTGGTGATGGCATCGCCCGAGTGCCCCGAAGCGTGCTTGCTCTTCCAGCCGAGGCCCTGATCCTCCAGCGCGCCCGCTTCCGGCTCCGGTCCGACGAGGGAGGGGTCACCGGCGCCATGGGTCTTGCCGAAAGTGTGGCCGCCGGCGATCAGCGCGACGGTCTCCTCGTCGTTCATCGCCATGCGGAAGAAGGTCTCGCGGATGTCCTTGGCCGCGGCGACGGGGTCCGGCTTGCCGTTGGGGCCTTCCGGATTGACGTAGATGAGGCCCATCTGCACGGCGCCGAGCGGCTCGGCGAGCTGGCGTTCGCCGCTGTAGCGCTCATCACCGAGCCAGGTGCCTTCCGGACCCCAATAGAGCTCTTCCGGCTCCCAGACGTCGGCGCGGCCGCCGGCGAAACCGAAGGTCTTGAAGCCCATCGATTCCAGCGCGACGTTGCCGGCGAGCACCATCAGATCGGCCCAGGAAATCTTGCGGCCGTATTTTTGCTTGATCGGCCAGAGCAGACGGCGCGCCTTGTCGAGATTGGCATTGTCGGGCCAGCTGTTGAGCGGCGCAAAGCGCTGCTGTCCTGCGCCGGCGCCACCGCGGCCGTCGGTGATGCGGTAGGTGCCCGCGCTGTGCCAGGCCATGCGGATCATCAGGCCGCCATAGTGACCGAAGTCGGCAGGCCACCATTCCTGCGAGTCGGTCATCAGCGCGGTCAGGTCCTTGATCACCGCGTTGAGATCGAGCGTCTTGAATTCCTTGGCGTAGTCGAAGTCCTTGCCCATGGGGTCGGACAGGCCGGAATTCTTGTGCAGCACCTCGATGTTGAGCTGCGTCGGCCACCAGTCGCGGTTTGTGCGCACGGGTTTTCCGCCCGAAAACGGGCACTTCGAAGAGTCGTCCATGAATACCTCCTCTGGTGGCGTCGAACTCGCGCCTTTTGACCAGGTAGAAGCACTCTAAGCTCCGGGTTCGATCAGGTGAAGTTGACTTTAATGATCGCTGCAATAAGATTTCCTGATGCTGAACGTCACGCTGCGCCAGCTCCGGTATTTCGACGCGCTGGCCCGTCATGGCCATTTCGGCCGCGCGGCCGAGGCCTGCTCCATCTCGCAGCCGGCCTTGTCGATGCAGATCAAGGAGTTGGAAGAAGCGCTGGGCGGCCTGCTGCTGGAGCGCAGCGCGCGCCAGGTGGCGCTAACCCGGTTCGGCGAGGAACTCGCCCAGCGCGTCCGCGACATTTTGCGCTCGGTCGATGAGCTCGGCGATTTCGCCCGCGCCTCGCAGGACCGCTTCGCGGGCCGCTTGCGCATCGGCATGATCCCGACGATTGCGCCCTATCTCCTGCCCAAGATCACCAAGAATCTCACACGGATGCACCCCGAGCTCGACATCCGCGTGCGCGAGACCATGACGCCGCGGCTGATCCAGGAGCTGGTGGAAGGGCGGCTCGACACCGCCATCGTGGCCCTGCCGGTATCCGAGCCGTCGCTCACCGAGGTCGCCCTGTTCGAGGAGAAATTCCTGCTGGTGCGACCGGGCGCGGACGAGGGCACACCGGTGCCGTCGCGGGAGATGATGCGCGAGATGCGGCTGTTGCTGCTCGAAGAGGGGCACTGCTTCCGCGATCAGGCGCTGTCGTTCTGCAACATGCAGTCGGCGCCGCCGCGCGAGATGCTGGATGCCAATTCGCTGTCGACGCTGGTGCAGATGGTCAGCGCCGGCATCGGCGTCACCTTGATCCCGGAGATGGCGGTGCCGGTGGAGACGCGTTCCGCCTCGGTCTCGCTGGCGCGCTTCCGCGCCCCCGAGCCGTCGCGCACCATCGGCATGGTGTGGCGCAAGACCAGCCCGCTGGCGCGCCAGCTGCTGCAGATCTCCGAAGTGGTGTGCCTGTCGGCCGGCAAGGTGCGCGCGCGGCCATCCGTGCGCAGCCAGCGGGCTTGAGCGAATGTCTAAGCCGATCATCCGACCCGCGCGCCCGGAGGAGTACGACGAGATCGGCCGTGTCTGGATGGAGAGCTGGGTCTCAACCGGTCTCGGCGAAGCCAGTGACTTCCTGCTGGCCAATTTGCGTGCACGCATAAGACGCGAGATCGCGGACGGCTGGAGCCTGTTCGTCGCCGACGATCACGGCACGATCGCCGCGATGCTGGCGCTGCACGTGCCGAAGCTCTATCTCGACATGCTGTTCGTCGCGCCCACCCATCAGGGCCAATCGCTCGGCCGGCAATTGCTCGCCTTCACCCGCACGCAAATGCCCGATGAGATGTACCTGCGCTGCGTCCGCGAGAACGAAAAGGCCTGGCGCTGGTACGAGCGCGAAGGCTTTGTGTTTGAGAAGGAAGAGGTCGAGCCGTCGAACGGGTTCGTGATGAAGTATTACCGGTGGAAGCGACAGCGGCCAACGGATAGGTAGCGGCACGCGGGTGCAGCTTGCGGTTGTCACCGTCCTAATCTAGGGTGGCGTGATCGATATTCTCCCGCTGCTGATGCCCTGGAATCCATGATTCGATTTGCTGCTCCCGCGATCGTTTTGCTGTCTTCTCTAGCTCTGGCAGCAGCTCAAACTCCTCCTGCGACCACCGCGCCACCCACGCCTCCCTCAAAGCCGACCGTCAAGAAAGCGGCGACGAAGCCGAAAGCTGCGGCAGTCAAACCGGCCGAGCAGATGAACAGCGGTCCGTGCCGTCTGGGCGTAATCTCGGCAATCGACGAGCATTACTCCGTACAGAAGTTCGGCGTCACAATCTTCGAGGCGGAAGCAAAAGAGGTCCCGATCGACTGGGGCCTGGATGATCTCGTTTTTGCGCGCGTGCGCGCGTCAACGAACAACGATTCCTCGATACGCAGGATCGCTTATCCCAAGGGCGCCTTCGATCCCTTCTATCATGCGAAGGCGATCTTCATCCCGGACCCCAAAGAGACTCTGCCGGTGATCGTGAAGGGGTTCACCGCGAATGCGAATTGCGATCGCTATCTCGTCGCAACCACTTTCAAGACGAAGCTGCCGAACTCGAACATGACGCTGAACGGCATCGGCACCTACAACCAGGGGCTCGGCAGCTTGATTCGGCACTCACACCTTTTCGCCAATGTTGCAATCACGCTGATTGACGGCCGCAGCTACGAACAGATCAAGCGTCCCCTTACGGATATCGGCGCGAACCTCGCCACAAGCATGCGTCTGTTTGAAGACCCGATCACGAAGCTCGACAATTCGCTGTTCCCAGATCCGCCCGAGACAGCTTCGACCAACGCGGCGTTGCGCGAGAGAACGCGTGCGCTCGTCTTAGAAAGGCTCGACCGGAGCCTCCCCGGCTATCTAAAGGAAGACTAACGCGCTCGATTCGCTGAACTCGTTCGAGTTGACCCAGATGTCGCCCGCGGAACGCCGTCTCCGCCCAGGCGTAGTGCGTTGCGGATTTAAAGCAAACAAGCAATGAATGGGCCTTGTCTCTTACACCTGTGGAAGGTCCGCTTGCATGATCAAGCTCTATTGGTCGCCCCGCTCGCGCTCGTTCTCGACGCTCTGGCTGATGGAGGAGAGCGGCCTGCCCTATGAGCGCGTGCTGACCGACATCTCGACCGGCGCGCAGAAGGCGCCGGACTATCTCAAGATCAATCCGATGGGCAAGGTGCCGGCGCTGACCGACGGCGAAGCTGCGCTCGGCGAAGCCGCGGCGATCTGCGCCTACATTGCCGATCGCTATCCGGAGACGAAGCTCGCGCCCGCGGTGACCGATCCGCGCCGCGCGCGCTATCTGCAATGGCTGTTCTTTTCACCGGGCTGTATCGAGCCCGCCATCATCCAGATCTTCACCAAGATCGAGATCCCGACCTCGACCGCGGCCTGGGGCAGCGCGACGCAGGTGTTCGACGTGCTGGAGGCCGCGCTCGCCAAGGGGCCGTGGATTCTCGGCGAGGAATTTTCAGCCGCCGACATTATGATCGGCTCCGGCCTGAATTTCGCGGTGCGCCTGTTCAAGATGGTGCCGACGCGGCCGACTTTCGATGCCTATCTGGCACGCTGCATGGCGCGGCCGGCGTTCCAGCGCGCGGAGAAGATCGCGGCCGGTTAGTCCGACGCCTTCAAATCGTCGGGACGCGGCATCAGGACGATATTGTAGCCGGAATCGACGTAATGGATCTCGCCGGTCACGCCGCCGGAGAGATCCGACAACAGATACAGCGCCGAACCGCCGAGATCGTCGAGCGTGACGCCGCGGCGCAGCGGCGAATGCTTCTGCATGAAGGCGAACATCGCACGCGCTTCGCCGATGCCCGAGCCGGCAAGCGTGCGGATCGGCCCTGCGGAGATCGCGTTGACGCGGATGCCGCGCGGTCCGAAATCGGCGGCGAGATAGCGCACCGAGGCTTCCAGCGCCGCCTTGGCGACGCCCATCACGTTGTAGTTCGGCATCGCGCGCTCGGAGGCGCCGAAGGTCAGCGTGATCATGCTGCCGCCCTCGGTCATCAGCTCGGCGGCACGCTTTGCGATTTCGGTGAACGAGAAACAGGAGATCACCATGGTGCGCGAAAAGTTCTCGCGGCTGGTGTCGGCGTAGCGGCCCTTCAGCTCGTTCTTGTCGGCAAAACCGATGGCGTGGATGACGAAGTCGAGCTTGCCCCATTTGTCGCGCAGCACGGCGAAGGCGGCATCGACGCTGGCGATGTCTTCGACGTCGCAAGGCAGCACCAGATCCACACCAAGCTGCTCCGCCAGCGGCTTGACCCGCTTGCCCAAGGCCTCGCCCTGGAAGGTGAAGGCAAGCTCCGCGCCGTGGGCGTGCAGCGTCTTAGCCATGCCCCAGGCGATCGAATGATCATTGGCGATGCCCATGATCAGACCGCGCTTGCCTTTCATCAAACCTTCCATTGCGAAATTACTCTCCGCTCTTCGTCATGCCCGGGCTTGTCCCGGGCATCCACGCCCTTTGCAGCCAGAACCTAAGACGTGGATGGCCGGGACAAGCCCGGCCATCACGAAAATCACGAACGCGTCGACAACGACGTCACACATCCATCCGGCTGAACACCAGCGTGGCGTTGGTGCCGCCGAAGCCGAAGGAGTTCGAAAGCACGGTGCCGATCTTGACGTTGTCGATGCGCTTGCGGACGATCGGCATGTCGGCGAAGACGGGATCGAGCTCCTGGATGTGGGCACTCTCGCAGATGAAGCCGTTGTTCATCATCAGCAGCGAATAGATCGCCTCCTGCACGCCGGTGGCGCCGAGCGAGTGGCCGGTCAACGCCTTGGTCGCCGAGATCGGCGGGCACTTCTCGCCGGTGCCGAACACCTTGCGCAGCGCCTCGATCTCGGGCGGATCGCCGGCCGGCGTCGAGGTCGCGTGCGGATTGATGTAGTCAACCTTGGTCTTCACCGTCGACATCGCCATGCGCATGCAGCGCTCGGCGCCCTCGCCTGACGGCGCAACCATGTCGTAGCCGTCGGAGGTCGCGCCGTAGCCGACGATTTCGCCGTAGATGCGGGCGCCGCGCGCCTTGGCATGTTCGAGCTCTTCCAGCACCAGCACGCCGGCGCCGCCGGCGATGACGAAGCCGTCGCGGTTGACGTCGTAGGGACGCGAGGCCGTGGCGGGCGTATCGTTGTACTTCGAGGACATCGCGCCCATGGCGTCGAACAGCACCGACAGCGACCAGTCCAGCTCCTCGCAGCCGCCGGCGAAGATGACGTCCTGCTTGCCGATCTGGATCGTCTCATAGGCATTGCCGACGCAATGATTCGACGTCGCGCAGGCCGAGGAGATCGAGTAGTTCACGCCCTTGATCTTGAACCAGGTCGCAAGCGTCGCGGAGGCCGTGGACGACATCGCCTTCGGCACTGCAAACGGTCCGACGCGCTTCGGTCCCTTGGTGCGGGTGATGTCGGCGGATTCGACGATGGTGCGCGCCGACGGGCCGCCGGAGCCCATGATGATGCCGGTACGGATGTTGGAGACTTCGTCGGGCGACAGACCGGAGTCCTGAATCGCCTGCTCCATCGCGATGTGATTCCACGCCGCGCCCTGACCGAGAAAACGCATAGCGCGGCGGTCAACCACTGTCGCAGGATCGAGCGTCGGCGCGCCTTGCACCTGCGAACGAAAGCCGAGCTCGGCATATTTCTCAGCCCGAGAAATGCCCGACTTCGCCTCGTGAAGGCTCGCAAGCACTTCCTGGGTGTTGTTTCCGATCGACGAGACGATGCCCATCCCGGTGACCACAACCCGCCTCATGACAGCCTCGCCCTGCTCGTTGTCTTCTCGTTGCTTTCGTGGTGATGCGCTCAGCCCAGGCTCGTGCCCTGCTTGAACAGGCCGACCTTCAGGTCTTTCGCGCGATAAATAATCTGATCATCGACCGAAAGCCACCCGTCGGCGATACCGAGAACCAGCTTTGAGCGCATCACGCGCTTGATATCGACGTTGTACACAACCCGGCGCGCCTCAGGCAGGACCTGGCCGCTGAACTTCAGCTCGTTGAGGCCGAGCGCGCGACCGCGACCTTCGCCCCCGATCCAACCGAGATAGAAGCCGACCATCTGCCAGAGCGCGTCGAGGCCGAGGCAGCCGGGCATCACCGGATCGTTCTTGAAGTGGCAGCCGAAGAACCAGAGGTCGGGCTTCACGTCGAGCTCGGCGCGCACCAGGCCCTTGCCGAATTCGCCGCCATTGTCGTTGATGTCGGTGATCCGGTCGAACATCAGCATCGGCGGCAGCGGCAGCTGGGCATTGCCCGCGCCGAACATCTCACCACGGGCACAGGCCAGCAGATCTTCGTATTCGTAACCGTTGCGCCTGTTCAGCATGCACGTGCCTCTGTCAAAACTCCGATTGAGCGGCGTTTTTTGGCGAAATTGGGCCCCGTCTCGGTCGGAGAGCAACGCCAATGCCACCCGTCAGGCGCGGCTCACGCATGCCCGGATGGATAGCGGACCGGGCCTCGATCGCCCGGCTGCGCCAAAATCGGCTAAGCGGAACCGCGCGCTCTCTAACACAGGCCCTTCGGGTGGCAAAGCGCATCCATGAAGGTAAAATGACGCGATCCACGCCCGGTTCCAAGCCTGATTAGAACCTCTCTAGTTGCGAGAAACTTGCATCTGCATCTTTCTCTTCTTATATTGCTTAGAGATATTGTTCACGCGTGCCCGAAATCTGGAAATGAGCGAGAATACCGCGCCCCGTCACGACGATGACGTCCACACCGCAGCCCTGCTGTCCGGCCGCCAGCCGGCCTTGACTGGCTGCCCCTGGCACGACGTCAACGAAATGCTCCAGTCCGCGGGCTTGCGTCCGACGCGCCAGCGCATGGCGCTCGGCTGGCTGTTGTTCGGCAAGGGTGCACGCCACCTGACGGCTGAAATGCTCTACGAGGAAGCGACCCTGGCCAAGGTTCCGGTGTCGCTGGCGACCGTCTACAACACGCTGAACCAGCTCACCGATGCCGGCCTGCTCCGTCAGGTCAGCGTCGACGGCACCAAGACCTATTTCGACACCAACGTCACCACCCACCATCACTACTACCTCGAGAACAGCCACGAGCTGGTCGACATCGAGGATCCGCATCTGGCGCTGTCCAAGATGCCGGAGGTGCCCGAGGGTTACGAGATCTCGCGCATCGACATGGTCGTGCGCCTGCGCAAGAAGCGCTGAGCATCAGTCCAGAGATCGAATTCAGTTCGTCATGGCCGGGCTTGTCCCGGCCATCCACGTTTTTGGACCAGGCGCAAAGGTCGTGGATGCCCGGGACAAGCCCGGGCATGACGCTGCGGCAGATTGCTCCGCCCGCCTATCGGCGTCAGTTGACCTGCTCGTCCGAGTACACGCCCCAGAGGCGCTCCTGCTGGATCCAGCCGTCAAAGCCGTTGCCGGTGACGCGGCACCAGTTTGCAGCGCACTTCTTCACCTGCGTGACAACGCCGGCCTGGAGCCTTGCGGCAACCGCGCTGTCGGGATCGGCCCGGTCGTAGATCGGGGCAAGATCATCCTTGTGCTTCATGGTGACCACCGCGGTGCGGCGGCCCGACAGCAGCGAGTGATAGACCCAGCCCTCGGCACCCTCGGAATCGCGCACCCGCCGCCAATTCTCGAACTCGGCAGTGATTTCGACCGGCAGGCCGGCACGCGTGTAGACCCAGGCCACGTCATTGTCCTTGGTCGGGCCGGCGCGGACATTCACATGATCCGATTTGAGGCTGACGTAGCGCGGCACCGGCAGGCCGCTGGCGGTCTGCGGGGTGTTATCCTTGGCCGAATGCGAGGGGCCGACCGAGGCGCTCAACCAGGTGCAAACGAGCGCCATCACCGAACAAAAACGCCCCAACGCCATCAACCCGTCTCCCGTCGTAGACCCGGCCGAGCCGGGTCCCTACGCCAAAATCCAATCCTGCCGCGTCAGCCCGCCCCACGCGGGTGTTCCCAGCCAGATCCTCCGAGCCTTAACCCGTGGTTCTTGTCTTGGCCCGGCCTTCTGCTAGAGAGGACGGGCACTTGAACAACCAGTTTGCCCCGATTTTCCGGCCGGAAATGTCGGGAGAGCTTGAAGGAAACGCCGGGGACGGACACGGCAAGGGCAGTGTCGAACAACCGGGTTAATGAGGCCTCAACGACCGGCCTTTGGCGACAGAGGCGGCCTGCGACGCGTCATGAGAGCAGGACATGTCGGTGAAGAAAAAGCCCCTCGTCGTGGTGACGCGCAAGCTGCCGGATTCGATCGAGACGCGCATGCGCGAATTGTTCGACGCGCGGATCAATCTCGAGGACACGCCGATGTCCAGCGAGCAGCTCGCGGAAGCCGCGCGCACCGCCGACGTGCTGGTTCCAACCGTCACCGACCATATCAGCGCCGACATCGTCAACCAGCCCGACTGCAAGCTGCGGCTGATCGCCAATTTCGGCAACGGCGTCGACAATATCGATGTCGCGGCCGCCCATGCCCGCGGCATCACCGTCACCAACACGCCGAAGGTCCTGACCGAGGACACCGCCGACATGACCATGGCGCTGATCCTCGCCGTGCCGCGGCGGATGATCGAAGGCGCCTCGATCCTGACCGAAGGAAAACCCTGGGCGGGCTGGTCGCCGACCTGGATGCTCGGCCATCGCATCGGCGGAAAACGCCTCGGCATCATCGGCATGGGCCGCATCGGTCAGGCGGTCGCGCGCCGCGCCCGCGCCTTCGGCCTGCAGATCCACTATCACAACCGCCGTCCCGTCGCCCCTGTCATCGCCGAAGAGCTCGGCGCGACCTATTGGGAAAGCCTCGACCAGATGCTGGCGCGGATGGACATCATTTCGGTGAACTGCCCGCACACGCCCGCGACCTACCACCTGCTCTCGGCGCGACGGCTGAAGCTGATCCGCAAGGACGCCTATATCGTCAACACCGCGCGCGGCGAGGTCACCGACGAGGACACGCTGATCAAGCTGATCGAGGGCGGCGAGATCGCCGGCGCCGGCCTCGACGTCTACGAGCACGAACCCGCAGTCAACCCGAAGCTGGTGCGGCTCGCCAAGGCCGGCAAGGTGACGCTGCTGCCGCATATGGGCTCGGCCACGATCGAAGGCCGCGTCGAGATGGGCGAGAAGGTGATCATCAACATCCGCACCTTCCTCGACGCCCACAAGCCGCCGGATCGCGTGCTGCCGAGCATGCTGTAAGGCGCCACCCGCCAAGGCTCGTCGATTTGAGCGGAGCGGCCGCAGTGGACGGCGACCGCTCCGAGCCAGTCACTGCTTCGCCAAGGCAGCCAGGATCGGGCCGGCTTCGGCGTCTTCAACGCATGGAGTCACGGTGACCTCCATCACGTTGGCCCATTGGGCATACCATTGATACATGGCCTTCGGGTCGTTGCTCTCCGAAATGGCAAAGCCCGTTCCATTCATTCCATGCCAGCGGCCGAGCATCTTCACGCCTTCGGGTGGCGCTCCCCCTGTCTTCAGAAACTTCTCGATTGCAGAGTCGATCAAATTCGGCGGCAATTTCCAACTCGAGATGTACTTCATAGCAATCTCCAATCTGAAATCATCCATTTGCCTTGCGGCGGGGTGAATTCAATCACGAAGAGAGACGCTTGCAAGTATCTATTTTCGAGCCACGCACCTACGCGCGATGGACGCTCAGATCTTCGAACACAGGCCCGTCGCCATTGAGCGGATTGGCGGGATCGCGCGAATAGCGCAGCGTCTCGAAGCGCATCGCGCGGGCGTCGATCATCAGGAGGCGACCGACCAGGCCATCGCCGAAGCCCACGATCTCGCGGATCGCCTCCAGCGCCATCATCGAGCCGAGCACACCGGCCAGCGCCCCCATCACGCCGGCTTCCGCGCAGGCCGGCACCGTGCCGGGCGGTGGCGCCTCCGGAAACAGGCAGCGATAGGTCGGGTTGAATTCGCCGGCTTCGTTGGTCTCATGCGCGCGGACGGTGGTGAGCGAGCCGTCGAAGGTGCCGAGCGCGGCGGTAATCAGCGGCCGCTTGGCGAAGAAGCAGGCGTCCGAGACCAGATAGCGCGTGGAGAAATTGTCGGAGCCGTCGAGCACGAGGTCGTAGTCACCGATCAGGCCGAGCGCGTTGTCGGCGTTGAGCCAGGTGGCGTGGCCGACGAAGCGGACATGCGGATTGAGCGCCGCGATCCGCTCGGCGGCGCTCTCGACCTTGTGCCGGCCGATATCGGGCGTGGTGTGGATCACCTGGCGCTGCAGATTGGACAGCGACACGACGTCGTCGTCGACCACGCCAAGCGTGCCGACGCCGGCCGCGGCCAGATACATCAGAGCGGGCGCGCCGAGGCCGCCGGCGCCGATCACCAGCACCGAAGCCCGCTTCAGCGCGGCCTGGCCCGGTCCGCCGACATCGCGCAGCACGATATGGCGGGCATAACGTTCGAGTTCGTCCGGGCTCAGCATCGTTATCCTTCGTGCTCTCGGACCCTCATGGTGAGGAGCGCGGAACGCGCGTCTCGAACCATGAAGGCCCCGATCTCGCCTGCGGCCATCCTTCGAGACGCGGCCTTCGGCCGCTCCTCAGGATGAGGGCCTGAGTTCGTGACCTCTACGCAACCTGAACCACCGCAACATTGTTCGCGACCAACGAGATGTGCTTCAATGCCATTGCGTTCAATGGGCTGGTTGGATTTGTCATGAGATCGATGCTTGCGGCAAGCTTGATGTTTGCGGCTGCCACGGCTGCGAACGCCCAGATGACGACGCAGCCGATCCCCGGGACCAAGCCGAAGGCGGTCCAGACCGTGCCGATCCAGCCACCGGCCATGCAGACGCCGTCGGCGACGGCGGACGCGATGACGCAGGCGGAGCGGCTGTCGCTGCAATCCGACCTCGCCTGGGTCGGCCAGTACAACGGCGCCATCACCGGCGACGTCAGCGCGCGCATGGTCAACGCCATCAAGGAATACCAGAAGGCCAAGGGCGGCAAGCCGACCGGCGTGCTCAATCCGCAGGAGCGCGCCGCACTCGCCGAGACAGCGCGAAAGAAGCAGGACAGCGTCGGCTGGAAAATCGTGACGGAGCCGACCAGCGGCGCCCGGCTCGGCATCCCCTCAAAGCTGGTGCCGCAGCAGGCGAGCGACGCCAACGGCTCGAAATGGACCTCGCCGACCGGAACTGTTCAGGTGCTGCTCAGCCGCCGCAAGGAGGCGAACCCGAGCTCGGCAAAGCTCGCGGAGCTCGAGAAGGAGCCGTCCGGGCGCAAGGTCGACTATACCCTGGTGAAGCCCGATTTCTTCGTGCTCTCGGGCTTGCAGGGCCTGAAGAAATTTTATGTCCGCGGCACCTTCAAGGGCGACGAAGTCCGCATCATGACGATCCTTTACGATCAGGCGACCGAGAACACGGTCGAGCCGGTGGTGATTGCGATGTCGAGTGCGTTCAACGCGTTCCCATCGGGACCGGTGGCCGGGCCGCCGCCGCGCAAGACCGTCGAATACGGCACCGGCGTCGTCGTCAGCGACGATGGCGCGATCCTGGCCGACCGGCTCGTCACCGACGGCTGTCTCGCGATCACGATCGCCGGCCATGGCAGTGCCGACCGCCTTGCCGAAGACAAGGACCGGGGTCTTGCGCTCCTGCACATCTACGGCGCACGCGGCTTGAGACCGTTCAGCCTCGCTGGCGGCACGACAAGGACGAACGTGGATGTCGTCGGCATCGCCGATCCGCAGAGCCAGGGCGGCGCGGGCGGCGTGTCGGTCGTCAAGGCCGCGCTGGCGCCGGTCCCGGGCAGCGATTCCGCGTTGTCCCCACCGCCGGGGGTCGGATTTTCAGGCGCTCCAGCAATCGATGGCGACGGCAAGTTCGCCGGCATTGCGCTGTTGAAGCCGGCCATGCTGGCGGGACCTGCGACATCGGCGCCGGCCTCGCAGGCCGTGATGGTGTCCGCAGACGCCGTGCGCGATTTCCTCAAGACCAACCAAGTCACCGCGAACGGCACCTCGAGCGATGCCAAAGCCGCCGTCGTGCGCGTGATCTGCGTGCGGAAGTAGCATGTTGCGGCGTCTTGTCTCTCTTTCCGTGGCGGCAGCCATTGCGCTGCTGAGCTGTTCCGCCCTGGCACAATCGCCGGCGCTGCCGACACCGAAAGTGGAAGAGGTGATGGTGAAGGTGGCGCTGCTGACGCTCAATGACGCCAATCTCACCGGCAACTACAACGTCCTCCATGCGAAGATGGCGAGACCGTTTCGCGAGCGCTTTTCCGCCGCCACGCTGAAGCAGGCATTCGCGACCTTTGCGGGGCATCACATCGATGCCATCGCCGGCATGCCGATCGTGACGACGGAAGAGCCCAGGATCGACGACAATGGCGCGCTGTTGTTGCGCGGGCATTTCGACACGACGCCATCGCAGCTCAGCTACGCGCTGGACTACGCCATGTCGGAGGGCGAATGGAAGCTGATCACGATCGACGTCAAGGTCCGCTCGCTCCAGACCAATGCGAGCGCCGCCGACCTGGTTGCGCGCGCTGCCGCGGACATTGCGGGCAGCGGCGCACAGAAATGACAGCCGTCAGGCGAGCCTGAACCTGATTCCGCTCTTCGCAAGGCCGCCCGAGATGCCGACGGGCGTACCGTCGGCCCGCCAGCAGGCAGCGCCGGTCATGTTGCCGTCGTCGTGAAAGGCGATCCCGTTCATGCCGCCGGCGACGGTCGGAACGGGCTGCACCTTGTGGCCAAGCGTTGCCAGCCTCAAACGCACACTCTCCGGCACGGCCTGCTCGACCTCGAGCGCATTACCCTCGGTCCAGACCCTCGGCGCCTCGACGGCCTCCTGCAGGCTCATGCCGTGGTCGATCAGATTGACCAGCGCCTGCATCGCGCTCGGGAAGATGCGCTTGCCTCCGGGCAAGCCGAGCGCATAGCGCAGCTTGCCGCCATTCAGCGCCATCATCGGCGACATCGAGGTGGTGACGCGCTTGCCCGGCGCCAGCGACAGCGCGTGGCCCGGTCGCGGATCGAACAGGTTCATGTAGTTGTTGGCGATGGCTCCCAAGCCCGGGATCATGATCTTGGCACCAAACAGATTGTTGATGGTCTGCGTGGTCGCGATCACGTTCCCGAAGCTATCCGCCGCCGTCATGTGCGTGGTGTGCGCGCCTTCGAGCTGCGACACGCCGGCACCCCAAATCCGCGCCCGCGCCGGATCGATGGCGCGGCGGCGCTCCTCGGCATAGGCTTTCGAGGTCAGCTTCTCCACGGGCACGCCGACATAATCAGGATCGCCGCTGGCGGCAGCGCGGTCGGCAAAGGCGATCTTCAACACTTCAGCGAGGTAATGGATCGTTTCAGGCGTACCGAAGCCGAGGCCGCAGATGTCGTAGCCTTCCAGGATGTTCAGCATCTGCGCGATATGCACACCGGAGGCGGCTGGCGGCGGCGGGCCCAAAATGGTCCAGCCGCGATAATCGGCGCGGATCGGCTGCCGCTCGACCGTCTTGTAGCCGGTGAGATCGTTGCGGCGGATGAAGCCGCCGGCCTTCTCCATGTAGTCGGCGAGGATATCGCCGAGTGGCCCGTCGTAGAGCGCAGTCTCGCCGTGGTCGGCGATAGTGCGCAAGGTCTCGGCATATTCGGCCTGCACCAGGCGCTCGCCGACCTTGAGCGGCTCACCGTTCGGCAAATAGATCGCCGAAATCGGCTTGTCCTTGCGCATCTCGGCAGCGCTCTCGCTGATGCATTCGTGCAAATAGGGCGTCGCCGCATAGCCGCGTGCGGCGTGCTTGATGGCGGGTTGCAGGACGTCGGCGAGGCTCATGGTGCCGAAACGGCGCAGCGTCTCGCACCAGGCCTTCAGCGAGCCGGGCGTGGCAACGGCCTTCGGCCCGTTGAGATTCTCGTCGCCGACGGTGTCGAACACGTCGTGCGCCGAGCCAGGCTTGGAGGTGTAGCTGGTGTCGCGAACGGCCGAGGGTACGGTGCTCTGGCCGTCGATGATGCGATGGCTGCCGTCGGCCAGCCGGATGTGTGCCATGCCGCCGCCGATGATGCCGACCATCATCGGCTCGACCACGGTCAACGTGAACAGGGTGGCGATCGCGGCATCGATGGCGTTGCCGCCGGCCGCCAGCATCTCGGCGCCGGCGCTGGAGGCCAGGGGGTGATTGCTGACCACCATGCCGCGGCTTGAGACCGCCGGCATCTTCTGGCAGTCAAAGGTGGTTGCCGTCCGGTCGCGCCAATTGCCGCTCATCTTGTCTGCCCTTGCTGTTCACGGCCGCGAGCACATCATACGTACGACTACTGGTCCAGTAATGGTACGGATTAGCTGGCATTCCCTATTCCGCCATCATTGTGACGGCTGATTCGGACCTCCGCGATCCCCCTTTGGATCGGGCCGGCACGTCCTGAGCGAGAAGAGCTCAGCATCGAGATCGATGCACGTTCGCGTGGCGTATTCCAGACCCAGGCACTCCAAAGGATTGAGCTACAAATGCACACGATCGTACTGGCCACCCAAAAGGGCGGCAGCGGCAAGAGCACGCTCGCCGTCGGCCTCGCGCTGGCCGCCAAGCAGGCCGGCTTCTCCGTCCGCCTGATCGAGACCGACCCGCAGGGCACTTTGTCCAACTGGCAGCGCCGCCGTGTCGCCGATGATCTCGTCGTCGAGCCGATCTACCACGCCGCCGACATCGAGCCGCGTCTGAGGATGCTGGCGGATAGCGGCCTGCAGCTCGCGATCGTCGACACCGCGGCCGGTCTGTCCGCGGCCACCACCGCCGCGATCCGCCATTCCGATCTCTGCCTGATCCCGGCGCGCCCGACCATCGCCGATATCGAGGCGACCGTCTCCACGCTCAGCGTCGCGCGCGCCTGGAAGCGGCCCTACAGCTTCGTGCTGAACCAGACGCCGATCCGCGGCCAGCGCATCGACAATGCCGCAGGCGCGCTCGCCGAGGAAGCCGCGCTCGATCTCGCTGACGTGCTCGCGCGCCCGCTGATCGTGATGCGCAACGATCACCAGGACGCGCTCGCGAGCGGCCTTGCGGTGAGCGAGTTCGCGCCGAACGGCAAGTCGGCGAACGAGATCCGCGGCCTCTGGCGCTGGATCGAGACCCGGCTTGAGCTCAGCACCACGACCAATGTGCTGATCGACCAAGTGATGTCGGCTGCGGACGGCATGCTGCATGTCACCGCCGATCTTGCGGCGGACGAGACCACGACCCTGGCGTCCTGATCGGGACGATCGCTCGGACGGCAGTCGGCCCTTCACTATCCGGAAGGGCCTAGCGACGAAGCAATCCGGCCACCAGCCCGGCCGGGTTGCTTCGCTTCGCGGTTTGGAGATGCTCTATCCTGCGTCATTGCGAGCGCAGCGAAGCAATCCAGACTGTCGCCGTGGAGGGATTCTGGATTGCTTCGTCGCAAGGGCTCCTCGCAATGGCGGGCGGTGGGACCGTCGTCGTGCAGAAACACCTCGCCTTTCGGCTACGGCGCTACGTCACTTCTGACATTTCGGGCACCAGAAGGTCGAGCGGCCGTTCTGCACGAACCGCTTGATCGTGCCGCCGCAACGCGGTGTCGTGCATTTTTCGCCTTCGCGGTCGTAGACCTTGAACGAATGCTGGAAATAGCCGAGCTCGCCTGAGGTCTGGCGGTGATCGCGCAGCGACGATCCGCCCGCCTTGATTGCGTCGTTCAGCACGGTATGGATAGCGCCGACCAATCGCTTGGCATGGTCGGTCGGCTCACCCTTTTTTGTCGATAATGTCGCAGCAATGCGCCGCGGCGACAGATGCGAGCGGTGCAGCGCCTCGCAGACATAGATGTTGCCGAGCCCGGCGACCACGCGCTGGTCGAGCAGCGCAGCCTTCAGGCTGGTGGTCTTGCCGGCGCAGGACCGCGCCAGCATCGCAGCATCGAACTCGTTGCCGAGCGGCTCGGGGCCGAGGCCGCGCAGCAGCGGCTCATCTTCGAGGTCACTGCGCGCAATCACTTTCATGTAACCGAAGCGGCGTGGATCGTTGAAGACGATGTCGGCACCCGAGGACATCCGAAACAGCACGTGGTCGTGCGCGGAATCCTTTCCCCTGGAATAGTGAAACTCGCCTGGCACCGCGTCGTTGTCCGGCTTGATGACGCGGAACGAGCCCGACATGCCCAGATGCATCAAGAGCACGTCGCCGGAGGCGAGATCGGCCATGAGATATTTTGCACGGCGGCCGAGCCCAGTGACGACCTGCCCCTGGAGCCGGGCCACGAAATCGGGCTGGAACGGAAAGCGCAAATCCGGCCGGCGGGCCTCCGCATTGAGGATCTTCGCACCCTCCATGACGGGCTGAAGGCCGCGGCGGACGGTCTCGACTTCGGGCAATTCAGGCATGGTCAGGCATTCACCTTATGAGGGCGGTGTGATAGCGCCATTGCGGCGGGCAGGCTATGGTCCGTCCAGTGGAGTAGAGTAATGGATCGGCCGGGCGAAACCACGCATTTTGGCTTCAGGGACGTCCCCCTCGGGGACAAGCAGACGCTGGTGAACGACGTGTTTCACAGCGTGGCGTCGCGCTATGATCTGATGAACGACCTGATGTCCGGTGGCCTGCACCGGGTCTGGAAGGACATCATGATCACCGCGCTCGACCCGCCGAGGAGCGACCGGCCGTTCGCGCTGCTCGACGTCGCCGGCGGCACCGGTGACATCTCGTTCCGTGCCGCCAAGGCCGCAGGCGCGGGCTTCCATGCCACCGTCTGCGACATCAACGCCGACATGCTGGCGGTCGGGCGCGAGCGCGCCGTCAAGCGGCATCTCGAAACCCAGGTCGATTTCGTCGAAGGCAATGCCGAAGCGCTCGCATTCGCCGACCGCAGCTTCGACGCATATACAATCGCTTTCGGCATTCGCAACGTGCCGCAGATCGACCTTGCGCTGCGCGAGGCCTATCGCGTGCTGAAGCCAGGCAGCCGCTTCCTCTGCCTGGAATTCTCCACCGTCGAGATGCCAGGGCTCGACAAGCTCTATGATCTGTTCTCGTTCAAGGTGATCCCCCCGCTCGGACGCATGGTCACGGGCGACGCCGAATCCTACCAATATCTCGTCGAATCGATCCGCCAGTTTCCGAAGCCAGCCGCCTTTGCCGACATGATCCGCGACGCGGGTTTTTCCCGCGTCAGCTGGCAGACCCTCTCCGGCGGCATCGTCGCACTGCATTCGGGCTGGCGTTTGTGATCTCTGCCTTCACCCACATTGCGCGCCTGATCCGCGCCGCGTTCGTGTTTGCCCGCGAGGGCGTGTTCGGTTCGGTCGATCCGAGCCTGGTGCCGCCGCCGGGACAGCTCGCGCTCAAGCTGGCGCGCCTGGTCGAACGACGCGGCGCCAAATACGGCCCGCGGATATCGCGCGCGCTGACGCGGATGGGCCCCGCCTATCTCAAGCTCGGACAGTTCCTGGCCACGCGTCCCGACGTCGTCGGCGTCATCATGGCGCGCGACCTCGAAAGCCTGCAGGACCGCCTGCCGCCGTTTGCGCAGGACGAAGCCGAGGCCGCAATCGCGATATCGCTGGAGCGGCCGCTGAAGGACATCTTCGCGAGCTTCGGCCCGCCGGTGGCGGCTGCCTCGATCGCACAGGTGCATCGCGGTGAGGTGTTGCGCGACGGCATCCGCAAGCCGGTCGCGGTCAAGGTGCTCCGGCCGAACGTCGCCGCGCGCTTCCGCCGCGATCTCTCCGACTTCTTCTTCGTCGCACACAAAGCCGAAGCCTATTCGGCCGAGGCGCGGCGCCTGCGCCTGATCGAGGTCATCAACACCATGTCGCGCTCGGTCGCCATGGAGATGGACCTGCGCCTCGAGGCGGCCGCGCTGTCGGAGATGGCGGAGAACACGCGCGACGATCCCGATTTCCGCGTCCCTGCAGTCGACTGGGACCGCACCACGCACAACGTGCTGACGATGGAGTGGATCGACGGCATCGCACTGAACGACCACAAGCGCCTGGAAGAGGCGCAGGTCGATCTGCCCGATCTCGGCCGCAAGGTGATTCAGAGCTTTTTGCGGCACGCGCTGCGCGACGGCTTCTTCCATGCCGACATGCATCCGGGCAATCTGTTCCTCGATGACGCCGGCCGCCTGGTCGCGGTCGATTTCGGCATCATGGGCCGGCTCGGCATGAAGGAGCGGCGCTTCCTCGCCGAGATCCTGCTCGGCTTCATCACCCGCGATTATCGCCGCGTCGCTGAGGTGCATTTCGAGGCAGGCTACGTGCCCGCGCATCACTCGGTCGAGAATTTCGCCCAGGCGATCCGCGCCATCGGCGAGCCGATTCACAATCGCACGGCGGAAGAGATCTCGATGGCGCGGCTGTTGACGCTGCTGCTCGAGGTCACCGGCCTGTTCGACATGACGACGCGGCCGGAGCTGATCCTGCTGCAGAAGACCATGGTCGTGGTCGAGGGCGTGGCGCGCGGCTTCGATCCCAGGCTCGACATCTGGAAGGTGGCCGACCCCGTGGTGCGCGAATGGATCGAGCGCAATCTCGGCCCGATCGGACGGGTGCAGGGCGCGCTTGCCGGGACCGGGGACATCGCACGCGTGCTGATGCGGATGCCGGAGATCGCCGAGCGATCCGTGAAGGTGCTCGAGCAACTCGAGACCATGACGCGGGAGGGCATCAGGCTGTCGCCGGACAGCATCGCCGCGATGGGCCGCAGCGAGGGCCGCAAGAATCGCTGGCGCACGGTCGCACTCTGGATCATCGCCGCGACCTTCATCGGAATCCTGATCGCCGTCCGGAATCTATGATTGCATTGCAATCATCATGTTGATAGCATCGCTATCATTCCGTGCTGGAGGGCGTCATGGCAAGCCTGACCATCCGCAAGCTCGATGAGGGCGTCAAAACCTATTTGCGGCTGCGCTCGGCCAAGAACCACAGGTCGGTCGAGGAGGAGGTCCGGGTCATCCTGCGGGAGCTGATCGAGGGCCGCGAGGAGCCGCTGACGCCGTTTGCGGTGCCGCCGGCGCCATCCGCGACGCCACAACGCACCGCCCTGCCCGAGGCCAGCGTCACCCTGATCATCGGCGGCGGCATCGCAGCCTATAAATCGCTCGACCTGATCCGCCGGCTGAAGGAGCGCCGCATCGAGGTCCGCTGCGTGCTGACCAAGGCGGCACAGCAATTCGTCACGCCGCTGGCGGTGAGCGCGCTGTCCCATGAGCGGGTCTATACCGACCTGTTCGATCCCCAGAGCGAGTTCGACGCCGGGCACATTCGCCTCGCGCGCGATTGCGATCTGATCGTGGTGGCGCCGGCCACCGCCGATCTGATGGCGAAGATGGCAGGCGGCCACGCCGACGATCTCGCCAGCGCCATCCTGCTCGCGACCAACCGCAAGGTGCTGCTGGCGCCCGCGATGAATCCACTGATGTGGAACAATGCGGCGACACGCCGCAATGTCAGCGCACTGCAGCGCGACGGTGTGGCGCTGATCGGCCCCAACTCCGGCGAGATGGCGGAAGCAGGTGAGGCCGGGATCGGCCGCATGTCGGAAGCGATCGAGATCGCCAATGCCGCCGAGCGGCTGCTGCGGCCGCCGGTGCCGAAGCCGCTGGCCGGCAAGCGCATGCTGATCACCGCCGGCCCGACCCATGAGCCGATCGATCCGGTGCGCTATATCGCCAATCGCTCCTCCGGCAAGCAGGGCTTTGCCATTGCCGCCGCCGCGCAGGCCGCCGGCGCCGAGGTGATCCTGGTGAGCGGGCCGGTCGACCTCGACGATCCCGCCGGCGTGACGGTGAAGCACGTCGAATCGGCCCGGCAGATGCTGGAGCAGGTGCAGGCTGCGCTTCCCGCCGATATCGCGATCTTCGCCGCCGCGGTCGCCGATTGGCGCGTCGCCAACGAAGGCGAGCAGAAGCTGAAGAAGACCGCGGGCGGCATGCCGCCGCTGCAGCTGGTCGAGAACCCCGACATTCTCGCGACGATCTCCAAGCTGACCGACAAGCGCCCGCCGCTGGTGATCGGCTTTGCCGCCGAGACCGAGCACCTCATCGACAACGCCAAGTCCAAGCTGGCCCGCAAGGGCTGCGACTGGATCGTCGCCAACGACGTCTCGCCGGCCACCGGCGTGATGGGCGGCGACCGCAACACCGTGCATCTGATCAGCCGCAAGAATGGTGAGAAGGATGGCGAGATCACCGTTGATTCCTGGCCGGTGATGACCAAGGAACAGGTCGCGATCGAACTGGTCGCGCATGTCGCCAAGAGCGTGAGCGGCAAAGCCGTGGAGCCGGCATCTTGAGCACGAAGGTCAGCGTCGAACTGCAGCAACTGGCTCATGCCGACGGCCTGCCGCTGCCGGCCTATCAGACCAGTGAGGCCGCCGGGCTCGATTTGATGGCCGCGGTGCCGGACAGCGAGCCGTTGACGCTCGCGCCCGGCCAATATGCACTGGTGCCGACGGGGCTCGCGATCGCACTGCCGGCCGGGCACGAGGCGCAGGTGCGGCCCCGTTCGGGACTTGCGGCCAAGCACGGCGTCACCGTGCTGAACTCACCGGGCACGATCGATGCGGACTATCGCGGCGAGATCAAGGTGATCCTGATCAATCACGGCGCGGCACCGTTCATGATCAAGCGCGGCGAGCGCATCGCCCAGATGGTGATCGCGCCCGTGGTGCAGGCCACGCTGGTTCCCGTCGCCACATTATCGACGACCGGTCGCGGCGCCGGCGGCTTCGGCTCGACGGGGCGGTAGGACGTGGTCGGTTGACGTCGAACAGAGTCCGATCGACAGCGACACTCTCTCCGTTCCCTCCCCCCTTGTGGGGGAGGGGCAGGGAGGGGGGTGCCACACGGGGAGTCTATCAATTGCTCGCCGTTCTCGTTGCATCGTCAACAATTGGCACTTCTTCCTGAGCCACCCCCTCCCTAGCCCTCCCCCACAAGGGGGGAGGGAACGCACCTCCATTGGAGCGCCAGTGGAGTTTCATCTCACACGCTAACGCACGGCGATCCCAGCCGAATCATCCGCAGACTCACGTGAGTTGGAACCGCGTGGGCGGCATTTTTTTGGGGCCACCTTTGCGTTCACGATCTGGACTCTTACCGGCGGAGTCGCGGTGAGGGTATTGTCGTTTGATTCGCGCGCGACGGGGGTCGCCGCGCGTAGATTCGTGCGGTCTTGGGGCAACTATGTCAGGCGTGATCGTGTCGATGCGTCGGACGCTGCTGTCGTGCACATCGCTTGCGCGCAACGGCTTGTTGGGAGGCGCTCTTGCAGCGCTGCTGCCGGCTGCGCCGGCCGAGGCCGCCGACCTGATCGATACCCTCTCCATCATGCTGGATTTCAACCGGCAGGAACTCGCGGTGCTCGCCACCGCGCTGGCCCTGCTCGGCTTCTCGGTGACGGCTGCGATCCTGTTGATGCGCACGCGGGTGCGGACAGCGAAGAACGAGGCGCGGCTAAGGGCGCGGATCAGGGAACTGCAGCTTCAGGCCGACCGCTTCGGCGCGCTGCTGTTCGCCGAGCCGCAGATCCTGATCTCCTGGCCGGCCGGCGACAATCGCGCGCAGATCTCCGGCGACGTCTCGATGGTGCTGCCGCGCGACTCCTCTCCGCAGCGGGTGCTTGCATTCGGAACCTGGCTGCCTCCGGAACCCGCACTGCAGATGGATCATGCCGTCGACGCGTTGCGCGATCGCGGCGACGGGTTCCAGCTGACGCTGACCACCGCGCATGGCCACACGCTGGAAGCCATCGGCCGCGCCATCGGCGGCCAGGCCATCGTCCGGATTCGCGAGCTCTCCGGGCTGCGCCGTGACCTGGCCGAGACCAACCTGCGCTACAACGCGCTCTCGCACGAGACCGAGATGCTGCGCGGCTTTGCCACCGCCGCGCCGTGGCCGATCTGGGCCAAGGGCGAGAACGGCGCGCTGACTTATGCCAACCCCGCCTATGTCCGTGCGACCGAGGCGAACAGCGTCGCCGACGCGCAGGAGCGCAAGCTTGAGCTGCTCGACAGTGCCGACCGCAGCGCGATGGAGCGGGGGCTGAAGGACGCGGCCGGCTTCAATTCACGGCTGCCGATCGTGATCGGCGGCGAGCGGCGCATGTATGACGTGCGCGCGGTCAATGTCGGCAGCGGCAGTGTCGGCGTCGCCATCGATGCCAGCGAGGCGGATGCACTCAGCTCGGCGCTGGTGCGGATGGCGGAAGCGCATCGCCGCACGCTCGACCAGCTCTCCTCCGGCGTTGCCGTGTTCGACGGCCAGCGTCGGCTTGCCTTCTACAACGATTCCTATCGCCGGCTGTGGGATCTCGACCGCAGCTTCCTCGACGCCAACCCTGACGATTCCAGCGTGCTCGACCAGCTCCGCGCCGCGCGCAAGCTGCCGGAGCAGCCGGACTTCCGCGCCTGGAAGGCCAAGCTGCACGAGGCCTATCGCGCGGTCGAGACCACCAAGGACACCTGGTTCCTGCCCGACGGCCGCGCGCTCTCGGTCGTCACCACGCCGAACCCGGAAGGCGGCGTCACCTATCTGTTCGACGACGTCACCGAGAGCCTCGAGCTTGCCCGCCGTTTCGACGGCCTGATCCGCGTCCAGCGCGAGACGCTGGACAGCCTCGCCGAGGGCGTCGCGGTGTTCGGCAGCAACGGCAAGGCGCAGCTGTTCAACCCGGCCTTCGTCCGGATGTGGAAGCTGTCGAGCGATGCCATGCGCGACGAGCCGCACATCCAGACCGTGGAAGGCTGGTGCCATCAGCTGTTCGACGATCCCGCGGTGTGGCGGCAGATCCGCGAGGCCATCACCTCAATCGAGAACCGCGCCGACGTGCCGCTCAAGCTGGAGCGCAAGGACGGCAGCGTGCTGGACGGCATGATCCGCCCGCTGCATGACGGCGCCACCATGCTGACGTTCCAGGACATCACTGACACCGAGAATGTCGAGCGCGCGCTGCGCGAGCGCAACGAGGCGCTGGAGGCCGCCGACCAGATGAAGGTGGATTTCGTCCACCACGTCTCCTACGAGCTGCGCTCGCCGCTCACCACCATCATCGGCTTCGCGCATTTCCTCAGCGACCCCTCGACCGGGCCGCTGACGCCGAAGCAGGCCGAATATCTCGACTACGTCACCAAATCGACCAATGCGCTGCTGGCGCTGACCAACAACATTCTCGACCTCGCCACCATCGATGCCGGCGCAATGAAGCTGGAGCTCGGGCCGGTCGACGTCAGCAAGGCCATCGAGCTCGCCGCCGAAGGCATCCAGGACCGCCTCGCCACCGACCGCATCCGCCTCAAGGTCGAGATCGCGCCCGACGTCGGCAGCTTCATCGGCGACGAGAAGCGCGTGGTGCAGGTGCTCTATAACCTCCTCGCCAACGCCGTCGGCTTTTCTCCACAGGATTCCACCGTCGGCATCAGCGCACGGCGCACCGAACGCAGCGTGGTCTTCACTGTGACAGATTCCGGGCCTGGAATACCTGCCGACATGAAGGACAAGGTGTTCAACTGGTTCGAAAGCCGCTCGCAGGGCTCGCGTCACCGCGGCGCCGGGCTCGGCCTGTCGCTGGTGCGCTCCTTCGTCGAGCTGCATGGCGGCAAGGTGCGGGTGGATTCGATCGTCGGCCGGGGCACGGTCGTGATCTGCGATTTCCCGACCGACCAGGCGGCGCATCGCGACGCCGCCGAATGACCGAACCCGCCACATTCTCCGTCGCGCTTCACAACGAGACGGCCACTGCGCAGCTGATGGCCGACCTCGCGCTGCTGGTCGGCCCCGGCGATGTCATCACCCTCACCGGCGATCTCGGCGCCGGCAAGACTGCGGCGGCGCGCAGCCTGATCCGCTACCTCGCCGGAAACGAGGAGCTGGAGGTGCCGAGCCCGACCTTCACGCTGGTGCAGGGCTACGAGCTGCCGCCGTTTGCGGTGCTGCACGCCGACCTCTACCGCGTCGAGGACGAGAGCGAGCTCGAGGAGATCGGGCTGTCGCCGCTCCCCGATGCCACGCTGGTGCTGATCGAATGGCCGGAGCGCGCCCCATCGGCGATGCCGCAGGACCGCATCGATATCGCACTCACGCATCGGCCGGCGCTGGGCTCGACCGCGCGCGCCGCCGACATCACCGGTTACGGCAGGGGCGCGGCCATCGTCGCGCGGCTGCAGGCACTGCGCGAATTCCTCGACGCATCCGGCTATATCGATGCGGCCCGTCGGCGCATGGCCGGCGATGCGTCGACCCGTTCCTATGCGCGGCTGTTGCGCGACGACGAGATCGTCATCCTCATGAACTTTCCGCAGCGACCCGACGGCGCTGCCCTCTATAACGGAAAGTCCTACAGCGCCGCGGTGCATCTCGCCGAGAACGTGAGGCCGTTCGTCGCGATCGACGAGGGCCTGCGCGCGCAAGGCATCTCCGCGCCCGCGATCCACCATGTCGATCTCGAGCACGGCTTCCTCATCTCGGAAGATTTCGGCAGCGAAGGGGTGATCGAAGGCGATCCGCCGCGCCCGATCGCCGAGCGCTATGAGGCGGCGACCGACGTGCTGGCGACGCTGCACGGCAAGACGCTGCCGGAAACTCTGAAGCTTGCGGATCAGACCTACACCATTCCCGTCTTCGACATCGAGGCGCTGCTGATCGAGATCGGGTTGATGCCGGAATGGTATCTGCCCGATCGCGACGCGCCGCTGGGCGAGGCGGCGCGCTCGGAGTTCTTCGCGATGTGGCGCGAGCTGCTGAAGAAGCCGCTGGGGGCGCCGAAGACCTGGATCATCCGCGATTATCACTCGCCCAATTTGATCTGGCTGGGCGATCGCGCCGGCATTGCGCGCGTCGGCGTCATCGATTTCCAGGACGCCGTGCTCGGCCCGCAATCCTACGACGTCGTGTCGCTGCTCCAGGACGCCCGCATCGACGTGCCCGAAAGCCTCGAGCTGACGCTGCTGTCGCGTTACATCAAGGCGCGGCGCGCCGGCGATGCCGGCTTCGATCCGGCCGGTTTCGCCGAGCTCTACGCGATCATGTCGGCGCAGCGGAACACGCGCCTGCTCGGTACCTTCGCCCGGCTCAACCGCCGCGACGGCAAGCCGCATTACCTGCGTCACCAGCCGCGGATCTGGACCTATCTCCAGCGCTCGCTGGCGCATCCCGCGCTGAGCTCCTTGCGCGACTGGTATCTCGCCAACGTCCCGCCGCCTCGAGGCTGATTCAGGGTCCGATTTACCGGCCGTTAGCCAAGATGTCGCTAATCTGGCAGCGAGGGAGCCGGATGATTACGGGGCTGGAGCAGGCAGATGGCGGCGAAAGCGGATCAGCGCGGAAACAGCAGGGTCATTTTCGAGCGCGGGATTCCGGCCCAGATGATGGGAATCGACGGTACCTGGCGGCGCGACTGCACCATGGAGGACGTCTCCGAGAACGGCGCCAAGCTGACCATCGACGGCTCGGTCGAAGGCCTGCATCTGAAAGAATTCTTCCTGCTGCTGTCGTCCACGGGCCTGGCCTACCGGCGCTGCGAGCTGGCCTGGGTCAATGGCGACCAGATCGGCGTCAATTTCCTCAAGGTCGGCGACAGGAAGAAAAAGGTCCGTTCCACAGCCGTCGGGGCATGACGGCAACACCCGTCGTACAACCGTCACGGCGGGCGATTAAGGCGGTTGAGATGCGGTGCGGCTGGTCGAACCCCGTGTTAGGCTTGCTGCGAACGCGAAAGGTCTGAGAAAGCGAAGGATGTCCGTCAAACCAACCAAAGCCATGGTGCTCGCCGCAGGGTTCGGCCTGCGCATGCGCCCCCTGACGGACAGGATGCCGAAGCCGATGGTGCCGGTGGCCGGCCAGCCGCTGCTCGACCACGTGCTCGACAAGCTCGGCCGGGCCGGCGTGACCGAGGCCGTGGTCAACGTGCACTACCTGCCGGATCAGATCATCGATCACGTCGCATCGCGCCAGCATCCGCGCGTGACCATCTCGGACGAGCGCGACCAGGTGCTCGGCACCGGCGGCGGCGTGGTCAAGGCGCTGCCGCTGCTCGGCGACACCCCATTCTTCCACGTCAATTCCGACACGCTGTGGATCGACGGCGTGCGCTCGAACCTGACGCGGCTCGCCGAAAACTTCGACCCTGATCGAATGGACATCCTGCTGCTGATGGCGCCGACCGCCACCAGCATCGGCTATAGCGGCCGCGGCGATTACGGCATGCTGCCCGACGGCGCCTTGCGCAAGCGCAAGGAAAAAGAGGTCGTTCCGTTCGTTTATGCCGGAGCGGCGATCTTGTCGCCGTCGATCTTCGCAGGCGCGCCCGCGGGCGAATTCTCGCTGACGAAGATGTTCGACCGCGCCAACGAGCAGGAACGGCTGTTCGGCCTGCGCCTCGACGGCGTCTGGATGCATGTCGGCACGCCCGATGCCGTGCACGCCGCGGAAGAGGCGTTTTTGGAGAGCGTGGCGTAGGGGCTGCCAGTCATTCCGGAGCGCGCGTAAGCGCGCACTATGGTGCGCAGTTGCGCACCTGAGAATCGCGAGATTCCGGGTTCGATGCTGCGCGTCGCCCCGGAATGACGGGGGAGAGCGGGGACGATTCCTCCCCCACCCATGACCATTTGACCCCGCCTCCCTATATTGCCTGATCGTTCGAATCAGGCAGCCCATGCGCGTCTTCAGCGTTCCCATCTCAGTTCCGTTTCTGCGCACGGTCGTCACGGCCCTGCTCGATGGCCGGCTGGTCGAGGGATTCGAGGCGCGCAGGGAACCGGCGCGGCTAGCCGATGCGACGCTGTATTTGCCGACCCGCCGCGCCATGCGCGTCGTCCGCGAGATCTTCCTCGACGAGATGAAGGCGGATGCGGTGGTGCTGCCGCGCATCGTCGCGCTCGGGGACATCGACGAGGACGAGCTCGCCTTCACTGATGAAGGCGAGCAGTTCTCCGGCACGACGCCGCTTGAGATTCCGCCGCGGCTCGGCGAGCTGGAGCGGCGGCTCACGCTGGCGCAGCTCGTCGCCGCCTGGGCCAAGGGTCCGGTGCTGGCGCCGCTGGTGGTCGGCGGGCCCGCCTCGACCCTCGCGCTCGCCGGCGATCTCGCGCGCTTGATCGACGACATGGTCACGCGCGGCGTCGACTGGAACGCGCTCGACGGCCTCGTGCCTGACAACCTCGATCGCTACTGGCAGCACTCGCTGGAATTTTTGCGGATCGCGCGCATCGCCTGGCCCCAACATCTCGCCGAGATCAACCGGATCGAGCCGGCGGCGCGGCGCGATCTCCTGATCGCGGCGGAGGCCAAACGGCTGACCGCGCATCCGAACGGGCCCGTGATCGCCGCGGGATCGACCGGCTCGATGCCGGCCACCGCAAAGTTCCTGCACGCGGTCGCTTCGCTGCCGCATGGCGCGGTGGTGTTGCCCGGCCTCGACACCGATCTCGACGACGATTCCTGGCGAACGATCGGCGGCGTGCGCGATGCGCTCGGCAAGTTCGTGGAGCATCCGGCCTCGAACCATCCGCAATATGCCATGCATGCGCTGTTGCAGCGCTTCGGCATCAAGCGCAGCGATGTCGAGCTGCTTCAGCCGCCGGCGCAAGGCGGCCGCGATTTGCTCGCCTCCGAATCGATGCGCCCCTCTGCCAAGACGGAAGTCTGGCACGACCGGCTGAAGCAGGCCGATATTGCCGCGAAGATCGCCGGCGGCATGACCAAGCTCGCGGTTGTCGAGGCCCCCAATCCCGAAATGGAAGCGCTCGCCATTGCGATTGCGATGCGTGAGGCACGCCATCTCGACAAATCGGCGGCGCTGGTGACCCCGGACCGCGCGCTGGCGCGACGGGTGATGGCTGCGCTGACCCGGTGGGATCTCACCTTCGATGATTCCGGCGGCGACGCGCTGATGGAAACCTCCGCTGGCGTCTTTGCACGTCTCGCGGCGGAGGCAGCGACCAAGGGATTGGAGCCGCCGACGCTGCTGGCGATGCTGAAGCATCCGCTGTGCCGGCTCGGCCGCGCGCCCGGCGCATGGAGGGCGGCGATCGAAGGCCTCGAGCTGGCCGTCTTGCGCGGCACGCGTCCGCCTGCCGGCACGGCCGGCCTCCTGCGCGAATTCAACCGCTTTCGCGAGGAGCTTGCAAAACTGTGGCGCAGCGAGGTCTCCGCGCTGCACCGCGCCGAGCCGCGCGCGCGTCTCAAGGCCGAGGATCTCGACCGCATCCAGGCGCTGATCGATGCGCTGCGACACGCATTGGCGCCGATCGAGAGCCTGCCGCCATCAAAGCCATATGATTTCGCCGAGCTGGCGCACCGTCATCGCGAAATCATGATCGAGCTGTCGCGCGACGAGCAGGGCATCCCGCTGGCATTCGAGGAGCGCGAAGGCCTCGCCCTCGCCGGCGCTTTCGACGACCTCCTGCGCGGCGGCACGACCAGCGGATTGATGGTGCCGTTGCCCGACTACCCCGACGTGTTTCAGACCGCGTTCAGCGATCGCGCAGTGCGGCGGCCAGACAAGCCAGGAGCGCGCCTGCAAATCTACGGCCCGCTGGAATCGCGCCTGATGCAGGCTGACCGCATCATCGTCGGCGGCCTGATCGAAGGCGTCTGGCCACCGGCGCCGCGCATCGACCCCTGGCTCAGCCGGCCGATGCGGCACGAGCTTGGGCTCGATCTGCCGGAACGCCGCATCGGCCTCTCCGCCCACGATTTTGCCCAGCTGCTCGGCGGCGATGAAGTGATCCTCACCCATTCCGCCAAAGCCGGCGGCGCGCCGGCCGTGGCTTCGCGCTTCCTGCACCGGCTGGAGGCGGTCGCGGGCGACGATCTCTGGAAGGCGGCAGTTCGCGCTGGTGAAAAATACGTGCAGTTCGCGGGCGCGCTGGACCAGCCCGGCAAGGTCGAGCCGATCAAGCAGCCGGAGCCGCGACCGCCGCGCGCAACGCGGCCGCTGAAGATGTCCGTCACCGCGATCGAGGATTGGCTGCGCGATCCCTACACGATCTATGCAAAATACATCTTGCGGCTGGATGCGCTCGACCCCGTCGACATGCCGCTGTCGGCGGCCGACCGCGGCTCGGCGATCCATGATGCGATCGGCGAATTCACGGAAACCTATGCGAGACATCTGCCCGACGATCCCGCGCGCGTGCTGCGCGCGATCGGCGAGAAGCACTTTGCGCCATTGATGGAACGGCCCGAGGCGCGGGCATTGTGGTGGCCTCGCTTCCAGCGCATCGCGCGCTGGTTCGGCGAATGGGAGACCGCGCGTCGCGATGCGATCGAGGCGATCACGGCCGAGACCAGGGGCGAGATCTCGATCCCGCTCGACAATGCACGCACGTTCTATCTGTCCGCGCGCGCCGACCGCATCGAGCGGCGCCAGGGCGGCGGCTACGCCATCCTCGACTACAAGACCGGGCAGCCGCCAACCGGCAAGCAGGTTCGCATGGGCCTGTCGCCGCAATTGACGCTGGAGGCCGCGATCCTGCGCGAGGGCGGCTTTCCCGGTATCGACGCGGGGGCGTCGGTGAGTCAGCTCGTCTATGTCCGCCTCAGCGGCAACAACCCGCCAGGCGAGGAGCGCATTCTCGAGCTCAAATACAAGCATAGCGACGAGCCGCAGCCGCCGGACACGGCCGCCGCGGAAGCGCGGGCCAAGCTGGAGGCGCTGATCCGCGCCTTCGAGGACGAGAACCAGCCCTATACATCGCTGAACCTGCCGATGTGGGCGAACCGCTACGGCACCTATGACGACCTCGCCCGGATCAAGGAATGGTCTGCGGCCGGCGGATTGGGGATCGAGGAATGGTGAAGGCGCCGCGTCCCATCCCCGACGAGGTGCGCGCGCGGCAGGCGCGCGCATCGGATCCGACCGCGTCGGCCTTCGTCTCGGCCAATGCCGGCTCGGGCAAGACGCATGTGCTGGTGCAGCGCGTGATCCGCCTGTTGCTGTCCGGCGTACCGCCGGAAAAAATCCTCTGCATCACCTTCACAAAGGCTGCTGCCGCCAATATGGCCGAGCGCGTGTTCACCACGCTCGGTCATTGGGTGACGCTGGATGATGCCGCGCTGGACGCAGCGATCAAGGCGGTCGGCATTCCGCATCCTGACAGGTCCTTGCGCCGAAACGCGCGAAAACTGTTCGCCTGCGCGCTGGAGACGCCGGGCGGGCTGAAGGTGCAGACCATCCACGCGCTGTGTACGCGCCTGCTCCAGCAGTTTCCGTTCGAGGCCAACGTGCCGGCACGCTTCGCCGTCATCGACGAGCGCGACCAGAACGACATGATGGAGCGCGCCAATCTGAAGGTGCTGCTGGAAGCCGCGCGCGATCCGGACAGCGTCACCGGCCGCGCGCTGCTGACGGCGATGGCGAGCGCCGCCGACGTCACCTTCAAGGAGGTCGTGCGCGAGGCCTGTCTCAGCCGCGATCATTTCATGGCCTGGACGGACGAGGCCGGCAACGCCGAAGCGGCGGCGGCTCAGATGGCAGCGGCACTCGGCGTCGATGCGGGCGACCGCATCGAGGATGTCGAGACGGAGATTCTCGACGGGCCTTATTTGCCGCGATCGCGCTGGGACGATATCGCCTTTGCGCTCGAAGACGGCAGCAAGTCCGACAACGACCAGGCCGCCCGTCTTCGCGAGGCAAAAGCGTTCTCCGGCGCCGCGCAGGTCGATGCCTATCTGTGCGTCTTCCTCACCGACGAAAAGCTGCCGCGCAAGACGGTGCTGACCAAGAAGTTTTGCGATCACAATCCTTCGGTCGCGCGCCTGTTCGAGGCGGAGGGCCAGCGCATCGGCCGATTGATCGAGAAGCGGCGCGCGGTGACCATGCGCGATCGCACCGCGGCCCTGCTGCATATCGCGACCGCGGTTGCCGCAAACTATCGCCGCGAGAAGCAGGAGCGCGGCCTGCTCGACTACGACGACCTCATCGACAAGACGCTGGCGATGCTCGACCGCGTCTCCTCGGGCTGGGTACATTACAAGCTCGACCGCGGCGTCGATCACGTCCTGATCGACGAAGCGCAGGACACCAGCCCCCGGCAATGGGACATTGTCGCGCACATCATCTCCGAATTCACGGCTGGCGCAGGCGCTCGCGAAGGGCTGAACCGCACCATCTTCGCCGTCGGTGACGAGAAGCAGTCGATCTTCTCGTTCCAGGGCGCGGCGCCGCACGAATTCGACGCGCGCCGGCGCGAGCTGCACCGCAAGTTCACCGCCGCCGGGCTGAAATTCGACCCCGTTGCTTTCACCTATTCGTTCCGCTCGGGCGCCACGATCCTGCACTCGGTCGACCACGTCTTCCGTGATCCCCAGATCTACAAGAGCATCCATTCGGTCGAGATCGGCCACCCCCTGCACAACGCGCTCGCCGATGCAGGCCCGAGCATAGTCGAGCTTTGGGACCTCGCAGTCGCAGACGACAAGCAGAACATTGAAGGTTGGCGCGCGCCGTTCGACGGGGTCGCGGTGACCAGCCCCGAAGTCAAGCTCGCGCGCCGGATCCAGGCCGAGATCAAGCGGCTGGTCGAAAGCGGAACGCTGACCGGGCACGAAGGCGAGCGCCGGCCCTTACGTTACGGCGACATGCTGATCCTGGTGCGCCGGCGCGGCAACGCATTCGACGCCGTGATCCAGGCGCTGAAGCACGCCGGCGTTCCGGTCGCCGGCGCCGACCGGCTCAAGCTCACCGAGCATATCGGCATCATCGACCTGATGAATCTCGCCGACGCGCTGCTGCTGCCGCAGGACGATCTCGCGCTGGCTGTGGCGCTGAAGAGCCCACTGTTCGGGCTCGACGACGACGATCTGTTCCAGCTCGCCTACGACCGCAAGGGATCGCTGCGCCGTGCGCTCGGCGAGCACGCGGCCGGCAACGAGAAATTCGCGACCGTGCTGCGTCGGCTGGAAGCCTGCGAGAGGCGCGCGCGCGAGGAGACCCCGTTCGCCTTCTACGCCTGGCTGCTCGGGGGCGACGGCGGGCGGGCCCGCATCCTGCGCCGGCTCGGCCATGAGGCCAACGACGCGCTCGATGAATTTCTGGAGCTTGCGCTGAATTATGAGCGCAAGGCACCGGCCTCGCTGCAGGGATTCATGGCCTGGCTGCGCTCGGCCGACACCGAGGTGAAGCGCGACATGGAAATCTCGCGCGACGAGGTGCGGGTGATGACCGTGCACGGCGCCAAGGGTCTGGAAGCCTCGGTCGTGTTCATGGTCGACACGACCTCCTCGCCCGCGGACTCACAGCGGCTTCAGCTGATCAACGTATCGCGCGACAATGGCGGCGAGGTCGTGGTCTGGGCCGGGCGCAAGGCCGACGATCCAAAACCCGTTGCCGAGGCCCGCAATGCGATCATCGAGGAGACCGAGGACGAGTATCGCCGTTTGCTCTACGTCGCGATGACGCGCGCGGCGGACCGGCTGATTGTCGGGGGTTGCTTGCCAGGCAATAGGAAGGACGTCCGCAAGCTGAGCTGGTATGACCTGGTCGACACCGGGCTCGCCGGCTCGGGCCTGGACAAGCAGGTGGTCGAGACGCCGCTCGGCAAGGTCACCCGCTTCGCCCGGCCGGAGGACGTCGTGGCGCTGGGCACGCCGGCGGCCGCCGTGGACGCAACGGTCAAATTGCCGGACTGGCTGCGAACCCCGGCACCGCGTGAAACGGTCGATGACGATCCCGTGCGCCCGTCCGGCCAGTCGGCCGAGGAGGGCCGCAGCGTGCGGTCGGGCGAATCGGTGCAGTCCCGCGCGCTCGCGCTGCAACGCGGCACGCTGGTGCACCGCCTGCTGCAATCCCTGCCTGACGTCGCCAGCGAGCGCCGGCGCGAGGCCGCGCTCGGCTTCATGGCGCGCAACGCTGCGGACTGGACCGAAGCCGACCGCACTGCACTCGCCGACAAGGTGCTCGCTTTGATCAGCGAGCCGCGCTTTGCGCCGGTCTTCGCCGCGGGCAGCCGGGCCGAGGTTGCCATCGCCGGCAGGCTGGAGCGGCCGGGCCGCGCCCCGGCATTGGTGTCGGGGCAGATCGACCGGCTGGTCGTTCGACCGGATGAGGTCTTGATCGTCGATTTCAAAACCAACCAGGCGACACCCAAGAGCGCCAGGGAGGCGCCGGCGGCCTATGTCCGGCAGCTTGCGCTGTACCGGGCGGTACTCTCGCGGCTTTATCCCCAAAAGCCGGTCAGGGCCGTCCTGCTTTGGACCGAGACCCTTGAATATATGGAGATTTCGCCCCCCGCGCTGGACGCGGCGCTGGCATCCCTTCATCTCGGTGTGAGCGTCCTTGACCCGGCAAGGAGCCGTTCATAGGTTGACCCCATGATCCCGGGCGCGATTCCAGGTCGCGCCGATTCTTTCAACCGAGTGAGGTACTCCCAATGGCCGTTAGCAAGGTTTCCGACGCCGATTTCGAAGCCGAAGTGCTCAAGGCGAACGGCCCCGTGGTCGTCGATTTCTGGGCCGAGTGGTGCGGCCCCTGCCGCATGATCGCGCCCGCTCTCGACGAGATCGCCGGCGCGATGGGCGACAAGGTCAAGATCGTCAAGCTCAACGTCGACGAGAGCCCGAAGACCGCCTCGAAGTATGGCGTGATGTCGATCCCGACCCTGATGATCTTCAAGGGCGGCGAGATGGCCTCCCGCCAGGTCGGCGCAGCGCCGAAGGCGAAGCTGCAGCAGTGGATCACCTCCGCGGTCTGATCGGCTTCGCGTCAGATTATTTTCGACAACGGCCGGCGAAAGCCGGCCGTTGTGCGTTGATGGGACGTGTCCAGCGTATGACGAGTCCCAGCCCTTGCCTGCTCCTCCCGCAAAGCGCGCGCGAAAATCGAGCTCTCTGGTCGCGATGGAGGCGCGGTCGGTCGACGCGATTCCGCGCGGCAAGGCGTGGCAGTACGAGCCGAAATGGGACGGTTTTCGCTGCCTGCTCTCGCGCGACGGCAGCCGGGTCGACCTGCGCTCGAAATCCGGCGAGGACCTCGCGCGCTATTTCCCGGAAGTGGTCGCCGCTGCCTTGAGGCTGAAGGCCGATCGCTTCACGCTCGACGGCGAGCTCGTCGTGCCGCAGGGCAAGGGCTTTTCTTTCGACGCGCTGCTGCAACGGATCCATCCTGCGGCCAGCCGCGTGAACAAGCTGTCCGACGAAACGCCGGCGCTCTATCTTGTCTTCGATCTGCTCGCGACCGCCAGAGACAAACAGCTTGCCGCCCAGCCGCTGAGCGCGCGGCGGCCGGCGCTGGAAGCGTTTGCGAAAGCCAATCTGACAGGCGGCACTTTCCGTCTCTCACCGTTCACGACCAGTTATGCCACGGCGAAGACATGGCTGGCGCGGTCCGGCCGCGGTTCGGACGGCGTCATCGCCAAGCGCATCGACCTGCCCTATCAGGCCGGAAACCGCGACGGCATGCAGAAGATCAAGAAATTCCGCAGCGCCGATTGCGTGGTCGGCGGCTTCCGCTATGCCAGCAACAAGATCGCGGGTCGCAAGGTCGTCGGCTCGCTGCTGCTCGGGCTCTACGACGATGCAGGCTTGCTGCACCATGTCGGCTTCACCTCCGCAATCAAGGCGGAAGAGAAGCCAGCCTTGACCGATCGGCTCGAAGCCTTGATTGGCGAGCCCGGCTTCACCGGCAACGCGCCGGGCGGGCCGAGCCGCTGGTCGACCGAGCGCTCGGCGAAATGGTGTCCGCTCAAGCCGAAGCTGGTGATCGAGGTGTGCTACGACCATTTCAGCGGCGAGCGCTTTCGCCACGGCACCTCGATCCTGCGCTGGCGCCCGGACAAGGCGCCGCGGCAATGCAGCTTCGAGCAATTGAAGCAGAAGGCGGCCGATCCGATGAAGCTGTTGAAGTGAACAGCCGGTGCCGGCTTACTTGATCCATCCTGTCGCAAGCGCGTTCGCCAGCTCCGGCTGCCCATTGCGGCGGGCGAGCGCTGCCATCGCCTCGTGATCATAGGCGACATGGCGGAACGTCACCTGCCAGACACCGTTCACCAGTTCGAAGATCGCATAACGCGCGTGCGGCGCGCCGGCTTCGACGACATGCGGATACGGATGCTTGTCGCGAAAGCCGGGACTACCGACGCTGCCGGGATTGACGATCAGCCGGCCGTCGCGCAGGCGCACGGCGCGGGCGAGATGGGTGTGGGCGCAGAGGATCAGGGATTGCGTGACGCCATGCGCGAATTGCTCGATCCGGTCCAGCGGCGACAGCACCACCGCGCCGTCGGGATGCACGGTGTCGAGCCAATAGATTTCATCATTTCCCGGCGTCGCATGGCAGAGTAGGACCTGGTCGCGGAACACGCGTGTCATCGGCTGCGCGCGCAGCCAGTCGAGCTGCGCGGCGTCGAGCGCTTCGTAGGCGGGACGATCCCACGAGCCCATCTTCTCCGGCGGGCGATCGAGCAGATACCGGTCGTGATTGCCGAGCACGTGCACGGCCTCGAGCGGCATCAGGATCTCGATAGTGCGGCGCGCATCGAGCGGGCCGCTCAGCATGTCGCCGAGATTGACGATGTCGGTGATGCCCTGCGCGCGAATGTCGGCAAGCACGGCCTCCAGCGCGAGATAGTTTCCGTGCACATCGGCAATCGCGGCAAAACGCATTGGCATTTCCTTTGTCCCGGATGGCGCGAAGGGGGCTACGCAACCTCTATGCAGGCGGCGTGCCGTTGATGGCGAGCACGTGGCCGGCGAGGTACAGCGAACCGGTGATCAGGATCCGCGGCGGCACTTCATAGGCGAGCCTGGACAAGGCGCGTAGCGCAGCTTCGATTCCCGCTGCGGGCTCGACGCGCATGCCGAGGCTGCGCGCGGCGTCCGCAAGGCGGTCGGCCGGCATCGCGTTCTCGGTATCGGGGATCGGCACCGCGATGATGTGACGGGTGAGGCCGGCGAAATTGGCGAGGAAGCCTGGCGCATCCTTGTTGGCCATCATGCCGGCGATGACGACCAGCGGTCGCGACACCCGCTCCTCGAGATCACCGAGCGCGGCGGCTGCAACACGGCCGCCTTCGGCATTGTGGCCGCCATCGAGCCAGATCTCGGAGCCCTGCGGCCCCCAGGACAGCAGCTCGCCTGAGGTAATGCGCTGCATCCGCGCCGGCCATTCGGCACCGACGATGCCGGCCTCGAACGCCGCGTGGCTCACCTTGAAGGCCGGAAGCGCGCGCAGCGTCGCAATCGCAAGGCCGGCATTGGCGAATTGGTGACGGCCGAACAGACGCGGCGCCGGCAGATCCATCAGCCCGCGCTCGTCGGAGTAGACAAGACGGCCACGCTCGACATTGACGTGCCAGCTCTCGTTCGCGGCAAGCAGCGGCGCGCGCATGCGCTTGGCCTGCGCCTCGATCACCGCCATGGCGTCCGGCGCCTGCTCCGCGGAGATCACGGGCACGCCGCGCTTGATGATCGCCGCCTTCTCGCCCGCGATCGATGTCAGCGTCGACCCCAGGAAATCCATGTGGTCCATGCTGACCGGCGTGATCACGCAGGCCGCCGGCGCGTCGATCACGTTGGTGGAATCGAGCCGGCCGCCGAGGCCGACTTCGAGCAGCACCACATCGGCCGGGTTCTGCGCGAACAAGACGAAGGCCGCGGCGGTCTTCAACTCGAACACCGTCGCCGGTTCGCCGGCATTGACGCGCTCGACCTCTTCCAGAGCGGCGCGCAGCGCGTCGTCACCGACCAGCACGCCGCCGCCGACGCAGCCGAGCCGGAAGCACTCGTTGATGCGGACGAGATAGGGCGAGGTGTAAGCGTGGACGCGCAAGCCTGCTGCCTCCAGCGTTGCGCGCAGATAAGCGAGCGTCGAGCCCTTGCCGTTGGTGCCGGCGATGTGGATCACCGGCGGCAGCCTGCGTTCGGGGTGGCCGAGCCGCTCGAGCAGTCGGTGCATCCGTTCCAACCCGAGATCGATGCGTTTCTGATGCAGGGCCGACAGCCGCCCGATCAGCTCGCCGAGCGGCGTCTTGGTGCTGTCGGAGGGCGCGTTCACGCGTGGGGCGCAGCCGGCGCCGTCTCAGCGGCCGATACGATCTGCGCCGGGCTCGTGACGGCCTGCGTCGGCTTCGATGCGCCGTCCTGCGCCGACGCCTTCGTCAGCAGGCGGCACAGCCGCGCCAGGGTCGGGCGCAGCTCGTGGCGATGCACGACCATGTCGACCATGCCGTGCTCCTTGAGGTACTCGGCGCGCTGGAAGCCTTCCGGGAGCTTTTCACGAATGGTCTGCTCGATCACGCGCGCGCCGGCAAAGCCGATCAGCGCGCCCGGTTCGGCGATATGCACGTCGCCCAGCATCGCGTAGGATGCGGTAACGCCGCCGGTGGTCGGGTTGGTCAGCACGACGATGTAGGGCAACTTCGCCTCGCGCAGCATCTGCACCGCGACGGTCGTGCGCGGCATCTGCATCAGCGACAGGATGCCTTCCTGCATGCGCGCACCGCCCGATGCGGCGAACACGATGAACGGCGAATTCTTCTCGACCGCAAGCTCCATGCCGCGCACGATCGCCTCGCCCGCGGCCATGCCGAGCGAACCGCCCATGAAGTCGAAATCCTGCACGGCGACGACGACGGCGGAGCCTTCGAGCTTGCCATAGCCGACCTTGATCGCGTCGTTCAGATTGGTTCGAGCGCGCGCGTCCTTGACGCGATCGACATATTTCTTCTCGTCACGGAACTTGAGCGGGTCGGGCGTGACCTCGGGCAGCGCGACGTCGAACCAGGTCTGGTTGTCGAAGATCGACTTCAAGCGCGCCACCGCGCCCATGCGCATGTGGTAATTCGAGCCGGGGATGACGAACTGGTTGGCCTCGACGTCCTTGTAGAACACGAGCTGTCCGGAATCCGGGCACTTGATCCACAGATTCTCCGGCGTCTCCCGCCGCAGCATGTTGCGGATCTTCGGCCGGACCACATTGGTAAGCCAGTTCATGGTTTGCTCCGATGTGCGATGCCGCCCCGCGGATCGCCTGAAGGATATATGGCGGCCGGACCTCTGCCCGGCAAGCCGTCGTATCGCCCGCGCCAGAGCATGATCCGACAAGATCATGCTGAAACTAAGCGCTAAAGCGGAACTAGGGCCTATTCCGCCGCCTGCTGCGCGCCTTTGACGCCCTGGGCCAGGGCCGCCGTCAGCTCCGCCACGGCGTTAACGGTCGTGCCGGTCGCCCGCCCCTCGGCATCGAGGCTGTTCTTGAGCGCATCGACCAGCGCCGTGCCGACCACCGCGCCATTGGCATGGGAGGCAATCGCGCGCGCCGTCTCCGGCGTGCGAATGCCGAAGCCGACGCAGACCGGCAGCTTGGTGTGCCGCTTGATGCGGGCCACCGCCTCGCTCACGGCGGTGGAGTCAGCGGCGGCCGCGCCGGTGATGCCGGTGATCGAGACGTAGTAGACGAAGCCCGACGTGTTGGCGAGCACCGCCGGCAGACGCTTGTCGTCGGTCGTCGGCGTCGCCAGGCGGATGAAGTTGAGGCCCGCCTTCATCGCGGGCAGGCACAGCTCCTCGTCCTCCTCCGGCGGCAGATCGACGATGATCAGTCCGTCAACGCCCGCGCTCTTCGCATCAATGAGGAACTTGTCGACGCCGTAGATGTAGATCGGGTTGTAGTAGCCCATCAGCACGATTGGTGTGGCGTTGTCGTCCTTGCGGAACCCGCGCACCAGCTCCAGCGTCTTCTTCAAGGTCATGCCGGCCTTGAGCGCACGCAGGCCCGCAGCCTGGATCGACGGGCCATCGGCCATCGGATCGGTGAAGGGCATGCCGATCTCGATCACGTCGGCGCCCGATTTCGGCAGCGCCTTGATGATCTCGAGCGAGGTGGCGGGATCGGGATCGCCGGCCATCAGGAAGGTCACGAAGGCCGAGCGGCCTTGCTTCGCAAGCTCGGCAAAACGGGTATCGATACGCGTGGTCACTTGCTCTTGCCCCTCAGGATGTCGCCGACTTGCGGGACGTCCTTGTCGCCGCGGCCGGAGAGGTTGACGACCATGAGGTGATCCCGAGGCCGCTTCGGCGCGAGCTCCATCACCTTGGCGATGGCATGCGCGGGCTCGAGCGCGGGGATGATGCCTTCTAGCTTCGAGAGCAGCTGGAACGCGGCGAGCGCTTCCTCATCGGTCGCGGAGAGATAATTGACGCGGCCGACCTCGTGCAGCCAGGAATGCTCGGGACCGATGCCAGGATAGTCGAGGCCGGCCGAGATCGAATGCGCGTCCTGGATCTGGCCGTCGGCATCCATCAGGAGATAAGTGCGGTTGCCGTGCAGAACGCCGGGACGGCCGCCCGCGATCGAGGCCGCATGCAGCTGCGTCAGACCATGGCCGGCGGCTTCGACGCCAAAAATCTCGACGGAGGGATCGTCGAGAAACGGATGGAACAGGCCCATCGCATTGGAGCCGCCGCCGATACAGGCGACCAGCGAATCCGGCAGGCGGCCTTCGATCTCCTGCATCTGTGCCTTGGTCTCGTTGCCGATGATTGACTGGAAGTCGCGCACCAAGGTCGGATAGGGATGCGGGCCCGCCACCGTGCCGATGCAATAGAAGGTGTTGTGCACGTTGGTGACCCAGTCGCGCAGCGCCTCGTTCATGGCGTCTTTGAGCGTGCGCGTGCCCGATTGCACCGGCATCACCTTGGCGCCCAGCATCTCCATGCGAATGACGTTGGGCTGCTGCCGCTCGACGTCGACGGCGCCCATATAGACCACGCATTCGAGCCCGAAGCGCGCGCACAGCGTCGCGGTGGCAACGCCATGCTGTCCCGCACCGGTCTCGGCGATGATGCGCTTCTTGCCCATGCGCCGCGCCAGCATGATCTGGCCGAGCACGTTGTTCACCTTGTGCGAGCCGGTGTGGTTGAGCTCTTCGCGCTTGAGATAGATTTTTGCGCCGCCGAGATGCTCCGTCAGGCGCTCCGCGAAATAGAGCGGCGACGGCCGGCCGACATAATTCTTGAGATAGCCGTTCATCTCGGCCTGGAACGCCGGATCGGCCTTGGCCGCGGTGTAGGCCTTCTCGAGATCGAGGATCAGCGGCATCAGGGTTTCGGCGACGAAGCGTCCGCCGAAAATGCCGAAATGGCCGCGCTCGTCGGGGCCGCTGCGGTAGGAGTTTGGTTTGGCGATGTTCATCGGACGCTCAACTCTTGGCTCAACTCTTGGCTTGCGCGCGCGGCGCGGATGAAGGCCTTGATCATGTCCGGGTCCTTGACGCCGGGAGCGCTCTCGACACCGGAGGACACGTCGACGCCGCCGGCGCGGGTGAGGCGAAGGGCCTCAGCGAGGTTGCCGGCGTGCAGCCCGCCCGAGACCATGTAGGGCAATTCGAGATCGAGGTTTTCCAGGAGGTGCCAGTCGAAAGCGGCCCCGAGGCCGCCGGGGCGCGTCGCATCCTTCGGCGCGCGCGCATCGAACAGGATGCGGTCGGCGACTGCGGCATAGCCGGGCAGCACGGCGAGATCGGCTGCGGTTGCGACCGGGACCGCCTTCATCACCGGGCGGCCGAAACGCTGCTTGATGTCGCGCAGCCGCGCGACGCTTTCCTGGCCGTGGAGCTGGAAGATGTCCGGCGCGAGCGCATCCATGATGTTGTCGAGCGTCGCATCGTCGGCGTCGACGGTGAGCGCCACCTTGAGCGCGCGCCCCTTCACCTGACGGCCGAGGTCGCGGCCGACCTCCAGGGACAGATGCCGCGGCGACGGCGGGAAGAACACGAACCCCACCATGTCGGCGCCGGCGTCGAGCGCGACGTCGAGCGTCTCGCGCGTGGACAGGCCGCAGATTTTGACGAGCAGGGACATGGTCTCAAAGCAAAAGGAGGTCGCGGGTCCGCGGCCGGAAAATCGGGTTTTCGGTTGCGGCCGCTTCTACAACGTCGCGCGCTGCTTGTCTCGCCCGATAGGCCCGTAAAGCCCCACCCCGGAGGGAACGGGAAGGCGCTGGGGCTCGGGCCTTGCCGCGGCTGCCTGGGCCCGCAGGTCGGCCAGCTCGCTCCTGGCGGCCCGGGCCTCCGCCTCATGCCGCCGCGCAGCCCGCCGCCAGTGCCGCTGGCCGAACCAGACCGCGCAGCCGCCCGCGAAGACCCCGATGGCGGCCACCAGGATCAGCAGCAGGAACAGCGGCAAGGTGACCGAGAGCGATGAGTCGTCCGAAATGAAGGGATCGAACGAGACCGTGACGAAATGCCGGTTGGCGACGGCAAAAGCCACCAGGATCAGGCCCAGCGGAATCACGATCAGCGCGGTCAGGAACTTTCGCATCGCGATCGCTCGTCTTGAATCAAGCTTGCTGCCGCTTCATACGGCCGTTCGGTTAACGACAGCGGCTACTTTAATCGGGCGCGCCGGGGTCCGGATGGTCGCGGTTCAACCGCTCGCGCATTTCCTTGCCGGTCTTGAAGAACGGAACGCTCTTCTGGTCGACGGGCACATGGGCGCCAGTGCGCGGATTGCGTCCGGCGCGTGCAGGGCGATGCTTGACCGAGAAGGCACCGAAGCCGCGCAGCTCGACGCGATCACCGCGTGCGAGGGCCGCTACGATCTCTTCGAGAATCGCATTCACAATGTTCTCGACATCCCGCTGGTACAGATGCGGGTTGTGCTCGGCGATACGCTGAACAAGTTCGGATTTGATCATCGAGAGATAGGACCCGGGAGCGTGCGGATGACCATTTCCGTGAAAATACCGTGATCTGTCAAGACGCTAAATCAAGGTTGAGCGTCGTGAAAATGCGTGACAAATGCCGAAAAAGCGTGCTGCCCCGATGCGCGTCAAACGGGAAAACCCTGGGACGTTCGCCCAGCCGCCTCAATTTGAGGTGGCCGGTTGCCAGAGGGCCAGCATTCCGTCCATTCCGAACCGGTCGACCGCCTGCGCAACGCCGGTTTGGCCGATTTGGTGTGCAATCGAGCCCAAACCGAGCGCTTCCAGCGTGACGGCTGCGGCCGTCTTGAGGAACGGCAGATCGCCAAAGCGCGGCTGAAGCTTGTAATCGCGTACCGGCAGGCCCTTCTTGACGCTCTTGTGCTCGACCAGCCAGCTCACCGCCGTCTTCTCGTCGCCGATCTGGTCGACCAGCTTAAGATCGATCGCCTGGCGTCCGGTGAAGACGCGGCCGTCGGCCACTTTCTCGAGCTGCGTGTCATCCATGCCACGCCGATCCTTCACCAATCCCCTGAACCAGGCGTAGGAATCCTTCACCAACGCGTCGAGCGCGGCCCGCGCTTCGGGACTGGTCGGCTCGAAGCCGTTGGGCGCGGCCTTCAGCGGCGACGACTTCACCTCCTCGACCTTGACGCCGATCGTCTTCAGGAGCTCGGAGACGTTGGGATATTGGAACAGCACGCCGATCGACCCGACCAGCGAGCTCTGCTGGGCGATGATGTGATCGCTCGCGATCGCGGTGATGTAGCCGCCGGAGGCCGCGAGGCCCTCGACCACCACGACGAGCGGCTTCTTTGCCTTCAGCCGGACGAGTGAATCGTACAGCTGCTCGGAGCCGGCGGTGGTGCCGCCCGGCGAGTTGATGTGAACGATGACGGCCGCGGCCTGCGAATTCTCGAGCCGCTCCAGCGCCTGCGTGCGATCGGAATCGCTGCGGATCAATCCCTCGATCTGGACCCGCGCGATCGAGCCGGCGGAGACGAAGCTGCCGCGCGCGCCGGGTGTCGCAATCAGCGCAAAGCTTGCGATCGCCGCGATGGCGATCAGCGCGGCCATGACGCGCCAGAACGTCAGCTTGCGACGGATCCGCCTGCGATCGACGATGATGTCCGAATCGAGCGACATCGGAATATCTCCAAATGAAAGGTCAGGCGCGTTGTGCCGTCACGGCGTGACCAACGGCTTATCTGGATACATCAATTGCGGCGCAATTTGAAGAAATGAAGGCTTTGAGTGCATAGCCCGAACGCTGCCACATCCTCGCTGTCGTCCCGGACAAGCGCAGCGAAGCGGAGCGCCGATCCGGGACGACAGTGGAATTTGAAACAGCAACAAAAAAACCCCGGCTCGCGCCGGGGCTTCGTTGTCAGCAAAAGCTGCGTTTCGCTTACTTGCTGTCGCGGTTCTTGAGCGCGGTGCCCAGGATGTCGCCGAGCGTCGCACCCGAATCGGAGGAGCCGTACTGCGCAATGGCCTCCTTCTCTTCGGCGACTTCGAGCGCCTTGATCGACACCTGGACCTTGCGGGCCTTCTTGTCGAACTGGATCACGCGGGCATCGACCTTCTCGCCGACGGCGAAGCGTTCGGCACGCTGGTCGTTGCGGTCACGCGCGAGCTCGGAGCGTTTGATGAAGGTCGAGAAGTCGGTACCGGCGATCTTCACCTCGATACCGCTTTCCTTCACTTCGAGCACTTCGCAGGTCACGACCGCGCCCTTCTTGACATCGCCCGGCTCGGCGAAGGGGTCGCCTTCGAGCTGCTTGATGCCGAGCGAGATGCGCTCCTTCTCGACGTCCACATCGAGCACCACGGCCTTCACCATGTCGCCCTTCTTGTAGTTGTCGATCACCTGCTCGCCCGGAAGCTTCCAGTCGAGGTCGGAGAGATGGACCATGCCGTCGACGTCGCCCTCGAGGCCCAGGAACAGACCGAACTCGGTCTTGTTCTTGACCTCGCCCTCGACCACCGAACCGGTCGGGTGACCTTCGACGAAGACCTCCCACGGGTTGCGCATGGTCTGCTTGAGGCCGAGCGAAATGCGGCGCTTGACGGAATCGACTTCCAGCACCTGCACTTCGACTTCCTGCGAGGTCGAAACGATCTTGCCGGGGTGCATGTTCTTCTTGGTCCACGACATCTCGGAGACGTGGATCAGGCCTTCGATGCCCGGCTCGAGCTCGACGAACGCACCGTAGTCGGTGATGTTGGTGACGCGGCCGGTGAAGCGGGCACCCAGCGGGTACTTGGCTTCGATGCCCTGCCACGGATCATCCAGCAGCTGCTTCATGCCCAGCGAGATGCGGTGCGTCTCGTGGTTGATCTTGATGATCTTGACCTTCACGGTCTGGCCGATCGAGAGCACCTCGGTCGGATGGTTGACGCGGCGCCACGCGATATCGGTGACGTGCAGCAGGCCGTCGATGCCGCCGAGGTCAACGAACGCACCGTAATCGGTGATGTTCTTGACCACGCCGTCGATGACCTGACCCTCTTCGAGGTTCTGCACCAGCTCCTGGCGCTGCTCGGCGCGGGTCTCTTCGAGAACCGTGCGGCGCGACACCACGATGTTGCCGCGGCGGCGGTCCATCTTGAGGATCTGGAACGGCTGCGAGTTGTTCATCAGCGGCGCAACGTCGCGGATCGGACGGATGTCAACCTGCGAGCGCGGCAGGAAGGCCACGGCACCGTCGAGGTCGACGGTGAAGCCGCCCTTGACCTGGTTGAAGATGACGCCGTTGACCTTCTCGTTGTTCTGGAACGCCTTCTCGAGCTTGCCCCAGCTCTCCTCGCGGCGCGCCTTGTCGCGCGACAGCACGGCCTCGCCGAGAGCGTTCTCGATGCGATCGAGGAACACTTCCACCTCGTCGCCGACCTTGAGGTCGGACTCACGGCCGGGGCCGGAAAATTCACGCAGGGCAACGCGGCCCTCGGTCTTCAGGCCGACGTCGATGACGGCCATGTCCTTTTCAATTGCAACCACCTTGCCCTTGACGACGGAGCTTTCCTGCAGGTTGCCACCTGCGAAGGACTCGTCGAGCATCGCGGCGAAATCGTCGCGCGAGGGGCTATAGGTATCAGCAGAAGTCGAAGCCATTTGTTCTCCAGTTGCGGATGTCGTGCCGGCCGTTGGGTTCATGGGCGCATCGGACGCGCAGTGTCGGAAGGTCCGCAAAAACCTTCGAGCGACCGCTCGTTGCCCCGGCTGGTGCCGAAACAGCGGAAGCGGGCCGGCTGAGGCCCGCGCGTTCGATACGTGAAAATCTTGTGTCCGGAGCCTGGATCGCGCCGGTCCCGAAACGAGGGCCTGACGTATCGACCTCAAAGAGCGGGAGCGGGCACTTCCTCCAATGACGGCTGCGGCTTAACCCCGCGACCGGCCCGCTCGGACGGCCTCGATAATGTCGATGGCGGCCCGGACGCCGCCTTCTATATCCAGTTGGGAGTTATCTAGCAAGTAAGCATCCGGGGCTGGTTTTAAAGGCGCAATCGGCCGGTTCTGGTCGCGCTCGTCGCGCTGGAGGATGTCGGCCAGCACGGCCGCCTCGTCCGCCTCCTCGCCCCTCGCTCTGGCCTCCATGGTGCGGCGCCGGGCGCGGACCTTGGGGTCGGCGACGACGAAGATCTTCACGTCGGCATGGGGGCAGATCACGGTTCCAATGTCCCGGCCATCCAGCACCGCACCTGGCGGATCGGCGGCGAATTGCCGTTGGAAATTGACCAGAACCTCGCGAACCCGAGGGATTGCCGAGACGATCGAGGCGCCCTCGCCGGCCTTCTGGGTCTTCAGCGCGGGATTGCCGAACTTTTCGGGATCGAGCTCCAGCGCGGCCTGCACCGCGGCCGCCTCGTCCCGGAGATCATGACCTGATTGCATCAGGGCATAGGCCACCGCGCGGTAGATCACGCCGGTATCGAGATGACGATAGCCGTAATGGTGGGCGAGACGCTTGCCGAGCGTCCCCTTCCCCGAGGCGGCGGGCCCGTCGATGGCGATGATCATGAAAACTCGGCCCCTAACGAACGCATCATCGGAATGAAATCCGGAAAGCTGGTGGCGATGAAGGCGGTATCGTCGACCGTCACGGGCTGGTCGGAAGCGCAGCCCATGACCAATGCGGACATCGCGATCCGATGGTCCATATGGGTGGCGACCGTGCCGCCGCCGGGAACGTGACCGCGGCCCTCGACGCTCAGATCGTCGCCGGAGATCTCGACCTTCACGCCGTTGACCCGCAGCATGGCCGCGGTGGCCTCCAGCCGGTCGGATTCCTTGACGCGCAGCTCGTGCAGGCCGCGCATGATGGTGGTGCCCTCGGCAAAGGAGGCAGCTACCGCCAGCACCAGATATTCGTCGATCATCGAGGGCGCCCGCTCCGGCGGCACCTCGACGCCGCGCAGTTTCGAGGCGCGCACGCGCAATTGCGCCATGGGCTCGCCGGCGTCCCCGCGGACTTCGCTTTCCTCGATCGAGGCGCCCATCTCGCGCAACGTGGTGAACAGGCCGGTACGAAGCGGATTGGTCATGACATCCGACAGGACGACGTCGGAGCCCTCCACGATCAGCGCCGCGACCAGCGGGAAGGCCGCCGAGGAGGGATCGGCCGGCACCACCACGGTGGCGCCATGAAGCTCCGGCTGGCCTTTGAGCGTGATACGGCGGCCATGCACGCCCTCCCGCGTCGAGGCAATGTCGGCCCCGAAATGCTTCAGCATCAATTCGGTATGGTCACGACTGGCTTCGGTCTCGATGACGGTCGTGGTGCCGGGCGCGGCGAGTCCCGCCAGCAGCACTGCCGACTTGATCTGGGCCGAGGCGACCGGGGTCGTGTAGGTGATCGGAAGCGGATCGCGCGCGCCCTGAAGGGTCAGCGGCAGACGCCCGCCCTCACCGCCGGAGATGACCTTCGCACCCATCTTCTCAAGCGGATCGAGGATCCGGCGCATGGGACGGCTGCGCAGGGAGGCATCGCCGTCAAACACCGCCGCGATCGGGCAGCCGGCGACGGCGCCCATGACCAGCCGGCAGCCGGTGCCGGAGTTGCCGAAATCCAGCGGCGCCTTGGGCGCGGCAAAGCCCGCGACGCCCACCCCATGCACCTTCCAGGCGAAATCGCCGATCCGCTCGACCCCGGCGCCCAGCGCCTGCATGGATTTGGCGGTGTTGAGGACGTCCTCGCCCTCCAGCAGGCCCGAAATCCTGGTTTCGCCGACCGCCAGCGCGCCCAGGATGAGCGCGCGGTGGGAGATCGACTTGTCCCCGGGCACCCGTACTTTCCCGGTCAGGGGCCCGCTGGCGCGAGACTGGAGCGGTCTCGGTTGATCGGAATGGGTCAAGATTGTGTCCTTGGATAGGCCCGGTGGGCTGGGGGGGCAGGTACCACATGGTCCGCGCCCCGTCACGGGCATGTCGTTCTCCCGTAATGCGCTATTGACAGCGGGCCGCCAACTAGCCAAGTGAAGCACCGCTTTTCAGACATTCCCAGGATTCCTGCCGTGGCCAAGTCCGAACTCGGAACCAAACGTATTTGCCCGACCACGGGCAAGAAATTCTATGACCTCAACAAGAATCCGGTGATCTCGCCCTACACCGGCGAGGTGGTGCCGATCGCCCCGATCGCGCCTGCGCGTGCGTCCCGCGGCGCTGAGGCCCGCAACATGGCCCAGGACACCGCGCCGGAGCCGGCGGAGGCTGAAGAATTGGTCTCGCTCGAGGAGGCCGATGCCGAGGAGAACACCGGCAAGGTCAAGGCCGTGGTGCCCGAGTCGGAGGACGACATCGAGGTCGACGAGACCCTCGACGACGATGATGACGACGATTCGACCTTCATTGCCGACGAAGAAGAGGGCGATGAGGACGTGACCGACATCATTGGTGATGTCGGAGGTGATGAAGAGACTTGAGATCAGTCCTGATCTGTGAAAAAGGGTGCACCGCGCGAGTCGGCTAGGCTCGCCGGTCGGGGTGATCCACCAGATTCACCCCGCAAGGACTAAGGGGCCATAGCTCAGCTGGGAGAGCGCTTGCATGGCATGCAAGAGGTCGGCGGTTCGATCCCGCCTGGCTCCACCAGCCTTCGCTCGCTTCGCGAGCTTCGGCTGGGCAAGCCCGGGAAGTCCCTCGTAGCGAAGTGAGCGAAGGCTGTCCCGCCATAGCCCGAAGGGCGACGGCGGACTGAGGCCGACATCCACATCGTCGCAGCAACGGTGGAAGCGACACCCTAAACGTGTTTCGAAGCTGCTATCCTACTCGCCGGGGAGGAAGCAGAATGAAATACGTCTATATCCTCGAAAGTCTCGATTCTCGGCACTTCTACGTCGGTATTACGGACGACTTGCGAGCCCGTTTGGTGAAGCACAACGCCGGCGAGGTACCGCACACTTCGAAATATGGGCCATGGCGAATTCGGACCTATTTCGCCTTTGATGACAACGCGCGCGCTGTCGCGTTCGAGCGATACCTGAAATCAGGTTCGGGGCGCGCTTTCGCGAAGAAGCACTTCTGATCGCATAAGCCCCCTACTCCCCCATCGCCGCATTCAGCCGATCCCTCAGCGCGACGATCTCGTCCTTCATCGCGACCAGCTCCGAGACCGAGCAGTCCGACGCCGCCAGGATCGACTGCGGCACGCTGCGCGCTTTCTCCTTCAGCGCCTGGCCCTGCGCCGTCAGGGCGATCAGGACCTGGCGCTCGTCCTCGCGCGAGCGGGTGCGCCTGACGAGATGGGCGGCCTCGAGGCGCTTGAGCAGGGGCGTCAACGTGCCGGAATCCAGGAACAGCTTCTCGCCGATGTCCTTGACCGGCAAATCGTCGCGCTCCCACAGCACCAACATGACCAGATATTGCGGATAGGTCAGGCCGAGCCGGTCCAGCAGCGGCTTGTAGACGCGGTTGAAGGCATGCGCGGCGGAATAGACCGCGAAGCAGATCTGGTTGTCGAGCCGCAGCGGCGCGTCCGCTGCCGATGATTTTCGGGGCATGGAGACTCCCTCGGAATTTGTCTCATTCTGGCGCCGCGCGCCGGCACATTCAATTGCGAACAATTAAATGTGAAACTCTGCAATTTGCATTGTGCACAATCTAATTGCCTGCAATAAAGATCGCACCCCATCGAACCCCTCAGGGAGACGACAATGTCCGTGAACGTCCTCTACAAGACCAGCGCCAAGGCCACCGGCGGCCGCGACGGCCATGCTGCAACCCTCGACGGCGCGCTCGACGTCAAGCTCACCACGCCGAAGGAGCTCGGCGGCGGCGGCGGCGCCGGCAACAATCCCGAGCAGCTGTTTGCGGCCGGTTATGCCGCCTGCTTCATCGGCGCCATGAAGTTCGTGGCCTCCCAGGGCGGCCCCAAGGTTCCCGCGGATGCCTCCGTCACCTCGACCGTCGGCATCGGCCCGCGCTCCGAAGGCGGCTTCGGCCTCGATATCGACCTCGCGGTCTCGCTGCCGGGCCTCGCCCGCGCCGACGCCGAGGCATTGGTCGCGAAGGCCCACCAGGTGTGCCCCTACTCCAACGCCACGCGCGGCAATGTCGACGTTCGCCTGACGGTCGTCTGATCGGAACTGCGGATTGGCTGGCCCGGGATCCGCCTCGGGCCGGCCGCTTCCGACCGAATTTGCCACCTCGCGGCATGGCCGCACGGCGGCGCATACGGCTCCACGCGAGGGCCCATTGCTGGCGCAAACAAACCTCGCTAGGCCTGTGATCAAATGACCGACACAGGGGAAGCGAAGGTATGAGTTCTGAAGCGGCCACAGGTGCCATGAGCGGACTGCGCGTCATCGATCTCACGCGCGTGCTCGGCGGTCCCTACTGCACCCAGATCCTCGCCGACCATGGCGCCGACGTCATCAAGGTCGAGCCGCCCGCGGGCGACGAGGTGCGCGAATGGGGCCCTCCCTTCCACGAGGAGGACGCGGCCTATTTCGTCGGCATCAACCGCAACAAGCGCTCGATCGGCCTCGACCTCGCCTCCGAAGGCGGCCGCGCCGTGCTGCTCAAGATGCTGGAAACGGCCGACGTCCTGATCGAGAATTTCAAGCCGGGCACGCTGCAGAAATGGGGCATCGGCAACGACGTGCTCAGCAAGAAATTCCCGCGCCTGGTGCACTGCCGGATCTGCGGCTTCGGCGCCGACGGGCCGCGCGGCGGCAATCCCGGCTATGACGCCATCATCCAGGCCATGACTGGCATGATCGCCGCGACCGGCTCGCCCGAGAGCGGGCCGATGCGGATCGGCGTGCCGCTGGTCGACATCACCACCGGCCTTTATGCGGCGATCGGAATCCTGATGGCGCTGTCGGAGCGGCAGCGCTCGGGCAAGGGCCAGTTCCTGGAGACCACGCTGTACGAGACCGGCCTTGCCATCATGCATCCGCACACCGCGAATTACTTCATGCATGGCAAGCCGCCCTCGCTCACCGGCAACGAGCATCCGAACCTCGTGCCTTACGCGATCTTCCCGACTAAGACCGACAACATCTTCATCGGCGTCGGCAATGACGGCACCTTCCGCAAGCTCGCCAAGGAGATCGGCAAGCCCGAGCTCGGCACCGATCCGCGCTTTGCCCGCAACAAGGACCGCATCGCCAATCGCGAGGCGCTGCGCGCCGAGCTCGCTGCCGTGTTCAGCCAGCACGAGGCCGAGCCGCTGTGCAATCGCCTGCTCGCCGCCGGCCTGCCCGCAGGGCCCGTGCAGAAGATCGACCAGGCGCTGACCAACGCGCACACGATCGCGCGCGGCGATATCATCGAGAAGGACTGGTACAAGGGCGTCGCCTCGCCGATCCGGCTCGATCGCAGCAAGCCGAGCCTGCGCCGGTTGCCGCCGAAATTCAGCCAGCACGCGGCCGAGGTGCTCGGCGAGTTCGGCTACACCAAGGCCGAGATCGACGCGATGGTCGAGAAGGGCACCGTCTGCGGCCCCGAGCGCAAGCGCTGAAATCGAGCGGCAGCGCAGGTGCGCTCCCTCCCCCGCTTGCGGCAGGGCTATCGCATATGGCTTTGTGGCGGGGCTCGAGCAAGCGCCTCTCCTTCGAGACGCCCGCTTCGCGGTCTCCTCAGGATGAGGCTCAACTGTATCGGTGTCCGTTGAAAGCGCTGCCGCGCACTCCGTCCTCATCCTGAGGGCCCGCCAACGGCGGGCGTCTCGAAGGATGCGCCACAGGCAACCCCACTCATATGCGATAGCCCTGCCCGCTTGCGGGGAGGGCTGGGGAGAGGTCTCGCCGCAACGGGACAATCCCCTAGAGGAGAAAGCCCTCACCCGACGCGCGGGAGGATGCTTCGCATCGCCCGGACGCGTCGACCTCTCCGCAAGCGGGACAGGTTTCTGAGGCCGCGGCTAAATACTTCACGTCGACCAATGCCGCACTGCGGCGCGGGCACGATAGTGCGGCGCGACCGGGGGAGGCTGCCCGCGGCGTCTTCGCCTATTTGACGGCTTCCCATTTGGCAGCGCTTGCTGCTTTCGTTTCTCCCGCTTACACAGTCATGTGAACGTCATATGGCGCTGCTAGCGCAAGCGCCTCTTTATTGACGGGCAAGGGAGGTTTTCTTGATGGCTCTTCGACATTTTGGCACCGCTGCTGCTGTTGCACTCGCGGTTGGTCTCGGCGCTTCGCCGGCGCTGGCCGTAACGGAAATCCAGTGGTGGCACGCGATGACCGGCGCCAACAACGACGTCATCGTCAAGCTCGCGAACGATTTCAACGCGTCGCAGACCGACTACAAGGTGATTCCGACCTACAAGGGCAACTACCCCGATACGATGAATGCCGGCATTGCCGCGTTCCGCGCCGGCAACGCCCCGCACATCATGCAGGTGTTCGAAGTCGGCACCGCGACCATGATGGCGGCGACCGGCGCCGTGAAGCCCGTCTACAAGCTGATGGCCGAGACCGGCGAGAAGTTCGATCCCAAGGCCTATCTGCCCGCGATCACCGGCTACTACTCGACCTCGAAGGGCGAGATGCTGTCGTTCCCGTTCAACTCGTCGTCGACCGTGATGTGGGTCAATCTCGACGAGCTGAAGAAGGCCAATGTCGAGATCCCCAAGACCTGGCCGGACGTGTTCGCCGCGGCCAAGAAGCTCCATGACAACGGTCATGCCACTTGCGGCTTCTCCAACTCGTGGATCACCTGGGTCAATCTCGAGCAGCTCTCGGCCTGGCACAACGTGCCGCTGTCGAGCAAGGCCAACGGCCTCGACGGCTTCGACACCGTGCTGGAATTCAACGGCCCGCTGCAGGTCAAGCATCTCGAGAAGCTGGTCGAGCTGCAGAAGGACAAGACCTACGACTATGCCGGCCGCACCAATACCGGCGAAGGCCGCTTCACCTCGGGTGAATGCCCCCTCTACCTGACCTCCTCGGCGTTCTTCGGTAACGTCAAGGCGCAGGCCAAGTTCAACTTCACCGCGGTGCCGATGCCCTATTATCCGGACGTCAAGGGCGCGCCGCAGAACTCGATCATCGGCGGCGCTTCGCTCTGGGTCATGGGCGGCAAGCCCGCCGACGATTACAAGGGCGTTGCAAAATTCCTGACCTTCCTCTCCGACACCGATCGTCAGGTCTACATCCACAAGGCCTCGGGCTATCTGCCGATCACCAAGGCGGCTTACGAGAAGGCCAAGGCCGAGGGCTTCTACAAGGACCAGCCCTATCTCGAGACCCCGTTGCTCGAGCTGACCAACAAGGAGCCGACCGAGAATTCGCGTGGTCTGCGCCTCGGCAACATGGTCCAGCTGCGTGACGTCTGGTCGGAAGAGATCGAGCAGGCGCTCGCCGGCAAGAAGACCGCCAAGCAGGCGCTGGATGCGGCCGTCGAGCGCGGCAACACCATGCTGCGGCAGTTCGAAAAGACCGCCGTGAAGTAAGACGATCAGCGGCAGGCCGTCAAAGCGGCCTGCCGCTCCGGGGCATCATGCAAAAGCAAGCCATTTTCCAATCCAAACTGTTGCCTTACGCGCTGGTTGCGCCGCAGCTCGCGGTCGTCCTGATTTTCTTCTACTGGCCGGCCCTGCAGGCCGTGATCCAGTCCTTCCTGCTGCAAGACGCCTTCGGCCTGTCGACCAGCTTCGTCTGGTTCGACAATTACGTGGAGCTGTTCAGGGATGCCGCTTACTTCGAAGCGATCCTGCGCACCTTCTTCTTCTCGTTCGCGATCGCCGTGTCGTCGCTGTCCTTTGCGCTGCTGCTCGCCGTGATGGCGGACAAGCCGCTGCGCGGCTCGATGCTCTACCGGACGCTTCTCATCTGGCCCTATGCGGTCGCTCCGCCCGTGGTCGGCGTGCTCTGGATCTTCATGCTCCATCCGTCCCTCGGGGTGCTCTCGCGCTATCTGCGCGGTCTGGGCGTCGACTGGAATCCGTTGCTCGACGGCAATCAGGCCGCAACGCTGATCATCATCGCCGCCGCCTGGAAGCAGATCTCCTACAATTTCCTTTTCTTCCTCGCGGGCCTGCAGAGCATCCCGAAAAGCGTGCTCGAAGCCGCCGCGATCGACGGCGCGCGCCCGGTGCGGCGGTTCTGGACCGTGACCTTCCCGCTGCTGTCGCCGACCATCTTCTTCCTCCTGGTCGTCAACATCGTCTACGCCTTCTTCGACACATTCGGCATCATCGACACCATGACCCGCGGCGGGCCCGGCAAGTCGACGGAGACGCTGGTCTACAAGGTCTATTCCGACGGGCTGCTCGGCGGCAATCTCGGCAGCTCGGCGGCGCAATCGGTGATCCTGATGATCATGGTCATCGTGCTGACGGGAATCCAGTTCCGCTTCGTCGAACGCAAGGTGACGTACTGATGGTCGAGGAAGAGGGCTTCCGGCGCTACGTCGCCCACATCATCCTCTGGATCGGAATCGCGATCGTCGCGTTCCCCGTCTACATCGCGATCATTGCCTCGACCCAGGAGAACGCGCTGATCGCGAACGGGCAGATGTCGCTGCTGCCGGGCGGGCATTTCTTCGAGACCTATTACCAGACGATCTTCGTCGGCACGAGCGGCTCGACCCGCGAGCCGGTCGGCAACATGATGCTGAACTCGCTGGTGATGGCGCTGATGATCGCGGTCGGCAAGATCGCGATCTCGATCATCTCGGCCTATGCCATCGTGTATTTCCGCTTTCCGTTCCGGATGCCGATCTTCTGGCTGATCTTCATCACGTTGATGCTGCCGGTCGAGGTGCGCATTTATCCGACCTACAAGATCGTCGCCGACCTGCACATGCTCGACAGCTACGCGGGCCTGTCGCTGCCGCTGATCGCCTCCGCCACGGCGACGCTGCTGTTCCGCCAGTTCTTCATGACCGTGCCGGACGAGCTGCTGGAAGCCTCGCGCATCGACGGCGCCGGTCCCTTGCGCTTCTTCTGGGATACGCTGCTGCCGCTGTCGCGCACCAACATGGCGGCGCTGTTCGTGATCCTGTTCATCCTCGGCTGGAATCAATATCTCTGGCCGCTGCTGATCACCACGCGCGACGACATGCAGACCATTCAGATCGGCATCCGAAAGATGATCACCACCACCGACGCGTTGACCGAATGGCCGATCGTGATGGCGACCGCCGTGCTGGCCATGCTGCCGCCGGTGTTCGTCGTCGTCGTCATGCAGAAATTGTTCGTGCGCGGACTGGTCGAGACCGAGAAGTAACAAGTGAGCTTTCATGGCTAACGTCACCCTGCGCAACGTCCGCAAGACCTATCCCGGCGGCTTCGAGGCCATCAAGGGCGTCGACGTCGATGTCGGCGACGGACAGTTCTGCGTGCTGGTCGGCCCCTCCGGCTGCGGCAAGTCCACCTTGCTGCGCATGGTTGCGGGCCTCGAAACCGTCACCGGCGGCGAGATCGACATCGGCGGCCGCGTCGTCAACGGAATCGAGCCCGCCGATCGCGACATCGCGATGGTGTTCCAGAACTACGCGCTCTATCCGCATATGAGCGTCTACAACAACATGGCCTATGGCCTGCGCAACCGCGGCATGGCCGAGGCCGAGATCAAGACCCGCGTCGAGGAAGCCGCGCGCGTGCTCGAGCTGTCGGCGATGCTGGAGCGCAAGCCGCGCCAGCTCTCCGGCGGCCAGCGCCAGCGCGTCGCCATGGGCCGCGCCATCGTGCGGCAGCCGAAGGTGTTCCTGTTCGACGAACCGCTGTCGAATCTCGACGCCAAGTTGCGCATCGCGATGCGGGTCGAGATCCGCAAATTGCAGCGCCGGCTCAACACGACGTCGATCTACGTCACCCACGACCAGCTCGAGGCGATGACGCTCGCCGACATCCTCGTGGTGATGAACGGCGGCCAGGTCGAGCAGGTCGGCAATCCCCTTGATATCTACGAGAAGCCGGCGACCACCTTCGTCGCCTCCTTCATCGGCGCGCCGCCGATGAACCTGATGTCGACGCGGCCCGAGGAGATCCGGTCGCAGCTCGCCGGCAGCAACGCAGCCGATGCCGGCATCCTCGGCATCCGCCCGGAAGATTTCGTCATCACCGACCAGACCCCGGCCGGCGGCGTCGCCTTGCCGCTCACCGTCGAAGCGATCGAGCGCGTCGGCGCCGAGACTTTCGTCTACGGCTCGCGCGAGCAGGAAGACCAGCGCGTCGCCGCCACCCCCGGCGAGCTGCCGCCGGGCGAGGTCATCGTTCGCATCCCCGGAACCGAGGCCCCCGCCATCGGCGCAAAAATCCGGGTCGCGGCGGTACGGACCAAGCTGCATCTGTTCAGCGGCGATGGCCGGAAGCGGCTCGAAGCCTGAGCGGCTCCGCGGGGCCCGTCGATCAAAACCGCGAAAACAACCCCATGCACAGTAGACGGGGCTCTGTTTTCGCTAGGGAATTCGACGCCGAAAATCGTCCCGCCTGGGCTTGGCGGCCCGGCCCGGACGGCATCGCTGACAGCCTTCGAGGACATGGCTGACACCCGCGAATGGATGCCCCGGCCCCTCCACAGCCTCCCGGCTAGCTGCTTGAACCAACATGGGAACATGCCCATATTGCTGATCAAGGGGTGCCGCGTGCGGGCCCTGATGCACCAAAGTCGCTTCTGCGAGGACTTTGTAAACTATGTCTCGTGTTCCAACGCTCTCCAGTCCCTTCCTGCTGGGCTTCGACGAAATTGAGCGCGTGCTCGATCGCGTCGTCAAAGGCGCCGACGGCTACCCTCCCTACAATATCGAGAGGTGTGACCGCGCGGACGGCCAACCCGAGCGCTTGCGCATCACGCTGGCGGTCGCCGGATTTACGCGCGACCAACTCGATGTAACCATTGAGGAAAACCAGCTCGTCATTCGCGGGCGGCAGCAGGACGACAAGACCCGGCAATACATCCATCGCGGCATCGCCGCGCGCCACTTCCAGCGCACCTTTGTGCTGGCGGAGGGGATGCTGGTGCTGGGCGCGGATCTGAAGAACGGGCTGTTGTCGATCGATCTGGCCCGGCCTGAACCGGAGCGGATCGTTAAGACAATCGCTATCAATGAGCACGAATAATGGAACGAGTAGCGGACTCGACCGCTTAGTGTTCCAGAGGAGTCGAGACCATGAGTGAAGGTCACGTTGCGTTCGAATATGAAGCCAAGAACGTCTCTCCGGAGACGCTGGCAACCCTCGGCGAAGGCCATATCGCCTATGTGAAGCAGATCCGTTCCGAGGACGTACCGGACCTGTTCCCGGAGGCGCCCAAGATTGCGCCGGGTCTCAAGCTGTTCGCGCTCCACGCCGCCGACGGCACGCCGATCATGCTGACCGACAGCCGCGAAGCCGCGATCGCCAACGCCTGGAGCAACGAGCTGCAAGCGGTGAGCGTGCATTAAGCGCGCGCGCGTCGCACGAAGAGAGTTTCAAGTGGGCATGCCTTCTTGCGAAGGCGTGCCCGCTTTCATTTTGGATCACGAAGTGTCTGCGCCGTCATCGCGAGCGCAGGAACGGACGGTGTGGCCGCAGCGACTGCGCCCGTCGTAGCCGGGACGCAATGCAGCGCGACCGCATCGCGCTTCAACGTCCATCCCGCATCAGCGCCCGCAGGATGCCCGGCTTCCAGCTTTGACGCGCGCTATCGAAGGCGGCGAAATCGTGGTCGAACTGCCAATAGGCCCACGCCCAGCCAAGCTGGTCCGCGGTTCGCGCGACGAACGACAAATATCGCGTCCGCGCTTCGGCCGGAGCGCGCTCGTACACGCCAAACTCACCGAGATAGATCGGGCGCTTTTCCCTTTCCGACCAGTTTTGAATCTTCTCGAAATCGGCGCGCGCCTTCCGTTGGTCCTCCGGCGTGCCCCAATCAAGCGGGCCGATCTGCGAGAAGGTCGGCGACCACGGCGCCCCCTGATGAGTGAAGCGTATCGGCGCGTAATAGTGGAGCGTGACGATGAGGTTTCGGTCGCCGGGCGGAAGGATCAGATCCTCGACCGGCATCTCATCGACGTTGAGAACCGCCGCAATGACCGTCCGCCCGGGGTTGGTGGCGCGGATGATGCCGAGGCACTCGTTGAGAAGAACGTTCCAGCCGGCCGACGTCATCTGTCCGCCGGGCTCATTGAGGACCTCGAAGACCAGCGCCGGATATCTTCCGGCATAGCGATCGGCGATTTGCGTCCAGAACGCTTTCAATTTCTCGGCGCATCCGGAGACGTCACGCTGGCATAGATGGGTATCGTGCTCGTCGAGGACAGGCACGAGATTCCGGGCGAGCACTTCCTCGATCACGGCGTCGAGGCGCCTCAAGACCGCTTCATCCAGCAGATTCGCCGGTCCCATGAACTTGAAGCCGAAGAAGTTGATGCGGACGTGCGAAAAGCCGGCGTTCCTGATCGCGGTGAGATTGTCGAGTCGAAACGGCGCATCCCGGCCGCCCTCCCAGATGCCGTCATAGCCAAGAATGTTGATGCCTCGCCCCAATCCGCCTGAGGCGCGTCCCGGCTCCTGGCCGGCTGCAGCAGCTTGAGAGCAGATGGCGAGGATGGATACCGCTACGGCGAGACCGAAAGTCACCGACCAGCGGGCGCAGACCCGATTCATCGGGATTGCTCCATCATTGCGGCAGGCCCTGCTGCGGCACTCGCCTGCAAGTCGCGAAGAAGAAGGCGACGAGAAGCACCGAGGTGAACATCGTCGAACGCAGGAACATCGTCTCCGTGAAATTCGATTGAAAACTCAGGACCACGAAGCCGATGACGAGAGCGCAGTGGCTGCGATCAATCGACCGCGTGGCGATCAAGTACAGGACCTTTTCCGAGAACAGATAGACGCTCGCGACGAACAGCACATACCCCAGGAATCCCGTTTCGATGGCAACTGCGATGTAGCCGCTATGATAATTGTCCAGCACCCACCCGTGGTTCTGGTTGAAATAGTCGTAAATCGCCGGTCGCGTCCAGAACCCATTGATGCCGAAGCCCAGCAGCGGCGCATCGTTGAAATGGCCGATGGCGTACTGCCAAATGAACGTTCGCTCGGTCAAGTTGATGGTCGAGTCGCCGAGATGGATGGAATCGTACCCGGTGATATAGAAATACAGGATCAGGAACGCGGCCAGGATGCACATGATGACCGGCAGCACCGCGTAGATCTTCATGCAGCGGATCGACCACATCGAGGTCACGAGCAGTGCACCGGCGGCAATCGCGACGGCGCCGGCCCCACGGGATTCCGAGGCGATGACGCATGTCGATGCCAGGAGAAATGTCAGGAGAAAGACAATCCAGCGCTGGCCCGTCATCTTTTGATAGCAGGCGAAGAACATCAGGTAGGCGCTGATGAAGCCGAGCGTCTGCTTCGATTCGTAGATCCCTTGCCACTGGCCGTTATGCATCCAGCTCTGATCGACACCGATCTCGGGCACGAACACCGCACACAAGGCCGAGGCGGCCACCAACACGAAGAGCCCCAGCGCCGTCGCTCCGACGATCTCGTCGATGTCGATCCGCGTGATGAGGCAGTACGCACCGAAGGTCGTCACCACGAGAGCCGCGCTCTTCATGATTGCCGCAGTGGCGAGGCCGGTCCAGAGCACGGAAACAGCGGCGAGAGCATAGAATGCGACCAGCGCGATGAAATCCGGATTGGGCTGCACGCGCACGCAGGGACGCACGAAGGCACTGGCGTAGATCAGGATGACCCACATCAGGAGCGCAACGGCCTGTTGCACATAGCTCCATTCTGCGGGAAGCAGCACGGGGTGGAAGACACCCATCGACGCAATCACATTGACCGTGATCGAGCCGCGCATCACGTTTCTGGCGAGCTTTTCCACCGCGCCGGGCGCAGTCGGGATCGCGCGCTCGTATGCCTCGGAATCGTCGGTGTGCAAGCTGGTCATGAGCCGACCGCCTGAAGCACCGCGAATCTTTTGTCACGACGCACCACGAGCGCCTTCGCACGCGCGCTGTTGCCGGGTTTCTGCCAGTCGAGAGCCGATTCCCCGAACCGTTCTCCCACCGCGGCCGCGAGGCGCAACGGCGTCATTCCATTCCCAGTCACGTCCGCTCAGTCCAAAGCTTCGAACGGCTCTCAGCGGATTTTGGCGCCGCCCAACGTGCCGTGCGTCTCAAGCGGGAAGATTGTCGTATCTTCTACCTTTGTGATCAAGGTGACATGACGGGACGCTGCCCCTCACAATCAGGTGGCAGACACGATCGGGCCGTGATCAGGCGAGAAGACGGAAGATTACGCCGCGGTCGCGGGCGGCAGCGCCAGCACGGAATAGATCGCCTGGGCGTCGCGCGAGGCGCGGAGCTTCTTGGCGATGTCCTGGTCGCGCAGCAGGCGGGCGATGCGGGCGAGCGCCTTGAGGTGGTCGGCGCCGGCGCCTTCGGGGGCGAGCAGCAGGAAGACGAGATCGACCGGCTGGCCGTCCATCGCCTCGAAATCGATCGGGCGGTCGAGCCGTGCGAACAGGCCAAAGATCTTTTCGAGCTTGGGCAGCTTGCCGTGGGGGATGGCAACGCCATAACCGACGGCGGTGGTGCCGAGCTTCTCCCGCTGCAGCAGCACCTCGAACACCGAGCGCTCGTTCTGCCCGGTCAGCTCGGCGGCCTTGGCCGCGAGCTCCTGCAAGGCTTGTTTCTTGCTGTTGACCTTCAATGCCGGGAGAATCGCCTCGGGTGCGACCAGATCGGTAATCGGCATGGAAGCTTTCCGAGGTGAATTAAACCGTCAGGTTTCCGATTTGGCCAGCTTGATAGACCAAGCTCGGCCGGCGTCAATAACATGAAGCAGGAGGGGGACTTAGCCCGAAGTCCTGCCAAGCCCCAGATGTGGGGGGCTTCTACTCCAACGCAATCCCGGTGCCAACTCCCGCGTGCGGCTTTGCCCCCGTCATTGTTAAGGGCCGGGATCGTACGGGTGGCGGCTGGCGGGCCTAGCCACCGGCCTGGCCGTCCGCCTTGGCTCCCGGCGGGTCGATCCAGCCCACATTGCCGTCCGCCCTGCGGTAAATGATGTTCACCCGGCCGGAGGAGCCATGCTGGAATACCAGGCAGGGTGCTCCGCTGAGGTCGAGTTCCATGACGGCTTCGCTGACCGAGAGCCGCTTCAGCGACGTGGTTTGCTCGGCGATGATGACGGGGCTGTAGCCGGTGACTTCCTCTTCGCCCTCACCGGGCGCTTCCAGCACATAGCTGGTGGCGTCGAGCGCCGCCATCGCCTCGGAGGCGGCATGGGCCTTGCGCGCGGAGCGGTCCTTCAGCCGGTTCTTGTAGCGGCGCAGCCGCTTCTCGATCATCAGCAACGCCTGGTCGGCGCTGGCATAGGCATCCGGCGCGTTCGAATCGGCCTCCAGCGTGATCCCCGAATCGAGATGCAGGGCGCAGTCGGTGCGGAAGCCGAAGCCGTCCTTGCTGAGCGTGATGTGGCCGGAATAATTGCCGTCGAAATATTTGCGCAGCACCTCGTCGGTACGGTCGGCGACGCGGCCACGCAGGGCCTCGCCGACGCTGATGCTCTTGCCCGAAATCCGGAGGGTCATGGATGCCTCGCTTGGTTTGCTGGCCTAGCTTGGACCGGTCGCAAAGGGAGCCGAGAGTAGCGCGATTTCAGGCCGGCGCAATCAGGCCGGCTCGGTGTTGCGGGAACGATCGGACAATGCGGTGGAGAGGACGTTACCAAGAGCGCTCTGCTTGTCGCGGCGGCGTTGCACCGAGGAAGGAATGCGCATGGCTTCGCGGTACTTCGCGACCGTGCGGCGGGCAATATCAATGCCCGAGGCGCGCAAGCGTTCCACGATGGTGTCGTCCGACAGGATCGCCGTGGGCTCTTCCGAATCGATCAGCTGCTTGATGTGGTGGCGCACGGCTTCGGCCGAATGCGCTTCGCCCCCGTCGGCCGACGCGATCGAGGCCGTAAAGAAATATTTCAATTCGAACGTGCCGCGATTGGTCGCCATGTACTTGTTGGCGGTGACGCGCGACACCGTGGATTCATGCATCTGGATGGCGTCGGCGACGGCCTTCAGGTTGAGCGGCCGCAAATGCGCGACGCCGTGGGTGAAGAAGCCGTCCTGCTGGCGCACGATCTCGGTTGCAACCTTCAGGATGGTGCGGGCGCGCTGGTCGAGCGCGCGCACGAGCCAAGTCGCGTTCTGCAGTGCATCGGTGAAATAGGACTTGTCGCCATCCTTGCCGATCTTCTTCGACAGCTCGGAATAGTAGGTCTGGTTGACCAGCACGCGCGGCAAGGTGTCGCTGTTGAGCTCGACATGCCAGCCGCCGTCGGGACCCGGGCGGACATAGACATCGGGCACCATGGTCTGCAAACGCGCCGAGCCGAATTTCATGCCGGGCTTGGGATTGAGGCGGCGGATCTCGCCGATCATGTCGGCGATGTCCTCGTCGTCGACGCCGCAGATCTTGCGCAAGCTCGCGATGTCGCGCTTGGCGAGGAGATCGAGATGCTCGACGAGCGCCTGCATCGCGGGGTCGTAGCGGTCGAGCTCGCGAAGCTGGATCGCGAGGCACTCACTCAAATTGCGTGCGCAGACGCCGGGCGGATCGAATTTTTGCAGCACGGCGAGAACATCCTCGACGTCGGCCTGCGATGCGCCGAGGCGTTCGGCGGCCTGGCCGAGATCGGGTGGCAGATAGCCGGCCTCGTCGACGAGGTCGATCAGATACTGGCCGATCATGCGCTGCGCCGGCGCGGTGAAGGCCACCGCGAGCTGCTCGGCGAGATGGTCCGACAGCGTTGTCTCGGCCGCGACAAAAGCTTCGAGATTGTAGTCTTCGTCACCCGAGGCGCCGCCGCCCCATTCGGTATAGGTGGTCGGTGCGGCGTCCTGGGCGTTGCGTGCCGCGGCCTCCGCCGGTTCCTCGGAGAAGACGTTGTCGAGGCCCGTGTCCAGGGTCTGCTCGATCTCGGCGCGGGTGCCGAGATCCTTGCTCATCCATTCTTCCTGGCCCGGCTCGAAGCCTTCGGCGCTGCCGCCGAAGCCGTCATCGCCGCTCTGGCCGCCGGATTCGTCGCCATCGCCGAACTGGCCGGCCTCGGACGAGGCTTCCGCGGGAGCCTCGTCGCTGGCCCGTTCCAGCAGGGGGTTACGCTCCAGCTCCTCTTCCACGAAGGTGGTGAGATCGAGATTGGACAATTGCAGCAGCTTGATCGCCTGCATCAGCTGCGGCGTCATCACCAGCGACTGCGACTGCCGGAACTCTAATCTCTGCGTGAGTGCCATGAAGCAAGAACCGTTCCCGAAAAATTGGTCCGATTTTTGCTTATCCTAGTCCGAGCCCGATGTACACGCCTTGACGAAACGCAAAAACGGGCTAGAGGCGGAATTCCTCGCCAAGGTAAAGGCGGCGTACGTCCGGATCGGCCACGATCTCATCCGGGGTTCCCTCGGTCAAAATTTCCCCGGCATAGACGATATAGGCGCGATCGGTGAGGCCCAGCGTCTCGCGCACATTGTGGTCGGTGATGAGCACGCCGATGCCGCGATTGGTGAGGTGGCGGACGAGGTCCTGGATGTCTCCGACCGCGATCGGGTCGATGCCGGCGAAGGGCTCGTCGAGCAGCATGTAGTTCGGACGCGTCGCCAGCGCGCGCGCGATCTCGACGCGGCGCCGCTCGCCGCCGGACAGCGCGATCGACGGCGATTTGCGCAGCCGCGTGATGTTGAATTCGTCGAGCAGGGAATCGAGCTGCTGCTCGCGCTTCTTGCGCGAGGGCTCGACCACTTCGAGTACGGCGCGGATGTTCTGCTCGACGGTGAGGCCGCGGAAGATCGAGGCTTCCTGCGGCAGGTAGCCGATCCCGAGCCGCGCGCGCTGATACATCGGGAGCCTGGTGACGTCGTGGCCGTCGAGCTCGATCGCGCCGCGATCGGCCTTGATCAGGCCGGTGATCATGTAGAACACGGTGGTCTTGCCGGCGCCGTTCGGGCCGAGCAGGCCGACCGCTTCGCCGCGGCGCACATAGATGCTGACGCCGCGCACCACCTGGCGGCTGCCGAACGCCTTTTCCACGCTATGCACAGCCAGGAAGCCCGGCCGCTTCAACAGCTGCGGCCCGCCGGTGCCATTGGATTTGGCCGTGTTCCGCAAGGGGTGAACGGCCTGCGGACGCGGCCCGGCTTGATAGTCGGCCTGGTAGTCGCCTTGATAGTCAGCTTGGAACTGATCGGGCGCGCGCATCGCCGGGTCCCGGGCCATCGGCGGCGCGTCCCGGATCGGGCTGGTCACGAGACCGCCGACGCTGTCACCGAGCGCGGTGATGTCCTGACGCGCAAATCCTGGCCGGCCGCGCTTGGCGGGGCGCCGACGGAACATGCTGAAGAGATCGACCATCCCCGCCTTCTAGCCTTTCGCGACGATTCTTCGCGAATTCGCGTGATCTACCGCACCGGCCTTCGATTCGCCGACGCAGCATGAGTGAAGGGATGTCTCATGCCCAGTGAAACACGCCCGAAAAGCGGCGGACCCCGCTTCGAAAGCCCTGTGCGCTAAATACAGTCTCACCGGCCAAGCTTCAACCTCGGTTCGGCGACATCCGAACCAAGCCGTTGAATTCATTTCGGTTTACTTGCGCCAGGCAGTTGCAGCGGCGGCGCCCCGGCGGGCTTGCCGCCTTGTCCCGCCTGACCGCAATCATTGCCGGCGCCCTGCGGCAGCAGGACCTGAACCCGGCCGGTGTCGGATTCCACGCGGGACACCCCGGTCGTCATATCGACCGTCAGCCGGTCACCGCGCATCACGTTCTTGCACTGCGTCAGGACCACCGGACCCCCGCCCCCCAGCATGGTGATGAGATTGGTCTTGGTGTCGAACACGGCGGTCTCGCCCGTCACCACCTGGTCCTTCTGGGTGACCACGACATTGCCGCGCGCCTCCAGCCGCTTGATCGAGGAGCTGCCGCCCGGACCCGGCTGCGCCGATTGCATCGGCGCCGATTTCGCGCCCTTCGCCGCGGGCTGCGGCGCGGCCGGCTTGTCGCCGCCGGACTCGTAGAACACCACCAGCGTCTTCGAGGTCATGGTGGTGTCGCCCTGCACGACCTTCACGTTGCCGGAGAAGGTCGCCTCCTTCTTCTTGTCGCGCATCTCGAGCGCGGCGGCCTCGATCTGGATCGGCTGGTCGCGGTTCTGCGAAAAGCCCTGCATCGCGTTGGGCACGCCCTGCATCGCGCTCTGCGCAACGGCTGCATTGCCGGCGAGCAGCGCGATGCCGACTGCAAGTGCAGCCGCGCCGACAATGGCGCACCCGCTGCGCGAAAGGAGCTTGGTCATGAAAATCATCTTGAGTTGGCAGACTTGTTCTGAGGCGTACGTGTCTTCGCCGCCGGCGGCGCAGGCTCGACCGGCACAGGCTGCGCGGCGACGGGGTCGTCCAGCTTGTCCAGATGCATCACCACATTGCCTTCGAAGCGGATGACGTCGCCGCCTTCGGTGATGCGCAAGCGGTCCGCGGTCAGCGTGCCGTTGGTCAGCTTGACGTCGACACGCTCGTCCGAGGAGACCGTGCCCTTGCCCATGTCGACGAAGGCCGAGTTCAGCCGCGCCTCGTAGCCGGTCGAGGTGCGCAGGAAGATATCCTTGTGCAAATCGAGCTGCTGCTGCTTGTTGTCGAAGCGGCCGGTGCGGGCATCGAGCAGCAGCGTCGATTGATCCTCCATCAGCACTTTCGCGCGCAGGTCCTTGAGGTCGACGTGATCGGGATCGGTGATGTCCTGCGTCGCCGTCTTGGCCCAGAGCTCGTAGGGCCGCTGATCCGGGGTGAAGCCGGACAGATGCGGCGATTCCATCGTGATCTTGGTGCCCGACACCACCATGTTCTCGACGGTGAGCGGCAGCTCCGGAATCCTGAACTTGTTGAAGAAGGCGATGTAGACGATCACGGCCATGGCCACGACCACCGTCGCCGGGACCGAGACCCGCAGAATCCGCACCAGGCGGCTGTGGCGCGCCGCGCTGGCAAACTTCGCCGCGAGCGCGGCGTCGTAGGTGGGATTGTGGGCCGAATTCACCTGAGCTCCTGAGGTGTCGCTCGCCAAGCCGGGTTGCAGGGCGCCCCATTCTACCCGTCACCGCCCCGATATGCAGCCTTGGACATATCAGGCTGGAGGCATCGGGCCTGGACGATCAGGCTTGGACAGGCCGCAGGAAAGTGTCCGAAACGGGGCGCAGCCCGAAGTCTAGCCGGCGGCCGAGGGCTCAGGAATGCGCGAAAATGTCCTCTTCCGCCCAGCCCTGGAGGTCGAGCAGGGCACGGGTCGGCAGGAAGTCGAAACAGGCCTTTGCCAGCGCCGCGCGGCCTTCCCGGACCAGCATGGCATCGAGCCGCTCGCGCAAGGCATGCAGATGCAGCACGTCGGAGGCGGCGTAGGCGAGCTGCGGCTCGCTCAGGCTGTCGGAACCCCAGTCGCTGGACTGCTGCTGCTTGGAGAGGTCGACATTGAGCACCTCGCGCACGAGGTCCTTCAGGCCGTGGCGGTCGGTATAGGTGCGGGTCAGGCGGGAGGCGATCTTGGTGCAATAGATCGGCCCGGTCATGACGCCGAAGGTCTGGTACAGCACCGCGACGTCGAACCGAGCGAAGTGGAAGATTTTGGTGATGGCGGGATTGGCCAGCAGCGCCTTCAGGTTCGGCGCGTCGGTGTGACCCTTCGGAATCTGCACCACGTCGGCGCTGCCGTCGCCCGGCGAGAGCTGCACCACGCAAAGCCGGTCACGGTGCGGGTTCAGCCCCATGGTCTCAGTGTCGATCGCCACCGCTCCGGTGTAGCGGGACAGGTCGGGCAGGTCGCCGCGATGCAGGCGTACGGTCATGGCGTGTCAAAACCTCGGGTCGAATCGGTCACGTCGGCACAATAACGAATTCGGATTGCCCGCGGTGTAGCCATTGCCGGCGGGCCGCGCAAGCAAGGTTGCGCGCGAGGGGCGGCGGCGCCCGGCCGGCGGGCTGTTGCCGGGATCCCACAACCCGGCGCGGGCTTCGCAGTCCAGCGCAATCTGTGCCCTGCACCCCGTGGACATCGTCCCGGCCGACCCCATCTGCCAGTCTTGCCCGCTCCCTGCCCCTCACCATGAATCAGGTGCCAATGACCGAACAGACGCTCGCCGCGCCGATCGCCGACCGACGGGACCAGCAACGCGGCTTCTCGCGCTATCAGGCGCTCCTCATCGCGCTGCTCGCGTTCACGCAATTCACGATCATCCTCGACTTCATCATCATGTCGCCGCTGGGCGCCATCCTGATGCCCGCGCTCGGCATCACGGCCGGGCAATTCGGCGTCGCGGTGTCGGCCTATGCATTCAGTGCGGGCATTTCCGGCGTGCTGGCCGCCGGCTTCGCCGATCGCTTCGACCGCAAGCGCCTCTTGCTGTTCTTCTATGTCGGCTTCACGCTCGGCACCATGCTGTGCGCGGCGGCGCCGAACTACCACGTGCTGCTGATGGGGCGGATCGTCACCGGATTGTTCGGCGGCGTGATCGGCTCGGTGGTGCTCGCCATCATCACCGATCTATTTCCGCTGCAGCTGCGCGGCCGCGTGATGGGCTACATCCAGACAGCGTTCGCCGCGAGCCAGGTGCTGGGCATTCCGGCCGGGCTGTTCCTCGCCAATCACTGGAGCTGGCATCTCTGCTTCGTCGCGATCGTCGTCGTGTCGATCGCCGCGATCGCCGTCATCGCTTTCGCCATGGAGCCGGTCGATGCGCATCTGAAGCTGAAGCAGGACAGGAATCCATTCCATCATCTGATCGCGACCGTCGCGCAGCCGCGCTACACGCTGGCGTTCCTGGTCACGACGCTGCTGGCGACCGGTGGCTACATGCTGATGCCGTTCTCCAGCGCCTACACCGTCCACAATCTCGGCATCGACATCACGCATCTGCCGACGATCTATCTCGTCTCCGGCCTGTTCAGCATCGTCACCGGACCGCTGGTCGGACGCGCGAGCGACTTCTTCGGCAAATTTCCGACTTTCGTGTTCGGCTGCGCGATGACCGTGGTCATGGTGCTGATCTACACAAACCTCGGTCAGGTCTCGCTGGCGACCGCGATCCTCGTCAACGTGCTGATGTTCATCGGCATCTTCTCGCGCATGATCCCCTCGCAGGCGCTGATGTCCGCGATCCCCGATCCCGACCAGCGCGGCTCGTTCAGCGCGGTCAGCGCCTCGCTGCAGCAGCTCTCCGGCGGGCTGGGTTCCGTGCTCGCCGGCGCGATCATCGTGCAGGCGCCCGACGGCGCACTGATCCATTTCGACCGGATCGGCTACGTCGTCGTGACCACGACGATCGTCACGCTGGTCGCGATGTATTTTGTGCAGAAGGCGGTGGCGGAGAGGGCGGGGAAGAGGGTGGTGTGAGGGGCTTATGAATTCGCCTCAATCGAGAAAAGCGTGGTCCGGCTGGCGCGCGGACTTCAAGCATCTTCGATCACGGCGTGTCTATGAACGCCGTTGCCAAACCAAGGGCTCGCGGCTTGTGTGAAAAATCGCAATGACGTAGACCGCGTCGTCCCTTTCGCGAAATACAACAATGTAAGGGAACCTGCGCAGCAAAGCGCGGCGTAAGTCCTTGTAGGCCGGTGCAAACTGCTTGGGATGCTCTGCAATCCGGATCAGCGCGGCACGTAAGGCGTCGCGAAATTGTGGCACAACATGCGGAGCATGGGTGCTGTACCATTGACTGCATCGACGAGGTCGGCCCGAGCTGCCTTCGTAAAGAGCAGGCGGGTCACTATCGCGACCGACGGTCAAGCTCAGCGTCAACATCTTCCCAAGGGATCGCGTCGCGACGGTCCGCATCAAAACTCGCAAGCCGACGATCGAGTTCGGCCTCGTGCGCCGGGGTCAAGAGCACATCATCGGGGGAGAGGCTATCCCAAAGCTCTCCGATGAGGTCGAGCCGTTGCTTGGGAGTCAAACGGCTAATGTCGAGCGTCGCCATGATCCGAACCCCTTAGGCCTTTTGCCAACGAGATCACAACCTTCGTGTTCTCGTCGAGAACAAATATCGCTACTGCGACGGCCGGCGAAAAGGGCAGGATCCCGACGATTCATGACCAACTTGGCCACACTGGAACTGGTCGGATTATACCCACCGTCCCTCGAATTGCGTTTCGCAGGGAATCGGCGGGAAAAATGGTGCCCAGGAAAGGACTCGAACCTTCACGGCCGTTAAGCCACTGGCACCTGAAGCCAGCGCGTCTACCAATTCCACCACCTGGGCATGCCGTTTGGGGCACGGAGGCGGTTACTACGGTTCGGTGACGCCGTTGTCAATTCATGCTTGAAGGGCGGTTCGGGATGCCGATTGCGCATCGCAAACCGGCCCGATACAAGCCTGACAAGACGCACTCTTTTCCGCAGGAATGGCTCCCATGGCATCGAATCTGGACACGCTGGTCACGGTTTTCGGCGGATCGGGGTTTTTGGGCCGCAGCGTGGTCCGTGCCCTGTGCAAGCGCGATTACCGGATCCGGGTCGCGGTCCGGCGGCCGGAACTGGCCGGCTTCCTGCAGCCGCTCGGCCGGGTCGGGCAGGTCCACACCGTTCAGGCGAATCTGCGCTATCCGGCCTCGGTCGAGGCGGCGCTGCGTGATTCGCATGTCGTGATCAATCTGGTCGGCATCCTCGCCGAGGGCGGCGAGCAGACCTTCGACGCCGTTCAGGCCCGGGGGGCCGAGACGGTGGCCAAGGCGGCGGCGGCAGCCGGAGCCCAGCTGGTGCATGTCTCGGCGATCGGCGCCGACGCCGAATCGCCCTCGCGCTATGCCAGGGCCAAGGCGGCCGGCGAAGCGGCGGTCCAGGCGGCGGTGCCCTCGGCCACGATCTTCCGCCCCTCCGTGATGTTCGGGCCCGAGGACCAGTTCACCAACCGCTTTGCCGCGCTGGCGCGGATCTCGCCGGTGCTGCCGCTGATCGGCGGCGAGACGAAGATGCAGCCGGTCTATGTCGGCGACGTCGCCACCGCCATCGCGGACGCCGTCGACGGCAAGGCCAAGGCCGGCGCGACGTACGAGCTCGGCGGACCGGAAGTGCTGACCATGCGCGAGATCATCGAGGCCATCCTCGAGATCACCGACCGCAAGCGGATGCTGGTGCCGCTGCCGTTCGGCCTCGCCCGCTTCAAGGCCGCCTTCCTGCAATTCGCGCCGGGCGCGTTCAAGCTGACGCCGGACCAGGTCACGCTGCTCGAGCGCGACAATGTCGTGTCGGAGGCGGCCAAGGCCGCAGGGCTGACGCTGGAAGGGCTCGGCATCCAGGCCGACTCGCTGGAAGCGATCGCCCCGCAATATCTCTGGCGTTTCCGCGCCGCCGGCCAGTTCCAGCGCAAGAGCGCGTAACCATCATCTTCGTCGTGGACGGCTTGCCCTGCGTGCGCGGTCGAATGCGCGGGCGGGTTTATCGCCCCAATGCCAGCGCGATCAGGCCGAGCGTGCCGACGATGACGCGCCACCAGGCGAACAGCACGAAGCCATGGCGGGTGACGTAGGTCAGAAACGTCTTCACGACGATGACCGCGGTGATGAACGACACGACGAAGCCGATCGCGACGATGCCCATGTGGTCCATCGTCATCTCGGCGCGGTTCTTGTAGAAGTCGTAGGCGAACGCGCCGATCATGGTGGGGATGGCGAGGAAGAACGAGAACTCCGCCGCCGCGCGCTTGTCGGCCCCGAGCAGCATCGCAGCGACGATGCTGGCGCCGGAGCGCGACACGCCCGGGATCATCGCCACGCACTGCGCGATGCCGATATAGAGATACATCAGCAGCGGAAACTTGGTGGCGTCATGCTCGCGCGGCTTGAGATCGAGCTTGTCGACCCAGAGCAGGATTGCGCCGCCGACGATCAGCGTAAAGCAGACGACCCACGGATTGAACAGCACGCTCTTGATGTATTTGCCGGCGACGAGACCGACGATCACGGCCGGCAGGAACGCCACCAGCACACCGATCACGAAGCGGCGCGAATAGCTGTCGCCGGTGAAGAAGCCGATCACGACATCCCAGAGCTTCCTGAAGTAGAGCCCGACGATCGCGAGGATCGCGCCCAACTGGATCAGAACCGTAAACGAATCCCAGAAGGCGCCTTCGCCGAGATGGAAGAAGCGCTCCGCGAGCAGCAGATGGCCGGTCGAGGACACGGGAAGGAACTCGGTCACACCCTCGATGATGCCGAGGATCACTGCCCGTATTGCGTCTGACATATTTACGGTCCATTTCGGCTTGAAAAGCGGGGCCGTTCTCGCCTATTCGCCCCCATGCCGCAATCGCAAAATGCGAAATCACGCCCTTGCCTCGCGGTTTTGAAGGACTAGTGTGGCGCCGCACAAACATTGATGGATTCTTAAGCACCATCAAATAGTCAAAGGCTTCATGTTTACGCTGTTTCATCATCCGTTCTGTCCGCATTCGCGTTTCATCCGCCTGATCGCGGGCGAATACGGGCTCGACCTCAAGCTGGTCGAGGAGCGCAGCTGGGAACGGCGCGAGGCGTTTCTGCTGCTCAACGCGGCGGGCACGACGCCGGTCATGGTGGACGACGAGCAGCCGCCGATCCCGGGCGCGGCCATCATCGCCGAATATGTCGACGAGGCCTATGGCTCCGGGATGGGCGTGAAGCGCCTGATGCCGGAGACCGTTGCCGAGCGCGTCGAGGTGCGCCGGCTGATGGCGTGGTTCAATGAAAAGTTCTTCGAGGAGGTCTCGCATCCCCTCGTCACCGAGCGCATCTACAAGCGCTTCATGAGCGAGGAGAACGGCGGCGGACCGCCTTCGGCCGACGTGATGCGCGCCGCCAAGGCCAATGTGCGCTATCATCTGGCCTATATCGGCTGGCTGGCGCAGACGCGCAATTTCCTCGCCGGCGAACGGCTCACTTACGCGGATCTCGCCGCCGCGGCGCATCTCTCGGCGATCGACTATCTGGGCGACGTGCCATGGAGCGAGGACGACGCAGCAAAGGCGTGGTACGCGCGGGTGAAATCCCGCCCGTCGTTCCGTCCGCTGCTGAGCGAATGGCTGGCCGGCGTGCCGGCGTCGCGGACTTACGTGGACCTGGATTTCTGAAGGTGAGCGTCATGCCCGGGCTCGTCCCGGGCATCCACGTTCTTTCTGTCTTGGAGAGGGCTACACAAGAACGTGGATGGCCGGGACAAGCCCGGCCATGACGACGTCGAGTGTGGATGCATTGAGCAACATCGACACAGACACAGATCGGTTGCGCACCGCGCTCGAAGAGCAGGCGCGCGCGCTCGGCTTCGACTGTATCGGCATCACCGCGCCCGGCACGATCGAGACCGCCGGAAAATACTTCCTCGACTTCATCGCCTCCGGCGGCCATGGCGACATGGATTGGCTTGCCGCGCAGCCGGAACGGCGCGTCGATCCGCGCGGGCTGTGGGCCGACGTGCGCAGCGTGATCATGCTCGGCGTCAATTACGGTCCCGACTCCGATCCGCTCGCAATTCTCAGGCAGCGCACCCACGCTGCGATCTCGGTCTATGCGCAGGGCGACGACTATCACGATATCATCAAGAAGCGGCTGAAGGCGCTGGCGCGCTGGCTGGTCGCGACCGCGCCGGCGGACGTGAAGGTGTTCGTCGACACTGCGGCGGTGATGGAAAAGCCGCTGGCGCAGACCGCAGGTCTCGGCTGGCAGGGCAAGCACACCAACCTCGTCTCGCGCGAGTTCGGCTCGTGGCTGTTTCTCGGCGCGATCTACACCACGCTGGAGCTGCCGCGCGACGCTGCCGAGATCGACCATTGCGGCTCGTGCCGGGCCTGTCTCGACATCTGCCCGACCGCGGCATTCCCCGCGCCCTACAAGCTCGATGCACGGCGCTGCATTTCCTATCTCACCATCGAGAACAAGGGACCGATCCCGCGCGAGTTTCGCAAGGCCATCGGCAATCGCATCTATGGCTGCGACGACTGCCTCGCGGCGTGTCCCTGGAACAAGTTCGCGCAGGCGGGCCGCGAGGCCAAGCTCGCCGCGCGTGACGAATTGCGCGCGCCGTCGCTCGCTGAGCTCGCACGGCTGGACGACGCCGCGTTCCGTGCGCTGTTCACGAAATCGCCGGTGAAGCGCATCGGCCGCGACCGATTCCTGCGCAACGTGCTGATTGCGATCGGCAACTCGGGCGATGTGGCGCTGGCCGACGAGGCGCGGCGATTGCTGGGTGACGCCAGCGCGCTGGTGCGCGGGGCAGCGGTATGGGCGCTGGGCCGGTTGGTGGAGCGGAACGAGTTTGCGGTGATGAGGCTGCACGCGCTCGGACTCGAGCACGACGAGAGCGTTCGTGAGGAGTGGCAGGCAGAAAGCACTGCTGGCCGCTCATCCTGAGGAGCCGCGCAGCGGCGTCTCGAAGGATCGAGGCCGAGCTGCCGCAGCGGGGCCTGCATGGTTCGAGACGGCGCTTCGCGCCTCCTCACCATGAGGATCGTGGACCTTGATTTCCCCATCCGTTCCCGCAAAGTCGCGCGTCATGACAAACATGCCTTTCTTCACGCGCGACGGCGATACATTCCATCCGACGGAAGTGGCCAACGGTCCATGGGATCCGAAATCGCTGCACGGTCGCGTCATCGTCGGCCTGCTCGGCTTTGCCATCGAGGAGCGCCATTCCGGTCCCGACTTCGTGCCGGCACGGCTCACCGTCGACATGTTCCGGCTGCCGACCATCGACAAGCCGATCGAGGTGACAACGCGGCTCGTGCGCGACGGTCTGCGCATCCGTGTGGTCGAGGCGGAGTTCGTTTCCGGCGGCGTCAGCATGGCGCGCGCCTCCTGCCAGCTGCTGCGCAAGACGCAGAATCCCGACGGCAATGTCTGGTCGCCACCAAACTGGGATGCGCCGAAGCCGGCCGACATTCCCAAGCCGACCGATCCCAGGCTCGGCATGAACGGCAAATGGGCGACGCGCCCCATCGTCGGCCATATGGGCTCGCTCGGTCCGCGCCGGCTTTGGATGAGCGAGGTGCGCGAGCTCGTTGCGGGCGCCCCGATGACGCCATTCGTCCATGTCGCCACCGGCGCCGATTTCGCCAGCCCGTTTGCCAATGCCGGCGACAAGGGGCTCGGCTACATCAACAGCGACGTGACGATCTACCTGCACCGCCTGCCGGTGACGGAGTGGATCGGCTTCGAGGTGGTGAACCACCAAGCCACCGACGGCGTCGCGATCGGCGAATGCTGGCTCTATGACGAAGCGGGCCCGATCGGCACTGCGACGGTCGCAGCGCTCGCACAGCGCAAGCCGATGGTGAATCCGTCGAAGCGGTAACGCGCCTCTCTCCGTTCGTCATTCCGGGATGCGCCGTCAGGCGCAGACCCGGAATCCATCGGACCGCAGGCGAAGAGGTGAAATGGATTCCGGGTTCGCGCTTCGCGCGCCCCGGAATGACGGTTAGGTCAGATGCCGCTGCATCTCCGGCCGCGCCTTGAGCTCGGCGCCCTGCTTGGCGACGATCTTCGCAATCCGTTCCGGCGCGAATTTCAGGTCGACGAATGCCGGCGCGGTGTTGGCGACCTCATGATAGCTCGCGATCCTGCCGCCCTTCAGCGTCATGATCGCGACGCCCTCGAACATCGCCCGCGCGCCGCCTGCTTCCTGCAGTGTTGATCTGTAGCTGAAGGTATAGCGCGCATAGAGCGTGGTGCCGTCCGACACGGGGTCGTGCATGTCCCAGCGGAAGTCGGTCGCCGTGCGATAGAACCAGTCGTCGATCATCGCCGCGATGTTCTCGCGACCTTCGAAGGCGCCGTAGAACACGTCGTGATAGACGCCGTCCTCGGTGAACAGCTCGGCAAAGGCTTTGCCGTTGCGCTGCTCGACCGCATCGCAGAAGGCGCGCAGCATGGCGGTGGTGGTCATTGGATTGCCCTCCCGGTTGTTGTGCCCCCTCCCCCTTGTGGGAGAGGGCAGCTCCGCTCGTTGACACGCATTCGCTCCGGTGAGGGGTTGCCTCCGCGAATCGAGTTCGTGGAAAGAACCCCTCATCTGGCGCTTCGCACCACCTTCGCCCACAAGGGGAGAAGGAAGAAGAACAAGCTCACCCGATCTCGGCGACCGCGGCAAGGATGCGCGCAATGTCCTGCGGGCGGGAGAGGCGGTGGTCGCCGTCCTGGATCATGGTCAGCACGACGTCGTCGGCCGGCAGACGATGCGTCAGCGCGAAGGCGTGCTGCCAGGGCACGTCGGGATCCTGCGCGCCTTGCAGGATGCGGACGGGACAGCCGAGATCGATGGCGCTGCCGAGCACGAGGTGGTTGCGCCCCTCCTCGATCAGGTTCCGCGTGATCGGATAGGGCGAGCCGTCGCCATACTCCGACGGACGCAGCCAGAAGCCCTTGGTCTCGATCTCCTTCTTCACCGCGGGCGAGAAATTCTTCCACATCAGCTCTTCAGTGAAATCGGGCGCCGGCGCGATCAGCACCAGGCCCGCGAGCGAGGCTTTGTCGGCACGCTTCTTGATCTCGCGCGCGAGCAGCAGCGCCATCCAGCCGCCCATGGAGGAGCCGATCAGGATTTGCGGGCCATCGCAGAAGCGCTCGAACACCGCGACACTATCCTCGAGCCAGCTGCCGATGGTTCCCTGGGCGAAATCGCCACTGGATTCGCCGTGGCCGGAATAGTCGAACCGGACCACGGCACGGCCGCGCTCATAGGCCCAGGCATCCAACGCTATGGCCTTGCCGCCCTGCATGTCCGACTTGAATCCGCCCAGCCAGACCAGGCCCGGGCCTTTTCCAGGACGGCGTCGCACCGCGATCCTGCGTGCGGACGGCCCTTGGCCCACATCGATGAACTCAAGCGCGGCATCGGGGATTGCATCGGTCATGGAACGTTTACTCTGGCTGTGCGGTTTGAGCTGTCTGGACCTGTTCCGAAAGCACGATCGGTATCGGTATTGGTCCATTGGGACGCTTGCGGAACAGAGGCAAGGTGTCTATGTCGGTCAGCGTGCCGAGGGCCGTGACCAAAATGCCTCGCATTTGAGGGTTTTTCGCGCCTCGCACCAGCGACTTGCTTGCCGGCAAACGCATCTTCCTTCAAAATAGCCGCTTCTTTCACAACTTTGGAGAACCACCCATTCGCCGTCCTAATAAAGCTCCGCCCGCTGCCAGCAAAGACGGGCCGCGCATCAATGATGATATTCGCAATGCGCAGATCCAGCTGATCGACCAAACCGGTGAGAACAAAGGTACGGTCGAGACTGTCGTCGCCATCCGCATGGCGCAGGAAGTCGGTATGGACCTGGTCGAGATTTCGCCGAATACCAGCCCTCCCGTCTGCAAGATCATGGACTACGGGAAGTACAAGTATTCCGCCCAGAAGAAGGCCGCGGAAGCCCGCAAGCGGCAGAAGACCGTCGAGATCAAGGAGATCAAGCTCCGTCCGATGATCGACGATCACGATTACGACGTGAAGATGCGCGCGATGCAGCGGTTCTTCGAAGAGGGCGACAAGGTCAAGATCACGCTGCGCTATCGCGGCCGCGAAATGGCGCACCAGGAGATCGGCACCAAGCTTTTGGACAAGATCAAGACCGACGTCGCCGAGCTCGCCAAGGTCGAGCAGGATGCCCGGTTCGAAGGTCGCCAGGTCGTCATGGTGCTGGCGCCGCGCTGACAACAGCTCGTTAGGACTGCAAGAGTTCAACGGCCCGTCCGGATCTCCGGCGGGCCGTTTTTTTTGGGGCGAGGGTGGCGCGAAGCGCCGGGTGAGGGCTCTCTCCTCTCGGAGACTATCCCGTTGCGGAGATACCCTCTCCCCAACCCTCCCCCGCAGGCGGAGGAGGGAGCACACCGCCGTCGTGACGACTAGCTCCGCGTCGCCTGCCAGGTGCCGCTGCACTGGTCGCCGGAGATGATGCCCCTCCACGACCCGGCGCCGTTCACGCCGGCGAGGCGGCCGCCGCCGCTGGCATGGGAGGCGCCGACCGAGACCTGGACGGCCACAGCGCCGGAGCGGTTGACCCTGCCCGAGACCCGGCCGCCGCCGGCCGACGAGACGCGGTTGCCTGTGACGGTGAAGGGAACACTGTAGCCCGAGCTGCAATTGCCGCGGGTGGTGGCGAAGGTGACGTTCCAGATGCCGTCATAGCCGCCGGCGCGGGCCTCGGCCGTTGACGGCAGCGCGGCCGCGGCGAGCACGGCGACCAGCGCCAGATGGCGCGGACGGGGGAAAAGCGAAGAGAGAGATTGCGGGAAATGGGCCATTTTGGACCTGCTTCGGGCGACAAGGCTTGGACATGAAGGTAGCAACCTTCAATAGTCGGCAGGGCGGTTTCGGCGGTTCATCGTTGCCAATTGGCCCGTCCTCTGTCATAAGCCCAGCCTTCATCGCCCGGCTGATTTACGGGCTGCCGTGGCGGTGTTTCGTGCGGGTTTCGCGCTTGTTCGCAAAAACCTGAGCACAATCAACGCTCTAGACGAGCATTTTTGACGGCCAGCCGCCTTCGCGGGCGGATCTCTATGGCCATTAGGAGAGCCAAATGCCCAAGCTGAAGACCAAATCGGGCGCTAAAAAGCGCTTCAAGGTGACTGCCACCGGCAAAGTGATGCACGCCCAGCGCGGCAAGCGTCACGGCATGATCAAGCGGACGAAGAAGCAGATCCGTCAGCTCCGCGGCACCCGCGTGCTGTTCAAGACCGACGGCGACAACGTCAAGAAGTACTTCTTGCCGAACGCCTGATCGCGTCCACGATCACTGCCATGTCGCGCCGCATTCGCGCGGCGATCCGAAACCGAAGTCATCTCTGAAGGATATTCGTCATGTCTCGCGTCAAACGCGGTGTGACCGCCCACGCCAAGCACAAGAAAGTCTACAAGGCCGCCAAGGGCTTCTACGGCCGCCGCAAGAACACCATCCGCGCCGCCAAGCCGGCCGTGGAGAAGGCCCAGCAATACGCCTTCCGCGACCGCAAGCGTCGCAAGCGCACCTTCCGCGCGCTCTGGATCCAGCGCCTCAACGCTGCCGTTCGTCCGTTCGGCCTGACCTACAGCCGATTTATCGACGGCCTTGCCAAGTCGGGCATCACCGTGGACCGCAAGGTGCTGTCGGATCTCGCGATCCACGAGCCCGCCGCGTTCCAGGCGATCGCCGAGAAGGCCAAGGCCGCCCTTGCGGCGTAATACGGCCGAGGCCGCGCTGGCGGCGTAAGCCGTCCTCCGCTGTGCTCTGCGCAGCGCTCAGCTTGTGATGGCCCGGGCAGAGGCGCGTCTCGCCTCACTGCCCCGGCTTTCGTCACTTACGCAAACACTTCTCCGACGCGGAAGCCCGGCGCATCTGACGCGAAGACGCGCTTCGTGCTTTTGGGCCGGGCGTAACGGGCTAGGATCATCGGCTCAGCATCCTGGCCAAAAGGGATTGCCATGACCGATCTAGCTCAGCTCCAAGCCCGGATCATCGCCGACATCGCCGCCGCCGCCGACGAGGCCGCGCTCGAAGCGGTGCGTGTCGCAGCCCTCGGCAAGAAGGGCTCGATTTCCGCGCTGCTCGCAACGCTCGGCAAGATGTCGCCCGACGAGCGCAAGACGCAGGGCGCGGCGATCAATCAGGCCAAGGACGAGGTCACCCAGGCGCTCGCCGCACGGCGCGACGTCTTGAAGTCGGCGGCGCTCGATGCGCGGCTCGCGTCGGAAACGATCGACGTGACGCTGCCGCTGCGCGATGCGCCGACTGACGCCGGCCGCATCCATCCGCTGAGCCAGGTCTGGGACGAGCTGACCACGATCTTCGCGGACATGGGATTCTCGGTCGCCGAAGGCCCTGATATCGAGACCGACGACTACAATTTCACCAAGCTGAACTTCCCCGAGGGCCATCCCGCGCGCGAGATGCACGACACGTTCTTCTTCCATCCGAAGCAGGACGGCTCGCGCATGCTGCTGCGAACCCACACCTCGCCGGTGCAGGTGCGCACCATGCTGAGCCAGAAGCCGCCGATCCGCGTGATCTGCCCGGGCCGCACCTACCGCATCGATTCGGACGCGACCCACACGCCGCAATTCCACCAGGTCGAAGGCCTCGTCATCGACAAGCACTCGCATCTCGGCCACCTCAAATGGATCCTGCACGAGTTCTGCAAGGCGTTCTTCGAGGTCGACCACATCAACATGCGCTTCCGCCCCTCGTTCTTCCCGTTCACCGAGCCGTCGCTGGAAGTCGACATCCAGTGCCGCCGCGACAAGGGCGAGATCCGCTTCGGCGAGGGCGAGGATTGGCTCGAGATCCTGGGCTGCGGCATGGTGCATCCCAACGTGCTGCGCGCCTGCGGCATCGATCCCGACGAGTACCAGGGTTTCGCCTGGGGCATGGGCATCGACCGCATCGCCATGCTGAAATACGGCATCGCCGATTTGCGCCAGCTGTTCGAGAGCGACGTCCGCTGGCTGAGCCATTACGGCTTCAAGCCGCTGGAGGTGCCGACGCTCGCGGGGGGATTGAGCACGTGATCGGCCACACGAAAGCTCTCTCCGTTCCCTCCCCCCTTGTGGGGGAGGGTCAGGGAGGGGGGTAGCCGCGGATGCCCCACGCAGTCGTAAGCGAGCGTCAGCGCAGCCGGGCGAAACAGCTTCGCCGAGCGATGACGCGTGCCGAAACACTGCTGTGGCGCTACCTCAAGGCCAATCGCATGGATGGTGTCGGCATCCGACGTCAGACTCCGATTGGAAATTACATCGCCGATTTCGTGTGCTTCTCCTCAAAGCTCATCATTGAGCTAGATGGAGAATCCCATGATTTCGACGAACCTCAGAAGAAAGATCAGCGTCGCGACGCTTTCTTCGCAGCCGAAGGCTTTCAGATTCTGCGTTTCACCAATGAGCAGGTGATGACGAATCTCGAGGGGGTTGTTGAGGCGATCCGCCAGGCAGCTTCCGCCGGAGCCCGCGGCTCACCCCCCTCCCTGACCCTCCCCCACAAGGGGGGAGGGAACATTGACACCGACCACAGCAATTCAACCGACAAGAGCCGAGGCAAGCAGCCATGAAATTCACCCTCTCCTGGCTGAAGGATCATCTCGAGACCGACGAGCCGCTGGACAAGCTCGCCGACAAGCTCACCATGATCGGACTCGAGGTCGAGAACATCGAGGACAAGGCGAAGGCGCTGAAGCCCTTCACCATTGCGAAGGTGATCTCGGCCGAGCAGCATCCGAATGCGGACCGCCTGCGCGTCTGCATGGTCGATACCGGCGACGGCGGTGCGCCGGTGCAGGTCGTGTGCGGCGCGCCGAATGCGCGGGCGGGGCTCGTCAGCGTGTTCTCGCCGCCCGGGACCTATATTCCCGGCAAGGACATCACGCTCGGCGTCGGCACCATTCGCGGCGTCGAGAGCCGCGGCATGCTGTGCTCGGCAGCCGAGCTACAGATCTCCAACGACCATGACGGCATCATGGAATTGCCGGCGGACGCGCCAATCGGCGCGGGCTATGCCGAATGGGCCGCGCTCGGCGATCCCGTGGTCGAGATCAATCTGACGCCGAACCGCCAGGACTGCACCGGCGTGCACGGCATCGCCCGCGACCTCGCCGCGGCCGATATGGGCAAGTTCAAGGACCCCACCATCAAGCCGATCAAGGGCGAATTCCCGTGCCCGGTGAAGGTCACGGTCGAGGATGCAACGCTCTGTCCGGGCTTCGCGCTTCGCCTCGTGCGCGGCGTCAAGAACGGACCGTCGCCGGAATGGCTGCAGACGCGGCTGACCGCGATCGGCCTGCGTCCGATCAACGCGCTGGTCGACATCACCAATTTCATGACCTACGACCGCGCGCGGCCGCTGCACGTGTTCGACGCCAAGAAGGTGAAGGGCAATCTTGTCGTGCGCCGCGCCCGCGAGGGCGAGAGCCTGCTCGCGCTCGATGGCCGCACCTACGATCTGGATCCCGCCATTTGCGTGATCGCCGACGAGCACGGCGTCGAATCGCTGGCCGGCATCATGGGCGGCGAGGCCTCGGGCTGCGACGAGAACACCACTGACGTGCTGATCGAATCGGCGCTGTGGAACGAGATCAACATCGCCCAGACCGGCCGCAAGCTCGGCATCAATTCGGACGCGCGCTACCGCTTCGAGCGCGGCGTCGATCCGGCCTTCATGGTGCCGGGGCTGGAGCTCGCGACCAAGCTGGTGATGGAGATGTGCGGCGGCACGCCGTCCGAGACCGTCGTGGTCGGCAAGTCCTTCGGCGACGACCGCGTGATCGAATTCCCGGTCACCGAGGTCAAGCGTCTGTCCGGCATCGAGGTGCCGCAGGTCGAGATGAAGCGCATCCTGACCCATCTCGGCTTCATGATGGCGGGTCCGGGCCCCGTGGTGAAGGTGGCGGTGCCGTCGTGGCGCTCCGACGTGCACGGCAAGGCCGACATCGTCGAGGAGATCGTCCGCATCTTTGGCGTCGACAAGGTGCCGATGACGCCGTTCGAGCGCGGCGAGGACGCGCGCAAGCCGGTGCTGACGCCGCTTCAGCTGCGCACCCGCCGCGCCAGGCGCGCGCTCGCGAGCCGCGGCATGGTCGAAGCGGTGACCTGGTCGTTCATCACGAAGTCTGCGGCAAAGCTGTTCGGCGGCGGCCAGCGCGAGCTCGAGGTCGCCAACCCGATCGCCTCGGATCTCTCCGACATGCGGCCGACCCTGCTGGCAGGCCTGATCGCGGCAGCTCAGGCCAACGCCAATCGCGGCGTGAGCGATGTCGCGCTGTTCGAGGTCGGCCAGGTCTTCAAGGGCGACCGCCCGCAGGATCAGTTCATGGCCGCGAGCGGCGTGCGCCGCGGCTTTGCTGCAACGGAAGGCCTCGGACGGCACTGGACCGGCTCGGCGCAGGCCGATGTGTTCGACGCCAAGGCCGATGCGCTGGCCGTTCTGGCCGCGGCCGGCGCGCCGATGCAGGCGCTGCAAATCGTCGCCGGCGGACCGGGTTGGCTGCATCCCGGCCGCTCCGGCACCATCCAGATCGGGCCGCAGAACGTGCTCGGCACTTTCGGCGAAATGCACCCCAGAGCGCTCGAGGCGCTCGGCGCCGACGGCCCGCTGGTGGTGTTCGAGGTAATCCTCGACCGCATCCCCGAAGCGAAGAAGAAGCCGACCCGCGCCAAGCCCGTGATCGAGCTGTCGGCCTTCCAGCCGGTGTCGCGCGACTTCGCCTTCATCGTCGATCGCACCGTGAAGGCCGGCGACATCGTGCGTGCTGCGCTCGGTGTGGACAAGAAGCTGATCACCGGCGTGAACGTCTTCGACGTCTACGAGGGCAAGGGCATCGACGATGGCAAGAAGTCGATCGCGATCGCGGTGACGATCCAGCCGCGCGAGAAGACGCTGACAGACCAGGAGATCGAGGCCGTGGCCGCCAAGATCGTGGCCGAGGTCACGAAGAAGACCGGCGGCACGTTGCGGGGATGACAGCCGCGGACTTCCTGCCGAAGGACGTCAGCCTTACTGTTGCGATGGCGCTTTGCGCCGTCGCCTTCGTTTCCGGCACCGCGCGCGGTTTCTCCGGCTTCGGCTCGGCGCTGATCTTCATGCCGCTCGCGAGCAGCGTGGCGGCGCCGCGGCTGGTCGCGGCCCTGCTGCTCGTGATCGATTTCGTCGCAGCCGCACCGCTGCTGCCCGATGCCTGGCGCAAGGCCGATCGCAAGGCCACTGCCGTGATCGTGCTGGGCGCGCTGGTCGGCGTTCCCCTTGGCACCTATTTCCTCAGCGTGCTCGAACCCGTCACCACGCGCTGGATCATCTCCGGCTTCGTCGCCGCGCTATTGCTCCTGCTGCTGTCCGGCTGGCGCTACCGCGGCAGGGACCACGCCTGGCTCTCGGTCGGCATCGGCGGCCTCTCCGGCTTCTGCAGCGGCCTCGCGCAGACCGGCGGGCCGCCGATCGTCGGCTACTGGCTCGGCCGCCCGATCGCGCCGATCGTCGCGCGCGCCAACATCGTGCTGTTCTTCGGCGCGTCGGATTTCTTCTCGATGATCAGTTACGCGACCACCGGCCTGATCAGCCGCGAGTCGCTGGTGCTGTCGCTGGTCGTCGGCCCGGTCTATGCGCTCGGCGTCGCGTTCGGCGCCTCGCTGTTCGGCCGCGCCAGCGAAAAGGTGTTTCGCGGCATCTGCTATGCGCTGATCGCGATGGCGGTGATCTTTGGATTGCCGGCGTTGGACGGGGTGTTGCGCCGAGATTGAGCGGGATGCGCTGAGATCGAATTGAGTTCGGTCAAGAGCAGCGCTCTTTCCGTTCCCTCCCCCCTTATGGGGGAGGGGCAGGGAGGGGGTGCCACACGGGGATTCTCTGCGTCGCGCACCTCGCCCTTAGCGCATCATCGCAATCGGCACCTTTTGCTGAGCTACCCCCCTCCCTAGCCCTCCCCCACAAGGTGGGAGGGAACGCACCTATTTCGGGGCGTCGATCGAGCTTGAGCCATCGCCCTCGAGTTCTTGCCGCTACTGCGGCCTTACGCGCCGCTTCTTCGTCGACTGTGTCGGCACGTCGGCGGGCTCGTCCTTGAGCGCGCCGATCTTGCGCAGGGCGGCGTCCGCGGCGCGTTCGCCGCTTTCCCAGGCGCCGTCGACGGTGCCCCATAGCGTCTCATGGGTGGCTTCGCCGGCGAGGAACATGTTGCCGATCGGCTCGGCCAGGACCTTTCGCGAGAGCTGTCCGCCGGGTGAGGCCGCCGACATCGCGCCCATCACGTAGGGCGAGGCGTTCCAGCGCGTAGCGCTGGTCTTCTGCACGGCGGAAGCGGCCTCGCTGCCGAACAGCTTGGTGATCCATTCCCGGGCAAAGGCAGCCATCGCCTTCTCGCCCTGCTCGGACAGATCGCGGCCGAACGCGCCGCAGACGTCGATGGAGCAGAGCGAGGAGCCGCCGATATTGGCGAACATCAGCGCCGTGCGCGTCGAGTTGCTCTGCTCGATGAGGATATCGTCGCGCGACAGGCCGAGCGGATTGCCCGGCAATTGCAGCATGATGCGATCGTAGCTGCCGAGGCCGAGCTTGGCGGCCGCATCCAGCGTGCGCTTGGGAATGTCGGGCGCGAACTTGATCGCGCCTGATGTCAGCACGTTGGTCGAGACCGTGACGATGGCGGCACGCGCGGCGATCTTGCCGGCTGGCGTCTCCACGCTGACGTCGCGGTTGCTCCAGGCGATGCGGCTCGCCGGCGTCGACAGCACCACCGGCGCCTGCTCGCCCAGTTTCGCAATCAGCGTGCCGAGGCCCTGACGGCAGGCGATCGCCGCGTTACGGTCCTGCGCGCGCCCTTTGTCGATCGCGGACAGCTCCTTCAGGTCCTTGCCGGCAAAGCTAGGGCCCAGCAGGAACTCGGCCGCGCCCGCCCAGTCACCGAGATCCTTCGGCAGCACCGACGCGCAAGAGGTATCCAGCTTGGCGCGCGCGGCCTCGTCGATGGCGCGGTTGGCGCGCACCAGCGCCGCCAGAAACTGCTCGGTCTCGCCGGCGCGTGCGTTGCGGCGGCCGATGCGCATCTTCTGGCCGGAGGGCGCGGGCAGCACGTCCAGCCCGACGCTGCGCGCCAGCCGGATCATCGGATTGGTGTCGGGATTGTGCATCCAGCGCGCACCGCGGTCGAACGGCGTGTCGAAGGTCGTGCTGTCGGTGAGACAGCGGCCGCCGATCTGGGGCGCCGCTTCCAACACGACCACCTTGCGGCCAGTCGCCATGATGCGCCGCGCCGCGGCAATTCCCGCAGCGCCCGCGCCGATCACGACGATGTCGGCCTCGCGCGGCGCGTTAGCAGCGTTTGCGCGCGGGGCCGGCATCGCAGCGAGAGCCGCCGACGCGATGAGGAAACCGCGGCGCGTGATTGTCATGTCATGGTTTCCGAGGGCTTGCGGCGGAGAGGAACAGTCAGCGAACCTTGCCGCATCTGATGTTGCACGGCAACCATCATGGTGAATCAATCGTGCTTGACCTCACGAACTGATGAACCGAATTGCAACACGTTTCGACCATGATAGAGAAGGAAAAAAGACGGCCGGCAAAGGCCGTGGGGGGAGTTTGAAATGGGGACGGTCCTAGATTCGGTCGGCAAGCTGATTGCCGCGTACCTCTCCAAGGAGGTGCCGGGCTACGAGCCGTTCACGCCGAGCGACCCCGAGCATCTGCGCGGCGTCATCGAGCCCGGCGACGTGCTGCTGGTCGAGGGCAACAACCGTATCTCCGGCATCATCAAATATCTGACGCAGTCGACCTGGTCGCATGCCGCGCTCTATGTCGGCCCGGTCGAGGGCGCCGAGGAGCCCGACGGTGAGCCGCACGTGCTGATCGAGGCCAACATCGGCGAAGGCGTCACCTCGGCGCCGCTCTCGAAATATTTCCCGTATCATACCCGCCTCTGCCGCCCGGTCGGGCTGTCCTACGAGGACCGCACCACGGTCTGCCGCTATGCGATCAACCGCATCGGCTTCGGCTACGACACCAAGAACATCATCGATCTCATGCGCTACCTGTTCCCGCTGCCGGTCCCGCAGCGCTGGCGCCGGCGCATGATCGCAATCGGCTCGGGCGATCCGACCAAGATCATCTGCTCGGCGCTGATCGCGCAGGCGTTCGACGCAGTGCGCTACCCGATCCTGCCGAAGATCACCAAGGCCGGCAGCCGCGCCGCGCGCCGCGAGATCCTGCACATCCGCGATTCCTCGCTCTACATGCCCCGCGACTTCGACATCTCGCCCTATTTCGAAGTCGTCAAACCCACCATCGTGCACGGGTTCGACTACACAGCCTTGCACTGGGCCGACAAGCAGAAGCCGCTCGAGGAGGTGGCGGGCACGTTCAGTGTGTTTCCAGAAACGCTCCGTGCGCCGCCGCTCGTTCCTGAAGCGATTGACCAAGAGGCGTCGCCTGAAGTTCCGGCTGAAGAAGTGAGTGCGCAGGCTGCGGGGATGAGCGCCACGTTCTGCGAGCATTTCGTGCAGCTGAGCGAACTCGCGAGGGTTCGCGCGCGGTCGCAGGAGATGACGGCTTAGATTCGCCGTCTCGTAGAGTGGGCAAAGGCGCGAAGCGCGGCCCCACGACAGGCTCCGCGGAGCAATCCAGACGGTTACCACGGTGACTGTCTGGATTGCTTCTTCGCAAGAGCTCCTCGCAATGACGGTGGAGAGAGCGCGCGTTACCGCTCCGCCCGGCCGATCACCGCCATCAGCTCCGCGATCTTCGCGCGCTGGTCGGTCTTGTCGCCGCTCGCGATGGCGTGCTCGACGCAATGGGCGACGTGGTCCTTCAGGACTTCCTCCTCGACACGGCGCAGTGCGGCGCGCACCGCCGAGATCTGCGTGACGATGTCGATGCAGTAGCGGTCTTCCTCTACCATTTTCGAGAGGCCACGAACCTGGCCCTCGATCCGGCCGAGACGTTTTCCGACAGATGCCTTGATGTCCTTGCGCATGGGGTCTATATACCCGTACCGGGTATGGGTTGCAAGTCCAGGTATGGGACCAGACGCAAAGGCCGGAACATGGCAATAAACAACAACGAGCACGAGCATCGTCACGGCGCGCAAACGCATTCCGGGTGCGGCTGTTCCACGAAAGCTGCAGCGGCGGCCAAGCCCGAGGCTTCCTCGTGCTGCGGCGGTCATGCCGGCCACGACCATCACTACGGCCACGATCACGGTGACGCCGCGACCAAGGTGAAGGATCCCGTCTGCGGCATGAGCGTCGATCCCGCGACCTCGAAGCATCGCTTCGAGCATCACGGCGAGACCTTCCATTTCTGCTCGGCCGGCTGCCGCACCAAGTTCGCCGCCGATCCCGCGAAATATCTCGCCAAGGACAAGGCGCCCGAACCGGAGATGCCCGCGGGCACGATCTACACCTGCCCCATGCACCCGCAGATCCGCCAGGTCGGTCCGGGCACCTGCCCGATCTGCGGCATGGCGCTGGAGCCTGAGGTCGCAAGCCTGGAGACCGGTCCCAATCCCGAGCTTGCCGACATGACGCGGCGGTTCTGGATCGGCGGCGTGCTGTCGCTGCCACCTGTCGTGCTGGAGATGGGCGGCCATCTCGCAGGCCCCCATAGCTGGATCGATCAGACGCTGTCGAACTGGATCCAGCTCGTCTTCGCAACGCCCGTGGTGCTGTGGGCCGGCTGGCCGTTCTTCGTCCGCGGCTGGCAATCGCTGCTGACGCGTAACCTCAACATGTTCACGCTGATCGCGATGGGCACCGGCGTAGCCTATATCTACAGCGTCCTCGGCACGGTCGCGCCGCAGATCTTCCCCGCCACCTTCCGCGGTCATGAAGGCGCAGTCGCGGTCTATTTCGAGGCGGCCGCGGTCATCACCGTGCTGGTGCTGCTCGGCCAGGTGCTGGAGCTGCGCGCACGCGATGCGACCTCTGGCGCAATCAAGGCGCTATTGCAACTTGCGCCGAAGACCGCGCGCCGCGTCGATGCCGATGGCAGCGAGCACGAGGTCGAGATCGATACCCTCCATGCCGGCGATTGCCTGCGCGTTCGCCCCGGTGAGAAGGTGCCGGTCGACGGTGTCATTCTCGAGGGCCGCTCCTCGCTCGACGAGTCGCTGGTCACCGGCGAATCCATGCCGGTCACCAAGGAAACCGGCGCCAAGGTCATCGCCGGCACGCTGAACCAGTCGGGCAGCTTCATCATGCGCGCCGACAAGGTCGGGCGCGAGACGCTGCTGTCGCAAATCGTGCAGATGGTCGCGGATGCGCAGCGTTCGCGGGCGCCGATCCAGCGCCTGGCCGATCAGGTCGCGGGCTGGTTCGTGCCGGCCGTGATCGTCGTCGCGATTGCCGCCTTTGCCGCCTGGGCCTGGTTCGGACCGGAGCCGCGGCTCGCCTTCGGCCTCGTCGCCGCGGTCAGCGTGCTGATCATCGCGTGCCCCTGCGCGCTCGGACTTGCGACCCCGATGTCGATCATGGTCGGCGTCGGCCGCGGTGCGCAAGGCGGCGTGCTGATCAAGAACGCCGAGGCACTGGAGCGGATGGAAAAAATCGACACGCTGGTGGTCGACAAGACAGGCACGCTGACCGAGGGCAAGCCCAAGGTGGTGACGATCGTACCGGCTTCCGGCTTTGCGGAAGACGATATCCTCCGCCTGGCGGCCACCGTCGAACGCGCCAGCGAGCATCCCCTGGCGGACGCCATCGTGCGCGCGGCCAAGGAGAAGCAGCTCACGCTCGGCCAGGTCGAGCAGTTCGATTCGCCGACGGGCAAGGGCGCGACCGGCAAGGTCGACGGCAAGACCGTCGTGCTCGGCAATGCAAGATACCTGACGTCGATCGGCATCAACACCAAGCCGCTCGATGCCGAGGCCGAACGGCTGCGCGGCGACGGCGCCACCGTGATCAACATGGCGGTCGATGGCCGGCTGGCCGGCCTGTTCGCGATCGCCGATCCGGTCAAGGCCTCGACCCCCGAGGCGCTGCAGGCGCTCGCGGCCGAAGGCATCAAGGTGATCATGCTGACGGGCGACAACCGCACCACGGCGGAAGCGGTGGCGCGCCGGCTCGGCATCGCCGATGTCGAGGCCGAGGTGCTGCCGGATCAGAAGAGCGCGGTGGTGACCAAGCTGCAAAAAGCCGGCCGTATCGTCGCGATGGCCGGCGACGGCGTCAACGACGCCCCGGCGCTGGCCGCTGCCGAGGTCGGCATCGCCATGGGCACCGGCACGGACGTCGCGATGGAGAGCGCCGGGGTCACCCTGCTGAAGGGCGATCTCGTCGGCATCGTCCGGGCGCGAAAACTGTCGCAGGCGACCATGAGCAACATCCGTCAAAACCTGTTCTTCGCCTTCATCTACAATGCCGCCGGCATCCCGATCGCGGCCGGCATTCTCTATCCGGCGTTTGGCCTGTTGCTCTCGCCGATCATCGCGGCGGCCGCGATGGCGCTGTCCTCGGTCAGCGTGGTCGGCAATGCGCTGCGCTTGCGCGCGACGCGGCTGTGAGGACACCGTGCGGCCCGGATTGCGCTCTGCGCCATCCCGGCTACGGTTCGCGGGACGCAGGCAAGACCTACGGGAGCATTTGATGCAGCGGATCACGATCACGATCGAGGACGATCTCCTGGCGGAGATCGATGCCGCGGCCGAGGCGCGCGGCTACCAGAACCGCTCCGAGATCATCCGCGATCTCGCCCGCGCCGGGCTGCAGCAATCCACCGAGGACACCGCGCAGACCGGCCAATGCGTGGCCGGCCTGGTCTATGTCTACGACCACGCCGCCCGCGATCTCTCCAAGCGCCTGGTTCAGGAATTCCACGGCCATCACGACCTCGCGCTGGCGACGCTGCACGTCCATCTCGACGAGAGCAATTGCATGGAGATGACGGCGCTGAAGGGGTCCGCGGATGAGGTCAAGCATTTCGCCGACCACATCATCGCCGAGCGCGGCGTGCGCTACGGCCGCGTGGTGATGATCCCGACCGGCGAGGGCAAGCCGGCGAAGGCGCGCAAGCACGGGCACCGGCACGAGTAGGCTACTTCAGGAGAGAGTAGCGCTCTTACCCTCCCCTGGAGGGGGAGGGTCGATCGCGCGTAGCGCGAGCGGGGTGGGGTGACGGTCTCTCCGCGTCAAACAGTGCCCGTGGGGAGAGATCACCCCACCCCGTCTCACATTTCGCTGCGCTCAATGTGAGCCGACCCTCCCCCTCCAGGGGAGGGTAAGCAAGAGCTCGCGCGGCGTTTGCACGACCTTCGCAGCGGCCCCCTGCCCTTGCCGAAGCCACATTGCATCTCTACGTCTCGCGCATTGTCTACCTGAGAGGGTCTTTCATGCTGGATGCCGCCTTCAAGGCGCTGTCGCAAATGGTCGCGCCGCCGATGCGCTCGATCCTGTGGCGATCGATCGGGCTGGCGCTGGTGCTGATCACCGTGCTGGCGATCGGCCTGCAGCGGCTCTTGAGCTGGTTTGCGACCTCCGGCGAGGTTTGGCTCGAAGGCCTGCTCGGGCCGGGCTGGCACTCTTCGCTCGAAGTCCTGTCCTGGATCGTTTCGATCGCGGCCGGCCTCGGCGTCGTGTTCGGCGGCATTTTCCTGATGCCCGCGATCACCTCGCTGGTGGCGAGCCTGTTCGTGGACGACGTCGCCGACATCGTCGAGCGTGAGCATTATCCCGCCGAGCGGCCGGGCCTTGCGCTACCGTTCAGCCAGGCGATGCTCGAGGGCATCAAGACCGCGCTGCTGACGATCCTGGTTTATCTTGCGGCGCTGCCGCTGGTGCTGTTCGCCGGCGCCGGTTTCCTGATCTTCTTCCTCGCCGCCGCCTGGCTCCTGGGCCGTGAATATTTCGAGCTGGCGGCGATGCGCTTCCGCCCGCCGGAGGAAGCCAAGGCGATGCGGCGCGACAACGCCGCGACCATCTTCACCGCCGGCCTGTTCATCGCCGCCTTCGTCTCGATCCCGATCGTCAATCTGGCGACGCCGATCTTCGGCATGGCCTTCATGGTCCACATGCACAAGCGGCTGTCGGGCCCGCGGCCCGAGCTGATCGAACCGGCGCGGCAGCTGCGCTAACGACGCGATGAAGTTTGCACGAACCGTTACCGCGGCTTGGGTTATTGCTTGCGCATGATCTTTCCGGAAAACCGCTTCGCACTTTTCCGGATCATGCTTTAGCGGCGCCGTCTCAGACCGTCTTCTCCGGCCACCGGCAGAGATCGTTGATCAGGCAGACCTCGCAGCGCGGCGTGCGTGCGAGGCACGTATAGCGGCCGTGCAGGATCAGCCGATGATGGGCATGCAGCATGAACTCGGCCGGGATCACCTTTTCCAGGCCGAGCTCGACCTCCAGCGGCGTCTTGCCGGGCGCAAGTCCTGTGCGATTGCCGACACGGAAGACATGGGTGTCGACCGCCATGGTGTGCTCGCCGAAGGCCATGTTGAGCACGACATTGGCGGTCTTGCGGCCGGCACCGGGCAACGACTCGATCTCGGCGCGCGTGCGCGGCACCTCGCCGCCGAACTCGCTGAGCAGCTTCGCCGACAACGCAATCACGTTCTTGGCCTTGGTGCGATAGAGGCCGATGGTCTTGATGTAGTCGCGCAAGCGCTCCTCGCCGAGATCAAGCATCTTCTGCGGCGTGTCGGCGACTTCGAACAATGCGCGCGTCGCCTTGTTGACGCCGGCATCGGTCGCCTGTGCCGACAACACCACCGCCACCAGCAACGTGAACGGATTGACGTGCTCGAGCTCGCCTTTCGGTTCCGGATTGGCTTTGCGGAAGCGGCTGAAGGCTTCGTGAACCTCGGCGGGCGTCCAGGGTCTCGTCGCTTTCAGCGATTTCTTCGCCGGAGCCGTTGTCCTGGCAGGCTTGGGCTTCGCCGTGGCAGCCTTCGCCTTTTTCTTCGGCACGGGCGCTTTGCGCGGCGCCGGCTTGCGGGTGATTTTCGCCATGATCGGGATATACTGAGGGACGATGAGCACAGGCAACGAAATTGAACGCAAGGACGCTGTAGATCCCCGCGAGGTGCAGATCTTTTCCGCGCTGCTGACGCCGCACCGCTCGTTGAACCGCACCGGCTTTCTCGCGGTGATGCTGTTCCTGAGCGTCGTCAGCTTTGCCACCGGCCTCGCCTTCCTGATGAAGGGCGCCTGGCCGGTGCTCGGCTTTTTCGGCCTCGACGTGCTGGTGGTGTGGTGGGCGTTCAAGGCCAATTTCCGTACTGCTAGAGCGCGTGAGGAGATCACGGTCACTGCGTCCGAACTGCGCGTGAGGCGCATCAGCCATCGCGGCCAGGTCGCCGAATGGACCTTCAATCCGCTCTGGGTCCGCCTCGACATGGAGGTCGACGAGGATTTCGGCATCGAGCATCTCTACCTGATCTCGCGCGGCCACCAGATCCAGATTGCCCGCTTCCTGGGGCCGGAAGAAAAAGCAAGTTTTTACAAAGGCTTGGTAGAGGCGCTGAATGCCGCCAAGCGCGGCCCGACCTACAATCCGATCAGCTGAATCGGGTCGGAAATCGGGTGGTTTCCCGGCCGCCCCTCTCCTACATTTCCGGCCATGATGACACTCGCCATACATGACCAGCGCCTGACCAAGCCGGGTCCCCAGAACGCCGCGTTGCGCGACTATGATTCGGTGCGCCGCGCAATCGCCTTCATCTCGGAGAACTGGCGCGCGCAGCCGACCATCGAGGCGATGGCTGATGCGGCCGGCGTCACGCCGGACGAACTGCACCATCTGTTCCGCCGCTGGGCCTCGATCACGCCGAAGGCTTTTATGCAGGCGCTCACCCTCGACCATGCCAAGGGCTTGCTGCGGGACTCCGCGAGCATCCTCGATGCCGCGCTCGACTCCGGCCTGTCCGGCCCCGGCCGGCTGCACGATCTCTTCGTCACCCATGAAGCGATGTCGCCGGGCGAATGGAAGAACGGCGGCGCCGGCCTTACGCTGCGCTACGGCTTTCACCCCTCGCCGTTCGGCACCGCCATCGTGATCGCGACCGACCGCGGCCTGTCGGGCCTTGCCTTCGCCGACCACGGTGAAGAGAAGATCGCGCTCGCCGACATGACGCGGCGCTGGCCGAACGCGACCTATGTCGAAGACCACGAAGGCACCGCGCCGCTCGCTGCGCGCATCTTCGACACCAGGCTGTGGCGGCCGGACCAGCCGCTGCGCGTGGTGCTGATCGGCACCGATTTCGAGGTGCGGGTGTGGGAGACGCTGCTGAAGATCCCGATGGGGCGCGCGGTGTCCTATTCCGACATCGCCTGCAACATCAACAGCCCGAAGGCCTCGCGCGCCGTCGGCGCCGCGGTCGGCAAGAACCCGGTCTCGTTCGTCGTGCCCTGTCACCGCGCGCTCGGCAAGAGCGGCACGCTGACGGGCTACCATTGGGGCATCACCCGCAAGCAGGCGATGCTGGGCTGGGAAGCCGGGCGGATGGGAGTGCAGTAGGCAAGATGGAGTAGGGTGGGTTAGCCGAAGGCGTAACCCACCTCTTTGGTTCCGCGGCGAAAGGTGTGGTGGCTTACGCTGCGCTAACCCACCCTACGGCTGCGCGTGTGTGGCGAAGCCTAACCCGCCAGGTCCAGCTTCGACGCCACGGTCGAATCCGCGTTGAGCCGGTAGATGATCGGCACGCCGGTGGCGAGCTCGCGCTTCAGGATTCCTTCGGGCGACAGCTTCTCCAGCACCATGATCAGCGCGCGCAGCGAATTGCCGTGGGCGGCGACCAATGTGCGCTTGCCGTTGAGCACGCCGGGCAGGATCTCCTGCACGTAATAAGGCAGCGCACGCGCCAGCGTGTCCTTCAGGCTTTCGCCGCCCGGCGGCGGCACGTCGTAGGAACGGCGCCAGATCAGCACCTGCTCCTCGCCCCATTTCTTGCGCGCATCGTCCTTGTTGAGGCCGGAGAGATCGCCATAGTCGCGCTCGTTCAGCGCCAGATTCTTCGAGGTCGGCAGACCGGTCTGGCCGAGCTCACTCAGGATGAGATCGAGCGTATGTTGCGCGCGCGTCAGCACCGACGTATAGGCGACGTCAAACACCAGACCCTGCGCCTTCAGCTTGCGACCGGCTTCCTTGGCTTCTTTGACGCCGAGCTCGGTGAGATCGGGGTCCTTCCAGCCCGTGAACAGGTTCTTCAAATTCCATTCGCTCTGGCCGTGCCGCACGAGCACGAGAAGACGTTCGCTCATTTTACCTTCCGTATTGAACTGAGTTGCGGCATTGGCGGTGCCCAACCTCTCCCATAGGGAGAGGTCGGCGCGTAGCGCCGGGTGAGGGGAGGCGATCCCTCGAAGTACCTGAGCCCCTCACCCGATTTGCTGCGCAAATCGACCTCTCCCCGCTGGGGAGAGGTGAAGCGGGCTCGCGGCTACAGCGAGCGATCATCAGATGTCAGACAGGCCGAGCACGTCGGCCATGGAGTAATGCCCCGGCGGCTTGCCATGCGCCCACAGCGCCGCTTTTAGCGCGCCATGGGCGAACAGCATGCGGTCCTCGGCCTGGTGCGACAGCGTTAGGCGCTCGAACGGGCCGAGGAAGGTGACGCTGTGATCCCCCGCAACGGTGCCGCCGCGCAAGGAGGCGAAGCCGATATTGCCCGGCCGGCGCGCGCCGGTGATGCCGTCACGGCCGCGCTCGGAATGCTCGTCGAGGGTGACGCCGCGGCCGCTCGCTGCGGCCTGTCCCAGCATCAGCGCCGTCCCCGAGGGCGCATCCACCTTCATGCGGTGATGGGTCTCGACGATCTCGATGTCAAAGCTCTGGTCGAGCGCCTTGGCGACGCGCTTGACCACTGCGGCAAGCAGGTTGACGCCGAGGCTCATATTGCCCGACTGCACCACGACCGCACGATTGGTGACGCTCTTGATCACGGCGTTGTCGGAGCCCGAGAGCCCGGTGGTGCCGACGACATGGACGATGCCCCGCTCGGCGGCGATCGCGACATTGGCGATGGTCGCGGCCGGCACGGTAAAATCGAGGATGCCGTCGGCCTCCTTCGACATCGCCCAGAGATCCGCCGAGAGCTTGATGCCATTGGCGGGCAGCCCGGCGAGCACGCCAGCATCTTTGCCGAGCAGCTCCGAGCCGGGAGCCTCCAGCGCACCGGCCAGCACCGCCCCTTCGCTCTCGGCAATCGCCCGCACCAGCGCACGGCCCATCCGGCCGCCGGCCCCCGCAACAATCAAGCGCATGTCGGACATGATGTGATCCTCTTCGGGAGCCGTTGTAGCGGGGGGATGCAGTTCCGGCAACCGAAGGGGGATGAGCACGGCCGTCATTCCGGGATGGTCCGAAGGACCAGACCCGGAATCTCGAGATTCCGGGTTCGGCTATGCCGCCCCGGAATGACGTCGTGTGGCGCCTCAGCCGTCCTGCGGCTGCGGGCCGTCATAGCCTTCGATGATGATGAGGTCGGCGACCGAGTGCGGCTGGCGCACCTTGATGTTGGCCTGATATTCCGGCGAGTTGTAGCAGGCGATCGCGGTCTCGTAGTCGGGAAATTCGATCACGACGTTGCGGGTGCGGCTGGCGCCTTCCACGGTCGTGAACTTGCCGGCGCGAACCACGAAGCGGCCGCCCCATTTCTTGAAGATCGGACCGTTGGCGACGGCGTATGGCTTGTAGCCCTCTTCATTGTTCACGTCGACGCGTCCGATCCAGTAGCCTTTTGCCATCGTTCTTCTCCCTGTGTTGTTGATTAGCCCAGCGCCTGCGCGATCTCGGCGTGAATGGCCTCGGCGACGGCCTTCGGATCGGCGGCTTCCACGATCGGACGCCCGACGACGAGATAGTCGGCGCCGGCGGCGATTGCGCGGCCCGGCGTCATGATGCGCTTCTGGTCGCCGGTCGCCGAGCCGGCCGGACGAATGCCGGGGGTGACGAGACTCATCTGGTGGCCGACGATCTTGCGCAACGCGCCAGCTTCCTCCGGCGACGACACCAGGCCGTCGATGCCGAGCACCTGCGCCTGCTGCGCGCGCGCCTCGACCAGTTCGGAGACGCCGAGCCGATAACCCGCCGCGTGCAAATCGTCCTCGTTGTAGGAGGTCAGCACCGTGACGGCGAGGATCTTCAGGCTCGAATTGCCGCGGCCTTCGACCGCGCCCTTCATGGTCTGCGGATAGGCGTGCACGGTCAGGAAGGTGGCGCCGAGCCTGGTGATGCTCTCGACGCCTTGCATCACGGTGTTGCCGATGTCGTGCAGCTTGAGATCGAGAAAGACCTTCTTGCCTTTGTCGGCGAGCTTGCCGACCAGCGGCAGTCCGCCGGCATAAGCGAGGCGGTAGCCGATCTTGTAGAAGGTGACGCTGTCGCCGAGACGGTCGATCGTCGCCTCCGCGGCATCGACGCTGGGCAGATCGAGCGCGACGATCAGGCGGTCCTTTGGAGCGATCTCGGCTGGCGTCATGTCACCTCACATCAGGCGTTGAGAAATGTCGATCAACTGCGCGACCAGCTCCTTCAGCGCGGCGATATCGCCCTCGTTCTTGAGCCTGTCCATGTCGTCATAGGCCTGATCGGCAAAGGCGAGCGTGAGCTGGCTGGCAATCACATTGGCGTGGCAGGAGGTCAGGATCAGCCGCAGCGCCTGCAGCGCGCGGGCGGCACCTAGCCGGCTCTGCGAAGCGCCGGCGAGCGCGAAGGCGCGGTTGCGGAACACCTCGCCGCGCGCCTCATGCAGCTCGTGCACGCGGCTGACCCAGTCGATCGCGTTCTTGAGCAGCGGCGGCACCGAGGCGTTGTATTCGGGCGAGACGATCAGCACGCCGTGATGCGCACCGATCATGCGCTTGAGATTGATCGCGTGCTTGGGCACGCCGGATTTGGCCTGGAGATCGCCGTCATAGATGGGCAGCGGGAAGTCGGCGAGCGAGATGCGGGTGACGTCGACGCCAGCCTGGGCGAATTCATAGGCGGCGAGCGCGGCGAGCTTCGCATTGTGCGAGCCGGTGCGCAGCGAGCCGGGAATGATCAGGATCTTGGGTGCGGGCATCCGCTTCCATGCGTTCGGCGAAACCAGCCCGCCGCGCAAAGGACCGAGCCGGCGGAATTAGTCCTTGCGATACACCCAGACGCGGGCCGGCGGAAGGTTCATCCAGATCCGTTCCGAGGCCTCTGTGGACACGCCGGGCAGCGATTTCGGGATAGGCGGCACCACGGCATAGGTGAACTGGATAAAGGGCGCGCCAGGCGCCAGCGCCGTGAAGGCGTCACGGATCAGCCGCAGCCGCGTCAGCATCGGCTTGGTCACGAGCGGCAGGCCGGAGACGACCGCGCTCGCCGGCGCGCTCAGGACGTTCCAGAGCGTGTCACGCAGGCGATAGGCATCGCCCTGCACCACCTTGGCCTGCGGATAGCGGTCGCGCAGCAGCGCGCAGAAGCCGGGATTGTATTCGACGAGGACGAGGCGCTTCTGGTCGACGCCGCGCTCGATCAGGGCGGAGGTGATGGCCCCGGTGCCGGGCCCGAGCTCGACCACAGGCGCATCCGACTCAACGTCGACATAGTGGGCCATGGTCCGGGCCAGCAGCTTGCCCGACGGCATCACCGCGCCCATGTGCAAGGGCTTTTCGATCCACGACCTGAGAAAGCGCACCTCGTCATCGAGACGAGGCTTCTTCAACGCACGCGCGGACGATGGCAATGGCATGTCTGGACCGGACGGGACCGCAGGACCGCGGCGTGTCAGAAAATGGTCATAAAGACGTATAGGCCGAAGTCGATACGGTCAAGCCGAGTCAACTCGCCCGATTACCGAAGAAATCCTTGACCTTGGCGAAGAAGCCCTCTGACTCCGGTTGGGTGTTGCCGGACGACAGCTTCTCGAACTCGGCCAGCAGTTCCTGCTGCTTCTTGGTGAGATTCTGCGGCGTCTCAACCACGACCTGGACATACATGTCGCCCATCTGGCGCGACCGCAGCACCGGCATGCCTTTTGATGCGATGCGGAAACGGCGGTTGGACTGGGTCCCGGCCGGCACCTTCACCTTGGCCTTGCCCTTCTCGATGGTCGGCACCTCGAATTCGCCGCCGAGGGCGGCCGTCACCATCGAGATGGGAACACGGCAATGCAGGTCGGCGCCATCGCGCTGGAAGAACTGGTGCTGGGCCAGCGACAGGAAGATGTAGAGGTCGCCGGGCGGGCCGCCGCGGACCCCGGCCTCGCCTTCGCCGGCAAGCCTGATCCGGGTGCCGTCCTCGACGCCCGGGGGGATGTTGACCGACAGCGTGCGCTCGCGGGTGACACGGCCCTGGCCGGAGCAGGACGGGCAGGCATCCTCGATCATCTGGCCGCGGCCTTGGCAGCCCGGACAGGTCCGCTCCAGCGTGAAGAAGCCCTGCGACTGCCGCACGCGGCCGGCGCCGCCACAGGTCGAGCAGGTCTTCGGCTTGGTTCCGGCCTTGGCGCCGATTCCCGAGCAGGCCTCGCAGGTGACCGAGACCGGAATCTCGATCTGCGCGGTCTTGCCGCTGAAAGCTTCCTCGAGCGTGATTTCCATGTTGTAGCGCAGGTCGGCGCCGCGCTCGCGGCCGCCGCGGCCACGCTGCCCGGCCATGCCGAACAGATCTTCGAAAATGTCGGAGAAAGAGGAAGCGAAGCCCGCGCCGAAGCCGGCCCCTCCGCCGCCCTGCTCGAAGGCGGCATGACCGTAACGGTCATAGGCGGCGCGCTTGTCCTTGTCTTTCAGGACCTCGTAGGCCTCGTTGATTTCCTTGAATTTGACCTCGCTGGTCTCATCCCCCGGATTGCGGTCGGGATGGAATTTCATCGCCAGCTTGCGGAACGACGATTTCAGCTTGGATTCGTCGGCATCACGTTCGACTTCGAGAGTCTCGTAATAGCAGCGCTTGGTGGACGTGGACATGTGGGACTCGGTCTATCCAATCGCGATTCAAGTTGGAGCAAAACGACGTCGCCACGCGACGATATAGGCAGCCTTCCGCCTTGCGGCAGAGGACAGCGTGCCTGCGTTCAGCATAACGGTCGGGAATTGATCGATCGTAACGGGCGCGTTGCCCTGTCCCGACGCGGCGGCCTCCCCCAAAAGGGAGGAGGCCGGTAGCGCGTGTGGGGTCCAAGCCGTCCGCATCGTCACCCTCTCGGGGCTTAAGCGGACTTCTTGTTGTTCTTGTCGTCGTCGACTTCGGTGAACTCCGCGTCGACGACGTCGTCCTTGGCCGCATCCTTCTTGGCGTCGGCCTCGGCCTGCTGCTTGTACATGGCCTCGCCGAGCTTCATCGAAGCCTGGGCCAGCGTCTGGGTCTTAGCCTTGATCGCCTCGGCATCATCGCCCTTCAGCGCCTCCTTGAGATCGCTGACGGCATCCTCGATGGCGCGGCGCTCGCTCTCGGCGATCTTCGAGCCGTGCTCGGCCAGAGCCTTCTCGGTCGAATGCACCAGACCATCCGCCTCGTTCTTGGCGGTGACGGCCTCACGGCGCTTCTTGTCGGCCTCGGCATTCGCCTCGGCATCCTTGACCATCTTCTCGATGTCGGCTTCCGACAGACCACCGGAGGCCTGGATGCGGATCTGCTGCTCCTTGCCCGTGGCCTTGTCCTTGGCCGAGACGTTGACGATGCCGTTGGCGTCGATGTCGAAGGTCACCTCGATCTGCGGCATGCCGCGCGGGGCCGGCGGAATGCCCATCAGGTCGAACTGGCCGAGCATCTTGTTGTCGGCCGCCATTTCACGCTCGCCCTGGAAGACGCGGATGGTGACGGCATTCTGGTTGTCTTCAGCCGTCGAGAACACCTGGCTCTTCTTGGTCGGGATCGTGGTGTTGCGGTCGATGATGCGGGTGAACACGCCGCCCAGCGTCTCGATGCCCAGCGACAGCGGAGTCACGTCGAGCAGCAGCACGTCCTTGACGTCGCCCTGGAGCACGCCGGCCTGGATCGCGGCACCGATCGCCACGACTTCGTCCGGGTTGACGCCCTTGTGCGGCTCCTTGCCGAACAGCTGCTTCACGACTTCCTGAACCTTCGGCATGCGGGTCATGCCGCCGACCAGGACGACTTCGCCGATCTCACCGGCGGTGACGCCGGCATCCTTCAGCGCCTTGCGGCAGGGCTCGATGGTCTTCTGCACGAGGTCGTCGACCAGCGCCTCGAACTTGGCGCGGGTGAGCTTCATGGTCAGATGCTTCGGGCCGGTCTGGTCCGCGGTGATGAAGGGCAGGTTGATCTCGGTCTGCGTCGTCGAGGACAGCTCGATCTTGGCCTTTTCAGCGGCTTCCTTCAGGCGCTGCAGGGCGAGCTTGTCGTTGCGCAGGTTGATGCCCTGCTCCTTCTGGAATTCGTCGGCGAGATAGCCGACGAGGCGCATGTCGAAATCTTCGCCGCCGAGGAAGGTGTCGCCATTGGTCGACTTCACCTCGAACACGCCGTCGCCGATCTCGAGAATGGAGATATCGAACGTGCCGCCACCGAGGTCGTACACCGCGATGGTGCCGGCCTTGGTCTTGTCGAGGCCATAGGCGAGCGCGGCCGCGGTCGGCTCGTTGATGATGCGCAGCACTTCAAGGCCCGCGATCTTGCCGGCGTCCTTGGTCGCCTGGCGCTGGGCGTCGTTGAAGTAGGCGGGAACGGTGATGACGGCCTGGTCGACCTTCTGGCCCAGATGGGCTTCCGCGGTCTCCTTCATCTTCTGCAGGATGAAAGCCGAGACCTGCGAGGGCGAGTAGGTCTGGCCGTCGGCCTCGACCCAGGCGTCGCCGTTGGAAGCCTTCACGATCTTGTAGGGAACGAGCTTCTTGTCCTTCTCGACCATCGGGTCGTCGTAGCGGCGGCCGATGAGGCGCTTCACTGCGAAGAAGGTGCGCTCAGGATTGGTGACGGCCTGGCGCTTGGCCGGCTGGCCGACGAGGCGCTCGCCGTCATCCGTGACGGCGACGATCGAAGGCGTCGTGCGCATGCCTTCGGAATTCTCGATGACTTTGGCGTTCTTGCCATCCATCACGGCGACGCACGAATTCGTGGTGCCGAGGTCGATCCCAATGACCTTTCCCATGGTCCTGATATCCTTCTTTTTGCGGCAGGTTGGCTGGGCCCAAGAGGCACCCGAACCGAAACCCCCTAAGATCAAACATCCGCGATATTGCGATGATTGAGGCTCATATAGGAGGGGGGGAGGGGCCCGCAAGGACCGAAGCTACGTTTCTGCCGCTAAAACATCGGGTTTTGAAAGATGATATCCGGGCTCAACCGCCCTTGCGGGTGAGGAATTATTAACAGGTTCAGGTCTCGGCAAGCCCCCGCTCCCGCAAGCCCGCCCGCCCTGTTGCCGCAAGCCCAAACCCGGTAAAAGGCGGACCGGCCGGACTGCCACCGCTGCTGCTTCGCGCGACAAAGCGGCCCGGCCGCCGACCATCGAACGGCCTCAATGTGAACCAATCAGAGTGCCCATGAAGCTGATCCGCCCCCTCGCCGCGCTCGCCCTTCTTATTAGCTCCGCGCTTCCGGCCCTCGCCGCCGACGCCGTGTTTCCGCCCGGCTTGCGCCTCGGCATGGTGCCGCTGGTCGGCCTCAGCACCGCCAAGACCTTTCCGGGCTTCGAGAGCGAGGACGGCAGCGTCAAGGTGCTGATCACCGAGCTGCCGCCGGCCGCCTATGGCGAGGTCGTGAGCGCGTTCAATTCCAATCCGGCCGGTGCCAATGGCGTCAAGCAGGACAAGGTCGAGACCCCCGCGGGCCTCGCCTATTTCACCACCGAAAGCGGCAAGGCCGGCGATACGCCGGTGAAGCGCTATTCGATGATCGTGCCGGGCGCCGGCTTCTCCGGCTATGTCGCGGTGCAGATCCCGGAGAATGCGACCAAGATCTACACCGATGAGGCGGTGCGGCAGATGTTTGCGAGCGCCACCACGCGCAAGCAGGTCTCGGCCGAGGAGCAGATCGCGCTGATGCCGTTCAACATCACCAATCTCGCCGACTTCAAGGACATCCGCACGCTGGCGCCGGGGGCGAGCATCATCCTGGCCGACGGCAACGAGGGCTCGGGCTACGAATCGAAGCCGTTCATGATCCTCGGCCTGATCGGCGCCACCCCGCAAGCCGCCGACGATCGCGCCCGCTTCGCCCAGGAGGCCGCACTGCAGATTCCCGGCGTGCGGGAGTCGCGCGTCACCATGTCCGAGCCGATCCGCATCAACGGCCAGCAGGGTTTCGAGACCCGGATCGACGGCGTCAGCGGCAAGGACAAGACCCCGGTCACCGTGGTGCAGTGGATCCGCTTCTCGAGCGGCGGCGCCTCGCTGCGCATCATCGCCAGCGCCCCGCGCGACCAGTGGCAAGCCGCCTTCACCCGCTTCCGCGCCGTCCGCGACGGCATTCAGCCGAAGGGCTAGGCGAAGGCGGTCCGGCACACTCGGTGTCATCCCCGCGAACGCGGGGATCCATACCGCGTGATCTCGCAGTTTGGTCGGTCGCAGTACCAACGAAGAGTCTTCGCCAAACATCTCCCTGGTACGGGTCCCGGATCGGCGCGCGCCTGCGGGCGCTTGTCCGGAACGACGGTGAGTTTTGGGGCGGCAAGCCCAACCCCTCACCTATACTGGCTGCATTTTCGGGCTTCTGTTCGCTCCCGCGCAGAATTAGGCTTCGCTCCCGTTGGATCAGCTTAGGGGAGGCGAACGATGCCGGATCGACGACAACTCTTGGCCATGCTTGGAACGACGGCGCTGGCGGCCCTCGCGCCGACCGCGCTGCTTGCAGCCGCATCGATCAAGCCGGACGATGCATCAGCCCTGCTCGTGATCGACGTGCAGAACTGCTTCCTGCCGGGCGGCAGCCTCGCGGTGAAGGAAGGCGAGCAGGTGGTCCCCGTCATCAACAGGATCTCGAAGGCGTTTGCGAACGTGGTGATGACGCAGGACTGGCACACGCCCGGCCACATCTCGTTCGCGTCGGTGCATTCCGGCAAGAAGCCGTTCGAGACGGTCGACCTTCCCTACGGCAAGCAGGTGCTGTGGCCGGACCATTGCGTGCAGGGCACCGACGGCGCGGCGCTGTCGAAGGACCTTGCGATCCCTCACGCCGAGCTCATCATCCGCAAGGGTTTTCACAAGGACGTCGACAGCTACTCGGCCTTCCTCGAGGCCGACGGCAAGACCTCGACGGGCCTCGCCGGATATCTCAAGGGGCGCAAGATCAAGCGCGTCTTCGTCGCTGGGCTGGCGACGGATTTCTGCGTCGCCTGGACCGCGCTCGATGCGCGCAAGGCCGGCTTCGAAGTCTATGTCGTGGAAGACGCCTGCCGCGGCATCGACACGCAGGGATCGCTCGCCAAAGCCTGGGCCGATATGGCCAAGGCCGGCGTGAAGCGGATTCAGTCTGCGGATATCGCGGTGAGCGCGTAAGAATTTCACAGAGTCGTTCCGGGGCGATGCGCAACATCGAACCCGGAACCTCGAGATTCCGGGTTCGGCTCTGCGAGCCGCCCCGGAATGACGCCCAAAATCAGTTCGGCGCGCTGCTCGATTCATTGTTGTTTGCCGCAGGCGCCGGCTTTGCGCCGCCCTTGGCGACGCCGACCAGCGCCGGACGCAGCACGCGTTCGCCGATGGTGTAGCCGGCCTGCACGACCTGCACCACGGTGCCCGACGGCACCGACGCATCGGGCACCTCGAACATCGCCTGCTGGAAGTTCGGATCGAACTTCTGGCCCTGCGGATCGAACTTCTTCACGCCGTGCTTTTCCAGCGCGTTGAGCAGCGAGCGCTCGGTGAGCTCGACGCCCTCGATCAGCGAGGTCAGGCCGGGATCGGCCGCAGCACGCGCCTCGGCCGGAACGGCATCGAGCGCGCGCTGAAGATTGTCGGCGATGTCGAGCACGTCGCGCGCAAAACCCGTGATGCCGTAGAGGCGCGCGTCGGCGACCTCCTTGGTGGTGCGCTTGCGCAAATTCTCCATCTCGGCCAGCGTCCGCAGCATGCGATCGCGCGCCTCGGCGGCTTCCTTCTGCAAGGTTTCAACCGAGCCCGGCTCGGGATCATCGGGCATGATGTAGGGCTTTGACACCACGGGCTCGCCAGTCGGTGCAGCCGCGTCTTCGGGTTGCCGGTCTGGATCGGTCATCGGCTCTGTCTCGAACTCGTTTCAGGGATTTTTCTGGCCCGGATATCGTGCTTCGGACGCGGAAAATCAAGCGCCCGTGATCGGATCAAACGCCGGTCAGCCTCCCAAAAGGCGGCTGACGATGCGGGCAGCATAGTCCACGGTCGGGATCACGCGGGCATAATTCAGCCGCGTCGGACCGATCACGCCCAGGACGCCGACGATATGGCCGGCGGCATCCCGATAGGGCGAGATGATGGTGGAGGAGCCGGACAGGGAAAACAGTTTGTTCTCCGAACCGATAAAGATGCGCACGCCTTCGGCGGTCTCGGCCCGCCCGAGCAGATCGATCACGCCGCGCTTGGTCTCGAGATCGTCGAACAACAGGCGCACCCGCTCCAGATCCTCCAGCGCGTGCAGATCCTCCAGCAGATTGGCGTGGCCGCGCACGATCAGCTGGCGGTCCTCGCTCTCGCCGCCGGACCAGCTGGCGATGCCGGCCGAGATCACCTTCTGCGTCAGTTGATCGAGCTCGGCGCGGGCCTCGGCGAGCGCGGTCTCGAGCTCCAGCCGCGCCTCGGCCAGCGTGCGGCCGCGGATCCGCGCATTGAGGAAATTGCCGGCTTCGGTGAGCGCCGAGGAGGGAACTCCAGGGGGCAGCGTCAGCACGCGGTTCTCGACCTGGCCGTCCTCGCCGACGAGGATGACCAGCGCCTTCTCGGGTTCCAGGCGGACGAATTCGATGTGCTTCAGCCGCGCATTGGATTTCGGCGTCAACACCACGGCTGCGGCGCGGGTCAGGCCCGACAGCCGCGTCAGCGCCTGGTCCAGCGCGGCCTCGACCGACTGCGCCTCGCCGACCGAGGAGAGCTGGCCCTGGATCGACTGCCGCTCCGCCTCGTTGAGATCGCCGACCTGCATCAGGGCGTCGACGAAGAAGCGCAGGCCGAGTTCCGTCGGCAGCCGGCCGGCGGAGGTGTGGGGCGCATAGATCAGGCCGAGCTGTTCCAGATCCGCCATGACGTTGCGGACCGAGGCCGGCGACAGCGGCATGGCGATCAGGCGCGAGATATTGCGCGAACCGACGGGCTCACCGGTCGCGAGATAGCTTTCGACAATTTGACGAAAGATGTCGCGGGAACGCTCGTTGAGCTGGGCAAGGCCTGCGCGCGGCGCGATCAGATGGATCGGATCGTGATGGGCCACAGACGGTAACTCCTCTCAGATGCTCATAATTTGTCCATCCCCGGGGGTTCTGACAAGCGTGGCGTTCGCGGATCGAAAATCGGGGGTGAACAAGGCCGTGATCTTCCCCCTTGCCGCCCACCCTCGCCCCACCTACAAGCACCGCGAACAGCCCTACACCTGCGAGTTTTGGAGGATTTCCCATGCGGCCAAGCCGCCGTGCGCCCGACGAATTGCGCCCCGTGACGCTCGAGCGCGGCGTGGTCAAATATGCGGAAGGCTCCTGCCTGGTGAAGTTCGGCGACACCCATGTGCTGGTCACCGCCACGCTGGAGGACCGCCTGCCGCCCTGGCTGAAGGGCCAAGGGCGCGGCTGGGTCACCGCCGAATACGGCATGCTGCCGCGCGCGACCTCCGAACGCACCCGCCGCGAAGCCTCCGCAGGCAAGCAGAGCGGCCGCACCGTCGAGATCCAGCGCCTGATCGGCCGCTCGCTTCGCACCATCGTCGACCTCGAAGCGCTCGGTGAGCGCCAGATCACGGTGGATTGCGACGTGCTGCAGGCCGACGGCGGCACCCGCACGGCCTCGATCACCGGCGCCTGGGTCGCGCTCGCCGATTGCATCAACTGGATGAAGGCGCGCAACATGATCAAGGCCAACGTGATGCGCGACAATGTCGCCGCGATCTCCTGCGGCATCTACAATGGCACGCCGGTGCTCGATCTCGACTATGCCGAGGATTCGGAAGCCCAGACCGACGCCAATTTCGTCATGACCGGCGACGGCCGCATCATCGAGGTGCAGGGCACGGCGGAGCGCGAGCCGTTCACGCAGGACGAGTTCCTGGCGCTGATGGCGCTGGCGCGCAAGGGCGTCGCGCGTCTCGTGGACTTGCAGAAACTGGCCGTGGCGTAGTCAATAGGCCCATGCACCGCCGAATCACCGGAAAGCTCGTCATCGCCACCCATAATCCCGGCAAGCTCGCCGAGATGCGGGAGCTTCTGGCGCCCCACGGCGTCGAGGCGGTATCGGCCGGCGAGCTCGGCCTGTCCGAGCCCGATGAGACCGGCAACGATTTCCGCAGCAACGCCGCGATCAAGGCGATCGCGGCGGCGCAGGCGACCAAGCTTCCCGCCTTCGCCGACGATTCCGGCATCGTGGTCGATGCGCTGGACGGTGCGCCCGGCATCTACAGCGCCCGCTGGGCCGGCCCGACCAAGGACTTCAACGCGGCAATGGCGCAGATCGAGCGCCTGCTGCAGGAGCGCGGCGCCACCACGCCCGCGCAGCGCACCGCGCATTTCGTCTCCGCGCTCTGCGTCGCCTGGCCCGACGATCATCTCGAAGAGGTCGAGGCGCGCGTCGACGGCACGCTGGTCTGGCCGCCGCGCGGCACCGCCGGCTTCGGCTACGATCCGATGTTCCTGCCTGAGGGATATGATCGCACCTTCGGCGAGATGACCAGCATCGAAAAGCACGGCCTGCCGCCGCTCGGCCTCGGCCTGTCGCACCGCGCCCGCGCCTTCGTGAAACTGGCGGAGATCTGCCTTGAGCCGCGCTGAAGCGTTTTCGAGCGAAGTGGATACCGGTTCGCGCCAGGAAAACGCGTCAAAGCAGGAATCTGGAGCCTTCGGCGTCTACGTGCACTGGCCGTTCTGCCTGTCGAAATGTCCCTATTGCGACTTCAACAGCCACGTCCGCCACGCCGCAATCGACGAAGCCCGCTTCGCCTCGGCCTTCACGCGCGAGATCGCTGCGACCGCCGAGCGCGCGCCCGGGCGCGAAGTCACCTCGATCTTCCTCGGCGGCGGCACGCCGTCCTTGATGCAGCCCGCAACCGTCGGCGCGGTGCTCGATGCCATCGCCAAGCACTGGACCGTCGCAGGCGACGTCGAGGTCACGCTCGAAGCTAATCCCACCAGCGTCGAAGCCACGCGCTTCGCCGGCTATCGCATCGCCGGCGTCAATCGCGTCTCGCTGGGCGTGCAGGCGCTCGACGACGCCTCGCTGAAGGCGCTCGGACGCCTGCACAGCGCACGCGAGGCGCTCGATGCCGTCGCCATCGCGCGCCGCTCGTTCGAGCGCTATTCGTTCGACCTGATCTATGCCCGGCCCGACCAGACGCCGGCGATGTGGGCCGATGAGCTGCGTCTTGCGATCAGCGAGGCGGCGGAGCACCTGTCGCTCTATCAATTGACGATCGAGGAAGGCACGCCATTCTTCGGCCTGCACCAGGCCGGCAAATTGAAGACGCCGGATGAGGCGGTCGCGCGCGCGCTCTACGACGTCACGCAGGAAACCTGCGACAGGCTGGGGCTACCCGCCTACGAGATCTCCAACCACGCGCGACGCGGCGCCGAGTGCCGGCACAATCTGGTGTACTGGCGCGGCCAGGAATATGCCGGCATCGGTCCCGGCGCGCATGGCCGCCTCGACATCGACGGCGTGAGGCACGCCACCGCCACCGAGAAGCGTCCCGAGGCCTGGCTGATGCGGGTCGAGACCGATGGCCATGGCATCGTCACCGACGAGCTCCTCAACAGCGAGGAACGCGCCGACGAATTCTTGCTGATGGGCTTGCGTCTCACTGAGGGCATCGACCCCGAGCGTTACCGGGCCCTCTCAGGCCGCCCGCTCGACCCCAGGCGCATCGCGCTGCTGCGCGAGGAAGGCGCCATCACCGTGGACCCGACCGGCCGCCTGCGCGTAACCAGCAGCGGATTCCCGGTGCTGGATGCGGTGGTCGCAGATCTCGCGGCGTAGCGAGCTACGCCCCAAAACTCTTCGGCGAGCCCGCCACCGCAACGCCGCCGCCCTGCGTCACCTTCATCACCGCGAGCCCGCGCTCATTGGTGCCGTCCGCGCGGAAGCGGAACAGGCCGTCGATGCCGGCAAAGCCGGAGGGATTGGTCAGCACATCGGACGAGAAGCGCGCATTGCCCTGCGTGCGCGCGAGCGCGGCGACGAGGGCGACGGCGTCGTAGGCGAGCGTCGCGGTGCGGACCGGCTCCGCACCGTATTTGGTGCGATAGCGGCCCGAAAAGGCGCGGAAGCCGGCCGGATCCGGCGCGGCATAGAGGCCGCCTTGCAGGTTCGCATTCGCATAGACGCGCGGATTGTCCCACAGGCCGGTGCCGAGCAGCTGGATGTTGCGCAAATTGGCGCCGGCGGCCGTCATTGCGTCCGCGACCGTCACGACGGCATCGCCATCATCGGCGATGAACAAACCATCCGCGCTGCCGAGCTGCTGCGCCACGGTGCGCGCCGGCGTGGCGCGATCGGCGCCGTATTTCTCGAAGGCGACGATGCGTCCGCCGCGCCGCGGCACCGCCACCTTCACGGCGGCCTCGACGACATTGCCATAGGCGTTGTCGGGCACGAGCACGGCGAGGGAGCGCTTCCCGATGCTGGCGGAATATTCGACGATGCGATTGACGTCGGACTCCGGCAGGAAGCTGAGCAGATAGACGCCGCGGCCCGCGATGCTGGAATCGGTCGAGAAGGCGATCACCGGGATGCCGCGCGTGCGCGCGACTTGCGCCACCGCCGGCACCGATTGCGCGAACAGCGGCCCCAGGATGATCTCCGCGCCCTCGTCGACCGCCTGCTGCGCGCCGGCCTGCGCGCCCTGGGGATTGCCATTGTCGTCCTTGATCAGCAGCTGGATGTTCGGATTCTGGAACTCTGCCAGCGCCATCTCGGCGGCGTTGCGCATGGATTGCGCGGCCAGGCCGGCATTGCCGGCGGCCGAGAGCGGCAGGATCACGGCGACCTTGACGCCGCCGGTGCCGGCGGTCGTCGCCTGCTGCGGGGGACCCGCCGGCTGGGCCGGCGGAGCGGAACCCGAGAACGGGTTGGAGAACTGGCTGAGACTCTGCTGCACACCGGCGCAGGCCGACAGCAGGGGTGCGCCGAGCAACAGGCCGAGCGCGCTCCGGCGGGTCGCTCCCGACGATCGGGATCCCGGAACGGGAGACTTGGGATAACGCGGGCCCACCATGGCAGCTTCTCTTCTGACCCGCCGTCGCCGGCCGGTCGCGGCATTCTTTCCACGACACAGGCCGCGGATTCATTCATATTGTCGGCAAATAGTTAACCAAAACAAAAGGATAATAACCACTTAACGCGGCCGACCTCCTGTTCCGGCAGCTGCTCGCCGTCGCTCCTTCAGCATCAAGGCGGTGTTTCCGTCGCGAATATGGCGCAAGCGCTCTCGCTCACTCTCGACGTGATCCCGACCGATCACATTCCCGTCCGTCCCTCGCCCCCTCACCTGGGTAGAATCTTTGGGCACGATCTTTTTCGGTGAGCCGGTTCCCAGCCCTGCGGATCGTGCCTAAGTTGACTTCATTATGCGCGCAAAGCCGGCCCCGATAAATACGCCTGAAGCTCAAGACGCCGCCTCGCGCGGCTTCTCCATCGATGCCCATCGGATCGCGGCACCGAAGGCGGCGCCGGGCCTGCATCTGGTCGCAACCCCGATCGGCAATCTCGGCGACATCACCTTGCGTGCGCTCCAGACCCTCGCCGGCGTCGACGTCATCGCCTGCGAGGACACCCGCATCACGCGGCGCCTGACCGAGCGCTACGCCATCACAGCGCAGCTCAAGCAATATCACGAGCACAACGCGGAAGCCGCCCGGCCAAAAATCCTGGAAGCGCTGGCGGCCGGCGGCTCCCTCGCGCTGGTCTCGGACGCCGGCACGCCGCTGATCTCCGATCCCGGCTTCAAGCTGGTGCGCGAGGTCTGCGCCGCCGGACACGCGGTCTACGCGCTGCCCGGCCCGTCCTCGGTGCTGGCAGCGCTGTCGGTCGCCGCGCTGCCGACCGACCGTTTCTTCTTCGAGGGTTTCTTGCCGGCGAAATCCGCGGCGCGCCGCGCTCGCCTTGCTGAGCTCGCGCGCATCGACGCGACGCTGGTGATGTTCGAGTCGGGAAATCGGATGCAGGCCACCTTGACCGATCTCGCCGAGATCATGGGCGAGCGAGATGCCGCGGTCTGCCGCGAGCTGACGAAGCTGCACGAGGAGATCAGGCGCGCGCCCCTCACCGAGCTCGCGCGACAGGCAGACGCACCGGAGACGCGCGGAGAGTTCGTCCTGGTGATCGGTCCGCCTGCCGCGGACGCCGAGGTGCTGACGACGGATGCGCTCGATGGTCTCTTGCGCGAGCAGCTTGCCGCGCACAGCGTCAAGGATGCGGTGGCGCATGCGGTCGCATTGTCGGGACGGCCGCGCCGCGAGGTCTATGCCCGCGCGCTCGAGCTCGCCAAGACTCTGCACAAGGATTCGCGGGGTGGCGATGGCGAAGACTGAGACGCCCCGGGAACCAAAGGTCGCCTCGCCCGAGCGCGTCGCCGCGTTCCAGACCGGCATCTCCGCGGAAAGCCGCGCCGCCGCCTATCTCATGGCCAAGGGCTACCGTATCCTCGCCAAACGCTACCGCACGGCGCATGGCGAGATCGACATCGTGGCGCGCCGCCGCAACCTGATCGCTTTCGTCGAGGTCAAGGCACGCGCAACGCTGGACGATGCCGCTTTTGCCGTGACGCCGCGCCAGCAGCAGCGCATCATCGATGCCGCGCAAGGCTGGCTCGTAGCGCATCCCGAGCATGCCGAATTCGAATTGCGATTCGACGCCATGCTAATTGCGCCGCGCTCACTTCCGCGCCATGTGTTGGCGGCATTCGACGCCTCGACCTGAAAGGTAGACCATGAAACTGAACGTCGCCGTCCAGATGGACCCCATCGCCCGCATCAACATCAAGGGCGATTCCACCTTCGCGCTGCTGCTGGAGGCGCAGAAGCGCGGCCATGGCCTGTCCTATTACACGCCCGACAAGCTCTCGATGGTCGGCGAGGAGCTCGTCGCCCCGGTTCAGCTCCTGACCGTGCGAGACGAGCCCGGCAACCATTTCACGCTCGGCGAGCCGAAGCGCGAGGCGCTGAACGGCTTCGACGTGGTGCTGCTGCGCCAGGATCCGCCGTTCGACCTCGCCTACATCACCTCGACGCATTTCCTGGAGCGCATCCATCCGAAGACGCTCGTCGTCAACGATCCCGCCTCGGTGCGCAACGCGCCGGAAAAGCTGTTCGTGATGAATTTTCCGCAGCTGATGCCGCCGACGCTGATCTCGCGCGACCTGGATGAGATCAACGCCTTTCGCGACAAGCACGGCGCGGTCGTGATGAAGCCGCTGCACGGCCATGGCGGCGCCGCGGTGTTCCGTGTGATGCCGCAGGACATGAATTTCGGCTCGCTGTTCGACATGTTCTCGGTGACGTTCAGGGAGCCCTGGGTGATCCAGCAGTTCATCCCCGAGGTGAAGCACGGCGACAAGCGCATCATCCTGGTCGACGGCGAGTTCGCCGGCGCGGTCAACCGCGTGCCGGCGGCCGACGACCTCCGCTCCAACATGGTGCGCGGCGGCGCGGCCCAGGAGACCGAGCTCACCCCGCGCGAGCGCGAAATCTGCGCCACGGTCGGCCCGGCGCTGCGCGCGCGCGGCCTGCTGTTCGTCGGCATCGACGTCATCAACGGCAATCTCACCGAGATCAACGTGACCTCGCCGACCGGCATCCGCGCCATCGCACGGCTCGGCGGCCCTGACGTCGCCGCGAAGATTTGGGACGTGATCGAGGCGAAGCGGACGAAGTAAAGCTCTGCTTGTAGCCCGGATCGAGCGCAGCGAAACCCGGGCTGCGGACGGCGCACGCGACCGCACAACGTGCACTAACCATCCATTCACCATGACGCTGCGCGCGTCATGCGGACGCGCGCCTCGCATTACGTGAATCTACGGGGGCGCTGGGCGACTCAATAACGCCGCGTTCACCATCTGCCGAAAACCCGCATTGTGACCGGCCATCACGTTCGGCCTCGCAACACCCCTTATACTTTTACTCCCTACTCATCGACGCATGGGGCCCGCCAGGTGCGGTTCGAGTGCCCCGCGTAAGAGTAAAAGCGTATGAACACCGCACGCATTGTCGTTCTCGTCATCGCGCTGGGCGCCGGCGGCGTCGCTGCGTATCTGGCAAGCGGCTATCAAAATGCACCCGCGCCCGTCACTCCCGTCGCCGAGAAGCTGCCGACGGTCGAGGTTCTGATCGCGAAGAACGACATCCAGCTCGGACAGGCCGTGAAGCCCGACGACCTGCAATGGCAGTCCTGGCCGGCCGCGACCGCAAGCAGCGCGTTCATCCGCCGGGACGCCAGGCCCGACGCTCAAACCCAGATCGTCGGCTCGATCGCGCGCGTTCCCCTGATGCAGGGTGAGCCGATCCGCGAGCAGAAGCTGGTCAAGGCCGAAGGCTCCGGTTTCATGGCCGCCATCCTGCCCTCCGGGATGCGCGCCGTTTCCACCGAGATTTCCGCCGAGACCGGCGCCGGCGGCTTCATCCTGCCGAACGACCGCGTCGACATCGTGCTGACCCGCCGGCTGAAGAATCCCGATACCGCCAATGGCGGCAACGACCTCATCCTGTCCGAGGTCATCCTGAGCAACATTCGCGTGCTCGCGATCGACCAGGCGCCGAAGGAAAAGGACGGTCAGAACGCGGTGATCGGCAAGACCGTCACGCTCGAGCTCAAGCCCGACCAGGTCGCCACGCTGTCGGCCGCGCGCCAGGGCGGCACGCTGCAGCTTGCGCTGCGAAGCATCGTCGATGCCAACGCGGTGGAGACGGTCGAGGATCAGGGCGCCAAGCGCACCGGCGGCGTCAACGTCATCCGCTACGGCGTGCAGACGCGGCAGCTAACGTCACAGAAGTGATGGGGACACCATGAACTACGGGGATGATCGGACGGCGCTGCGCATTCGGGGGAAGCGCGCGCGCTCGTTCTGGACGGGGGCGATGCTGATGCTGGGGCTGCTTGCGACGCCCGGCTGCGTCAGCGCCGCGGAGGCGCCGGTCGGCGACCAGGTGCCGATGCAGGCGCCGGATCTCGGCGTGTCGTCGGTCGCGACGATCGCGCCGGCGCGGACGCGTTTTCTCTCGCTCGGTATCGGCAAATCTGTCGTCATCGACCTGCCCCGCGAGGTCAAGGACGTGCTGGTGGCCGATCCCAAGATCGCCAATGCGGTGATCCGCTCGGCCCAGCGCGCCTACATCATCGGTGCCCAGGTCGGCCAGACCAACGTCGTGTTCTTCGCCGCCGACGGCCAGCAGGTCGCCTCCTATGACATCGCGGTGAAGCGCGATCTCAACGGCATGCGCACCGCCCTGCGCCAGTCGCTGCCGGGCGTGCAGATCGAAGGCGTCGGCGACAGCGTGATGCTGACCGGCTCGGTCTCGAGCCCGGTCGAGGCGCAGCAGGCCGGCGATGTCGCCGCAAAACTGGTCGGCGGCCCGGACAAGGTCGTCAACAACATCGTCGTGCGCGGCCGCGATCAGGTGATGCTCAAGGTCGTCGTCGGCGAAGTGCGCCGCGACATCGTCAAGCAGCTCGGCGTCGATCTCAGTGCCAGCCTGAACGCCGGCACGGCGGTGGTGAATTTCAACAATTCCAACCCGTTCTCGGTCTCGGGCGGCCCGATCGTCGGCAGCAACGGGCTCGGCGTCGCCGGCCTCGCCAAGGGCGTCGCCACCGTCAGCGCCACCATGCGCGCGATGGAAAGCGCCGGCGTCATGCGTACGCTCGCCGAACCGAGCCTGACGGCGATCTCGGGCGAATCCGCGACCTTCATCGCCGGCGGCGAATTTCCGATCCCTGCAGGCTATTCCTGCGATCCGGTCACCCACGTCTGTACCACCCAGGTCACCTACAAGAAGTTCGGCATCTCCCTGAACTTCACGCCCGTGGTGCTGAGCGAGGGCCGCATCAGCCTGCGCGTGATGACCGAGGTCTCGGAGCTGTCGAATACGAATTCGATCACGTTGACGCAGGCGGTGTCCTTGAACACGAGCAACTCGATCACGATTCCCTCGATCCAGACTCGTCGCGCCGAGACCACGCTCGAAATCCCCTCCGGCGGCTCGATGGCGATGGCCGGCCTGATCCAGCAGCAGACCAAGCAGGCCATCAACGGCCTGCCCGGCGTCGACCAGGTGCCGATCATCGGCGCGCTGTTCCGCAGCCAGGACTTCGTCAACAACGAGACCGAGCTGATGGTGATCGTGACGCCCTATGTGGTCCGCGCGGTCGCGCAGAAGGAATTGTCGCGGCCCGACGACGGCTTTGCCCCGGCCTCCGATTCGCAGTCGGCCCTGCTCGGCCGCATGAACCGTCTCTACGGCATCGCGCGCCGCGTCGATCCGATCAACGGCGCGCCCGGCGATTTCGGCTTCATCATCGACTGACACATACGGTTTGGGGACCGGGGCAGGAAACGGGGCAAGAGGGGACCAGGCGATGACGACAACATCTGCCGATCGACGTCGCAATGTGCGGATCGCGCTGGCATTGACGGGGCTCTCCGTCATGCTCGGCGCCTGCAACACCACGGGCGATATCGTCACCCAGACGGTGCCGACCGACTACCGCCAACGCCATCCGATCGCGGTGCAGGAGGGCAAGAAGTCGATCGTGATCTTCGTCGGCAAGGCGCGAGGCGGCCTGTCCGCCGCGCAGCATTCGGACGTCGCCGGCATCGCGCGGGACTGGGTGCGCGAAGGCACCGGCTCCGTGGTCGTCGACGTGCCCGTTGACAGCGCGAATTCGCGCGCGGCCGCCGCGACCTATCGGGAAATCCATTCCGTGCTCGCAGCCGGCGGCGTGCCGTCGCGAGCCATCGTCCAGCATCCCTATCGTCCCGAGGATCCCGGATTGCTGCCGACGATCCGCCTCAGCTATTCGAAGATTGCGGCGGTCGCGGGCCCCTGCGGACTGTGGCCGGAAGACGTCGGCCCCTCGATTCTCGATCCCGGCTACAATGAGAACCGGCCCTATTTCAATCTGGGCTGCGCCAGCCAGCGCAATCTCGCAGCGATGATCGACAACCCGGCCGATCTCGAGCAGCCCCGGTCGGAGACACCGGCCTATACCGCGCGGCGCGACATTGCTTTCGAGCGCTATCGCAAAGGCATCGCGATCGCGTCTCCCCATCCCGAGGCCGACAGGGCCAAACTCAGCGATACCGGCAAATGACAGGGCTCCACGACGAAGGCGCGGACGATCCACAGCACCCCGAGGAACATATTGCGCCGGTTCCTCGCATCTCGGTGCAGGCGTTTTGCGAGACCGAGCAGACGCTCAAGGCGGTGACCGCGGCCGGGCAGGACCGCCGGCTCGCCAAGGCGCATCTCACCGCCAAGGAGGGCGGCCTTGCCGCGGCGATCGAAGTCTATGAATCGATGCCGACGCCGAACGTGATCGTGATCGAATCCGACGGTACGCGCGACATCCTCGCGGGTCTCGACGACCTCGCCGGCGTCTGCGACCCCGGCACCCGCGTGGTCGTGATCGGCAATCCCAACGACACCGCGCCCTATCGCGAGCTGGTGCGCCGCGGCGTCAACGACTACGTGGTCGGACCGGTCGAGACCCTCGACGTCGTCCGCTCGATCTGCAGCCTGTTCTCGGCCTCCGAAGCCATCATCACGGGCCGCGTCATCGCGGTGGTCGGCGCCAAGGGCGGCGTCGGCGCCTCCACCATCGCGCATAACGTGGCCTGGACCATCGCCCGCGACCTTTCGCTGGATTCCGTCGTGATCGACCTCGATCTCGCCTTCGGCACCGCGGGCCTCGACTACAACCAGGACCCGGTGCAGGGCATCGCCAACGCGGTGCTGTCGCAGGACCGGCCGGACACGGCGCTGCTCGAGCGCCTGCTCGCCAAATGCACCGACCGTCTCAGCCTCCTCGCTGCGCCTGCCACCCTTGACCGCGTCTACGATTTCGGCGCCGAAGCCTTCGATGCCGTGTTCGACACGCTGCGCATGACCACGCCCTGCATCGTGCTCGATGTGCCCCACCAATGGTCGGGCTGGACCCGGCGCGCGCTGGTGAACGCCGACGACATCGTGATCGTCGCCGAGCCCGATCTCGCCAATCTGCGCAACACCAAGAACATGCTGAGCGTGCTGAAGGCGGCGCGACCGAACGACCGGCCGCCGCTGTACTGCCTCAACCAGGTCGGCATGCACAAGCGCGCCGAGATCGAGGTCAAGGCGTTCGCCAAGACCATGGAGAGCCAGCCGATCGCGGTGATCCCGTTCGATTCGAAATTGTTTTCGACCGCGGCCAATAACGGCCAGATGATCGCGGAAGTCTCCAAGAGCCACCGCACCGCCGAGCTGTTTCAGAACATGGCGAACCGCCTCGCCGGCCGCGGCGAGGTGAAGAAGCCGAGGCGCTCGCTGCTCGAGCCGCTCTTGAAGAAGCTGAAGGGCCGGTCTGGCCGCGGGTCAGCCCCGCATCGCAAAGCATCGTAACCGCGATCGCGTTTTCCGTCGCGTGAACGCGATGCGCAAGAATGCGGGCGGGTGGCGGGCTACTTCTCGGCCCGCTGCTGCTGCTTCTTGGCCAGCAGTTGCCGCAGCGCCGTGACCTTGGCCGCGGCCTGGTCCGGCGGCAAATCTGCCTTCACGAGGATTTCAGCCTCGGCCTGGCGGCCCTGCAATCCCAGCACCAGCGCGAGATTGGCCCGGATCCGGACATCGTTCTGATTGCGCTGATGAGCGCGGCCGAGTACCTGTTCGGCCCGCGTCAGATCGTTCTGGAGCATGTAGGACAGGCCGAGATTGGACAGGACCTGCGGCTCGTCAGGCACGATCTTCAGCGCGCTCGCGTAATATTGCTGCGCCTCTTCATTGCGGCCAAGCTGATCGAGCGCGGCGCCTTGCGCCGACAGGATCCGCCAGTCGGGATCCTCAGGCGAATGCGCGCGGCCCAGAACGTCGAAGGCCTGCTGGAAATTGCCGTTGTCGGCGAGCGCGCGGCCGTAGCCGGCGAGCAGCGCCTTGTTGCTGGGATGGGCAAGCACGGCCTGCTCGAGCACCGCGACCGCCTGGGCCCGCTGGCCGCTGTCGCGCAGCGCCTTGCCGTATTCGAGCGCAAAGGCGGCGTCGCTGGGCTTGGCGCGATAGCGCTCGCGCAATGCATCCATGTCCGCCTTCATGTCCGACTTGGCGTCGGCCTTGCTGGCCGGTTCCGGCTTGCCACCGAGCGCGCCGGTGACGTCCTCGAGGCTCGTCGTCTGACAGCCGCCGAGAGCAAGCACGATGAGCGCGGGAAGCAGAAATCTCGCCGCGGAGAAGGCGAGGGACGAACGCTTGGACATACTCTGATCACTCGGCAACTGATCAGAGATGCTTACCGATTAACGCTAAAGTCCCGTTAAGGACGCGCGGCTGTCCAGTTGCTTGAGCATGATCTTGCCGGAAAGCCGCTTCACGCTTTGCGCGGATGCGGCTCTCCGGTCCGGATCATCTAGTCGACGAATTCGGCGCCGAACTCGCAGCCGATGCGCCAGCGCAGACGGCACTGCCGGGAATAATCCGGCGCGAAGATGATGGTGAATTGCGGCGGCACTTCCAGAAATTCCGCCACGACTTTCACACCCCCGTCCGAGATATCCGTGATCGTGCAGTCCCTTGGCAGCGAGCCCGCGCCAAAATGGATCTTGGCGAGCCGGCTGCACACCCGACGTTCGCTTCTCCGGCGATTTACCAGCATCTTGCTTGTTCACTTGTTAGATTACGGCCCATCCCGCAGGCTAGGAGTAGCGGACATTCGTTGGGATGTGCTGAGGACAGAAGCTGGCATTCGATGCGTAATGTCGGCCGGGCGTTTACGGCTGGTTAGGACTTGCTTCTGCCCTCCGCGAATGTTCCTGTATTGTTCTTGCGAAACAGACTGGCCTCTGCTACCCCTAATTGTGCGTGAGGGCAGGCTGGTTCGAGCATGGTTCAACGGGTTTCCACCGTCGCCTTTGAAGGGATCGAGGCCCGGGCGGTCGACGTGCAGGTGCAGGTCGCCCCCGGCCTGCCGGCCTTTGCCATCGTCGGCCTGCCGGACAAGGCGGTGTCGGAAGCGCGCGAGCGGGTGCGCTCGGCGCTGATCGCCTCGGGACTGGCGCTGCCGGCGCGGCGGATCATCGTCAATCTGGCGCCAGCCGACCTGCCCAAGGAGGGCAGCCATTACGACCTGCCGATCGCGCTCGGCCTGATGGCGGCGATCGGGGCGATCCCGCCGGATGCGCTGGCCGGCTTCACCGTGCTCGGCGAGCTCGGTCTCGACGGCTCGATCGCGCCGGTGGCCGGCGTTCTTCCCGCCGCGATCGGCGCCAATATGCGCGAGGAGGGGCTGATCTGCCCGGCGGCTTGCGGCTCGGAAGCGGCGTGGGCGAGCCCTGATATCCAGATCATCGCCGCAAGTTCGTTGATCCAGATCGCCAACCATTTCAAGGGCACGCAGGTGCTGTCGCGGCCCTCGCCGAAGGTCCACGAAGCCGTCACCTCCACGCTCGATCTGCGCGATATCAAGGGCCAGGAGAGCGCCAAGCGGGCGCTGGAGATCGCGGCTGCCGGCGGACATCATCTGCTCATGATCGGCGCGCCGGGCGCGGGCAAATCGATGCTGGCCGCGCGCCTGCCCTCGATCCTGCCGCCGCTGTCACCGGGCGAGCTGCTCGAGGTCTCGATGATCGCCTCCGTCGCCGGCGAGATCGAAGGCGGCGCGCTGACGGCGCGGCGGCCGTTCCGCTCGCCGCATCATTCCGCGAGCATGGCGGCGCTCACCGGCGGCGGCATGCGCGCCAAGCCCGGCGAGATCTCGCTGGCGCATCAGGGCGTGCTGTTCCTCGACGAGCTGCCCGAGTTCGATCCGCGCGTGCTGGATTCGCTGCGGCAACCGCTGGAGAACGGCGAGGTCGCGGTGTCGCGCGCCAATCATCGCGTCACCTATCCTGCGCGCTTCATGCTGGTCGCGGCGATGAATCCGTGCCGCTGCGGCAACGCGTTCGAGCCCGGCTATGCCTGCAAGCGCGGCCGCATCGACCGTTGCACCGGCGATTACCAGGCGCGCATCTCTGGTCCGCTGATGGACCGCATCGACCTGCGCATCGAGGTGCCGGCCGTGACCGCGGCCGATCTGATCCTGCCGCCGCCGGCGGAGGGATCGGCCGAGGTCGCCGCGCGCGTGGCGGCGGCGCGCGACGTCCAGCTCGCGCGCTATGCCGATGCCGGCCTGCCCACGATCCGCACCAATGCCGAGGCCCCGGCCTCGGTGCTGGAGGAGATCGCAAAGCCGGACGCGCAAGGCGCCAAATTGTTGCGCGACGCCGCCGAGACCATGCGGCTGTCGGCACGCGGCTATCATCGCGTGCTGCGGGTGGCGCGCACCTGGCCGATCTCGATCATGCCGACAGGATCGGCCGGCTGCACCTCGCCGAAGCACTCTCCTATCGCGCACTCGCGGAGGATGTGCGCCAGATCGCTTGATCACCTGAGCGCATCAACCCGGCGGTAACGAGTTTCCTTTACGCTCTGCAAACCATAACGGCCCACTGATTTCGGTTCCGAGTTCCCGAGGGCCCGGCGAGTAGAGTGTCATGTTGCGTTTCAAGATCTTCGCCTCGGTTGTTCCCCTGTTGGCGGCTGCGGTGTTCGCCCGCGCCGAGATCGGATCGGTCTCGCATCCCTGCATCGCGGTCGGCGAAACCTCGGTCGAGCTCACATCGCTGTTCTGGACCGCCGGCGTGCATGTCGCCTTCACCGAAGATCCTGCTCGCGCCACGGTGCGGGTCCAGATCACCGACGATGCCGACGCTGCGGACTTCGCCGTGGTCGACGATGGCCTCGATTCCGAGCCGGATTCCTGTCAGGCCAATCCCTCGACGCGCCTGGTTTCGATCGCCGCCCAGCCGGTCGACGGCGGCGAGGTGATCTACCTCGCCACCGAAGGTCCGGCCGATTACCGCATCTATGTGCGCTCGAAGTCCGTCTCGCAGCGCGAGGCGGCGGCGCTGATCGTCGGCGCCCGCGGCAGCCATCGTCATCTCCAGGCCGCGTCGCTCTGAAGCCTTAACACTTCATCAACCCTGTTCGGAGGCAGAACCTAGGCCTCAAACTGTTCGCAAGGTCCGCGGGCCATCGTCGCACGCGGCAGTGGGGTCTCGGAGAAGAGTCGGGTCGGTGGCGATGGGTCGGACATTCCGGATCAAGGTGCGCATGCGCCGCTTCAGGCGACAACACCCCCGCATCGCCTTTGCGATCCGTTCCTTCATGATCTTCTCGGCGACCTTCGGCGGCGCCTATGGCTTCGTGTCCGGCAGCCGGTCCGATACCTCCGGCTACGATCCGCACACCTTTGCGATCGGCGCCAGCTTCCTGTTCGCGCTCGCCTGCCTCGGCCTTGCAACGCTGAGCATGCGCCTGCGTTTCGTGGCCAAGCGGCTCCGCACGCTCGCCGCCCACAACGAGAGGCTGATTGATCGCAATTGGGAGCTGAAGGAAGCGGAGGAACGCGCCCGCAGCCTGTTCGAGCAGCAGGGCGATCTCATTGTGGTGCGTGCTACCGATGGCCGCATCACCTTTGCCAACGAGGCCTATTGCACGCTCGCGGGACAGAAGCGCAGCGCGCTGCTCGGCACGCGCTTCGATTTCGACGTGCTGGAGCAGGGCGACAGCGCGCGCGAGAGCAACGGCACGCGGATCCACGACCAGAAGATCGCAACCCCGCTCGGCGCGCGCTGGATCGCCTGGCGCGAGGGCTATGTCCGCCTCGATGCCGGCCAGCCCGCCGAACTGCAGAGCGTGGGACGCGACGTCACCGACCGTACCGAGACCGAACGCGCCTTGGCGGACGCGCGCGATCAGGCCGACGCCGCCAACCGCGCCAAATCGCGCTTCCTGGCGATGGCCTCACACGAGATCCGCACGCCGCTGAACGGCATCATCGGCATGGGCGGCCTGCTGCTCGACACGTCGCTGACGCCGGAGCAGACGACCTATGCGAGGGCCGTCAAGACCTCGGGCGAAGCCTTGATGGCGCTGATCGAGGAATTGCTTGACTATTCCAAGATCGAGGCCGGCAAGCTCGATCTCGAGCAGCGTCCCTTCGCGCTCTCGACCCTGGTCGAGGAGATCACCGAGCTGCTCGCGCCGCGCGCGCAGGCAAAGACGCTCGAGATCGCCGCTTACGTCGACGAGCGCCTGCCGCTGGAAGTGGTCGGCGATGCGGCGCGGCTGCGCCAGGTGCTGCTCAACCTCGCCGGCAACGCCATCAAGTTCACCGCGAATGGCGGCGTCGCGCTGATCGTCGAGCCCGGCATCTGGCCGAACGAGATCAGCTTCCTGGTCCGCGACACCGGCATCGGCATCGCGCCGGAGGCGCAGCAACGCATCTTCCGCGAATTCGAGCAGGCCGACGAGCGCGTCGCCCGCACCTATGGCGGCACCGGGCTCGGACTTTCCATCAGCGAGCGCATCGTCAAGCGCATGGGCGGCCGGATCACGCTCACGAGCGAGCCGGGCAAAGGCTCGACCTTCGAGATCGCGGTGCCGCTTGCGCCGTCGCCAGCGAGCGCGGGACAGACCGCCTTTCCAAGCCCCAACCTCGGCGGCAAATCGATCCTCCTCGTCGCGGACGGCATCGAGGGCTCGTTGATCGCCCGGCGCCTTGAACGCTGGGGCAGCCAGACCTGCCTGGTTGCGGACGCGGCGGTCGCCGAAGCGCTGCTGCCGGAACGCTCATGGCACGCGGTGCTGATCGATCGTGCGATTGGCGCTGCCACGGCCGATCATCTCGGCGAAATGGCCCGCGCGCATGCGCTGCAGCGCCTCGTGCTGCTGACGTCGAGCTCACGCCATGAAAAGCTGTCGCCGGCCTTCACCGGCTTTCTGGTGAAGCCGCTGCGTGCGGCCTCGCTCGCCGCGCGCCTCGCGCTGACGCCGGAGGTCGCCTCGCCGGACCTCGCGCCGGAGCCACCACCTGAAGCCGCCGGCGCGACGCCCACCAAGGGCCTGTCGATTCTCGTTGCCGAGGACAATGAGATCAACGCGCTGTTGATGCGCTCGCTGCTGACGAAGCTCGGCCATCGCGTCGTCATCGCCGTCCACGGCGAGGCGGCGCTGGAGTCCTGGCTCGCCGCGTCATCGGCCGGCACGCCCTATGATCTCGTGCTGATGGATATCCAGATGCCGCAGCTCGACGGCATCGAAGCGACCAAGCGCATCCGCGCGCATGAGGCCGCCATGGGTGGCCATCACACGCCGATCCTCGCGCTCACCGCCAACACGCTGGTGGAGGACCGCTATGCCTGCTTCGAAGCGGGCATGACCGGGTTTCTGATCAAGCCGCTCGATCGCGACAAGCTCGACGAAGCGCTGGCAGGGCTCGCGGCGTCGCAGCGGCTGTCGGTCTGATCGGGAAGCCTCGCCGGAATTTGAACCCCTTCGGCAATCGACAATTGAAATCGGCGGCGCTGCGCGTCACCATCCTCGGGGGGTGTTCGCCAGAGGATCTCGCGCATGAATGTGCTCTGCCGCCTCGCAATCGTTGTCCTCCTCGCCGGAATTTCCCAAGACGCCGGGGCCGATACGCCGGACCTCATCGCATCGCTCAGGCAGGGCGGCTTTGTCCTGGTTTTTCGGCACACCGCGACCGACGACAGCCAAAAGGACGTCTACCCGTTCAAGTTCGACGACATGAGCGCCCAGCGTCAGCTCAGTGAAAAGGGCAGGGACATGGCGCGACAGATCGGAGCGGCGATCAAGGACCTCACGGTCCCAATCGGCGACGTCTACACCAGCCGGCTGAACCGCGCGATCGAAGCCGGCAGGCTGATCTCCGGCCGCGAGGTCAAGCCGGTCGATGCGTTGACGGACAGCAGCAACGCCAGCGCATCGGGAATGGCAAACCCGACCGGCGCCAATGCAAGGGCCGGACAGGCCGTGCGTCAGCTCGTCGATGTGCCGCCAAAGCCAGGCACGAACACATTCCTGGTCACCCATAAGACCAACATCGCCGATGCTTTCGGCAAGGAGGCCGGCGACGTCCAGGAGGGCGAGGCTTTCGTCTACAAGGCCGGCGGCTCCGGTCCCGCGACCTTTGCGGGACGCATCAAGATCGCCGATTGGAGTGCGAAGGCCGGCAAGTAACCGGCCGCAAATTAGTTCGGCTGCCAGTGCGACGAAGGCGGGGCGCGACTTGCCGCTCCGCCACGGTCCTGTGCTACCAACGTCCCGAAAGGTGCGACTGGAGGCCGGCAACACGTGAGAACATCGGAAGACCGTTCATTCCTCGTCTGGCTTGGCGTGATCTCCCTCGCGTTCGGCTGGCTGCTTTGGCCGTTTTCCGGCGCCTTGTTATGGGCCACGCTGCTGGCGATCATCTTCGCGCCGTTCTATCGAGCTTGCCTGGAAAAACTTCCGGAATGGCGCAATCTCGCTGCACTTTCCACCGTCATCGTCGTGGTCGTCATGGTCCTGATTCCGATCGGGGTCGTGATCGCTTCACTCATCGACCAGGGAGGCGAGCTGGTTCAGCGCGTTCAGAGTGGCGAGATCGATCTGGCTCATCCCCTGCAGCAGCTGAAAGCCGCGCTGCCGGATTGGGTTACGTCCATGTCGGATCGCCTGGCCGGCATCGACCTGTCGGCTATGAAAGAACGCCTGTCGAGCCTGGTGGTCCCGGCCGGCCAGCAGCTGGCGGGGCACGCGATCAACATCGGCCAGTTGACGGTGGAGTTCGTCGCCAGCCTGCTGGTGATGCTCTACTTGCTGTTCTTCTTCCTGCGCGACGGTGACGCGCTGAACCTGCGCGTCCGCAGCGCGCTTCCGCTGCGAGCGAGCCATACCGCCGAGATCCTGGATGCGTTCACCCTGGCCGTTCGCGGGACGATCAAGGGCATCATCCTGGTTGCGCTGATCCAGGGCGCGCTTGGCGGGCTGATCTTCTGGCTGCTCGGCCTGACTGCGCCGCTGCTGGCGGGCGCCATCATGGCGCTGTTTTCGCTTCTTCCGGTGCTCGGCTCCGCCCTGGTCTGGGTTCCGGCCGGCCTCTATTTGCTTGTGACGGGCGCCGTCACGAAAGGGATCATCCTGCTCGCTTTCGGGACCTTCGTGATCGGCCTTGCCGACAACTTCCTCCGCCCGATCCTGGTCGGACAGTCGATCCGGATGCCGAGCTATGTCGTGCTGCTCGCGACGCTGGGTGGCCTCGCAACCTTCGGGGCGAACGGCTTCGTCATCGGTCCGCTGGTCGCCGCCATGTTTCTGACGGCGTGGCACATCTTCGTCAGCGCGAAGGAGCGACAAGAGGCTCGCGACTGACCCGTTACGCGGCGTGCGCCATAAAGCGCGGCGCGGAGAGTTTATCAGGCGGGCCGAGAGGTCCCTTGAAGACGGTGTCGGTTTGCGCTGCGCGCTTGCAGTGCGGGCAAACGAAGAGATGCGCAATGACCGGAACTGGCTCATCCGCGAGCAGCTCCGAGCGGTACCACCGCATCTCGATGTGACAATCAGGGCAGATCGGTGCTTCGAGCTGTTCTGCAGCGCTTCTCAGACGATCAACCATGGAGCCCTCGCGTTTCGAAGGTCATAGCTGAATACCTCTTGCCGGTCTGCAACAAAAGACACTCTATCCAAACCGGCCCGGGCCGTCCCAACCGTTGGACTTACAGCCGCCTGAGCGCCACGCTCTCCACCGTGTGGTCGGCGCCCTTCTTCAGGATCAGCGTCGCGCGCGGGCGGGTCGGCAGGATGTTGTCCTCGAGATTGGCGAGGTTGGTGCGCTCCCAAATCGCGATCGCCGTGGCGGTCGCTTCCTCGTCCGACAACAGCGCGTAGCGGTTGAAGTAGGATTTCGGGTTGGTGAATGCCGTGTCGCGCAGCGCCAGGAAGCGCTTGATGTACCATTGCCGCAGCGCCGCCTCGTCGGCGTCGATATAGACCGAGAAATCGAAGAAGTCGGAGACCACCGGCACCGCCTTGCCGTCCCGCGGCAGCTTGCCGGTCTGCAAGACGTTGACGCCCTCCACGATCAGGATGTCGGGCTGGTCGATCTCGGCCCACTGGTTCGGCACGATGTCATAGGTCAGATGCGAATAGACCGGCGCGCGCACATGGCGGCGACCGGACTTGATGTCGGAGAGGAAGCTGAGCAGCAGCGGCAGGTCGTAACTCTCGGGGAAACCCTTCTTCTGCATGATGCCCTGGCGATCGAGCACCGCGTTGGGATAGAGAAACCCGTCAGTGGTGATCAGCTCGACCTTCGGGCGCGGCGACCAGCGCGCCAGCAATGCCTGAAGCACGCGGGCCGTGGTGGATTTCCCGACCGCGACCGATCCGGCGACGCCGATGATGTAGGGCACCTTGCGGTCGCGGATGTTGAGGAATTGGCGTTCGGCGTAATACAGGCGCTGCGTCGCATCGACATAGATCGAGAGCAGGCGCGACAGCGGAAGGTAGATGTCCTCGACCTCCTGCAGGTCGAGACGATCGTGCAACGAGCGCAGCCGGTCGAACTCGCCCGGCTCCAGCGTCATCGGCGTATCGTCGCGCAAACGCGCCCACTCTTCGCGCGTATAGACGCGGTACGGATTATACTGCTGCTCGGGTGCGCGGATATCCATGACGCCGCCTTTCCGTTGCTCCAGAGCATGATCCGGAAAATTCATGCTCAAACAATAATCTCAATCGCTCTTGCGCGACGCCTTTTCTTCCAACCCTGACATCGACGTGCGCTTGCCCAGCGCAGCCTCGACCTCTTCCAGCTTTATGCCGCGTGCCTTCAAAAGCACAAGGAAATGATAGAGCAGATCCGCACTCTCGGCGATCAGATGCGCGCGATCGTTTTCGACTGCTGCGATTACGGTTTCGACTGCTTCCTCGCCGAACTTCTTGGCGCAATGTTCGGCGCCCTTGTCGAGCAGCTTGCGGGTATAGGACGCCTCGCCGCCGGCCGCAGCGCGGGCGTCGATGGTCTCGGCCAGATCATGGATCGTGAAACGCGGCATCGGATTACTCGGAAACACATGAGGCCACGGAAGCCGTTCCCCACCGGCTTATGTAGCATTTTTGCAAGCCGGAGTCGTCAGGCATCGAGGCGCATCGGCAAGCCCCGGCGGGCCATGTGCTCCTTGGCTTCACGGATGGTGAATTCCCCGAAATGGAAGATCGAGGCCGCCAGCACGGCCGTGGCGTGTCCGTCGCGGATGCCGTCGACCAGATGATCGAGATTGCCGACGCCGCCGGAGGCGATCACCGGCACGGGCACGCTGTCGGCGATCGCCCGGGTCAGCGGGATGTCGAAGCCTTGCCTGGTGCCGTCGCGATCCATCGAGGTGAGCAGGATTTCACCGGCGCCGAGCGCGACCACTTCCTGGGCATATTCGATGGCGTCGATGCCGGTCGAATTGCGGCCGCCATGGGTGAAGATCTCCCAGCGGTCGCCGCCCGGACGCTTGACGCGTTTGGCGTCGATCGCGACCACCACGCATTGCTCGCCGAATTTTTCGGCAGCTTCCTTGACGAACTCGCGGCGGGATACTGCCGCGCTGTTGATCGAGACCTTGTCGGCGCCGGCGCGCAGCAGCGTCTTGATGTCGTTGACCTCGCGCACGCCGCCGCCGACGGTGACGGGCATGAAGCAGGCTTCCGCGGTGCGCCGGACCACGTCCAGCATGATGCCGCGGTTCTCGTGGGTGGCGGTGATGTCGAGGAAGGTGAGCTCGTCGGCACCGGCAGCGTCATAGGCGATCGCGGCTTCGACGGGGTCGCCGGCATCCCTGAGATCAACGAAGTTGACGCCCTTGACGACGCGGCCGTCCTTGACGTCGAGGCAGGGGATCACACGCACCTTGAACATGTGTCAGCTCCCAGGCGCGCGCGCGCTGCGGATCAGGGTGAGGGCGGCGGCGGGATCGAGCCGGCCGTCGTAAAGCGCGCGGCCTGCGATCGCGCCGGCGAGCTTTTTCGCCCGCGGGGTCAGCATGGCTTTCACATCCTCGATCGAGGCGAGGCCGCCGGAGGCGATCACGGGGATCGAGATGGCATCGGCCAGCGCGATGGTCGCGTCCAGGTTCAGGCCCTTGAGCAGGCCGTCGCGCGCGATGTCGGTGAAGATGATGGCGGCAACGCCGGCATCCTCGAACCGCTTGGCGATCTCTAGCACCGTGACTTGCGAGGTCTCGGCCCAGCCTTCGACTGCGACCTTGCCGTCGCGCGCGTCCAGCCCGACCGCGACGCGGCCGGGGAACGTCTTCGCAGCAGCCTTCACCAGCTCCGGATCGCGCACCGCGGCGGTGCCGATGATGACGCGGGTGATGCCCTTGTCGAGCCAGGCTTCGACGGTCTTGAGATCGCGAATGCCGCCGCCGAGCTGCACCGGAATCTTGATCGTCTTCAGCATCGCCTCGACAGCCTGCGCGTTCACCGGCTTGCCGGCAAAGGCACCGTCGAGGTCGACGACGTGGAGATACTCAAAGCCCTGCTCGACGAAGCTCTGCGCCTGCGCGGCGGGATTGAGGTTGAACACCGTCGCGCGCGCCATGTCGCCTTGCTCGAGGCGCACGCACTGGCCGTTCTTGAGATCGATCGCGGGAAAGAGGATCACGGTTTCCATCGCAAAAAGTTCGAGATCAGAGCGAGGCCGAAGCGCTGGCTCTTCTCGGGGTGAAACTGCGTGCCGACGGCGGTGTCCTTCGCGACGATCGCGGTGACGGGGCCGCCGTAATCTGCGCGCGCCAGCACGTCCGCCTCGCTGGCGGGATTGAGGTGGTAGGAATGCACGAAGTAGGCGTGCTGGCCCTTGGGGCCGAGCGGCAGCTTGTTCAGCACCGGATGCTCCCTGAGCACCTCGAGCGTATTCCAACCCATGTGCGGGATCTTCAGGCTCTCGTCGCGCGGCGTGATCTTCTCGACGTCGCCACCGATCCAGTTCAGGCCTTCGGTGATGACGTGCTCCTTGCCACGGCTTGCCATCAGCTGCATGCCGACACAGATGCCGAAAAACGGCCGTGCCTTGACGCGCACGGCTTCGGTGATCGCCTCGACCATGCCGTTGACGGCGTCTAACCCGCGCCGGCAATCGGCAAAGGCGCCGACGCCGGGCAGCACCAGACGGTCAGCCTCGTAAGCCTGATCGGGATCGCTGGTGACGAAGACCTTCTGCGGATTTTCCAGGCTGCGCGCGGCGCGCTCGAAGGCTTTCGCCGCGGAATGCAGGTTTCCGGAACCGTAATCGATGATGGCGACGCTCATCTTGACCCTCCCGGTTCTGGAAACAACCCGATGATGCCGCCGGCCGGAATCGGCGGCGGGTTCGAGAATTGCTGGCCCGGCACGCTGCGGGTCGGTGGCGGGCCGCCGCGATCGACGGCCCATTGATCGTTAGTGATGCCGTGCTGCTTCTGGCTCCAGCGCTCGAAGAAGCGGCGTTCGGCGGTGTCCTCGTCGTCGGCAACCACCACGTCGAGCTGGCGCCATTTGCCGCGCGACAGCGTCCAGCGGCGCAGGCTCGAAGCCTCGAGACCCATCAGCAGGGCAACGACCAGATCGGCGAAGAAGATCGACGAGCGTCCGACACCGAGGCTCGACAGCCCCGCGTTGAACGCGGCCACGAAGATCAGATAGCCGATCAGGGCCAGCCACAGCCGATTCCACAGCAGCCAGAACGGTCCGAAGATCATCGCCCAGAAATGGAAGCCGTCGCGCACGAACACGAACTTGTCGGTCGCACGCAGATCGGCTCCGGCGGGGGAGGGAGCATGAACTGTGTAGACAGGCATGGTGATGCCCCGTTCCTAGGAATTCAGTGATACCGCAAGCGGCGCGCGCCGCCGGCCGGAAGACGTCAGCCGCCGAGCGAGCCCTTGGTGGACGGGATCTCGCCCACGGCCTTCGGATCGATCGCGACCGCCGTGCGCAGCGCCCGCGCCAGACCCTTGAAGCAGGATTCGGCGATATGGTGGCTGTTATCGCCATATAGGGTCTCGACGTGGAGAGTCACGCCGGCGTTGATGGCGAAGGCCTGGAACCACTCGCGCACCAGCTCGGTGTCGAACTCACCGATCTTGTCGCGGGGGAAGTCGGCCTTGAACACCAGGAACGGGCGGCCCGAGATGTCGATGACCACGCGCGTCAGCGTCTCGTCCATGGGCATGTGCACGCCGGCATAGCGGGTGATGCCCGCCATGTTGCCGAGTGCCTGCTTGACCGCCTGGCCGAGCGCGATGCCGGTGTCTTCGGTGGTATGGTGGTAATCAATGTGCAGATCGCCCACCGCCTTGACCGTGAGGTCGATGCGGGAATGGCGGGCGAGGAGATCGAGCATATGGTCGAAAAAGCCGATGCCGGTCGCGATATTGGCCACGCCGGTGCCATCGAGGTTCACGGAGACCTCGATGTCGGTTTCCTTGGTCTTGCGCTTGATCGTCGCGGTGCGCATTGAAATGCGGTTTCCACTTTGGTTTTGAGCACGATCTTGTCGGAAAACCGGAGCCCACTTTTCCGGATCATGCTCGGAGCCGAAAACGCCAGTCTCTTAACAGCCAAATGACGCCTTCGCTACTGCGGGAACGGCTGGCCGGGCCTTTACTTCTGCCTATGGTGAGCGAAATTCGGCCCGGAACGGCCCGTTGTGCCCTGCTCCCGGACCGCCTAAATCTGGCGGACAACGAGGTACTTCATGCAGGATTCCCAGAACAGCTCGCCGGGCTGGCACGGCACCACGATCTTGACGGTCCGCAAGGGCGGCAAGGTGGTGGTCGGCGGCGACGGCCAGGTCTCGATCGGCCAGACCGTGATCAAATCCAACGCCAAGAAGGTCCGCAGGCTGGGCAAGGGCGACGTCATCGGCGGCTTTGCCGGCGCCACCGCCGACGCCTTCACCCTGTTCGAGCGGCTCGAATCCAAGCTCGAGCAATATCCGGGGCAGCTGACCCGGGCCGCGGTGGAGCTCGCCAAGGACTGGCGCACCGACCGCTATTTGCGGCGGCTGGAGGCCATGATGATCGTGGCCGACAAGGACGTCTCCCTGGTGCTGACAGGCACCGGTGACGTGCTGGAGCCCGAGGCCGGCGTGATGGCGATCGGCTCCGGCGGCAATTACGCGCTGGCGGCGGCCCGGGCCCTGCTCGACACCGACAAGGACGCCGAGACCATCGTCCGCCGCTCCCTCGACATCGCCGCCGATATCTGCGTCTACACCAACCGCAATTTGACCATTGAGAGCCTGGCGACGGGGTAGGCCGAGCGTCATTTGTCCGAACAAGGATCCGCAGGGTCGGTGCAACCTCTCCCGCTTGCGGGGGAGGTCGGCGCGCAGCGCCGGGTGGGGGCTGGCTCCTCTAGGGACTGTCCCATCGCGGAGACACCCTCTCCCCAACCCTCCCCCGCAGGCGCGGGAGGGGGCATAGTGCCGCCGTGGCGATAGAATGACCCCCACCTACACCTTCCGCCCTATGACCAGGGCCGACCTGCCGCTGATCGGGCGGTGGCTGGGCGAGGCGCATGTGCGGCAATGGTGGGGCGATCCGGACGAGCAGTTTGCGCTCGTCAGCGGCGATCTCGACGAGCCGGCCATGGACCAGTTCATCGTGTTGGCCGGCCAGCAGCCCCTCGGCTATCTTCAGTGCTACCGCCTGACCGCCTGGAATACGGGCTTTGGGCCGCAACCGGAGGGTACGCGTGGGATCGACCAGTTCATCGGTGAAAGCGACATGATCGCACGCGGTCACGGTTCGGCGTTCATCCGCCAGTTCGTCGATGAGCAATTTCGCAGCGGCCTGCTCCGCATGGTCACCGATCCCGATCCGCTCAACGCACGCGCCTTGCGCGCCTATGAGAAAGCCGGCTTCGTCCGCAACCGCATGGTCGAGACGCCGGACGGGCAAGCACTGCTGATGGTGCGCGAGCCATGACGCTGGTCCACGCGCGCGAGAGCAAAGTCGCGTTTCCGCCGCTCGCCTGGGTCGGCATCGCGCTGCTGCTGCTGGCGCTGCAGGCGGCGATCCTGTTCGCGATGGGCCGCGTGCCGATCTGCACCTGTGGCCATGTCAAGCTGTGGCACGGCGTGGTGAACAGCTCGGAGAATTCCCAGCACATCGCCGACTGGTACAGCTTCTCGCACGTCCTGCACGGCTTCCTGTTCTACGGCCTGACCTGGCTGCTGTTCGTGCGCCTGCCGTCCCTGCCTCTCTCCTGGCCGGCCCGCCTGATCGTCGCGATGCTGATCGAAGGGGCCTGGGAGATCGTCGAGAACTCGCCATTCATCATCGAGCGCTACCGCGCCGGTACGATCTCGCTGGATTATTTCGGCGACAGCATCGTCAATTCGGTCTCCGACAATCTGGCCATGGTGCTCGGGTTCCTCATCGCACGTGCGCTGCCCGTATCGGCGACGATCCTGATCGGCCTCGGCTTCGAGATCATGCTCGCGCTCCACATTCGCGACAATCTGACGCTCAATGTCCTGATGCTGATCCATCCGATCGAAGCCGTGAAGCAATGGCAATCCGGCCCGCCCATCATCTGACCACAAAAGCAACTTGTCCTTGGCCGTCTCCCGCCCTAGCTAGATAGACATGACAGACTTCTCTCCCCGTGAAATCGTTTCCGAACTCGACCGTTTCATCGTCGGCCAGGCCGACGCCAAGCGCGCCGTCTCGATCGCGCTGCGCAACCGCTGGCGGCGGCAGCAGCTCACCGGCTCCTTGCGCGAAGAGGTGCTGCCGAAGAACATTCTGATGATCGGGCCCACCGGCGTCGGCAAGACGGAAATCGCGCGGCGATTGGCAAAACTCGCGAATGCGCCGTTCCTGAAGGTCGAGGCGACGAAATTCACCGAGGTCGGCTATGTCGGCCGCGACGTCGAGCAGATCGTACGCGATCTCGTCGAGGTCGCAATCGCCCAGGTCCGCGAAAGGAAGCGCAAGGACGTGCAGGCCCGCGCCCAGCTCGCCGCCGAGGAGCGCGTGCTCGATGCGCTGGTCGGCGCCAATGCCTCTTCGACGACGCGGGAATCCTTCCGCAAGAAGCTGCGCGCCGGCGAGCTCAACGACAAGGAGATCGAGATCGAGACGCAGTCGTCCGGCGGCGGCCTGCCGATGTTCGAGATCCCGGGCATGCCGGGCGCGCAGATGGGCGCAATCTCGATCGGCGACATCTTCGGCAAGCTGGGCGGCCGCAGCAAGACGCGGCGGCTCACAGTCGAGGGCTCGCACGAGATCCTCGTCAACGAGGAATCCGACAAGCTGCTGGACACCGATCAGTTGACGCTCGAGGCGATCAGCGCGGTCGAGAACAACGGCATCGTGTTCCTCGACGAGATCGACAAGATCTGCGCACGCGAAGGCCGCGCCGCCGGCGATGTCTCGCGCGAGGGCGTGCAGCGCGATCTGTTGCCGCTGATCGAGGGCACCACGGTCTCGACCAAGCACGGCGCGGTGAAGACCGACCACATCCTGTTCATCGCCTCCGGCGCCTTCCACGTCGCCAAGCCGTCGGACCTGTTGCCGGAATTGCAGGGCCGCCTGCCGATCCGCGTCGAATTGCAGGCGCTGACACGCGACGACATGCGCCGCATCCTGACCGAGCCCGAGGCCTCGCTGATCAAGCAATATGTCGCCCTGATGCAGACCGAGGGCGTGACGCTCGACATCACCGACGGCGCGATCGACGCGCTTGCCGATGTCGCGGTCGCCGTCAATTCGACCGTCGAGAACATCGGCGCCCGGCGGCTGCAGACCGTGATGGAGCGGGTGCTGGACGAGATCTCCTTCACTGCCCCCGACCGCAGCGGCGAGACCGTCACGGTCGATGCGGATTTCGTGCAGAAGCACGTCGGCGACCTCGCCAAGAACGCCGACCTGAGCCGGTTCATTTTGTAATTTTGGGCGGTCACGCTATTGATGCGGCGTGACCGTGCGCATCCTGCAAAATCCCTGGCGTCTCCTGCTCGCGATCAACGCGGCGGTCATCGTCGGCGTGTTCGTGCACAAGATCCAGCTGCCGCCTTACGTCCCCTATATCCATCTCCTGGTCGACTACCATTTCGGCTTTATCAAGCGCGCGCTGATCGGGGCGATCGTCGCGCTGTTCACGGCCAAGGTGCCGGTCTGGCTGGTGTTCGCGCTCGGCGGCGCGACGTGGCTGGCGACGCTGGGCCTCTATGCGAGACTGTTCCAGAAGACGTTCGGCTTCTCCGGCAAGACGCTGCCGCTGTTCGTGTTCATGGCGGGCTCGCCGTTCTTCCTGAAGAACTTCATGCACACCCTCGGCCATTTCGACATCTACGGCTGCGTGCTCGCGATCATCCTGCTGCTGATGCCGGCCCGCTCGTTGCTGTTCGTGGCAACGGCCGCGCTGTTTGCGATCGTGCTGGTGCTGGTCCACCACATCCATCTGCTGATGTACGTGCCGACGATCGTCACCATCGTCGTGATCAGGCACTATCTCGCTTGCGGGCTCACGCGTAGCAATGTTGCCTTCGGCATCGTCGCCCTGTTCATCGTCTCCGCGCTGTTCTTCGCCGCGCAATTCCTGGGAACGATGCCGATTCCGGAAGCGGATTTCGTCGCCTATCTGAAAACGCGAATGTCCGATCCGTCCCGTACTGACCTCTTGCAATTCGCCTATATCTGGTACCAGCCGCTGGCGAAGGAGGTCGCGGACACCTGGGGCCGCCTGCCGCACAACATCCTCGGCGTGCCCGTGTTCGCGCTGCTGATCTGGCTGCACACCCCGCTGTGGCGCTATCTTGCGAAGCTGATCAGCGCTCTCACAAGCGAGGCACACCGCCGCCTCGTGATCGCGGCACTGATCGGCGTCAGCCTTGCCTATGTCGTGATGTTCGCGATGGTGTTCGACTATTCGCGCTGGATCTCGAACTGGGCGGTCTGCATGTTCCTGATCCTGCACGCGGTGAAGATGCTGCCGGCGAAGCAGCAGGTCCCGCTGATTCCGTCCGAGGATCGGACGACAAACGTCTTCGGTTTGATACTCACGCTGATCCCACGTGTTGGAATCGTGCGGCCGTTTTAGAGTTCTGCCTGTGCGGCATCGAAGGTGCGCTCCCTCCTCCGCTTGCGGGCAGGGCTATCGCATATGAGTGCGGTTGCCCGTGGCGCATCCTTCGAGACGCCCGCCCTTGGCGGGCCCTCAGGATGAGGACGGAGTGCGCGGCAGCACTTTCAACGAACACCGATACAGTTCAGCCTCATCCTGAGGAGACCGCGAAGCGGGCGTCTCGAAGGAGAGGCGCTTGCTCGGGCCCCGCCGCAAAGCCATATGCGATAGCCCTGCGCTTGCGGGAAAGGGTTGGCGAGAGGGCTCTCTCCAACCAAGAGCCCCCGAGAGGACAGAGCCCTCACCCGCGCCTTCGGCGCGACCTCTCCCGCAAGCGGGAGAGGTGTAGAGCCGCTACCCTCTCGCTCGCCTGATCCGCACATACAGCGCACCCTCGCCGCCATGGCCGATGGCGGCCTCCTCGAAGCCGACGACGAAGGCGCGAAATTCCGGCAGGCTCAGCCATTCCGGCACCTGACGCCGCAGCACGCCGCTTTCGCCGCCGCTGCGGCCCTTGCCGGTGATGACGAGCACGAAGGTCAGGCCATCGTGATGGGCGCGGTGCAGGAATCCGGTCAAGGCGCGATGCGCGCGCATCTGGGTCATGCCGTGCAGATCGAGCCGCGCCTCGATCTCGCTGCGGCCGCGCGACAGCTTTGTGCGCTCGCGCTTGCCGAGCGGCGCCAAAGGTGGGATCTGCGGTTTCGCGGGCCGCGGCGCTGGCGCTGCGGTCATCGGCCTTGCCGGCGGCGAAGGCCGGGTCACGGGAGCCGCGAGTGAAGGGCCGGCAGGCGGCGCGACATGCGGCTTGGCCACGCGATGCTTCCGCAGCGGCTTGACTTGTTTGGCGACCATATCCCACAGCTCGCGCTCCTCCTCGCTCAGCGCGCGGCGGCGCGGCGAGGGGCGAGGCTCCAGCACGGGCGGACGGGACGATCGCTTCATTGCTGCCGATGGGACCGTTTCTTCACCGGCCGCTGCGGTTCAGGAGCGGCCTCGATCGCGGGCCGCGGCGCCGGCAGCGGGACCGGACCGGCGATCGCAACGGTGTCGGTCCTGGTTTCCGTAGCACCGGCAGCAGCCGGCTTCGCCGTCGCCTTTCCCGGATCGGTCTGCGGAAACAGTTTTGCGATCTTCTCCGAAGGGCGCGGATCAGGCACCGGCAGCCGCGCGGCCCGCATCGAGGGGTCGAGCCCCTTCGGCACCAGCATCACGAAACGCATGGGATGGCGCAGCCGGCCGGAGACGCGGCCGGCCTCCTGGCCTGCACCGAAAAATAGATCGGCGCGCGCGGGCCCGATGATGGCCGAGCCCGTGTCCTGCGCGATCATCAGCCGATGGAACGGTGTTTTCGAACGCTCCGACTCGATCGGCAGCTCGCCCTCGATGAAGAACGGCGTGCCATAGACATGCAGCGTCTTGTCGACCGCGATCGAGCGGCCTGCTGTCAGCGGAATGCCTTGCGCGCCCACCGCCTCGTCCTTTTCGGAGAGGTTGACCTCGCGGAAGAAGATGTAGGCGCGGTTCTGGCGGCGCAGCTCCTTGGCGCCATCAGGGTTCTGCGTCATCCATTCCCGGATCCTCTGCATCGACATCTCTTCCTTCGGAATGATGCCGCGCTCGATCAGGATGCGCCCGACGGCGGTGTAGGGATAGCCGTTATAGGCGTCGTAATTCAGCCGAACCGAGCTGCCGTCCTCGAACTTGATCCGCGCCGAGCCCTGGATCTGTGCGAACAAGAGATCGGTCGGATCCTTCAGCCAGGCGATCTCCAGCCCGCGGCCGGCGATCTTGCCGTCCTCGATCTCGCCGCGGTCGTAATAGGGCACCAGCTTGCGGCGGCCGATCTTGCGATAGACCGGCCCCTTGTTGGGCAGGCTCACCGAATCCTGCTTGTAGCCGCGCACGAACAGATTCGAGGGACGGCGATAGACCGGAACATTGTAGATTTCGGTCTGCGTGCGCGATCCCTCCAGCACCGGCTCGTAATATCCAGTGACGAAACCATCGGCCTCGCCGAGTCGCGAGATGCGCAGCGGCGTAAAATTCTCCTCGAAGAAACTTTTTGCTTTCGCGTCGTCGCTCAGCTCGAGCGCCTTGGCGACCTTGCAAGGCTCGCTCAGCGAGCCTGCCAGCGCCTTCGGTTCAGTCACACCGGTTTGGCCATTGATCGGCTTGCAGCTGGCGCGGAACGTCTTGTACGCCGCGAGATGATCGTCGTCGCTCCAGCCCTTCACGTCGGCCCAGGCCAGCGGCAGATATTGCGCGCCGGGAATTTCGAACGGCAGGGGGAGCTGCGGATAGGGCAAGGTCCGCGGCGGCGCGGCGGGCAATTGCGGCGGATGATGATGGTGATGACTGCGATAGTGGCGCCGCGACGCCTCGGCGCCGAGCGAAAACGACGACAGCACGACAGCGCCTGCGCAGAGAGCCGTCGCGCCGTTCTTGAGAAAGAGCTTAATTCGCGCTTCCGGTGCCAACCAGCTTCCAGTTCGGATCGCGAGAGGTGATGTCGCGGGCGAAAGTCCAGATGTCGGTGATATCGGCGACCGTGTCGGCGCTGCCGTCGACGATGTTGCCGGCCTTGTCGCGGGTGGCCGAGATCATCTGAGAGACGAAACGCACGGTGAGCTGAGCGGTGCGGTCGCGCAGCTCGGCGCCGACCAGCTCGGCCTTGTCGATCGAGACGAAGCGGGTCTCGGTCTTCTGCTCGTTCTTCTCGCGCTCCTTGATCGCGGCGTCGAAGCTGTCATAGACGTCCGATGACAACAGGTCGCGCAGCGCGCGGCGGTCGCCATTGGCAAAGGCCAGCACGATCATCTCGTAGGCGCTGCGGGCGCCCGAGATGAAATGACGCGGGTCGAAGGTCGAATCTTTATCGAGAATGGTATCGAGGCCCTGCGCCAGCGCCGTGCCCGGCTCGGCCAGGCCCTTCCAGCGATCGGAAGCCGAGACCGGCTCGGCCGTCGGCGCCAACGGCGCCTGGTCGATGACCTTGCCCGGCACGGTTACGACGTTGTTGTCCTGGCCACTTCCCAGTGCATTGCGGGCGGCGGTGCGATCGAACGGCGGCCGCTCGCTGCCCGTTCGCTGCCCGAGCACGCTGCGCAGCCGCAGAAAGATGAAGACCGCCAGCGCCAGGAAGATGATGGTGTAGATATCCACGTCGTATTCGCTTTCTGGTCTTTGCTCTGGGTCTTTGCTTCGGGTCGTCGCCGGGAAAATCAATCCGGCCAGTAGACCGTTCCCTACGGAAACGGCAAGTCTACATCGCCCTTTTTAGGTCCACGTCAGGTCCGTGGGATGTAGGCACGAAATCTTGCCCGGCCAATGGCGCCTTTTGGCACAGCGTCGAGTGTAGCGCGTTTTATGCTTAAAGGAAAAGCCGATCCTGCCCGGAAATGGCGCATCTTCAATCGTTTAAGGCGCTATTTTGCGGTAAAGGCAGGATGAACGTCACAGTCGTTGGCGCAGGCCGAATTCCCGATCCGGGGCCGTTCGTCCTTGTGGAACGAGGCGGCCCTATGTTAGCCAACCGCCGCGAAATTCAGCCCAAATCGGGTAAGGAGACATTCCCATGACCAACGGTAACGGCACCCCTCCCGAGGCGGCCCAGGCTCCCCAGCTCAACGTGCTGGCGCAATATACCAAGGACCTCTCGTTCGAAAATCCCAACGCGCCGAGCTCGCTCCAGCAGCAGAGCCAGCCGCCCCAGATCAACATCCAGATCAATGTCAGCGCCAACAACCTCAGCGAACAGGAGTTCGAGGTGACGTTGTCGGTCGAAGGCAAGGCCGAGGCCGCGGGCAAGGTGATGTTCTCGTTCGAGCTCGCTTATGCCGGTGTGTTCCGCATCGCCAACGTGCCGAAGGAAAATCTGCATCCTCTGGTAATGATCGAATGCCCGCGCCTGCTGTTCCCGTTTGCCCGCGAGATCATCGCGACCGCAGTGCGCGACGGCGGGTTCCCGCCGCTGATGCTGGATCCGGTCGACTTCGTCGGTCTCTATCGTCAGAACATGGAGCGGCAAATGGCCGCTCAGTCGGGTCAGACCGGCCAGGCCTGACCTTAACGGCCTTAACCGCCCGGGAGAGCGACTGGAGCGGCGAGATATTCGTTCCAGATCGCCTTTTCGCCCATCGTTGCGATGAAGGCCCGATGGGCCTCCCGTTCGGCATCCGAAACCCGCGGCGCGAGCGGCACCAGGCGCTGCCGCCGCGGCGCATCGCCGGCGGAACTGACCCTGATCTCTTCGCTTTCCGAGGCCAGCAGCAGCTGCGACTGCCGCGCTCCCACCAGATCGACATAGACTTCCGCGAGCAATTCTGCGTCGAGCAGCGCGCCGTGCTTGGTGCGGTGTGAATTGTCGATCGAGTAGCGCGAGCAGAGATCGTCGAGCCGGTTCGACACGCCGGGATGCTTGCGCCGCGCGAGCAGCAGCGTGTCGACCAGCCGTTCACGCGGGATCGCGGCGCGCTTGATCCGGTCGAGCTCGGCATTGATGAAGCTGATGTCGAACGAGGCGTTGTGGATCACCAGCGGCGCATCACCGATGAACTCCAGAAATTCATCGGCGACCTCGTGGAACAGCGGCTTGGTCGACAGGAATTCGGCCGACAGCCCGTGCACGGCGAACGCTTCCGCCGGCATGTCCCGTTCGGGGTTGATATAGACGTGGTAGGTCTGCCCGGTCGGCATGCGGTTGAGAATCTCGACGCAGCCGATTTCGACCAGGCGATCACCGCGGAGCGGATCGAGGCCGGTGGTTTCGGTGTCGAGAACGATTTCGCGCATGTCTTGAGATCAGAGTCTTGAGTGCCGTAAGGCGGCGAATCAGGCTCGCCGCTGCGGCATCTTAACGACCTCGGCCAGGATGTGCTTGATTTGGGCGCGCACCGGCTCAAGTCCGTGTGACGTATCCACTACGAAATCGGCCCGCTTTCGCTTCTCGGCGTCGGGCGTCTGCTTGGCGATGATGGCATTGAGCTTGGCCTCGTCCATCGTGCCGCGGGCCAGCACCCGCTCACGCTGGAGTTCCGGCGAGGTCGAGACCACGACCACGGCATCGACCCGCTTCTCGCCGCCGGTTTCAAACAGCAGCGGGATGTCCAGCACCACGACCGGCGCCTTGGCCGCCTCGGCCTCGGCGAAGAACCTTTGCCGGGACGCGCCGAGCATGGGATGAACGATCTGCTCGAGCTGCTTGATGGCGGCGGGATCGTGCACGACGCGCGCAGACAGCTTTGGCCGGTCCACCTTGCCGTCGACGGTGGTGCCGGGAAAGGCCGCTTCGATCGCTGGCGCAGCTTCCCCCTCATAGAGCTGATGCACGGCGGCATCGGCGTCGTAGACCGGCACGCCGGCCTCCGCGAACAGTTTCGCGGTGGTGGATTTTCCCATCCCGATCGAGCCGGTCAGTCCCAGGATCCGCATCAGCGCGCAGCCATCTCTCATCTACACCGCAACTAGCCGTTCACGGCGCAGGAACGCAAGCAGCGGCAGCAACGGCAGACCGAGAACGGTGAAATGGTCGCCCTCGATCCGCTCGAACAGATGGATGCCCAGCCCCTCGAGCTGATAGGCCCCGACGCTGGTCGTGACGGCGTCGCCGGCAGCGTCCAGATAGGCCGAAAGCTCGCCCTCGGTCATCTCTCGCATGGTCATGCGGGCGATCGATACGTCGTCGAAAACGATCTTGCCGTCATGCGCAACCGCCACTGCCGAATTCAGCTCGTGGCTGTTGCCGGCGAGGTCGCGCAATTGCGCCAAGGCCTGCGAACGGCCTGCAGGCTTGTTGAAGAGCCGGTCGCGAAGCGCCAGGGTCTGATCGGCGCCGATCACGTAGCTTGCGGGATGATTGGCCGAGACCGCCTTGGCCTTTTCGCGCGCCAGCAGCGAAGCGATCTCGCGCGGGGTGGAAAGCTTCGAGGCGGCTTGAATACCGCGCTCGTCGATATCGGCGGTGATCGCCTTGAACTCCAGCCCGGCATTGGCCAGCAGCATCTTTCGCGCGCTGCTCTGCGAGGCCAGAATCAACGGAGATTTGCCGAGCCACAGACCCATCGCGGAAACTATTCGGATGGCCGGTTGCGCTGACGATCGCTGTACAGCTTCATGATCGCCGCCGCGGTCTCCTCGATCGAGCGACGCGTGACATCCAGCAGCGGCCAATCATGCTTGGCACTCAGCTTGCGCGCGAATGCGACCTCCTCGGTGACGGACTGCTTGTCGGTATAGCTGTCGCTGCCGCTGCCGGATTCGGCCCCCATGGAGAGCAGGCGATTCTGGCGGATCTGGATCAGGCGTTCCGGCGTCGCGTGCAGGCTGACGACCAGCGGCCGCGTCAGCGTCTCCAATTGCGAGGGCACCGGGATGCCGGGAACCAGCGGCACGTTGGCGGTACGGATGCCGCGATTGGCGAGATAGATCGACGTCGGCGTCTTCGAGGTGCGGGACACGCCGACCAGCACGACATCGGCCTCGTCGAGACCTTCGACATGCTGGCCGTCATCATGGATCATCGTGTAGTTCAGCGCGTCGATCCGCTTGAAATATTCCGCGTTGAGGACGTGCTGAGCGCCGACGCGGCCCGTGGTCGCAGCCCCGAGATAGGCTTCGAACAGCTGCATCACCGGGCCGATGATCGACAGGCTCGGAACATTGATCTCCTTGCACTTGTCCTCGAGCCTGGAGACCAGATCCTTCTCCAGCAGCGTGAACAGCACGATCCCCGGCGCCTCCTCGATCTCGTCGAGCACGCGATCGAGCTGCTTCTGGCTGCGCACCAGCGGATAGACATGCTCGACCGGCGTCACGTTGGCGTACTGGGCCGCGACCGCGCGCGCCACGGTGATCAGCGTCTCGCCGGTGGAGTCGGAGACCAGGTGCAGATGGAAATAATTGTTCGAGGTCGGCACAAAAACTCTTGGGATTGAGCTGGGGCGGTTTGTGGATTTCTGTGGAGCTTAACCCCTCGGAAAGGGATGTGCGACACCAGGGGCGGGACAAGTGCCAATTTTCTTCACACCGCTGCCCGTCAGAACAAGTTCGCCGCCCCGCCGAGCCGGGAACTGGATTGCGCGGACAACCCCTTTGATAAGCTGCCTATGGAAAGGCGCAAGCCTTTGAGGCTGGCCGACTTATCGCAAAGCGCCAGAGCGATCCGGGATATGTTGACGGGTGTGAACAAGCGCGTGCGAACGCGCGGATGGAATTGCGTGAGTCCAATCCACGGTCACATAGACTCAAACCTTAAGAATCTAAGATTCTAGATTTGAGGAAGGCGCTACGGACGGATATGTGTGCAGGGTAAGACCTTAACGGGTTCTTACTATCCCCAGCGTTTCCTGCGCTGGATGGAAATCCGGGCCTGCGAAAATGTTCGAAGACGTCTATCTCTGGATCAAGGCGCTGCATGTCGTCGCCGTCATCTCCTGGATGGCGGGCATGCTCTATCTGCCGCGGCTGTTCGTCTATCATTCCGAGGCCGAGATCGGTTCGAAGCAGTCGGAAACGTTCAAGGTGATGGAACGCCGGCTCCTCAAGGCCATCATCAACCCTGCCATGATCGTCACCTGGCTGGCCGGGCTCTATCTCGCCTGGTCCGGCCATTGGTTCTCGTTCGGCTGGCTGCACGTAAAACTGGCACTGGTCCTGGCGATGTCGGCGGTCCACGGCTTTTTTTCCCGTTGGCTGAAGGATTTTGCCGCCGACCGCCGTCCGCGTAGCCAGAAATTCTATCGGATTATCAATGAGGTGCCGACCGTCCTGATGATTGTCATCGTCATCATGGTGATCGTGAAGCCGTTCTAGGCAAGACGCCCGGCAAATCGCTCAGCGCTTCTTCTTGCGGAGCGGAGAGCGATTTTCTATATTGTCGACATCCCACCCAACGCAGGCGGATGTGGTTGTGTCTGAGCTTTCCAGAGGCCGGACACCGCATCAGGTTTGAAGCCTCACCGGCGCTCACCTTGCCAGACCTGCGGACCCTATCTTCTCACGTCCGCATTTCAGAGCCTCCTCGCACCCCCTCCAAGCGTTACCCCACAGGACCACCCCAATGCGGGAAATCAAACTTCAGGACCTCAAGTCGAAAACGCCGGCCGAGCTCGTCTCGTTCGCGGAAGAGCATGGGGTCGAGAACGCCAGCACGATGCGCAAGCAGGAGCTGCTGTTTGCCATCCTCAAGCAGCTTGCGCTCGCCGAAACCGACATCGTCGGCGAGGGCGTCGTCGAGGTTCTCTCCGACGGCTTCGGCTTCCTCCGCTCGCCCGACGCGAATTATCTGCCGGGTCCCGACGACATCTACGTTTCGCCCTCGCAAATTCGCCGTTTCGGCCTGCGCACCGGCGACACCATCGAAGGCCACATCCGCAGCCCGAAAGAGGGCGAGCGCTATTTCGCGCTGCTGAAGGTCAACACGCTTAATTTCGAGGACCCGGAAAAGGCCAAGCACAAGGTCAATTTCGACAATCTCACGCCGCTGTTTCCGAATCAGCGTTTCCGCATGGAAATCGACGATCCGACGCGAAAGGATCTCTCCGCCCGCGTGATCGACATCGTCGCGCCGATCGGCAAGGGCCAGCGCGCATTGATCGTGGCGCCGCCGCGCACGGGTAAGACCGTGCTGATGCAGAACATCGCGCACTCGATCACGCATAATCATCCCGAGTGCTACCTGATCGTGCTCTTGATCGACGAGCGCCCGGAAGAAGTCACGGACATGCAGCGCTCGGTGAAGGGCGAGGTCGTGTCCTCGACCTTCGACGAGCCGGCGGTGCGTCACGTCCAGGTCGCCGAGATGGTGATCGAGAAGGCCAAGCGGCTGGTCGAGCATGGCCGCGACGTCGTCATCCTGCTGGATTCGATCACGCGTCTCGGCCGTGCCTACAACACCGTGGTACCGTCTTCCGGCAAGGTGCTGACCGGCGGTGTCGACGCCAACGCGCTGCAGCGCCCGAAACGCTTCTTCGGTGCCGCCCGTAACATCGAGGAGGGCGGCTCGCTGACCATCATCGCCACCGCGCTGGTCGATACCGGCAGCCGCATGGACGAAGTCATCTTCGAAGAGTTCAAGGGCACCGGTAACTCGGAGCTGATCCTGGACCGCAAGGTCTCGGACAAGCGCACCTTCCCGGCGATCGACATCTCGCGCTCCGGCACGCGCAAGGAGGAGCTCATCACCGATCCACAGGTGCTCAAGAAGATGTACGTCCTGCGCCGCATCCTCAATCCGATGGGCACCATGGACGCGATCGACTTCTTGCTCGACAAGCTGCGCTCGACCAAGAGCAATTCGGAGTTCTTCGACTCCATGAACACCTGAGTGCAGTGCAACAAGGAATCAGAGGGCGCCTCCGGCGCCCTTTTTATTGTGCGGCTTGCTGCGGCGAGGATGCAGCATGGCTGGCGGTTTGTCACCAGGGCGTGGCTTTCGCGCACTCTGTTGATATCTTGATATAATTCTTGAAATTTGCCGCAGCTTTCCGGCCTCGGGATCGACCGGTTCCGCAGCGAAGTACAGCGGCTATGTTGCGTCGCAACATCGTCTTTGCTGCAAGATTTCCTGCAGCAATTCCGGCCGCTGGCTCGCCGAAACAGCCATTTGCGTTTTCGCCGCGAGCCGGACAAATAGGCCATGCATCCGCGCGACCAGACCATCTTTGCGTTGTCGTCCGGCCGCGCGCCGAGCGCGATCGCGGTGGTGCGCGTCTCCGGTTCGCAGGCCGGCACGGTGCTAACAACCCTCGCGGGGAAGCTGCCACTGCCGCGGCAGGCAAGCCGCCGGCTGCTCCGCGACGGCGCAGGCCAGCCCATCGACGACGCAGTCGTGCTCTGGTTTCCCGGGCCGGGCAGTGCAACGGGCGAGGACATCGCCGAATTTCACGTCCATGGCGGCCGCGCGGTGCTGGCGGCGCTCCTCGCTGCAATTTCTTTAATTCCGAATACGCGAGCGGCCGAGCCCGGCGAGTTCACGCGGCGTGCGTTCGAGAATGGCAAGCTCGACCTCACCGAGGCCGAGGGCCTCGACGATCTCATTCACGCCGACACCGACCGCCAGCGCCGCCAGGCGCTGCGCCAATTGCAGGGCTTACTCGGCGACCGTGCGCGCGACTGGCGTGAGCGCATCATCGAGGCCTCGGCGCTGATCGAGGCCGGCATCGATTTTTCCGATGAGGGCGATGTACCTGCGGAATTGATCGCGCCGGCGGTGAAGGCGATCAAGGCGCTGCATGACGAGATCACAGAAGTCCTTGCGGCACAGGGACATTCTGAACGGCTGCGGGACGGGCTGGTGGTTGCGATCGCGGGCGAGCCGAACGTCGGCAAGTCGACGCTGATCAATCAGCTCGCGCGCCGCGAGGTTGCGATCGTCTCACCGCACGCCGGCACGACGCGCGACGTGATCGAGGTGCAGCTCGATCTCGACGGCTATCCCGTCACACTCATCGACACCGCCGGCATCCGCGAGACCGACGATCCCGTCGAGCAGGAGGGGGTGCGCCGTGCGCGGGCGCGGGCCGAGGATGCCGACCTGGTGTTGTGGTTGGTCGAGCCCGGGCAGGCCATCGATCCCAGCACGATGCGCTCGCTTCGCAAATCCGCAGACGGCGATCGAACGGAGGGGACGGTCTGGATCGTGCGCAACAAGATCGATCTTGATGGGGTCGGAAGAGCCCGGCCGGGCGGCGAGTTCACGATCTCGGCGAGTCGCGGCGATGGCATCCCCGAGCTGGTCGACGGGCTGGTGAAGTTCGCTTCGGAGTTTTTCGGTACCACCGAGGGGGCCGTGGTGACCCGGGCCCGCCAGCGCGACTTGTTGAGCCGGGCCGCGGACAGCTTGCGCCGGAGCTTGGACCTTGTAGAAGACGGCGAGGAGCTCGCTGCCGAAGAGCTCCGCGCTGCTGCCTACGCGCTTGGTCGTCTATTGGGCAGAGTGGACGTCGAGGACGTCCTTGGGGCCATCTTCCAGAAATTCTGCATCGGAAAGTAGGCCTAGTTCTTCATTCTAGAACTATTACTTGTTCCATTGCTTGTGTTTCACGTGAAACACTGCTCGACTGAGCGCCGGGGCCTTTGGATACTTCCTGCCTCCGCGATTTCCGAGGCCCTTTCAGGGCGTCGCTCACGCCTCGTCATTGCGAGGAGCCCTTGCGACGAAGCAATCCAGGCTGCCTCTGCGGATGGAATGCTGGATTGCTTCGCTGCGCTCGCAATGACGGCGGCGAAGCCTTTCGTCCATGGGCCGTCCACCCAGCCAAGGCATCCAAGGAGCTCATTTGTCCCTGCAAGGCGGGAGATTTCAGCCGACGTTTCACGTGAAACACGAGACAATTCAACGCCTCTCCTACTGTGCATGGGGTTGTTTTGGCGACTTTCTCCGCCAGCCACGCGTCTCCGTTTCACGTGAAACACCCCGTCTCCCAGTTTCCACTTCCGGCTTTTTCCGCTCTGGGATAGAAGTTCGGCCCATGCGAACAGAGCGAGATAATTTCGACGTCATCGTGATTGGCGGCGGCCACGCCGGCTGTGAAGCTGCTGCTGCCTCTGCCCGGATGGGCGCGGCGACCGTTCTGGTGACGCACCGGTTCTCCACTATCGGCGCAATGTCCTGTAACCCCGCCATCGGTGGTCTCGGCAAGGGTCATCTGGTCCGTGAGGTCGATGCGCTTGATGGCCTTATGGGCCGGGTCGGCGATGCCGGCGGCATCCAGTTTCGCGTGCTCAATCGCCGGAAGGGTCCTGCCGTTCGGGGTCCGCGCGCGCAGGCCGATCGAAAACTCTATGCAGCGGCGATGCAGACCGCGATCCGCGAGACCGAGGGCCTCTCCGTCATCGAAGGGGAAGCCGACGAGCTGATCGTGGACCAGGGCCGGGTCATCGGTCTGCGCCTGGCCGATGGCCGGGAGCTCCGGGCAGGGGCCGTCGTGGTCACCACCGGCACCTTCCTTCGCGGTCTCATCCATCTCGGCGAGAAGAACTGGCCGGCCGGCCGTGTCGGCGAGGCGCCTGCGATGGGTCTTTCCAGGTCCTTCGAGCGTGCCGGATTTACTCTCGGACGGCTCAAGACCGGCACTCCGCCGCGCCTGGATGGCTCAACGATCGACTGGTCCGCGGTCGAGATGCAGCCCGGAGACGAGCCGCCGGAGCCGTTCTCGGTGATGACGGAGCGGATCACGACCCCGCAGATCCAGTGCGGCATCACCCGGACCACAGCCGCCACCCATGAGGTGATCCGGGCTAATGTACATCGCTCTCCGATGTACTCCGGCCAGATCAAGAGCTCCGGGCCGCGTTATTGCCCGTCGATCGAGGACAAGATCGTCCGGTTCGGCGACCGCGACGGCCACCAGATCTTCCTGGAGCCGGAAGGCCTCGACGACGCGACAGTCTATCCCAACGGCATCTCGACGTCGCTTCCCGAAGAGGTCCAGCTCGCGATCCTCGCGACCATCCCTGGCCTGGAGCGGGTCAAGATGGTGCGACCGGGCTACGCCATCGAGTACGACCACATCGATCCCCGTGAACTCGACCCGACCCTCCAGACCAAGCGTCTTCATGGTCTCTTCCTGGCTGGGCAGATCAACGGCACCACCGGATACGAAGAGGCTGCCGGGCAGGGCATTGTCGCCGGCCTGAACGCGGCGCTTTGCGCCAGCGGTGCCGCGCTGACGGTGTTCGATCGCGCCGACGGCTATCTCGGTGTGATGATCGACGATCTCGTCACCCGTGGGATCACCGAGCCGTATCGGATGTTCACCTCGCGCGCCGAGTACCGGCTGACGCTGCGGGCCGACAATGCCGACCAGCGTCTGACCGAGAAGGGGATCGCGCTTGGTTGCGTCGGCACCGCCCGGACACAGCATCACCGTGCCAAGATGCACGCCCTGAACGCCGCCCGGACGCTGTCGAAGTCGCTGACGATCACCCCGAACGAAGCGATCAAGCACGGATTGTCCTTGAACCGGGACGGCCAGCGCCGCTCGGCCTTCGAACTGATGGCCTATCCGGAGATCGGCTGGAGCCAGGTTCGGACGATCTGGCCGGAGCTGGCTGAGATTGATCCGGTCATCGCCACCCATCTCGAGATCGATGCCAAATACGATGTCTACCTGGAGCGCCAGAGTGCCGACGTCGAGGCCTTCCGGCGCGACGAGGGGATGGTGCTGTCAGAGGTCGACTACAGCCTCGTTCCCGGTCTCTCCAACGAGGTCCGCGCCAAGCTGGAGAAAGCACGGCCGTTCACCGTCGGCCAAGCTGGCCGGATCGACGGCATGACACCGGCAGCGCTCGGTATCCTCGCGGCCTATCTCCGCCGTGAGGCACGAAAGACCTCCAAGGCAATCGCATAGGCGTTTCACGTGAAACAGCGCGGACCGGGCGGGGACAGGCCGCCATCGCGACGGCCTGGGGCGGGCGAGGGCGCCGGTCGCCGATCCGATCTGACGCCGACCAAGCCGAACGTCGACAAGGCCAAGGCCAATGATCAGGCGTTAGATGCTGCCATCGCAGCCGACAAAATCGCGGCGCTCAAGCTGGCACCCGTTTCACATGAAACGGAAGCGCGGCTCGACCGCTACATCGAGCTGCTCAGGGAGTGGCAGGCCAAGACCAACCTGGTCGCGCCCTCGGCCCTGCCGCAGCTCTGGACCCGCCATATCGCCGACTCGCTCCAGCTGGTCGATCTCGCGCCGACCGCGAAGCGCTGGGCCGATCTTGGCAGCGGCGGCGGCTTTCCCGGCGTCGTCCTCGCCTGCGCCATGGCCGGGATACCGGGCGCGAGCGTCCACCTCGTCGAACGAATCGCCAAGAAGGCAGCCTTTTTGCGCGAAGCGATCCGCGTCACCACATCTCCGGGGGTCGTACATCTCGCTGAGATCGGGGATAATGTGGATAGAATCACCGGCCCGGTCGATTGCGTCACCGCGCGTGCGCTGGCTCCGCTACATCAACTCATCGGCTTTGCGGAGCCGCTGATGCGTCAAGGCGCAAAAGTGTTGTTTCTCAAGGGTCAAGATGTAGAGGCTGAATTGACCGAAGCCGCTAAATATTGGAATATTGCGCCTCAGCTCCACCAGAGCCGCACGGGTGACGGCTGGATCGTGGAGCTCGATGCCGCCGAGCGGCGCAGCTGAGGCGCGCAGGGGTTGAGTGGGGAAAATTTCGATGACCGTGATCGACGGGCCGCAGCAAGACCAGACCGACCAGGAGAAGGCTGAGGTGCCGCATGGCCATCCGCGCATCCTCGCGCTGGCGAATCAGAAGGGCGGTGTGGGAAAAACAACCACGGCGATCAATCTCGGCACGGCGCTCGCGGCGATTGGCGAGCGCGTCCTGATCGTCGATCTCGATCCTCAAGGCAATGCCTCGACCGGCCTGGGCATCGACCGCCGCAACCGCTCCTGCTCGACCTACGACGTGCTGGTGGGCGAAGCCGCCTTGCGTGAGGCGGTGGTGTCGACCGCGGTGCCGCGGCTGCACATCGCGCCGTCGACCATGGACCTCTCCGGCCTCGAGCTCGAGCTCGGCACCACGCCCGGCCGCGCCTTCAAGCTGCGCGACGCCATCGGCGCGCTCAACAACAACGTCTCGCCGGATGCCGACTACACCTATGTGCTGATCGACTGCCCGCCCTCGCTCAACCTGCTCACGGTGAACGCGATGGCCGCCTCCGATGCGATCCTGGTGCCGTTGCAGTGCGAGTTCTTCGCGCTCGAAGGTCTGTCGCAATTGCTGCAGACGGTGGAGCAGGTGCGCTCGACGCTCAATCCGAACCTGTCGATCCACGGCATCGTGCTGACCATGTTCGACTCGCGTAACAACCTCTCGAACCAGGTCGTCGCCGACGTTCGGCAGTTCATGGGCGAGAAGGTCTACAAGACCATGATCCCGCGCAACGTGCGCATCTCGGAGGCGCCGTCCTACGGCAAGCCGGTGCTGGTCTACGATCTCAAATGCGTCGGCAGCGAAGCGTATTTGCGGCTCGCCACCGAAGTGATCCAGCGCGAGCGCGAGCTGCGCACGACGCATTGAATACGCATGTTGTCATTCCGGACAATTCGCGACAGGCGAATTGATCCGGGATCCCGAGATTTGAAATTGAACAACGTCGAGATTCCGGGTTCGCGCTTCGCGCGTCCCGGAATGACGGGAACAGAGTAGCAGGAGCGTTCGAGTTGAATCCAAGGGAGCTGGCGATGGCCGACGAAGCGCGTTCGCGACTGGGCCGGGGTCTTGCAAGTCTGATCGGTGACGTCGGCGGCGAGGCCCAGCATGTCGATCGTCCGCGCGCGCAGCGCAAGGTGCCGATCGAATTCATCAAGGCCAATCCGCGCAATCCGCGCCGCACCTTTTCGGACGCCGAGCTGAAGGAGCTCAGCGAGTCCATCAAGCAGCACGGCGTGATCCAGCCGATCGTGGTGCGTCCGGTGAAGGGCGCGCAGGACCGCTACGAGATCATCGCCGGCGAACGGCGCTGGCGTGCCTCGCAAATGGCCGGCCTGCACGAGGTGCCGATCGTCCCGGTCGACATCAGCGACAGCGACGCGCTGGAGTTCGCGATCGTCGAGAACGTGCAGCGCGAAGACCTCAATCCGATGGAAGAGGCGCAGGGCTATCACGCGCTCGCCAACGAGTTCAAACGCAGCCAGGACGACATCGCAAGGGTTGTCGGCAAGAGTCGCAGCCACGTCGCCAACATGATGCGGCTGACGAAACTGCCGGCCGAGGTGCAGGCCTTCATCGCGACCGGCGAGCTGACCGCCGGTCATGCCCGCGCGCTGATCGGCGTGCCGGATCCGCTCGCGGCCGCCAAGCGCATCGTCGCGGAAGGCCTCAACGTCCGCCAGGCCGAGGCGCTCGCGCATGAGGAGGGCGTACCGGAGCGCAAGCCGCAAAAGGCGCGCGCGACCGGGGGCAAGGAAAAGGACCCCGACACGATCGATCTCGAAAAGCGCGTCAGCGATGCGCTCGGCCTCAAGGTCACCGTCAATCACCGCGACCCCGGCGGCTCCGTGCAGATCAACTACCGCAACCTCGATCAGCTCGATGAGGTGATGAAGCGGCTGGCCAAGGGCGTGCTATAGGTTTCGCCCTCGTTCCGCGCCGCCCGGCGAAAACCGGATCGCGCGGCATGTTCAGTCTATCTCCCTCACCCTGAGGAGCCGCGAAGCGGCGTCTCGAAGGGCGAGGGCCACGGGCCGGCCTGCATCCTTCGAGACGCGCGCAAGAGCGCGCTCCTCAGGATGAGGAACTGACGTCGTCATTGTGAAATGTGTCGCTCTCCCCACGTCATTGCGAGGAGCGTCAGCGACGAAGCAATCCAGAATCTCTCCGCGGAGGGACTCTGGATTGCTTCGCTCCGCTCGCAATGACGGGGAGGGCGTGAAGGCCTCAATTAACCCCGTCGCTTCGCATTCGCGGCGATCGCCATCAGCGTGCGCTGGGCGATGGCGGCGGCCAGGGTTGATTGCTTGCGGGTCTCGAGCGCGGCGGTTGCGAGCTGTTCGATCACGGCGGCGAGCCGCGTCACGCTGAAATTGCGCAGCGCCGTTTCCACTGCCGGCTTGCGGGAAAAATGCAGGCGCGGAAAGCCGCCATCGAGCACGGCGGAGGCGGGCGTGCCGTCGGCGATCGCCAGCGCGGATTTGTGCAGCCACGCCGCCTGGCGCTGCGCGGCCGAGATGATCACGCCGGGGTAGGTGCCGGCGATCATGGCCTTGGCGAATTCAGTCTCGACGATGTCGGGCCGACCGGCAAAGGCGCCATCGACGATCGGGTCGAGCTTCAGCTCGGACGCGTCCGCAACCACCGCCATCACGTCGTCCAGCGTCACCTCGCCTTTGCCGTGAGCGTAGAGCGTCAGCTTGCGCAGCTCGTTGCGCGAGGCCTGGCGGTCACCGCCGAGGAACGACATCAGCGCCGCGCGCGCGTCCTGCGCGATGCGCAGATTGGCGATACGCAATTCATCGTCCATCAGCTTGGCGAGGTCGCGCTCGGTGTCGGGATAGCAGCCGATTGCCACCGCTGTCTTGGCGCGCTCGCAGGCCTTGCGCAGCGGCGATTCCGGGCGCAGCTCGCCGGCCTCGATCACGATGCGGCAATCCCTGACATTCATCTCGGCCAGCGTGTCGATTCCGCTGGCAAAGCTGCGCGAGCCGGCGCGAACACGAATGGCGCGGCGGCCGCCGAACAGCGGCACCGTCATGGCCTCGTCGACCAGGCGCGAGGGCTGGCCGGAGAGCTCGTCGCCGTCGAGCTTGACCAGCGAGAACGGATCGTTGGGATCATCGACGGCAGATGCGATCAGCGCATCGGCGCGCTCGCGCACGAGGCCGGCGTCCGGACCATAGAGCAGGATGATCGGGCGGCCCGCATCGGGGCGGGCGAGGAAGGCGTCGATCTCTTTTCCGCGCAGCGCGACCATGGCCAGATTGTCATTCCGGGGCACGCGCAGCGCGAACCCGGAATCCAGAGGTTTGGGATCAATTCCGGGTTCGCCCCCGCGGGCGCCCGGAATGATAGGAGTGACCTATGTCCCCGCGGTGAAGAACGAGGCGAGCCGGGTCGTGATGTTCTCGGCGATCTCGGTGGCGGCACGATCCTCCGCATCGCGCACGGCGCGGTTGCGCGAGAAGCGCTGGTAGGAGCCCGGCATGTCGTAGGACACGCGCGAGAAGGTCGAGCCGGTCATGACCGACTTGCCGCTCGCGACGTCGATCAGGTTGTACTGGGCGTCGATGCCGAAATTTTCGTTGGTCGGCAGTCCCGTCGTGGCGCTGACGATCAGTGAGGATCGGGTGGTGGTGAAGCGGATGTCCAGCCGGTGGGTCGGCGGCATGCCCGTCGCCGAGCCGTAAAGCTTGAAGGCCAGGGCGTTGCGGATTTCGACGCCGACGCGGGCTTCGCGGGAGGCATTGGGCTTGCTGATCGGGGGCAGCTCTACCCCCATCAGCTTCTCACGCAGGCCGGGGAGGCCGTCGCCCCGCTCGGCATACATCGGCTGGAAGCAGCCGGCCGTCAACGCCGCCAATCCGGCGACCGCCAGCAAGCGGGCTGCGATGCGGATCCTAGCCGACAACATTTACGATCCTCTTGGGGACGATGATCACCTTGCGGACGGGCTTGCCGTCCAGGGCCAGCTTTACCGCATCGAGGGCCAAAACGGCAGCCTCGATTTCCGGATTCTGGGCCGCTGTTGCAACCGTGACCTCACCCCGCTTCTTGCCGTTGACCTGGACCACGAGGGTCACGCTGTCTTCAACCAGCAAATCGCGTTCGATTTGGGGCCAATCGGCCTCGGAAACCAGCCCGCTTTGGCCCAGCACCTGCCAGCACTCCTCGGCGAGGTGCGGCATCATCGGGGAGAACAGCTGGACCAGGATCCGGCCGGCTTCGCGGATCGCCCAGGCAAGGTCGGCGGACGGCTGTCCGGGACGCTGCAGTATCTCCGAGAAGGTGTTGCTGAATTCGCGAATATGGGCGAGGCAGACGTTGAAGTGCAGCCGCTCGATCCCGGTGGTGACCTTGTCCAGCGCGCCATGGGCGGCCTTGCGCAAGGCGGTGGCGTCGGAGCCGAAGCTGGCAGGCCGAGCCGCCGGCGCACTTTTGCCGAGCTCGACGGAATCGTTCACCAGCCGCCACAGCCGCTGCACGAAGCGCGAGGCGCCCTGGACGCGCTCGTCGCTCCAGATCACGTCGCGGTCGGGCGGGGAGTCCGACAGCATGAACCAACGGGCGACGTCGGCGCCGTAGGTCTCGATGATGTCGTCGGGGTCGACCGTGTTCTTCTTCGACTTGGACATCTTCTCGATCGGGCCGATCTGGATGTCCTCGCCAGTCGCAAGCAATGTCGCGCGGCGTCCATTGCCACCAATTTCGACCTTGACCTCGGCCGGCTGCACGTAGGTGCCGTCGGCCTTCTGGTAGGTCTCGTGCACCACCATGCCTTGCGTGAACATGCCGGCGAACGGCTCGTCCAGCGCGATGTGCCCCGTCGCTTTCATCGCGCGAGTGAAGAAGCGGCTATAGAGCAGATGCAGGATCGCGTGCTCGACGCCGCCTATATATTGGTCGACCGGCAGCATCCGGTTGGCCACGGCTGGCGTGGTCGGCGCGTTCTCGTTCCAGGGATCGGTGAAGCGCGCAAAATACCAGGACGAATCCACGAAGGTGTCCATGGTGTCGGTTTCGCGCTGGGCCTTGCCGCCGCATTGGGGGCAGGTGACGTGCTTCCAGGTCGGGTGATGGTCGAGCGCGTTGCCCGGCCTGTCGAAGGTCGCATCATCAGGCAGCTTCACCGGCAGGTCGGCATCCGGCACCGGCACCACGTCGCATTTCGGGCAGTGGATGACGGGAATCGGGCAGCCCCAATAGCGCTGGCGGGAAATGCCCCAGTCGCGCAAGCGGAAATTGACCTGCCGCTCGCCGACCGGTGCGTTGCCGCGCAGCTCGGTCTCGAGGCGCTTCGCCACCTCGTCCTTGGCCTGCTCGATGGTCATGCCGTCGAGGAAGCGCGAATTGATCATGCGGCCGTCACCGTCATAGGCGGTGTCGGTGATCACGAACGTCTTCGGGTCCTGTCCTTCCGGGCACACCACCGGCGTGTTGCCGAGATTGTACTTGTTGACGAAGTCGAGGTCGCGCTGGTCGTGCGCCGGGCAGCCGAAGATCGCGCCGGTGCCGTATTCCATCAGCACGAAATTGGCGACATAGACCGGCAGCTTCCAGGACGGATCGAACGGATGCACGGCGCGGATGCCGGTGTCGAAACCCTGCTTCTCCGCGGTGTCGATGATCTCCTGCGCGGTGCCGATCTTCTTGATCTCGGCAATGAACTCGGCAAGCGCGGGGTTCTTCGCCGCGGCCGCTTGTGCCAGCGGATGATCGGCCGAGATCGCCATGAACTTCGCGCCGAACAGCGTGTCCGGGCGGGTTGTGAAGATCTTCAGCTCGCTCTCGCCTGCAGGCGTCGTCGCCGCATCCAGCGCGAAGCGGATCAACAGGCCCTCCGAGCGGCCGATCCAGTTGCGCTGCATCAGCCGCACCTTGTCCGGCCAGCGGTCCAGCGTATCCAGCGCTGCCAAGAGCTCCTGCGAATATTTCGTGATCTTGAAGACCCACTGATTCATCTCGCGCTGTTCGACGACAGCGCCCGAACGCCAGCCACGGCCGTCGATCACCTGCTCGTTGGCGAGCACGGTCATGTCGACCGGGTCCCAATTCACCTTGCGCTTCTCGCGCTCGGCGAGGCCTGCGCGCAGGAAGTCCAGAAACATCTTCTGCTGGTGCTTGTAATAAGAGGGATCGCAGGTCGCGATCTCCCGGGACCAGTCCAGCGACAGCCCAATCGAGCGGAGCTGCTTCTTCATCGCGGCGATGTTGTCGTAGGTCCAGGCTTTCGGCGCGACCTTGCGCTCGATGGCGGCATTCTCGGCCGGCAGACCGAAAGCATCCCAGCCCATCGGGTGCAGCACGTTGAACCCCTTGGCGCGCATGAAGCGGGCCAGCACGTCGCCGAGCGTATAATTCCGGACATGGCCGATATGAATGCGCCCGGACGGGTAGGGGAACATCTCCAGCACATAGTATTTCGGCCGCGAATCGTCGTTCTTGGAGACGAAGATCTGCTGCTCGTCCCAGAGGCGTTGCCAGCGCGGTTCGGCGTCGCGGGCGTTATAGCGTTCGGAGGTCATGGAATCGTTGGGTTTTCATGGGTTCGGCCGTCTCAAGACGGCGGACTAGGCCATAGAAGACCTCGGGGGGTCAATGGGTTGCCGCGATTTGGAACTTTGCTCTCGCCTCCGCATAACTACGAGGGCCCATGTTGGGGTGTGATTAAGGGGTCAGTGCCAATTTGCGGCCCGATAAGGCCGCCTCACCGCAAATGCATTCCAGCTTCGACGATCCCGATTACGACTATGCCGCCTCCATCGCTGGACGGGCGATGCGCAGCATGTCCGAACAGCGGATTGCGCCGACCCCGGCCAATTTTGCGGTGTGGTACCAATATTTCGCGGGCAGCCATGACGATCTGCGCAACGCGATCGATCTCCTGATCGACCACAATCGCCCGTTCGACGCCCGAACCAATCAGGATCTGTTCGAGACCTACGTCGCACCCCAGGTGAGCGCCGTCATGGTCGACACCTCCGAGCGGCTGCAGGCCCTGATGGGTGCGGCCAAGGAATTTCTGGCGACTGCGATCGCTGACAACCATTCGCAGATGCAGGTCATCAGCCAGGTGGCGGATCAGGGCCAGGCCGGCGTCGATCCGAAGGTGCTGGTCGCCCAGCTCATGAACGAGCTGGCCCGCGCCGCCACGAGGGCGACGCAGCTGGAAGCGGGCTTTGCTGAAAAGACCCGTGAGCTCGACGTGATCCGCGATTCGCTCTCGCGGTCCGAGCAGCGCGCCCGGACCGACACGCTGACGGGCCTTGCAAACCGGCGGGCGCTCGACGAATTCCTTCGCAAGGCGCAGGCGACAGCGGCATGGGGCGAGCCGCTCAGCGTGCTGATGCTCGACATCGACCATTTCAAGACCTTCAACGACAATTACGGCCACGGCGTCGGCGACCAGGTGCTGCGCCTGATGGCGAAGGTGTTGCGCGAAAAGGTCCGCGAGCAGGATCTGCCGGCCCGCTATGGCGGCGAGGAGCTGATTGCGGTGCTGCCGGACGCCGATCTCGCCACTTGTGCCGAGATCGCCGAGCGCATCAGACGCGCGCTCGCCGAATGCACGATCACCCGCCGCTCGACCGGCGAGATCCTTCCCAGCATCAGCGTGTCGATCGGTGTGGCGCAGTACCGGGTCGGCGAAGCGATCACCGATCTCGTCGAGCGCTGCGACCGCGCGCTCTATCTCGCCAAGAGCGGCGGCCGTAATCGCGTGGTGACGGAAGCCGAGCTCGATCGCGACGGGACCGCGGGCTAGGCGCGGGCCGGCCCGACCACGAGGATGTGGAAGTTATGGTGCCCCGAAAGCACGCAGCTCTGATGCCGCAAGCGGGGCGAGGTGAAGCGCCAGCTGACTACGCGCTGGCCGCCATCATGATGTCAACCGCGCCGGTCTCGATCGCCTGCACGCCGTGCTCGACGACATTGTTGCGGCCGCGGTGCTTGGCGGCATAGAGCGCGGCGTCGGCAGCTTCGATGAGGTCGCCGGGTCGCAAGGCTTCGTTGGGCTTGGTCGCAGCAACGCCGATCGAGACCGTGACGATCATGTGGCTCGAGGTGATGTGCGGCAGGCACAGCTTCAGCACGGCAGCGCGCACCTGCTCGCCGATCTCGACGGCGCGGTTCACATCGGTGTTCGGCAGCAGCAGGCAGAATTCCTCGCCGCCATAGCGCGCCGCAAAGCCCATCGTGTCGGCGGCGATGCCGGAGAGCGACTCGCCGAGGCGGGTTAGGCAGGAATCGCCTTCGAGATGGCCATAGGTGTCGTTAAACAGCTTGAAATGGTCGACGTCGATCATCAGAAGCGCGAGGTCGCTGCCATATTGCTGCGCGCGCATCCACTCGAAGTCGAGCCGGCTCTGGAAGCCGCGGCGGTTGGCGAGCCCCGAGAGCATGTCGATCGAGGCCATCACCGTCAGCCGATCGTTGCTGGCGATCAGCTCGCGCTCGCGCTGGCTCAGTTGCGCGGCCATCGCGTTGAAGGCGCGGGCCAGTGGCACGAACTCGGCCGGCAGGCGGCTGCGCGCGGCGCGGGCCGACAGATCGCCCTCGCCGAGACGCTTGGCCATGTCTGCAAGCATCTCGATCGGCTTGATGACGAGCTTTTCTGCGGCGATCAGCGCGCCGAGCAGGACGAACACGACGACGAAGGCGAGCTGGAGATAGGCGGTGCGGATGTCGCGGCTGACCGCCGCGGACACCTTGTCCTCGTCGATGCTGGCAATCAGGCGGGCATTGGTGCCGGCGATGCGGATGTAGCTGACCGCGCGGCGGGAGCCGTCGGCGGCGAGGAAGGACAGTGAGCCTTCGTCCTGGTCGGACCGCAGCGCCCGGTCGGCGATGGCCGACATCAGCGGCATGTTATCGAGAGGACGGCCGACCGCGCTGTACTGATCGGCCGGAGCGGCAAGCACGGTACCGGCGCTGTCGACCAGCACGGCGGTGATGCCGGCGCGGCCGCCGAGATTGCTCATCACCTTCGACATCCAGTCGAGATTGACCGTGGCGAGTACCACGGCATCGGATACGCCGCTGAAGGCGGACACCGGATAGACCGCCATCACGGTCGGGGTCGGCACCGGCCGCGACAGGATGAAATCGCTCAGCACGAAGCGGCCGGTCTCCTGGGCCTGCTGAAAATAGGGCCGGTCGCCGAGGTCGAGGCCGACATACATGTTGTTGGTGGCGCATTGGATGCGACCGTCCTGGCCGGCGATCAGGAGCGTGCGGATCCAGGGCAGGTTCGACGGCAGGCTTGCGCGCAGCACGTCGCAGCTCTTGCTGATGCCGCCGGCGGAGGCGCGGATGAAGGCTTCCGATTTCAGGATGGTTTCGACCGACGATATCACCTCGCGCTGCGCATCGGCGCTGTGCCTTGCGACGGTGGTGAACTCAACCACAGCCTGCGCGATCTGCCGGGCGCGGGTGTCTTCGAGCGAGCGAATGCGCTCGAGCATCAAGGGCGCCACCAGAATCACCGCGAGCAACGCAAGCCGCGCCCGGATTCCGAGAACCTGCTTGAGTTTCGCTCGTTTGCGGTTGAGACTAATGCTTGCCATCTTCGTTACCCACCCCATGGGCCAAGGTAAAGCGAAGGGTTCAAAAACTGTTTCTTGAACTCGGTAAAATTGGACCTACCTCCGGTTCCGAGCACAACCAGACGACGTTATGACAGAAGCCAACGCCGCGCCGGTAACCGGCCATTCACCAAACGCGCTCGCCGCGGTCGAAGCCGAAATCGCCCGCGCCTGCAAGGATGCGCGACGCGATCGCGCCTCCGTGACGCTGATCGCGGTGTCCAAGACTTTCGCCGCGGATGCAATTATCCCGATCATCGCGGCGGGACAGCGCGTATTCGGCGAGAATCGGGTGCAGGAGGCCAAAGGCAAGTGGCCAGCGTTAACGGCGGTTTACCCCGGCATCGCACTGCATCTGATCGGACCGCTGCAATCGAACAAGGCGAAAGAGGCGGTGGCGCTGTTCGATGCCATCCATTCGGTCGATCGTCCGAGCGTTTGCCAAGCGTTAGCCAAGGAAATCGAATCCCAGAACAAGCACCCGCAGCTCTTCGTCCAGATCAACACCGGCGAGGAGCCGCAGAAGGCCGGCGTTGCGCCCGGCGAAGCCGACGCTTTTCTCGCCGCCTGCCGCAACACCTATGGGCTGACGATCTCCGGATTGATGTGCATTCCGCCGGTCGACGAACCGCCGGCGGCGCACTTTGCGCTCACCGCCAAGATCGCTGCGCGCAATGGATTGAGCAATCTGTCGATGGGCATGAGCGCGGATTTCGCCACCGCCATCATGCTCGGCGCCACCCATGTGCGGGTTGGCAGCGCGATCTTCGGGCACAGGTAGGGAGTCGTTAGCGAGATTCCTGCCCGGCAACTCACTTTCGATTTCGTCATTGCGAGCGCAGCGAAGCAATCCAGAATCTTTCCGTGGAGGGACTCTGGATTGCTTCACTGCGCTCGCAATGACGCGTGGAGAGAGATGGGCTCGGAGTGATGGCGGAGTAAGCCGAGCCTACACAAACCTCACCGACACCTTCCCCAGCACACCGAAATCCACCGCAAGATGATCGCCGACCGCAATCGGCAGCGGCGGATGGCACGTGCCTGTGGTCACCACCTGCCCTCCCCGCAAGGTGATGCCGAGCCCGGAGAGCTCGTTGGCAAGCCAGGCGAGCGCGGCGCGGGGATCGCCGAGCACGTTCTTGCCATGGCCGGTGTAGCGCTCGCCGCGCAGCGTGATCTGCGGCCGCTCCTCGACGAGATCCATCGCGCGCCAATTCGCAGTCGTCGCAGGTCCCAGCACGAACAGATGCGCGCAGGCATTGTCGGCGATCAGCTGCGCCTCGCCCGCGCTCACGAAATCGACAAAGCGTGAATCGGGAATCTCGATGGCGGGATGGAAGCTGTCGACGGCGCCCAGAACTTCCTCGACCGTGTACGGCGCCGCGCGCGGCGGCAGGTCGCGCCCCATGCGGAAGGCGAACTCCGGCTCGCCGACGCGCATCGCGTTGCCCTTCATCGAGGCGGTGCCGCCGTCTTCGATCACGGTGTCGCTCAGGATGCGGCCGGCCAGCGGTCCCGTGACGTTGATGTGCTTCTGTCCGGAGACGCTGGTGGCCGCGATCTTCCAGCCGAACAATTGTCCAAGCGATTGGGTCTCGAGCGCAGCCTGGATGGCATAGCCCTCAGCGCGGCTCTGCGGCCGCAACCGCAGCTCCAGCGCGTCAAGCTTGGCGCCGTCGCGCCAATGTCGGACGAGCACGCGCGATGCGGCCGCGATCTGATCCGTGTCGAGCATCGATCCTCACCCGATGATGATTCTTGTTCGCGGGCCAAGGCGCCGCAGCAATTGCAGCATGGCAGATTTCGTCATGGAGACGCAGCCCGCGGTTGGACCGAAATTGTCGCGGGCCAGGTGCAAAAATACCGCGCTGCCACGGCCGGCGATCCGCGGCTTCGTGTTGTGGTCGATCTCGATGATGAAATCATAGAGGTGGTCGGCACGCTTGAGCCGGTCACCGCCCTGCCCTTCGCCAAGCCGGATGCTCTGGTTGTAATGGCGGTCCCGAGGGTCTTCGCACCAGGCGTCCTCGCCGGTGATGATCCGGGCTGGCAGGAAGCTCTGCGGACGGCTGTGCCGGTCGCCCCGCCACCACAATCGCCGGGGGCGGAAGCTGCCCCGGGGGGTCCCGCCGTCGCCCTCGCGCTTGTTGGCGAGGATGCCGCCCCGCCCCAGCGCAACCGGTATGGTCAGCGATCCCGCCGTCAGCCAGCCTCGGCGCGGATTGCCGGCGGCGGCCTTAACGCGGACCGTGGAGAGCGGCCCGGTACTTCGATTCATGGCATAACCAATTGAAGTCGCTTTGTTTTTCATGTGAACGCGCAATGTCGGATTCATTACAGGACATTCATCAAAACGCCCTGCTATTCTGAGTTAGAGTGCTTCTGGCTTGTGAATCGGTGACAGCCCACTACTTCAACACGAATAACAACAATAACGGCGACCCCTAAACTTCCCCTCGCGGCTGGGTGCAGCATGGATGCGCGCCGAGTCGGACCCCAAAAGGATGACCCCCTATGGCCAATGCCCGCAAGATCCTGATCGTGGATGACGATACCGATCTGCGCGATACGTTGGTGGAGCAATTATCGCTACACGAAGAATTCGAAGCCTCCGCCGTGGATACCGGCGCCAAAGGTGCGAGCGCCGCCAAGGCCAACGCCCCTGATCTCGTTCTGATGGATGTGGGCCTGCCCGACACTGACGGCCGCGAGGTGGTGCGTTCCTTGCGCAAGGGCGGCTTCAAGGCTCCGATCATCATGCTGACCGGGCACGACACCGATTCCGATACGATTTTGGGGCTGGAATCCGGTGCCAACGACTATGTGGCAAAGCCCTTCCGCTTCGCCGTCCTGCTGGCCCGCATCCGCGCCCAGCTTCGCCAGCACGAGGCCAGCGAGGACGCGGTGTTCTCGGTCGGCCCCTACTCCTTCCGACCCGGCTCCAAGATGCTGACCGCGGCCAATGCGCGCAAGGTGCGGCTTACGGAGAAGGAAACCGCCATCCTCCGCTTCCTCTACCGGGCCGGCCAGATGCCGGTCTCGCGCGAGACTCTGCTCCAGGAGGTCTGGGGTTATAATTCCGGCGTCACCACCCACACGCTGGAAACCCACATCTACCGTCTGCGCCAGAAGATCGAGAAGGACGCCGCCAACCCGGAAATCCTGGTCACCGAAGCCGGTGGCTACAAGCTGGTGCCGTGATACGCTCGAGGGGCGTGCGAATCGTTTTAGATCGCATGCCCTTGAGCCTCGGATCTGAATGTCAATCGACGACGACGTAGCGCTTCTCGAGCGAGTCCCGACATTGCGCCTGTTGGGCGACGCCTCGTTGCGCATGCTGGCGATCGGCTCCGAGCAGCGTGACTTCGTCCGCGGCGACACCCTGTTCAATCTCGGCGACGATGCCGATGCGGGCTTCGTGGTCCAACGCGGCGCTTTCCGGGTCGAGGACGGCGCCGGCGCCGAAATGATCGCCGGTCCCGGCGCGTTGATCGGCGAGCTCGCGCTGGTGGTGCCGATGAAGCGGCCGTCGAGCGCGATCGCATTGGAGCATTCCTCTGTCATCCGCGTCGCGCGCAGCCTGTTCCAGCGCGTGCTCGAAAGCGATCCTGCCGCCGCGCTCCGCCTGCGCGACGAATTCGCCGTGCGCTCCAGCCAGATTGCCAGCGATATCCTGATGGCGGGCGCGAAGCTGACGTCGTAGCTCTCCACCCGTCATTCCGGTGGCCTACACCTCCAGCGTCACCGTGACCGGCACATGGTCCGACGGCCGCTCCCAGCTGCGCGCGTCGCGCAGAATCTTGAAATCGCTGACCGCGTCCTTCAACGCGCGCGACACCCAGATGTGGTCGAGCCTGCGGCCGCGATCGCCGACGGTCCAGTCGGCGGAACGGTAGCTCCACCACGTGTAGACCTTCTCGGACATCGGAATGCGGTCGCGCGCGACGTCGACCCATTCGCCGGCTTCGAGCGCGGCCTTGAGCTTCTCGGTTTCGACAGGCGTGTGCGAGACCACCTTCAGAAGCTGCTTGTGCGACCACACGTCGTTCTCGTGCGGAGCGACATTGAGATCGCCGACCAGGATGTGGCGATCCTCCCCGCGCGGATGTAGCGGCTCGCACGCCTTCATCTCGTCGAGGAAGCGGAGCTTGTGATCGAACTTCTCGTTCACGAGGGGATCGGGGATGTCGCCGCCGGCCGGCACGTAGAAATTATGCAGCACCAGCGGCTTTGCGATGCCGGCCTTGTCGCCAAACGACACCGAGATATGGCGCGAATCCACCTTGTCGCAGAAGGTGCGGATATCGGTCGCCTCGAACGGAAGCTTCGAGACGATGGCGACGCCGTGATAGCCCTTCTGCCCGTTCAGCGCGACGTGCTCATAGCCGAGCCGCTTGAAGCGCTTCAGCGGAAAGGCATCGTCGATGCACTTGGTCTCCTGCAGACACAGCACGTCCGGCCGCGCGCTCTTGAGGAATTTCGCGACCAGATCGATGCGCAGGCGCACCGAATTGATGTTCCAGGTTGTCAGGGAAAGACGCATGGGAACGATCTAACAAACTCCATCCGTCATGGCCGGGCTTGACCGGGCCATCCACGTTTTTTTGTGGGTCCAGAAATGTGGATGCCCGGGGCAAGCCCGGGCATGACGATCATCGAAGCAGCCGTCGGGTTTCAACCCGGCGCGGGGCCGTAATTGGTGAAATCGATCTTGAACATGCTGGGATCGAGCTTCTTGCTCGAATCCAGATTGTAGACCGCGATCGTGGTGTCGTAGCCCTGCGGGTCGGTGACGGTCCACTGCTTCAACTGGCCGTCCTTGGCGCCGAACATCAGGAGCAGGCGGCTGGTGCCGACCAGCGCCTGCTTCTCCTCGATGGTGACGCTGACGAAGACGTCGTCGGCCGAGACGCCAACGACATTGGTATCCTTCATCAGGTCGATGCGATCGGACAAGAGGAAGCGCAGCGGCGTCTGCGATAACGGGTACACGTCCTGGGTGGCGAGCTTGCGGTCGCGCACGACCAGGGACGATCCATCGGCGATGATGTCGATCGGGCTCGGCGCGTCATATTCGAAGCGTACCTTGCCCGGCTTCTGGATGTAGAAATCGCCTTGCGTCTTGCTGCCGTCGGGGCCGACCTGGACGAAATTCCCGACCAGCGTCTGAAGCGACGAGAGATAGGCGCTGACCTTGGCCGCCTGGGCCTTCTGGTTGGCATCGAAGGTCTGGAAGATGCTGCTCGGCACGTTCCGGCGCGGATCCGGGATCACCGGGTTCGGCGGCGTCTGGGTCGCGCCGGTGACGGCAGGTCCACTGCCTCCGGCTTGAGCACCGTCACGGCCCTTCGGCGCGGGCTTCGGCACGGGCACGGTCTGCGCCAGGGACGATGCAGTCACCATCGCGGCGGTGACGAGCAGCACGCCGGCCATGCGCGCGCTTCGCGCAGCGACCGAGGCAGCGAATCGAATGTCCGGATGTCTGATCAACGCGTCGTCCTGTATGGCTTGAGCGCCTTTTAGCGTGATTTCGGGCAAAAGCAGATATCGATTTTGCGTGAAATGATGTCTCGAGGCGGCTTGCCTCACATATGGCTGTCTTCTTCCTCGACCAGAATCTCGCGCTTGCCGGCGTGGTTGGCGGGACCGACGATGCCTTCCAGTTCCATGCGCTCCATCAGCGATGCGGCGCGGTTGTAGCCGATTTGCAGGCGGCGCTGGATGTAGCTGGTCGAGGCCTTGCGGTCGCGTTTGACGATCGCAACGGCCTGCTGGAAGAGATCGCCGCCGCCATCGCCGCCCATGCCGGTGGCGTCGAACACGGCGCCGTCCTCGTCCTCGGTGGGCTCTTCGGCGGTGACCGCCTCGAGATATTCCGGTTGGCCCTGCGTCTTGAGGTGGCGCACCACTTTCTCGACTTCCTCGTCGGAGGCGAAAGGTCCGTGCACGCGGCTGATGCGGCCGCCGCCGGCCATGTAGAGCATGTCGCCCTGGCCGAGCAGCTGCTCGGCGCCCATCTCGCCCAGGATGGTCCGGCTGTCGATCTTGGAGGTGACCTGGAAGGCGATGCGGGTCGGGAAGTTCGCCTTGATGGTGCCGGTGATGACGTCGACCGATGGACGCTGCGTGGCGAGGATGACGTGCAGGCCGGCGGCGCGCGCCATCTGCGCGAGGCGCTGCACCGCGCCTTCGATGTCCTTGCCGGCAACCATCATCAGGTCGGCCATTTCGTCGACGATGATGACGATGTAGGGCAGCGGGTCGAGCGAGAGCTTCTCTTCCTCGTAGATCGCCTTGCCGGTCTCCTTGTCGAAGCCGGTATGCACCGTGCGCGTCGGCTCCTCGCCCTTGGCCTTCAATTCGAGCAGGCGCGTGTTGTAGCCGTCGATGTTGCGCACACCGAGCTTGGCCATGTTCTTGTAGCGCTCTTCCATCTCGCGCACGGCCCATTTCAGCGCGACCACCGCCTTCTTCGGATCGGTCACGACGGGCGTGAGCAGATGGGGAATGCCGTCATAGACGGATAGTTCGAGCATCTTCGGATCGACCATGATCAGGCGGCACTGGTCCGGGCGCAGCCGGTAGACCAGGCTGAGGATCATGGTGTTGATGGCGACCGACTTGCCGGAGCCGGTGGTACCGGCAATCAGCATGTGCGGCGTGCGCGCGAGGTCGATGATGACAGGGTCGCCGCCGATGGTCTTGCCGAGACACAGCGGCAGCTTTGCCACCGTGTCGGTCGCCTCTTTCGCGACCAGCAGCTCGCGCAGATAAACCTTTTCACGATGCGCGTTCGGCAGCTCGATGCCGATCGCATTGCGGCCCGGCACGACCGCGACGCGCGCCGACAGCGCGCTCATCGAGCGGGCGATGTCGTCGGCAAGCCCGATCACGCGCGACGATTTGATGCCGGGCGCCGGTTCGAGCTCGTACAGCGTGACCACGGGGCCCGGATTGGCTTTGACGATCTCGCCGCGCACGCCGAAATCCTGCAGCACGCCTTCGAGCGAGCGCGAATTGTTCTCCAGCTCGGCCTTGCTGAGCGGCTGGCGGTCGCCGGCCTTCGGCGCGGCCAGCATGGAGACGGAGGGAAGATCGAACTTGTCGGAGGATTTCTTGGCAGGCGTCTTCGGCGCAGCCTTCTTGCGCGGGGCGCGTGCGGCGGGCTCCTCCTCCTCCTCTTCTTCCTCTTCCTCCTCGTGATGATCCTCGTAGTCCTCGTCCTCGGCCTGCGGCGAGATCGAGGGCGCGAGGCGGCCGCCGCCGAGATTCGGCTCCTGGCGGCTGAACTGCGCGGCCTTGGTCTTCGGTGCGCTCGAGACCAGTGAGCGGTAGGCGGCACCACACAGCCAGATCAGCCGTGCCTTCGTGCTCATCAACGCATGGAATAACCAGCCCAGCGACACCGAGCCGCGATCGCCCTCCTCGTCTTCGTCGAGCGGCTTGTCGTCATCCTCGATCTCCGCGAGCTCCGCGTCCTGCTCGCGGGCGCCGAGACCGCAGGCGATCAGGAAAGTCGCCGCCATCGCGGCGAACAGGATCGTGCCCAGCACGATGCGATAGATCATGCCGGGCGGCCCGAAAATCACCGCCGGCGCACGCACCAGGGCGTCGCCGACCACGCCGCCGAGGCCGGTCGGCAGCGGCCAGGCGCCGCCATGCGGCCAGCAGCTGACGAAGCCCGCCGCGATCACCGTGCAGAGAATCCAGGAGCCGAGCCGCAGCGCTTCGCGGTCGAACGGCCGATGCGTCATCATGCGCCAGCCCCAGACCGCAACGGTCAGGACCAGCATGATGGCGCCGAGCCCGAGGATCTGCATCGCGAGATCGGCGCCGATCGCGCCGGCATAGCCGAGGATGTTGCGGATCGGCCGCGAGGTGGCATGGCTGAGGCTGGGATCCTGCACCGACCAAGTCATCAGTGCGGCCGAGGCGACGCCCGCCAGCGCGATCAGGCCGAGGCCACTGAGCTCGCGCATGCGCCGCGCCAGACCCTCGCGAATCGATGGCGGCAGATGACCGACCAGTGGAATGACACGTTCGATTGCCGACATGCTCATGGGCCCCGCCTAACCCAGAGTCTCGACCAGGCGATGCAGCGCCTGCGCCGTGGTCTCGCTATCCTGCACCAGCGCGAGACGGATGTAGCCGGCGCCGGGATTGAATCCATCAGGCTGCTGCCGCGCCAAGAAGCTGCCGGGCACCACGCGCACGCCGGCCTCCCTGAAGAGCTTGAGCGCCACGGAGACGTCGTCGCCGATCGCCGACGTGTTGAGCCAGACGCAGAAGCCGGCATCAGGCCGGCGGTAGCCGTAGCGATTACCGATGATCTGGTCGGCGAGATCGAACTTGATCCGGTAGAGCCTGCGGTTCTCCTCGACATGCGCCTCGTCGCCATAGGCGAAGGTCGCGACGTGCTGGAGCGGCACCGGCACCTGCGGGGCGGCGATGTTGCGCAGCTCCAGGAATATGCCGATGAATGTCTTGTCGCCGGCGGCGAAGCCGACGCGCAGGCCCGGCAGGTTCGAGCGCTTCGAGAGCGATTGGAACGCGGCCACGCGGGTGAAATCCGCACCCGCGCATTCGAGCGCGCTGCCCGGTGCTTCGCGGGTGTAGATCTCGGAATAGCACTCGTCGCTGAGGATCATGAAGCCGTAGCGATCGGCGAGACCCTTCAGGCGTGTGAAGTAGTCGGGCGAGGCGACCGAGCCCTGCGGATTGGCAGGCGAGGCCAGGTAGAACGCCACGGTGCGCGCCAGCGTCGCTTCGTCGATCGCGTCGAGATCGGGGAGGAAGCCGTTCTCGACGGTGGTCGGCAGATAGACCGGCTCGCAGGCGGCTGCCAGGGCGCCGGCGCCATAGACCGGATAGAACGGGTTCGGCATCAGGATGGCGGGCTTGCCGGGGCGCGGGCCAACGTAGCGCGCCGCCGCGATCGCGGCGAGGAAAAGTCCCTCGCGGCTGCCATTGAGGACGAGAATCTCGCTTCGGGGGTCGAGCGGGCGCGGCAGTCTGAAGCGCGACGACAGCCAGGTGCTCGCCGCCTGGCGGAACGGCTCGGTGCCCTGATTCATCGGGTACCGGCCGAAATCGGCGATGTGCTTGGCCAGCACCGGGCCGACGAAATCGGGCACGGGATGCTGCGGTTCACCGACCGCGAGCGAAATCAAGGGTTTGCCGGGCTGATGCGGCGCCAGCAGCTCGTTCAGCCGGACGAAGGGGGAGCGTTCGTTGTTGGAGCTTCCACCGGCCTGCGGCGCGCGGGATGAAGCGGTCATGACCATTCTGGGCGCCAGTACTCTTGGAACGGCCGGTCGCACCAAGGCGCCGGCGGGAAGCGGTTCAGTTCACCATAGATAGGGCGAGGTTAAGACGCGATTAACCATCGGCCGCCGCCTGCGTCCAGAGCCGGAAAAATGGGGCCGGATAACAACGGGATGCGGGGCGATCGGAAACAAAATGGCCGGGCTTGTCCCGGCCATCCACGGTTTCTGCTGTCCAAGAACGTGACCAGATTCGCGAAACGAGGCGCCTAACGCCCCGGCAGCTTCTCGAACGTCTTCATGCCGGCTGGAATCGTGTGGAATTCCTGCATGTCGCAGGTGTAGATCGCCATTTGCGGCTGGAACTGCTTGGGCTCGTCCAGGGTGCCGACTTTCAGGATTGCCGCCGGCAATCCCGGAACCTTGGTCACGAGGTGCGTGCCGCATTCGGCGCAGAACTCGCGCGTGACGGCGCGCTCGAGGTCCTTGCGCGTGAACTGCTTGGGTTGGCCCAAGATGTAGCTGAAGCCGGCCGCGGGCATCGCGATGAAGGTGTTGGGTGCCCCGCCCGAGATGTACTGGCACTCGCGGCAATGACACTGGGCCTGCATCATCGGGTCGCCCTCGGCGACATAGCGCACTTCGCCGCAATAGCATCCGCCTTCCAAACGCATGACGACCTCCGGCTTGTTGTTTCTTGTGGTCGATATTTCTGCGCCGGCGGTGCGGAATGGCAATGCTTTTCTTCAACGCCCGGACCAAAAGAAAGGGGCTCCAGCTTGCGCTGGAGCCCCTCAACGGTCTGGGCATTGCCGGGTATGTGCCCGAACCGTAGTTGTGGACGCGATCGCCGAAGAGATCGCGTCCGGGAGGAGAGTTACATGTTGTAGGCGCGCTCGGTGTGATCGGTGATGTCGAGGCCTTCACGCTCGCTCTCGACATTGGCGCGGAGGCCAACGATCACATCGACGACCTTGTAGAGGATCGCCGAACCGACGCCCGACCACACCAGCGTGGTGCAGACGCCCCAGAGCTGGGAGACCATCTGCGCCGCGAAGTCGTAATCGGCAACCTTCGGCGGGATCGCGGTGTAGTCGATGATGCCGGCGCCGCCGAGGGCCGGGTTCACCAGGATGCCGGTGCCGAGAGCGCCGACGATGCCGCCGATGCAGTGCACGCCGAACACGTCGAGGCTGTCATCGTAACCGAGCGCGTTCTTCACCACGGTGCAGAAGAACAGGCAGACCACGCCGACCACGAGCCCGAGGACGATCGCACCCATCACACCGGCGAAGCCGGCGGCAGGCGTGACGGCCACGAGGCCCGCGACAGCACCCGAGATGACGCCGAGCACCGACGGGTGACCCTTCACGATCCACTCCGCGAACATCCACGACAGCGCAGCGGCTGCGGTGGCGACGAAGGAGTTGGTCATGGCGAGGGCTGCGCCGCCATTGGCTTCGAGGTTGGAGCCGGCGTTGAAGCCGAACCAGCCGACCCAGAGCAGCGAGGCGCCGATCATCGACATGGTCAGCGAGTGCGGAGCCATCAGCTCCTTGCCGTAACCGACGCGCTTGCCGATCAGGAGAGCGCCGACGAGACCTGCGATGCCGGCGTTGATGTGCACCACGGTACCACCAGCGAAGTCGATCGCGCCCTTCTTGAAGATCCAGCCGGCGTCGGCGTTGATCTCGTCGAGCTTGGCCTGAGCAGCGGTCTTTGCAGCAGCATCACCCGCGGCAGCCAGCGCCTTGGCGGCGTCCTGGATCGCATCCGGGCCGGGCCAGTACCAGACCATGTGAGCGATCGGGAAGTAGATCAGCGTGACCCAGAGCGGGATGAAGAGCGCGATCGCCGAGAACTTCATGCGCTCGGCGAAGGCGCCGACGATGAGGGCGGGCGTGATCGCCGCGAAGGTCATCTGGAAGCACATGTAGATGAGCTCCGAGATGTTGGCGTCGACCGAGAAGGTCGCGGCCTTCGAGTCGGTGGTGACGCCCATCATGAAGGCCTTGGAGAAGCCGCCGATGAAGTCGGAGCCGCCGGTGAAGGCGAGGCTGTAGCCGTACACGGCCCAGATCACGGTGACGACGCAGACGGTGTAGAACACCTGCATCAGGACGGAGAGCATGTTCTTGGAACGGACGAGACCGCCGTAGAACAGCGCGAGGCCGGGGATCGTCATCAACAGCACCAGCACTGTCGATGTCAGCATCCAGGCGTTGTCTCCCTTGTTGACCGTTGGCTCGGCGTAGGCTGCGGTCGCAGCGAACAGGCCGACTGCGAGAGCCGCCAATCCCGCGCCATGGGGACGCTTGAACGTCATATTGTTTACTCCTGCTTGGATAAGGTTGAGCGCGAAATCAGAGGGCCGCGGCATCGGCCTCGCCGGTGCGGATGCGAACCGCATGGTCGAGGTTGATGACGAAGATCTTGCCGTCGCCGATCTGTCCGGTTTTCGCAGCGGACGTGATGGCATCGATGGTCTTGTCCACCTGGTCGGAAGCGACAGCGACCTCGATCTTGATCTTGGGCAGGAAGCTCACGGCATATTCGGCGCCGCGATAGATTTCCGTATGGCCCTTCTGGCGGCCATACCCCTTGACTTCCGTCACCGTGAGACCGTGAACGCCGATGGCGGTCAGGGCGTCACGGACTTCTTCCAGCTTGAATGGCTTGATAATCGCCATAACAATTTTCATGGGTCCTATCCCCGCTTGGGCCCGGTCCGGACGTGGCCGGGCGTTTCTCGACTGGTTCGCCACGAGGGAGACGTTTCACTACGCGGGCACAGCCGGGACCCCTAGAATCAAATGCCGTGCCAGATCAGGCGTATTGCCTAACGGATTATGAAAACGGGGGTTTTCGCGTTTGACGGGTACCGCGGTGCGGTGCGCCATTCCGTCGCGCCCAAAACATGGTCATGCCTGCTCAAAACGAAAGCACGACAGGCTGCCGACACAATGTTGCTCATGTGTCGGGCAGCCGGAAGGTAATTACGTAGTGCCGCCGCTCTATTGCAAGGCTTCGCCGTGCTGCGAAATATCGAGCCCCTCGAGCTCGTGCTCACGGGATACGCGCAAGGGGACGAACAGGCCGACCAGCTTGAGCAGAATGAAGCTCACGCCCGCCGACCAGACGAAGGTGACGGCGACGCCGTAGAACTGGATCAGCAATTGCTGGGGATGGCCCTCGAGCAGGCCGGCGGTGCCGCCGATGGCGCTGGTCGCGAAGACGCCGCCGAGCAGGGTGCCGGTCAGGCCCCCGATGCCGTGGACGCCGAACACGTCGAGCGAATCGTCATAGTCGAAACGGTGCTTCAGCCAGGTGCAGGCCCAGTAGCAAATCGCACCGGCGATGATGCCGATGACGATGCCGTGCCAGGGCGCGACGAATCCGGAGGCCGGCGTGATGGTGCCGAGCCCGGCCACCGCGCCGGAGATCATGCCCAGCACCGAGGGCTTGCGCCGCGTCGACCATTCGATCGCGGCCCAGGTCAGCGCGCCGGCGCAGGCGGCGAGATGGGTGGCGATGATCGCCAACACCGCGCGCGAATTGGCCGCGCCCGCCGAGCCGCCGTTGAAGCCGAACCAGCCGACCCACAACAGGCCGGTGCCCATCACCGCGAGCGAGAGATCGAACGGCGAGAGATTTTCGGTGCCATAGCCGTGGCGACGTCCCATCACCTTCGCCGCAACGAGGCCGCCGGTGCCGGCCGACAGGTGCACCACGAGACCGCCGGCGAAGTCGAGCACGCCCATGCTGTTGAGAAAGCCGCCGCCCCACACCCAATGCGCCAGCGGAATGTAGACGAAGATGAACCAGGCCACCGAGAACAGCAGATAGGCGGAGAACCGCATCCGGTCGGCGACCGAGCCAGCGACCAGCGCCACCGTGATGATGGCAAATGTCATCTGGTACAGCATGAACAGCGCTTCCGGGATGGTCTTCGCCGCCGGATTGACACTGTCCATGGTCATGCCGGCGAGAAACCAGCGGTCGAGCGTGCCGATCCATGGGCCGTCGCCGACGAAGCACAGCGAATAGCCGAACGCGACCCAGAGAATGGAGATCAGCGTCACCGCTGCCAGGCTCTGCGCCATGGTGGCGAGCACGTTCTTCTTGCGCACCATGCCGGAATAGAACAGCGCAAGTCCCGGGATCGTCATCATCAGGACCAGCGCGGTGGCGACGATCATCCAGGCGGTGTCGGCCGTGTTGATCTCATTTTCCGCCGCATGCGCCGGCGCGGCCATGAGCAGCGCAAATCCGATCGGCACAGCCATCGCAGCTGCGCGGCGCAACATTCCCGCCATGTCGTCTCCCCCCGCATAGAAATTGGGTCGCACGCTATGGCATCGTTGCCCGGTGCGATCGAAGCAGTCGTGTTTGGTTCAGAGCGCGTCGCTGTCGGTCTCGCCGGTGCGGATGCGCACCGCGTTATCGATCGGCGTGACGAAAATCTTGCCATCGCCGATCTGCCCGGTGCGGGCCGTCGAGGTGATCACGGCGACCGCCTTGTCGGCGACGTCGGAGGCGACGGCGATCTCGATGCGCAGCTTCGGCAGGAAGTTCACGACATATTCGGCGCCGCGATAGATCTCGGTGTGGCCCTTCTGACGGCCATAGCCCTTCACCTCGGTCACGGTCATGCCGTGGACGCCGATTGCCGTCAGGGCTTGGCGGACCTCATCGAGCTTGAAGGGTTTGATGATCGCGACGACGAGTTTCATGGTCAGGCCTATTCCCCGGGCTGCGCCGCGCCGTATGTCCCCGGCGCTGCGTCAATCTGGCATCTTTCCGGGCAAATGGCACAAAAAAGTTGCAGATTGAAGCGGAAAAACGTTTGGCCGAGGGCGGTCATGTGAACGGCCGCCTCTGTACAGGGCAGCCGTCCATCCTTCACAATGCATTTTTGGCATGGATGCGGTGAACCCAGGCGTCCCGGCCGGGACATAAGTATGTTCGAGGGGGACTTCATGGCGAGTTGGTTCTACGCATCCGAGGGCAAGCAGCAGGGGCCCTTTCCGGAAGGGCAATTTCGCGATCTCCTCGCCCAGGGCGTCGTGCGCCCGGATACGCTGGTGTGGACTGAGGGCATGGCCGGCTGGCAGAAGGCCGGCGAAATTCCCGGCCTGATTGGCGGCGGCGCGCCGCCGATGGTTCCGGGCGGCGGGCCCCCGATGACGGGTGCCGGCGGTTACGGCGCAGCCGGCAGCGGATCGCTGTCGATCGATTTCGGCATCTGGGACTTCACCTGGCGCACGCTCGTGCTCGCGATCGGCTCGTGCTTCATCATCCCGGTGCCGTGGCTGTTCGTCTGGTACACGAAATGGATCGTGCCCTGCATCAAGGTCCCCGGACGACCCAATCTCAGCTTCACCGGCAACGCGACGACGCTGGTGCCCTGGTTTTTCGGTTTCATCGTTCTGGCGATCGCGCTCGGCTTCGTCGGCAGCCAAGTGCTGAGCAATCTGCTGTTCATCGTCCAGATCGTGCTCTACTGGCTGCTGATCAAATGGATGGTCGCGAACCTCGCCGCCAACGGGCAGCCGTTGGGCTTGAGCTTCACCGGTTCGGTCTGGGCCTATATCGGCTGGAATCTGCTGTTCGCGATTTCCATCATCACCATCATCGGCTGGGCCTGGGTGGCCGCGGCCCAGATGCGCTGGTTCTGCCGCAGCATCGAGGGCACGCGGCGCGAGATCGTGTTCAGGGGCAGCGGCCTCGACATCCTCTGGCGCGGCATCGTGGCGGCGATCCTGTGCAGCCTGATTATCCCGATCCCGTGGGTGTATCGCTGGATCATGAACTGGTTCGCGTCGCAGACCGAGCTCGCGCCGCGCGGCTCGGTGTGACCGGATAATCGCGCGCTTGAGGTGATCAGCTCCTGCGCTCGCGCACCGAGCCTTCCTGCGCGACGGAGGCGACCAGCGTGCCGTCGGGCTTGAAGATCGAGCCGCGCGTCAAGCCGCGGCCGCCGCGTGCGCTCGGCGAATCCTGGGCATAGAGCAGCCATTCGTCGGCGCGGAACGGGCGGTGAAACCACATTGCGTGATCGAGGCTCGCCGGCATCATGCGCTTGTCGAACAGCGTACGGCCATAGCGGGCCATGATCGCATCGAGCAACGAGAAGTCCGAGGCGTAGGCGAGCGCGCACATGTGCAGCGCCGGGTCGTCCGGCAGCGTGGCCGCGGTCTTGATCCAGACATGGATGCGGCCGTCGTCGATCTTCTGGCCGAAATAGCGGCCGAGCTCGACCGGGCGCAGCTCGATCGGCCGATCGGATTCATAGTAGCGGCGGATGAACTCCGGCATCTCCTTGAACATCGGCTGCTTCGCCACCTCCTCCGCCGTGAGCTTTTCCGGTGGCGGCACGTCGGGCATCTTGTCCTGATGGTCGAAGGCACTCTCTTCCTCGGCATGGAATGACACCATGATCGAGAAGATCGCATTGCCATGCTGGATCGCTGTGACGCGGCGGGTCGAATAGCTCTTGCCGTCGCGCAGCCGTTCGACCTGATAGATGATCGGAATCTGCGGATCGCCCGGCAGGATGAAATAGCAATGCAGCGAATGCGGCAGCCGGCCCTCGACGGTGCGGCAGGCCGCGACCATCGCCTGCCCGATGACCTGGCCGCCGAACACGCGCTGCCAGCTCGTCTTCGGGCTGTTGCCGCGGAACAGGTTCACCTCGAGCTGTTCGAGGTCGAGGATCGCAATCAGGTCGATCAGGCCTTTGGACATGATGGTACTTTCTGGTGCTACGTCATTCCAGGGCGCACGCAGTGCGAACTCCGGTTCGCAAGTGCGCACCCGAGAATCTCGAGCTGATAACCTCTGGATTCCGGGGTCGCGGGTTGCGCGCCCCGGAATGACCGAAAGAGGCCGTTCCGCCCTTGTTTCACCGCACTGTTTCGCCCAGCTCAAGTCTGCTAGCAAGACCGAGAATTGACCGGGAATTTGGGTATGTCGGTACAGGGTAGCATTGTCATCGGGGGCGGCGCGTTTGCAGGGCTTGCGCTGGCCCTGGCGCTGCGACAGGGGCTCGGGCCCGAGATTCCCGTTATTGTCGCCGATCCTGCGCTCGGCGCGCGGCCGAGCCGGGACCCCCGCGCCACCGCGATCGTGGCCGCCTGCCGCCGCCTGTTCGAGGCGATCGGTGCCTGGGACGACGTCAGGGGCGAGGCGCAGCCGATCCTCGACATGGTCGTCACCGATTCCAAGCTGGAGGACGCCACCCGTCCGGTCTTCCTGAACTTCGCCGGCGATGTCGCGCCGGGCGAACCCTTTGCGCACATGGTCGAAAACCGCCGCCTGATCGATGCGCTGATAGCGCGTGCCGACGCCGAGGGCATCGATCTTCGGGCCACCACCGTGGCGTCCTACGACGCGCGCGCCGAGGGCATCGATGTGACGCTCGGCGATGGCAGCGTGATTGCGGCGAGCCTGCTGGTCGCCGCCGATGGCGCGCGGTCGAAATTGCGCGAGCGCGCCGGCATCGCGACCCATGGCTGGGAGTATGACCAATCCGGCATCGTCGTCACCGTCGGCCATGAGCGCGATCATGAGGGCCGCGCCGAGGAGCATTTCCTGCCCGCAGGTCCCTTTGCGATCCTGCCGCTCTCGGGCAAGCGTTCGTCCCTGGTGTGGACCGAGCGCCGCGCCGAGGCCGCGCGCATCGTTGCGCTCGGCGACGAGGAGTTCCATGCCGAGCTCGAGCGGCGTTTCGGCCTGCATCTCGGCGAGGTCAAGGCGCTCGACAAGCCGCGCGCGTTCCCGCTGTCCTATTTCGTCGCGCGCTCCTTCATTGCCGAGCGCCTCGCGCTGGTCGGTGACGCCGCCCATGTCATCCATCCCATCGCGGGCCAGGGCCTCAACATGGGGCTGAAGGACGTTGCCGCGTTGGCCGAAGTCGTCGTCGACGCTGCGCGGCTCGGCATGGATCTCGGCGCGGCCGACGTGCTCGAGCGCTATCAGCGCTGGCGCCGCTTCGACACCATGGCAATGGGCGTCGCCACCAACTCGCTGAACTTCCTGTTCTCAAACCAGTCGACGCTGCTGCGCACCGTCCGCGACATCGGGCTCGGCCTCGTCGACCGCGCCCCGCCGCTGAAGAACCTCTTCATCCGCCAGGCCGCCGGCCTCACCGGCGAGGTGCCGCGGCTGTTGAAGGGCGAGGCGCTGTAGCGGGCGTTGGCGTGCTCCACGCTCCACTGTCGTCCCGGACAAGCGCGCTCTGAAGCGCGCGCAGGTCCGGGCCCCATACGCCGCAGCAAGAATTTAGCGAAGACTCGGAGTTGCCACTTGGACCTACGACCATTTCCTGTGGTTATGGCTCCCCGCGTTCGCGGGGATGACACCGAGTGTGTTGCGCTTCCTCGCGCAACAACGGCTGTCCGCATCCTCAATCGATCTTGCGCGCCTCTTCCGGCAGCATGATCGGGATGCCGTCACGGATCGGGTAAGCCAGCTTGGCGCTGCGCGAGATCAGCTCCTGCTTCGCCGAGTCGAACTCCAGCGGGCCCTTCGTCAGCGGGCAGACGAGAATCTCCAGCAGTTTGGGATCGACGCTGGCTTCGGAACGTTCGGTGGGCGCGTTCATGGGGGTCTCCGGCAATCGGTTGCCTCTAGCATAGAAATTCGCGTCCGCCCATCGCACCCGTCAAGGCGCCGTCCGGCGAACTGCATACCGCTTCGCGGCGAGAAAACGCGCCAGAGCAAGATGCTACGCGGACACCATCGTTAAGACCTCGTCGAGCAGGATTTGGAGCCGTGCTGCCGGCATCGGCGCGCCCGACAGGGCAAAGCCGAGAAACGTCCAATAGAGGATCTGTGCGCGGGCGTGCGCCGTCGCCGTGGCGAGCCCACGCTTCGCCAGCAGCTGCTCGATATAGTCGAGCCTGCGGCGGTCGATCGCGCGCACCGCCCCTTGCGCCGCCGCGTCGAAGGCTGCCCAGTTGCGCACCGCCCGTTCGAGATCGAGCCGCGCGCCGAACGACCTGTGCAGCAGCGCCTTCAGCGGCTCGTCGCCGGCGGCCTCGACGTCGGCGATGATCTGCTCCGCCGCGATCTCGCGCCAGCGTTTCAGCACGGCGGCCTGGAAGGCGCCGAGATCGGCGAAATGCCAATAGAAGCTGCCGCGCGACACACCCATGGCCTTTGCCAGCGGGTCGGCCTTGAGCGCGGTAAAGCCGCTCTTGGCCAGCGCCTTGAGGCCTTCCTTGATCCAGTCATCGGCGGAGAGCTGCACGGTCATGTCGGGTTCCCGGGGGTCGGACCATACACTAGTGTATTGACAGATCCTGAGCTAGCGCCTATCTCGCCATACACTGATGTATGGACAAACCTACGGGACTCCCGACGATGCGTGACCTTATGCTTCAATGCGCCGGCATGCTGACCATCGCCGTGGCCCTCATCCACGGTTATCTCGGCGAAGCCAAGGTGTTCGCTCGCGCCCGCATCGAGCCCGAGCGGCTCCGCACTTTGATCCGCCTGGTCTGGCAAGCCTCGACCGTCGCCTGGATCGGCGGTGGCGTGCTCCTGATTGCGGTGCCTTGGATGCAGTCGGAGCCGGCGCGCCGCTGGATCGTCATCACCATGGCCTGTGTATTTGGCCTGTCCGCACTCGCTAATGCCTGGGCAACGCGAGGCCGGCACTTCGGCTGGATGATGCTAAGCGCGGTCGTTGCGCTGGCCGTGGCCGGCTACTAGCCGTTCGTGAGACGTAACGCCGCAGCAATGGCTCAAATCCGCGCTGCCCTCGGACAGCATTCGCGTTTTGGCTCAGGTTAGAACTCATCTAAAACGAGTCATTAGAACTTATCTAACGCGATCGAGGCCCGTACCCGATTGACTTCACCTTCCCCTTTGCTTCCTTCGGACCCGCTTCGCGGCTTGCGTAGCGCGCACGACAAAGGAGGAGATTTTCGTGAAGGTCATTCGTGTTGTTGCCATTGCACTGACGGTCGGGATCGGCATGGGGTCGGCGGCGATGGCCGACGGTTTCAAGGACTGCACAAAGCTCGACAAGGCGTCGTGGAAGCCGGCCAGCGAAGCCGAAGCCAAGGCCAAGGCGCTGGGTTACGAGGTGCGGCGGTCCAAGATCGAAGGTTCGTGCTACGAGGTTTACGGCGTCAAGGAAGGCAAGCTTTACGAGCTGTTCTACAGCCCCGAAGATCTCAGCCTGAAGCACACGATCGCCAAGTAGGTCGGCTGCGCGACGCGATCTGCGCAAAGCAGGACTTGAGGATGGTCTTTGCTTGATTGAAGAAGCGATGCCAGAAGCGCGCGAGGCGTCCGGTGGGACCTTCGCGGATCGAACCGTTTCGCGGACGGTTGCAGTCTGGGACCTCCCGCTGCGCCTCTGGCATTGGATGCTTGCGGCTTTCGTTCTGGCCGCGTGGTTCACGCCCACCGTCTATGATCGGCTTCACCGCATCGTCGGCTATGCGGTGCTCGGACTGCTCGTCTTCCGCCTGGTCTGGGGCTTTTGGGGCAGCCGTTATTCGCGCTTCCGCATGATCAGGGTCCGGCTCAGGGCGGCGCCAGGCTATCTCTGGAATCTGCGTCGCGGCATCACCGGCCGCTATATCGGGCTCAATCCCGCCGGCACGTTGATGCTGGTGGCGCTGCTGGTCTCGCTGACCGTCTCGGCGGTCACGGGCGCGATGTCGGTCACCACCACCTTCTTCGGCGTCTGGTGGGTCGAAGACACCCACCACTATTCATCCGATGCGGTCATGGTGCTGGTCGTGCTGCATGTGCTGGGCGTGCTGCTGATGGCACTTCTCCAGCGCGAGAACCTGATTCGCGCGATGATCACCGGCCGCAAGCGCATCCGCGGCCATCTCTGAGTTCATTGCTGATCTTGCCCGCGTTTCGCCCCTCGGCTCGGGCGCACTCACGGTCCGACCTCTTGCGCAAACAGGCGACAGATTAAATTGTGCGGCCGACGTTAGCTTGACGGTAAGCATGCAATCAGCCGCTGCACAAAATTAACGCGAAGCACGTCTAGCCCATCCACCATCGTCCCAAGTGACGATGGAGCGATATTGCATGTTCCGCGTTTTTTCCTGCCTTACGGCCGAGCACGATTGGCGGCTCGTCGTGCTCGCCGGCTCGGTCTGTTTCGTCGCCAGTATCGTCGCGGTCAGTATCTTTCATCGTGCGATCGCGGCCCGCGCAAGAACGCGGTGGATCTGGATCGCGATCGCCGGCGCGGCGATCGGATATGGCATCTGGGCAACGCATTTCGTCGCGATGCTGGCCTACGAGCCCGGTGTGACGACGGGTTACGGCATCGTGCTGACGGCGCTTTCGCTCGCTGCGGCGATGCTCCTGACCTCGCTCGGCTTCGGCGTTGCGGTCGGCGCCTCCGGCCGCTGGGGCGCGATGGCAGGCGGCGTCATCATCGGAGGCGGCATTGCCGGCATGCACTATCTCGGCATGTGGGCGCTCGAAGTGCCGGGTCGGGTCGCCTGGTCAGTGGATCTCGTGCTGATCTCGATTGTCCTGGGCATGTGCCTTGGCTATGCCGCGCTGGCGGTCGCGCTCACATGTCGGGACTATCGCGGCACGCTCGCAGCTGCGGTCCTGCTGACTCTCGCAATCGTGTCGCATCACTTCACGGCGATGGGGGCGGTGCAGATTACGCCGGATCCAACGCGTGCCACGAGCGCCCTGTCGTTGTCTCCGGCGGTGCTCGCACTTGCTATCGCCGGCGTGGCGCTATCGGTGCTGGGGATGAGCTTGATCGGCGTGCTGGCCGATCGGCGCCTGGCAACCAGAACGGCCAAGTTCGAGGAGATCATCAGCCAGCTCTCGAAGGCCCGGCAGCAACTCGAGGGCTCGCAGAAAGAACTCAAGGAACAGACGCTCCGGCTCGATACCGCCATCAACCACATGGTCGAGGGCCTCTGCATGTTCGACGCCGAAAAACGTCTCGTCATCTGCAACGAGCGCTACGCCAAACTGTACCGGCTGCCACCGGAGTTGCTGCGCCCAGGGGCCGCGCACCGGGACATCATCAGATATCGCGTCACAAGCGGCACGCTCAAGGGTGACACCAGCGATGATGCTGCCGAGCAGTTGGTCTCGAAGCTCGATGCCCTGCCGGTCGATGTGGTGTCGAGCCGGATCGACGAGTTCGCTGATGGTCGATTGATCTGCGTGACGCGACAGCCGATGGCTGGCGGCGGCTGGGTGGCCACCCATCTCGATGTCACGGAGCAACGCCGGTCCCAGGCCAAGATCACCTATATGGCGCAACACGATGCCCTGACGGATCTGCCGAACCGCGTGCTGCTGCGCGCACGTCTGGAGGATGCTCTCGTCGATGTGTGCGACAGAAATCTCCATCTGGCCGTCCTCATGCTCGACCTCGACCGATTCAAGGAGGTCAACGACACGCTCGGACACCCCGCAGGCGATTCGCTGCTGCGTTCGGTGGCAGCACGTTTGCCGGGTTGTGGCAGCGAGACAATGTTCGTCGCTCGATTGGGCGGAGACGAGTTTGCCGTCGTCGACTACGTGACGAATCCAGCGGTGGAAGCGGCGTCCCTCGCCGAGGCAATCAAGAGCGCGCTCTGCGAGCCGTTCGATCTCGGCGATCATCAGGTCACCGTGGGCACCAGCATCGGGATCGCTATTGCGCCGCAGGACGGCGCTGGTTCCGACACGATCCTCAAGAGCGCCGATATCGCGCTGTACTCGGCCAAGAGCGGCGGACGCGATGCATTCCGCTTCTTCGAACCGGAGCTAAACGAGCTCATACGCGCACGCCGCGACCTAGAACGCGATCTGCGGAAGGCTCTCGCGAGGGGTGAATTCGAGTTGCATTATCAGCCGTTCGTCGACTTGAGGAGCGGCGAAATCCGCGGCTTCGAGGCGCTGTTGCGCTGGCATCATCCGGAGCAAGGCCTGGTTCCGCCCGCCGAATTCATTCCTCTTGCGGAGGAGACCGGTTTGATCCTGCCGCTGGGGGAATGGGTGTTGAGAACCGCTTGCGCCGAGGCGGCCAAATGGCATCCCGATCTGAAGATCGCGATCAATCTCTCTCCTGCGCAGTTCAGGAGCAAGGAGCTGGTGCCGACGATCATCGGCGCGTTGGCGACGTCCGGCATTGCGCCGGGCAGGCTCGAGCTCGAGGTCACCGAAACCGTGATCATGCATGACAGTGCGGCCGTATTTGCAGCACTCAGCCAGCTGCGCGAGCTCGGCGTGCGAATTGCCCTCGACGATTTCGGCACCGGCTACTCGTCGCTCAGCTTTCTGCAGAAGTTTCCATTCGACAAGGTCAAGATCGATCGCAGCTTCGTCAGCGAATTGTCCAGCACCGTGGAAGAGCCTCATCGGATTGCTCGCGCTGTGGTGCAATTCGCCACGAGCCTCGGCAAGACGTCCACCGCCGAAGGCGTCGAAAGCGCCGAACAACTGCAGATTCTGCGCGAAGAGGGATGCGTCGAGGCGCAGGGCTACCACCTCAGTCCGCCGATGCCGGCCTCGGCGCTCACGCAGCTGATCCGTCGAAGAGCCGAGGCCGAGGTGTGCGCTGCCTAAAGCGCGATGAGATCAGGTTTGGCGGGGCCCTTGGTGATTCACCTCTCCCCAACGGGTGAGGGGCCGCGGCACTCAGCGAGAACCAGATCCCCTCATCCGGACCGCATCTTTGATGTGCTCCGACCTCTCCCCGACGACGGCAGGGCAATCGCATATGGTGTGCACGATGCGGCGGCAGTGGCAGTCGGCTTCCTCTCCCGCTTGCGGGGGAGGGCTGGGGGGGGCTGTCTCCGCATTGGGATTGTTGAAGATGCCCCCGAGTGGCGAAAACCCTCACCCGCCGCGCTCTGCGAGCGCGTCGGCCTCTCCCGCAAGCAAGCGGGAGAGGCGGAGCAAGCCCGCGGTCCTCGCGATTCCATATGCGATTGCCTGCCAACGACGGGGAGAGGTAGATCGACCCCTGAGTGCCCATCGATTCAATCAAATCGCGCTTCAGGTGCGCTTCGCGACCACCCTCACTGCAACGGCGGATCGCCGCTGGTGCGCTTCTTGGCGAGGTCCATCTCGGTGACCGCGATCAGAATCTCGGCACGGGTCTTCAGGTCAGGCGCCTCCAGCATGGCCTGCTTCTCCGCGGGGCCATAGGGCGACATCATCGCCAGCGCATTGACGAGCGCTTCGTTGGGCGCGCTTTCGACGCCCTCCCAGTCGACCTTGAGATTGTTGGCTTTCAAGAAATCCGCCAGCACGGCCAGCAGCGCTTCGCGGTCGACCTGATCCTCGCCCAGGCGGGCGGTGAAGTCGTCGGCGTAGGCGAAGAAATCGACCTTGCACTGCCGGTAGGCGGTGAGCACGTCGAGCTCCTCGACCACCTTGAAGCGCGAGACCCCGGTGAGCTCGAGGATGTAGCGGCCGTCGCCGGACTCGGCGAGCTGGGTGATGCGGCCGACGCAGCCGACGCGGAACAGCGTCGGCTTGTCGGAATCCTTCGGCGAGTGCGCGACGTCAGGCTGGATCATGCCGATCAGGCGATGGCCGTCGCGGAAGCTATCGTCGACCATCGCAAGGTAGCGTGGCTCGAAGATGTTGAGCGGCATCTGGCCGCGGGGCAGCAGCAGCGCACCCGGCAGCGGAAACACCGGAATGATCTCCGGAAGGTCGGCGGGGCCGCGATATTCGATGTTGATCGGCATCTGCCCGGTCCCCCTGGCCTTGCCAGCGCGCCTTACGAAAACAGGATCGTCGACAAACGCTTGCGTCCCTCGACGGTTGCATCATCCGTGCCGCCCCAGGCCTCGAAGAACTGCACCAGCTGCTTGCGGGCGCCGTCATCGTTCCATTTGCGGTCGCGCTTGACGATCTCGAGCAGCTGCGCGGTGGCAGCAGCGCGGTCGCCTTGCGCGTTGAGCGCGGTCGCCAGGTCGAATCGGGCCTGATGATCCAGCGGGTTTGCGGCGACTTTCTGTTCCAGCTCCGCGACCGGTCCGAGCGATTGGGCCTGCTCGGCGAGATCGATCGTGGTCTGCACGGCCTTCACCGCGGGGTCGTTGCGCTTGGATTCCGGCACCATGGCCAGCGTCTGCTTGGCCTGCTCCATCGCGCCGGAAACGGCGTAGCATTTTGCGAGGCCCGCGAGCGCCGCGATGTTGGTCGCATCGTACTGGAGCACCTCGGCATAGATCTGCGCAGCCGCAGCCGTGTCGCCCTCGGCGAGCACGGCCTCGGCCTCCTGCAGGATCTCGGCGATGTTGGGCTCGCCCGGCGCAGTCACGCCCTTGGTCAGCTTTTCGATGAAGGCGTTGAGCTGACTCTCGGGCACCGCGCCCATGAAGCCGTCGGCCGGCTGGCCGTTGACGAAGGCGATCACGGCCGGGATCGACTGGATGCCCATCTGGCCCGGGATCGCCGGGTGCTGGTCGATATTCATCTTGACCAGCTTGACCTTGCCCTTGGCCGCCTTGACCGCCTTTTCCAGCACGGGGGTGAGTTGTTTGCACGGGCCGCACCACTCCGCCCAGAAGTCGATCAGCACCGGCTGGCGCTTCGATTCCTCGATGACGTCCTTCACGAAGCTCTGGGTGGTGGTGTCCTTGATCAGATCGGCCGCAGCCGGGTTTGCGGCTCCGTTACCCTGGTCGATGATCGTCACGGGATCCCCTCGTCTGATGTCTGGAGGCGGGGTCTTTAGCACGTCGCCGCCGCCTATGCTTCGCTGTCGGCTCCTAAATTGGGCCGAATGGGCCGAATTTCAATCCACCAGCGGCGATTCGGCGGTTCCGGGCCCATTTCGGTCGATTCGCCCGCATTCGGGGTCCATATTGGGTCTCGGATTGCGCATCTATGCCGCCGGTAGCTGTTGCATTCCCCTCCCGCTTTTGGCATACGACAGCCGTTGCCGGCGCGTCACGCGGCCGACACAGGATGCGGGTGTAGCTCAGTGGTAGAGCACGACCTTGCCAAGGTCGGGGTCGAGGGTTCGAGCCCCTTCGCCCGCTCCAATTTTTCCCAGAGCATCCAGCCAAACCGGGTCGGGCCGTGGTTCTCCACGCCGCGGGCGGCTGTATCGGGTTCTCCATGACAATTCTGGTGACGGGCAGCGCGGGGCACCTCGGGGAGGCCATCCTGCGGACGCTCCGGGCGCGAGGTTCATCCGCGCGCGGGGTCGATCTGAAGCCGTCGCCTTTCACCGATGCTGTCGGCTCCATCGTTGATCCCGATTTCGTGCGGCGCCAGTTGGCCGGCGTGACCGCCGTCATCCACGCCGCGACGCTGCACAAGCCACATGTGGCGACACACTCCAAGCAGGACTTCGTCGACACCAACGTCACCGGCACGCTCAATCTGCTCGAGGCGGCCGCGGCCGTCGGCGTGAAGAGCTTCGTCTTCACCAGCACGACCAGCGCGTTCGGTTCGCAGCTCCGTCCCGAGGCCGGACAGGCGGCGGTGTGGGTCACCGAAGACCTGCCGCCGGTGCCGAAGAACATCTACGGCACGACGAAATTGATGGCGGAGACCCTGTGCGAGCTGTTCTTCCGCGAGCGTGCCCTGCCGGTGGTGGTGTTGCGGACCTCACGCTTCTTTCCCGAGGACGACGACGATCCCGCGATGCGGTCGGCCTATACGCTGGACAATGCGCAGGCCAACGAGCTGCTCTATCGCCGGCTGGATATCGCGGATGCCGTGGGCGCCCATCTGCTCGCCGCCGAGCGAGCGCCAAGGATTGGTTTCGCCCGTTACATCGTCTCGGCCACCAGCCCGTTCGAGCAACGCCATCTCGCTGCGCTGGCGCGCGATGCGGCCGGTGTCGTGCGCGAGCTCTATCCGGATTGCGCAGAGCTCTATGCGTCGCGCGGCTGGCGGCTCTTCCCCGAGATCGACCGCGTCTATGTCAACGAGCGCACACGCCGCGAGCTCGGCTGGCGCCCCGAATTCGACTTCGCGCATGTGCTGAGCTGCGTTCGCGAGGGTCGCGATTTTCGCAGCAGGCTTGCGCGTGAAGTCGGCTCGAAAGGCTATCATGATGTGCGGTTTGACGACGGGCCCTACCCCGTCGCCTCATGAGCGCGGCGCTCGTTATTTCGCTCGATGCATCAAATGCCTGTCGGATGTCACCGCGTGCCACCCGGCCTGAGCCGTTCTACTGTGCATGGGGTTGTTTTCGCAGTTTTGGTTTCGGCCCGTCTCTCGCGCGGTCGGAAAGCGCGCCGCCTGTCGGTTTGATTCCGCGTTGCAGCGAGAGCGCTTTCGTCGCGCTGCTCGTGCTCATTGCCACTCCGTCTCAATTTTTAATGAGCGCAACCACAGCACACGCGATGCCCTTCTCAGCGCGCGCAGATGTGCTAGCTTTTTACGTCTGCCGCTCGGCAGATCCCAAACTTCGCCTCTCGACTAGCAAAACAAAATAATCGCAGCCCTGACGGCTGCCTTAGGGGAGTGACGCGATGACGTCGATGTTCCATCGATCCGTGTTGGCGCTTGCAGCCGTGGCCCTTCTTGCAGGGACCAGCGCCGGCAGCGCGCAACAGCAGGACAAGAACAGGGCACTGAAGAAATACGAATCCGGCACCAAGGAATTCTGGACTCATCCGCCCGATGACTGGTTCCTGGGCGATGAGACCGAGGCGCAGAAGGGTCTCGCGCCGCCGTCGGGACCGCCGACCGGCGCCTCCGACGCCGAGCTCGCCAACATCGTCAAGAAGATCAAGCTGCCACCGGGCTTCAAGATCGAGGTCTATGCCTCGGGCGTGCTGGCCGCGCGGCAGATGGCCTGGGGTGACAAGGGCACGCTGTTCGTCGGCTCGTTCGGCCTCGGCAACGTCTATGCGATCAAGGACAATGGCGGGAAGAAGGAGGTCAAGACCATCCTCAAGGGGCTGAACATGCCCACGGGTCTCGCTGTCAAGGACGGGGCGCTGTACGTCATCGCCGTCGACAAGCTGATCCGCTACGACGATATCGAGAACAAGCTCGACAATCCCGGCGACGGCAAGGTCGTCTATGACGACATGCCCTCCTACGCCGCACATGGCTGGAAGTACATCGCGGTCGACAAGGAAGGCTGGTTCTACATTCCGTTCGGACCGCCTTTCAACGTCGGCATCCCGCCGACCAGCGTCTCGCAGATCCGACGCGTCGATCCCAAGACCGGCAATGCGGAAATCTGGGCGCTCGGCGTTCGCAACTCGGTCGGCGGCGATGTCGATCCCCGCACCGGCAAGTACTGGTTCACCGAGAATGCGCGCGACTGGATCAGCGATGACCTGCCCTCGGACAAGCTGAACATGATCAACCGGATCGGCGAGCATTTCGGCTATCCCTATTGCCATCAGGGCAACCTGCCGGATGACAAGTTCGCGATGGGCCACAAGTGCTCCGAGTTCACGCCGCCCGTGCTGAATCTCGGCGCCCATGTCGCTCCGCTCGGCATGAAGTTCTATACCGGCGATCAGTTCCCCGCCGAGTACAAGAACAACATCCTGATCGCCGAGCACGGCTCCTGGAATCGGCACAAGTACCAGGGCGGCCGCATCATGCGCGTGATCGTCGGGCCTGATGGCAAGAATGCCAAGCAGGAGGTGTTCGCCTCGGGCTGGATCGAGGGCGACCAGGGCTATCTCGGTCGTCCCGACGACATCATCCTCGCCAAGGACGGATCGATCCTGGTCGCCGACGACTGGGCCGGCGCGATCTATCGCATCAGCTACAGCAAGAAGTAGCGCAAGACACGATGTGAGGCTGCGACCGCGCGATGGCCGCAGCCTCTTTGCTTGATGCGGCGTGCTCGCCGCGGAACAGGTTCGTCGTGCCCGGACTTGATCCGGGCATCCATCATACGAGAAACCTTTTGCAACTGGGATGGATTGCCGGGCCTGGACCACGCCGAAGAGGCTTCGGCCTCGCAGGCGGGTCAGGCCGGCGATGACAGCTGGAGAAGTCAGCCATGCGGGCCGTTCGGTTCGGAATTCTATCTGCGACGCTACTATTCATCCCGGCCCAGGCCGCCGACAATGCCGCGATCAAGGAGAAAGCCTCCGTCTGCTCCGGCTGTCACGGTGAGAACGGCATCTCGCAAACCGAGAACATCCCCTCCCTCGCCGGGCAGCCTGATCAATTCATCCAGTGGCAGCTGGTGTTCTTCCGCTCCGGCTCGCGCAAGAACGACCAGATGCAGCCGATCGTCGAGGAGATCACCAACGAGGACATCCGCGCTTTCGGCGCCTATTTCTCGCAACTGACGCCGCCGAAGGGAGCGGAAGACGGAGATCCGGAGCTGTCGAAAAAGGGCGCGCAGGTCGCCGCCGGTCGCCGTTGCGCCTCATGCCACACGGACAGTTTCGCCGGCACCAAGGGCGTCGCGCGGCTGGCAGGTCAACGCGAGGAATATCTGGTCAAGGCACTGCACGATTACAAGGCGGGTCAGCGCGTCGGCGGCGGCGTCGCCGCCATGGCCGATGTCGCTTATCACATGAGCGATGAGGAGATCACCGCGGTCTCGCACTATCTCGCGCATTTGCAATAGTGTGGAGCGAGCGCAACAAGCTCCGCTGTCGTCCCGGATCGGCGCTCCGCTTCGCTGCACTTGTCGGGGACGACACCGAGTGTGTGGTTACGACCTACCCCGCCCGCTGCTTCTCATACGCCTTCAAATGCGTGTAGGCGATGCGCAGCTTCGGCACCGGCACCTTGGCGGCATCGGCGCGGGCAATGAGATCGCCGATGACGTGATCGGCCTCGACCGGCAGGCCCGCCTTGATGTCGCGGAACATCGAGGCCGTCATCGGCGAGCCCTCGGTGGTGAGGTTGCCCTTCACCCGCTCGAAGAACGGCCCGCCCGGCGGATATCCCGACGCGGTGGCGATCGCGCTGGTCTCATCCAGCATGCCGAGCAGGAAGTCCCGGCCGCCGGGAGCTGCGAGGATGTTGCCGACAGAGCTGCGCATCAGGCTGGTGGATGCTGCCAGTGAGGAGAGGAACACCCACTTCTCCCACATGTCCTGCATGATGTTCTGGCTGGCGGTGGCGCCATTGATGCCGCTCTTGAAGGCCTCGTCGATCGCCTTGACGCGCTCCGACAGCTTGCCGTCGCGCTCGCCGTAATTCAGCGACTGCATCGGCTGGAGCTGCACCACCTCGCGCTGCTCGTTCAGGGTCGCCGCGATGGCACAGAGCCCGCCGAGCACGCGGTCTTTGCCGAATTTGGCATCGAGGATGTCGAGATGCTTCATGCCGTTGAGCATCGGGATGATTGCCGTGTTCGGTCCGACCGCCGGCGCAAACGATTTGATGGCGTCGTCGAGGTCGAACGCCTTGCAGCTCAAGAGCACGACGTCGAATTTGTCCTTGAGCGCGTCGGCCTGCACGGTCGGCGGATTCTTCAACGTCACATCGCCATTCGGGCTCTTGATGACGAGCCCGGCGCTCGCGAGCTCACCGGCCCGGCGCGGCCGGACCAGGAAAGAGACGTCGCGGCCGGCCTGCAACAGCCTGCCACCAAAATAGCCGCCGATGGCGCCGGCGCCGACCACGAGGATGCGCATGAGAGAGCTCCGTTATTGTTGTTCTTCTTCAGACAGAGGTGAATGGCGAACAGGGAGTAGCGAATAGGATAGCAGATGACGAAACGCGAGTAACGTTTCCTCTATCCGCCGTTCGCTACTCGCCCTTCTCCAGCACCATCTCCTCGACCTCGCGGAGCTGCTCCTTGCCGAAGAACATCTCCTTGCCGACGAAGAAAGTCGGCGAGCCGAACGCGCCGCGGGCCACGGCCTCTTCGGTGTTCTTGATCAGCCTCGCCTTCACCTCGGGCTCCTGGCTGCGGGCAAACAGCTTCTGGGCATCGAGGCCGGAGGAGGCCAGCGCCTTCGCCGCGATCTCGGGGTCGTCCATCTTCTTCGGCTCGCGCCACATGTGGTGGAAGGCCGCCTCGACATAGGCCTCGAACACGCCCTCGAGCTGCGCCGCGATCGCCGCGCGCATCAGGTTCAGCGTGTTGACCGGAAAATGCGGATTCCAGACATAGGGTTGGACCTTGAAGCGCTTGATGAAGCGCTCGGTCTCGACCTGCTGGAATTCGCGCTTGTTCTTGACGCCGGCCAGCGTCTCGGCCGGCGATCTGTTGTTGGTCGACTTGAAGATGCCGCCGAGCAGGATCGGAACATATTCGAACTTGACGCCGATGCGCCGCTCGATCGCGGGAATCGCGAGATGGCTGAGATAGGCGTTCGGGCTGCCGAAATCGAACAGAAACTGTGGGGCAATGCGGGTCAAACTCGTTCTCCCTGATCTCGCTTTTCGCCCATTGTGACGCAGCGTGCCCCCGAGGTCCACCGTTTAATGATGGTCATAATACTTTGAAGATCAGACCAGCGGCCGGACCGCCCGCTTGCGCCAGACCATGAGGTAATAGCCCATCTGCAAAACGAACATGGCGCAGAACACGATGGGGTAGGCGGCCCACACGCCTTGCAGGCCAATCGTATGACTCAGGATCACCGCGGCAGGCAGCTCGATTGCGACAATCGCGAAGATCGAGAGCAGCATCGGCGTCAGCGCGACGCCGGCCGCGCGCATCGCTCCGGAAAACACCGTGGCGAGACCGAAGGGCACCGAGCTCCACAGCGCGATGTCGAGCAGGCCTTTCGCCAGATCGAGCACGGCGGCGTCGGTGATGAAGAGGCCGAGGATGGTGCGCGGCGCGAGATAGATCAGCGCCACGAGCCCGCCGGTCAGGGCGAGGTTGAAGGCGAGCCCGGTCCGCACGATGCGGTCGAGCCGGGCTCTGTCGCCGCCGCCCACGGCCTGCGCGCCGAGGATCGAGACCGCGATCGAAATCGACATCGCCGTGAACTGCGTGTAGCCCATCACCTGGTTGACGGCGCCGTAGGCCGCGGTGGCGTCCGACCCGAAACCGTTGACGAGGCCGAGCAGCACGAGCTCGGCGATCGCCATCACAACCATGCCGACGGCACTCGGCAATCCGATGCCGAGAATCTTGCCGAGCATGGCGCCGTTGAGGCGCAGTTGACGCAGCAGCGTCGCATCGGGTGCCAGCGCGTGCTTCGTCCGCAGCAGATGGAGAGCGAGCGCGATCAATGTGAGCGCATTCGAGATCGCCGCCGCCCATGCCGGACTGGTGATGCCGGCCGCCGGCAATCCGAACGATCCGTGGATCAGCACCGGCGTCAGGATCAGTCCGATCGCGGTCGACAATGCCAGCGCCAACAGCGGCGTGAGCGTGTCGCCGACGCCGCGGATCATCGCCGTCATTAGCAGGAAGACAAAGCCGAGCGGCATGGTGAGCAGCATGATCCGCGCATAGGCGCTGGCCTGGTCGAGGATGTCCGCAGGCGTGGCGAGCGCCATCATCAGCTGGCGGCTGAAGAGTCCGCCGACCAGCGCGATCAGAATGGAGAGCAGTAGGCCGATCGCAAGTGTGGTGCCCGCGACGATCTTGATCTTGTCGTGCTCGCCGGCGCCGAAGGCCTGACCGATCAAGACGGTCGCGCCGGTGCTGAGGCCCATGACGAAGGCGAACAGAAAGAACATCACCGGAAAGAACACCGAGACGGCCGCCAGCGCGTCGATGCCGATCATCTGGCCGAGATAGACGTTGCTGACGGTGCCGAACAGCGATTGCAGCGCGTTGCCCAGCATCAGCGGCGCGAGGAAGCGCGAGAATATTTTCCAGAGCGGCGTGGCGACTGACATGGAGGTGCCTTTCATCAGGGCGTGCGACGTCGTCGCCGCGCGATGCGCGGCTCGGCCGTCGATGGGGGAAATGAGACGCGCGCTTTACGCGCGATCGCTGTGGGCGAGCTTGACGATGTGGTCGCGGATGTCGGTCGGCCAATCCGCGATCAGGGCGGTGAAGCGCCGCCGGTCATCCGCAAACAAGGCGCGCGAGGCTTCCTCGAACTGCGGCAGGTTGCCCGCCATGGTCGACATGAAGTGATAGGCGGCATCGCGTGCCTGCCGCTCGCGGTCCTTGTCGCCGCTGACGCGCCGGGCCTCGTCGACGAGCTTGCGCAGCGCGACCGAGGCGCCGCCCGGCTGCGCGCCGAGCCACTCCCAGTGCCGCGGCAACAGCGTCACCTCGCGCGCGACCACGCCGAGCTTCGGCCGGCCGCGGCCGCGCGGCTCGGTCGGCGGCGTGCTCTCCTCAACCGGGGGCGGGAGAAGCTTCGCCAACCGCGCCAACACCTCGCGATCCCCGCCGCGCAGGTCGAAATCGATCGAGCGGCCGGTGGCGTCCTCGAAGATGACGATGGACTCGTCCGGCCGCGGCGCCACCCGCTTGACGACGAGCGCGACCTCGCCTGCGGACCCGGACACCAAGCGGCGCTGCCCTTGGAAGGCGGTGAAGGTCTTTTGCATTGAAATCATTGCCATATTGAAGACGTTGGATCAATTAATACCCGGGTAAATTGTGAAGGTCAATATACCCGGGTGAAAAGATTCGGCTTCGGCGGCTCGACTTTGTGTTCCCGGGCTGGCACCAACGCGCCACCGACTGGCCACGCCTAGCCTGGGGATCTTGCCGATGCTGACCGTTCACCACCTCAACAATTCACGCTCGCAGCGCGTGCTGTGGCTGCTCGAAGAGTTGGGCGTCCCTTACGAAATCGTACGCTATCAGCGCCAGCCGGACATGCGCGCGCCCAAGGAGCTGCGCGCCATCCATCCGCTCGGCAAGTCGCCGGTCATCACCGACAACGGCAACACCATCGCGGAGTCCGGCGCGATCGTCGAATACATCATCGCCACCTATGGCAACGGCCGGCTGATTCCGCCGCCGAACACGCCGGAACGGCTGCGCTTCACCTATTGGCTGCACTACGCCGAAGGGTCTGCAATGCAGCCGCTGCTGCTGAAGCTGCTGTTCACGCTAATGCCGAAGCGCGCGCCCGCGCTGCTTCGTCCGCTGGTGCGCAAGGTGTCGAACCAGGCGCTGACCACGCTGGTCAATCCGCAGCTCAAGCAGCACATGGATTACTGGGAAGGCGAGCTTGCGAAGAGCGAGTGGTTCGCCGGCAACGAGTTTACCGCGGCCGACATCCAGATGAGCTTCCCGCTCGAGGCTGCGCAAGCGCGCGGCGGGCTCGAGCAGGGCCATCCCAAAGCGATGGCGTTCCTCGATCGCATCCACGCCCGGCCGGCCTACGCCAAAGCGCTGGAAAAGGGCGGGCCGTACCAAGTGGGACGGTAGCTATCTTCACCGTCATTCCGGGGCGCCCGAAGGGCGAACCCGGAATATCGAGAGTGTAGCCGAGGTCCCGGGTTCGATGCTTTGCATCGCCCCGGAATGACAATGGCTGCTAATCCGCATGCAGCACGCGTCCGCGCGTCTCCGGCAGCGCGAAGGCGGCAATGAAGAACACGGCGTAAGCCACCACCGCGAAGATCGCGATCGCATTCGCAAGCGATGTCGTCGCCGAGAGCGCGCCGACCAGGAACGGAAACAGCGCGCCGATGCCGCGGCCGAAATTATAGCAGAAGCCTTGGCCGGAGCCGCGCAACCGCGTCGGATAAAGCTCGGTCAGGAACGCGCCTATACCGGAGAAATAGCCCGAGGCGAAGAAGCCGAGCGGGAAGCCGAGCAGCCACAGGATCTCGTTGGTCAGCGGCAGTTGCGTATAAAGCAGCACCACCGCCATGGCGCCGAGCGAGAAAATCAGGAACAGATTGCGCCGTCCGATCCGGTCGGCAAGCCAGGCGCCGGTGAGATAGCCGATGAAGGAGCCGATGATCAGCGTCGACAGGTAGCCGGTCGAGCCGACGATCGACAGATGCCGCTCCTTGGTCAGGAATTGCGGTACCCAGAAGGTGATCGCGTAGTAGCCGCCCTGGCAGCCCGTCGCCATCAGCGACGCAAGCACCGTGGTCTTCAGGATCGGGAAGGTGAAGATCTCCCAAAGCTTCGGATGACCGCCGGTTTCCGCGTGCCTGGCGCGCGCCTCGGTTGCGATCTCCGGCTCAGTGACGGAGCGGCGGATGTAGAACACCAGCAGCGCCGGCAATGCACCGATCACGAACATCCAGCGCCACGCCGATTCCGCCGGCAGGACTGAAAACAGGATCGCCTGCGACAGCACCGCGAGGCCCCAGCCGACCGCCCAGCCCGACTGCACCGATCCGACGGCGCGCCCGCGATATTGCGGCCGGATCGCCTCGCCCATCAGAACTGCACCGGCGGCCCATTCGCCGCCAAAGCCGAGGCCGAGCACGGCGCGGGCAATCAGGAGCTGGTCGAAATTCTGCACGACCGCGCAGACCAGCGAGAGGAACGAGAACCAGATGATGGTGATCTGGAGCGTCCTGACCCGCCCGATGTGGTCGGAGAGATAACCGCCGAGCCAGCCGCCGATCGCAGAGGCGAGCAGCGTCACCGTTCCGGCGAGGCCGGCGGAAGCCGCATCGACCTTCCACAGCGCGATGATGGTGCCGATCACCAGCGGATAGATCATGAAGTCCATGCCGTCGAGCGCCCAGCCCGCTGCGCACGCCCAGAACGTCCGGCGCTCCGGCGTGTTCATGTCGCGATAGAACGCGAGAAGGCTGGTATCCTCGATCTCGGCGCGCTCGATGCGTTGCAGCGGATCGGTTGTCGTCATGGCCTTCCCCCGGCAGTTTCTTCGGCGCTTAGGTAGCATGCGTGGCCGCAAGAGCTAGCGGGCCCGCGCGCCCGTGCCATGCAAATGACGGGTTACTGTCCCGCGGCTTCCGCGCCGCGGGTGCGCGGGTCGGGCGCGCCGAGTGGCCCGTTCGGCGTCACCAGAATCGAATTTGCCGATGTCTGCCCCATCGGCGCCACGACGTGATGCCCCATCGCCTTCAGCTTGAGCAGCACATCATCGAGAAAGCCGTGCTCGACGCGCACCTCGTCCGGCAACCATTGGTGATGCAGCCGTGGCGCCGCGACGGCGGCGGCGACATCCATCTTGTAATCGAGCACGTCGACGATGACCTGCAGCACGCTGGAAATGATGCGGCTGCCGCCGGGCGAGCCCGTCACCAGCATCGGCTTGCCGTCCCTGAGCACGATGGTCGGCGACATCGACGAGAGCGGACGTTTGCCGGGCCCGGGCAGATTGGGCTCGAAGCCGACGAGTCCATAGGCATTGGAGGCGCCGACAGCGGCGGTGAAGTCGTCGAGCTCGTTGTTGAGCAGCACGCCGGTGCCCTCGGCAACGAGGCCGACGCCGTAGCTGAAGTTTAGTGTGTAGGTGTTGCTGACGGCGTTGCCGCGGGAATCGACGACCGAGAAATGCGTGGTGTTGCTGCCTTCCCGCGGCGAGGCGACCGCGGAAGCGAGCTCCTGCGACGGCGTGGCGCGGTCGGCGGAGATCCCGGAGCGCAGCTTGGCGGCGTAGTCCTTTGCGACCAGTGTCTCGATCGGTGCGTTGACGAAGGCGGGATCACCGAGATAGCGCGCGCGGTCCGCATAGGCGCGCTTCATCGCCTCGATGAGGAGATGCAGCGATGCCGGCGATCCCTGCTTCAGAGCGGCAAGCTGAAAACCCTCGAGAATGTTGAGCGTTTCGACCAGCACGACACCGCCGGACGAAGGCAGTGGCATCGACACGATGTCATAGCCGCGATAGGTGCCGCGTACCGGTGCGCGGATCGCGGGCTGATAGGTTTTCAAATCGGCCGGCGTCATGATGCCGCCCGCATCAGCCACGGCTTTGGCGAGTCTTTCCGCGACCGGCCCCTCATAGAAACCGCGCGGCCCCTGTGCCGCGACGGCCGACAGCGTGTCAGCGAGATCGGTCTGCACCAGCTTGTCGCCTTCACCAATCGGCGTGCCATCGGGCCGCGAGAAGATCCTGGCGGAAGACGGCCAGCGCGCTAGCCGCCGGTGCCAGCCCGGCAGCGTGTCGGCGATGTCGTCGCTGACGACGAAGCCATCGCGGGCGAGCGTAATCGCAGGCTCGAGCAATTGCGCTAGCGTGAACTGGCCCGAGCCGTATTTCTGCAGCGCCAGGCTAAGCCCCGCGACCGTGCCGGGCACACCGATGCCGAGCGCGGAATCCCGCGACTTCGCTGGATCGGGCTTGCCGTCGGCGCCGAGGAATATCTGCGGCGTGGTCGCCGCTGGCGCCGTCTCGCGGTAATCGATCGTGACGTCTTCGCTGCGGTCGGCGGAATGAATCACCATGAAGCCGCCGCCGCCGATATTGCCGGCGCGCGGATAGGTCACGGCCATCGCAAAGCCGGTCGCGACCGCGGCGTCGATTGCATTGCCGCCGCGGCGCAGGATCTCGGCGCCAACTTGCGCGGATATCTTCTCCTGCGCGACGACCATGCCGTGCTCGGCGGCAATCGCGCGCACCGTGTCGGGCGCTGGGGGAACATAGGCGCGCCGCGCATCCTGAGCGGTTGCGGCTGCGAGACTAAACGCCAGGGTGGCGATGACGGCGAGAAAGGCCCGCCGTGTCGAACATGACGACATCATCAAATTTCCGCGGCGGCTTCGAACCGGTTCACACGCCTCGCGGCAATGCTATACCGTTTGCGCCAACAGAGGCAAAACTGTTCGTGATGAGGACTGCGTGATGACGACGATTGCTCCGGATATGCGTATGGGGGCCGCGCAGCGCGCCTATCCGCCGCGCGCCGCCGTCGTCAGCTGGATCTTCTTCGATTGGGCCGCCCAACCCTATTTCACGTTGATCACGACCTTCGTGTTCGCGCCCTATTTCGCCACCAGCGTTGCGCCGAATCCTGCCACCGGCCAGTCGCTGTGGGGATTTGCGATGGCGGCTGCGGGCCTTGCGATCGCGCTGCTGTCGCCGGTGCTGGGAGCGATCGCGGACGCCTCCGGCCGAAGGAAGCCGTGGATCGCAGGCTTCGGCGCGGTGCTGGTGTTGGCATCCTGCGCGCTGTGGATCGGCAAGCCCGGCGATAGCGCCGTGATTCCGCCGCTGCTCACCGCAGTCGCGCTCGCCAGCGTCGGTGCCGAATTCGCCACGCTCTTCAACAATGCGATGATGCCGACCCTGGTGCCGCCGGAGCGGATCGGCCGCCTCTCCGGCACCGGCTGGGCGACAGGCTATATCGGCGGCATCGTCAGCCTGGTCGTCGTGCTCGGCCTGCTCGCCGCAAATCCCGAGACCGGCCGCACGCTGCTCGGCCTCACGCCGCTGTTCGGGCTCGATCCCGTCACGCATCAGGGTGATCGTGCCGCGGGGCCATTGACCGGTCTGTGGTTCATCATCTTCGTGACGCCGATGTTCCTGTTCACGCCGGACTATCCGGCAAAGCGTCCCGTCCGCGAGGCGCTGCGCGAAGGGCTGGCGGAGCTCAAGCAATCTATCAAGGGCCTGCCGCAGCAAAAATCGCTCGCGGCATTCCTGCTCGCCAACATGATCTACACCGACGGGCTGGTGTCGCTGTTCGCGTTCGGCGGCATCTACGCCGCTGGCACCTTCGACTGGCACACGATTCAGATCGGCACGTTCGGCATCATGCTCGCGATTGCCGGTGCGTTCGGCGCCTGGCTCGGCGGCAAGCTCGACGATCGTCTCGGGCCGAAGCGCGTCATCGCCGGCAGCCTGCTGATCCTGCTCCTGTCGGTAGCGGCGATCCTGCTGGTCGACAAGGACAGTGTGCTGTTCGTCAAGGTCGCACCGCTGCAAGCGGGTGCGCCCTTGTTCTCGAGCGCGGCCGAGCGCGCTTATCTCGTGCTGGGCTGCCTGATCGGCGCGGCCGGTGGCCCATTGCAGGCCGCCTCGCGCACGCTCTTGATCCGTCTCGCACCGAAGGATCGCATCGCGCAGTATTTCGGCCTGTTCGCCCTGACCGGGAAGGTGACCTCCTTCATCGGACCGCTCTTGATCGGCATGATCACCGCCGCGACCGCGAGCCAGAAAGCCGGCATGGCCGTGCTGGTGGTGTTCTTCGTCGCGGGACTGGGGCTGTTGATGCGGGTGCGGGAGTAGCCGCATCATGCAACTCTATCCTCGTCATTGCGAGGAGCACTTGCGACGAAGCAATCCAGACCTTCCTTGCGGAGACAGACTGGGTTGCTTCGCTTCGCTCGCAACGACGAGCTGACAGGTTAGTGCCGGAAGTGCCGCGTGCCGGTGAACACCATGGCGATGCCGTGCTCGTCGGCAGCCTTGATCACCTCGTCATCGCGCATGGAGCCGCCGGGCTGCACCACCGCGGTGGCGCCGGCTTCGATGCAGGCGAGCATGCCGTCGGCGAACGGGAAGAACGCATCCGAGGCCACCACGGAACCCTTGGTGAGCGGCTCGGCAAGCTTCAGCTCATTGGCGGCATCCTGCGCCTTGCGCGCCGCGATCCGGGCTGAGTCCACCCGGCTCATCTGGCCCGCGCCGATGCCGACGGTGGCGAGATCCTTGGCGTAGATGATGGTGTTGGACTTGACGTGCTTTGCCACCCGGAACGCGAATTTGAGGTCGCGCATTTCCGCGTCGGTCGGCGCGCGCTTGGTCACGACCTTGAACGTCATGTCGTCGACCACGGCGTTGTCGCGGCTCTGCACGAGCAGACCGCCCGCCACCGTCTTGGCGGTGAGGCCGGGCGCGCGGGGATCGGGCAGGCTGCCGGCGAGCAGCAGGCGCAGGTTCTTCTTGCCGCCGATGATGGCGATCGCTTCCTCGGTCGCATCGGGTGCGATGATCACCTCGGTGAAGATTTTTGTGATCTCGCGCGCCGTGTCGGCATCGAGCGCGCGGTTCATCGCGATGATGCCGCCGAAGGCCGAGGTGGAATCGCAGGCCAGCGCCCGGCGATAGGCTTCGACCAGGTTCGCGCCTTCCGCGACGCCGCAGGGATTGGCGTGCTTGACGATGACGCAGGCCGCGGTGCGCTTGGCGTCGAACTCGCCGATGCATTCATAGGCCGCGTCGGTGTCGTTGATGTTGTTGTAGGAGAGCTCCTTGCCCTGCAGCTGCCGCGCGGTCGAGACGCCCGGGCGCTTGTCGGGCGTCGCGTAAAATGCCGCGGTCTGGTGTGGGTTCTCGCCGTAGCGCAGCGACTGGATCAGTCTGCCACCAAAGGCACGGAAATCGGGCGCTTCGATCTCGAGCTGACGGTTGAACCAGTTCGAGATCGCGGCGTCATAGGCCGCGGTGCGGGCGTAGGCCTTTGCGGCCAGCCTCCGGCGCAGCTTCAGCGTGGTGGCGCCCTTGTTGGCGGCGAGCTCGTCGAGCACGGCCTGATAGTCCTGTGCCTCGACCACGACGGCGACGTCGTCATGGTTCTTGGCGGCGGCGCGGATCATCGCGGGGCCGCCGATATCGATGTTCTCGATGCAGTCCTCGAAGCTCGCACCTTTGTCGACGGTGGCTTCGAAGGGGTAGAGATTGACGACGAGGAGATCGATCGGCGCAATGCCGTGCGCCTTCATCGCCTCCACATGCTCCTTGTTGTCGCGGATCGCGAGCAGGCCGCCATGCACCTTCGGATGCAGCGTCTTGACGCGGCCGTCCATCATCTCGGGAAAGCCGGTGAGGTCGGAAACGTCCTTCACCTTGAGTCCGGCGGCGGCGATCGCTTTCGCCGTGCCACCGGTCGAGACCAGCTCGACATCATGGGCGGCAAGCGCCTTGGCGAATTCGATCAGGCCGGTCTTGTCGGAAACGGAGAGAAGAGCGCGGGTGACGCGGCGGGGATGGTCAGTCATGAGCAAGATCCTCTGTTCAGGGAGTGTCTATGCCCAGGCGCGCGGCGGGTATGTGTCGCGCTTCCCGATGGTGCTCCATCCAAGGTCGCCAGTCGCGCGAACGAGCGCTCGATAGCAGCTTTTGGCCGCTTTCACAACGACGAGATAGGGCCGGATCGCGCCAGTTTACAACGGAAGTTCCGGCTCGCGCCGGGCGTTGCGGCGGGCATTGGTCACCGCCGGCGAGGCGGTGGAGCGGACAAAGCTCCAGCGAATCGTGGGGGCCTGGCGCGCATCCTGCCGGATCACGATCTGCGCGGTGCGGCGGGGGCCGTCATTGCCGGCCAGGAACACGCTGTCCTCGAGATCGACCTTGTCGTCGAGCGCCTCGAAGGTCCAGACGTCGCGGTTCGGCAGCACCAGCATGACCCCGCGCGCATCCGACAGCCGGCTTGCCTTCACCGCCGGATGGAGATGGAAGCGCAGCGCGAAATCGGCATCCGCGCCCCTGAAGCGTCCACCCTGCGGCGGCGACAGCGTGTCCTCACCGTCGATGCGCGCGCCGTCATTGGCGATCATCAGCACGCGGCGGTGGATCGCGCCGAACTTGGCGAGATAGCCGTCATGCGAGGTCGTGAGCAGCGTGCCGTTCTGCACGACTTCGCGATAGCTCTCGACCTCGACCGGCCCGCTGGTGACGGGCGCGCCGTGCAGGAGCCGCTTCATCGCCGACATCTCGACGAACTGGCAGGACGAGGTGTCGTGATAAGTCAGCGTCGAATGCGCCGCGGTGCTGCGTGCGAACGGCCGCCAATTGTCCCGGCCCGTGGTCGGCATGCCGCAATTGGTGACGATGCGGCTGGTGCCGGAGGACAGTTCGAACGACAGGCAGCCGGCATGGGCGTCGTGACTGACGCCGGCCGGCGGTGGCGGGCCGGTGTCGATGATCACGGTGGTCTGACCGGCATCGAGGCGCTGAAAGCCGGTATGCGGCATGTTGGCCATCGGCGCGCCGTGAGTATCGTCATAGGCGAGCAGGGTGGCGAGCAGGTCCGAAGATGTCGCGCTCATGCCGTTGAACAGCGCGAAATTGCCGTCGCCGTGCCGGAAGAAGCGCAGCATCGGCATCATGCGATCGATCGCGTTGAGCAGTGCCGGCGGCGGCGCGATGTTGCGCGCGGCAAAAGTCTGTCGCAGCGGCAAGAGGTCGATCAGGAGCTCGATCAGCGCGCCCGGGTTGCGGGAGATGTGGCCGCCGTCGGGCAGGATCTGCCGCTGCAATTCGTCCGACAGCTTCTTCGATGCGCTGCGGATGTGGCGCGCCTGATTGGCGAGGCACAGCGCCGCATAGCAGAGCGCGATCAGCACCTGCAGCTTCGGCACCCCGTCGGGAATGTCGACCATGGTGTAGCGCAGGAATCGGATCTCGCGCGCGAGGGCGCGCAAATAGCGGCGGTAGAACTTGTTGTCGGTCTCGCTCAGCACCAGCGGCGCCTGGGACAGCAGCGAGATCACGCGCCGCGCCAGCACGTCGGCGCGGCGCGCGACCGGGCGGCGCTTGTTGGCGGGGTTGGCGATCCAGTCCTCGATCAGGGCGCGCGCATTCGCCCGCGTCAGCGCAGTGTCGGCGGCGCGCAAATGGCGCAGCCAGCCGAAGCCGAGCAGCGCGACCTCCCAATCCTCCGACGGCGGCTCGAGATCGAAGATCGAGCGGCCGTGGCAATTGACGATCTTGCCGGCGAAGACGAAGCGGCCGGCATAGATCTCGGCGGCGCGGGTCGCATCCGCAGTGCGTAAGTCGTGCGGCGCGATGATCAGCCGGTCGGTGCGGCTCGGCCAGACCCGCGACAGCGCAACGGAGCCACCGCTCGCGCGCGCGAGCATGTTCCGCGCGAAGCGGTTCATGACCAGCGTCGAGATATGTCTGCGTTGAGCGACCGACACGCCTTGCCTTGAAGGGGGAGAGGATTCCGACGAATCCTTATTAATCGCAAAATCGACCGCCTGACACCACCCTGAACGGGACGAATCAGTGTCGGAGTTGCAAAAACCGGTGCAAAATCAGGATTTAACGAGCCGGCTTGCGAAGAATCCGTCGAGCCCTCCGAGCTTGGGATCGGCGTTCGGCAGATGGCAGGGCAGGGTGCGCAGATCACCGTCGGCGGTGATGATTTCGTCGAGACCCGCGACCTCCGAGGCCTCGATCGGGACGCGGCGAAGCGCGGGCTCCGCCGCCAGCAGCGTCGCCACGGCCTGCTCGCCTTCCTCGGGTTCCAGCGAGCATGTGCAGTAGACCAGCGTACCGCCGGGCTTGAGCAGCGACACCGATTTTCGCAGCAGCCGCCCCTGCAGTGCGGTCAGAGCAGCGATGTCGGATTCCTGCCGCAGCCAGGCGACGTCGGGATGGCGTCGGATCGTGCCGGTCGAGGTGCAGGGCGCATCGATCAAGATGCCGTCGAAGCCCTCGACGGGGCCGGCCCATTCCACGGCGTCAGCGACCACGGTCTCGGCCTGGAGCGACAGCCGCGCCAGATTTTCGCGCAGCCGCGCCACCCGGGTGGGCGAGCGGTCGATCGCCGTGACATGTGCGCCGGCATGCGCCAGTTGCGCGGTCTTGCCGCCGGGCGCGGCACAGAGATCGGCGATGGACTTGCCTTTGACGTCGCCGAACAGCCGGGCCGGCAGCGCGGCGGCGGCGTCCTGCACCCACCATTGTCCCTCGGTGAAGCCGGGCAGCATGGTCACCGAGCCGTGCAGCAACATCCGCACCGTTCCGGTCGGCAACGTCTCGCCGTGCAGGCGGCTCGCCCATTGCGCGGGATCGGACTTCACGGTGAGATCGAGCGAAGGCTCGTGGCCGAGCGCCAGCGCCATCTCTCGTGCGGTCGCCTCGCCGTAATGCGCGCTCCAGCGCGCGAGCAGCCATGGCGGCAGGTCGAGCGATTGCGTGGCGACCTCTTCGACCAGCGCCTTGCCCTCGCGCGCGCAGCGGCGCAGCACGGCATTGACGAGGCCGGCATAGCGCGCAGCGCGCCGGTCGGATTGCACGAGGCGAACGGAGAGGTCGACAGCCGCGTGATCCGGCACGTCCATCCAGAGAATCTGCGCGGCACCGATCAGAAGCGCGCTCTGCGCGCGCGGGGCATCGGAGGGAATGCCCTTGTCGAGCAGGCGGGAGAGCACATGGCCGAGCGTGCCGAGCCGGCGCAGCACGGTGGCGACCAGGCGCCGCATCAGCGCGCGGTCGCGGTCGGCCAGCGTCTTCAGTCCGGGATGGGCGCCGCCGCCGTCGAGCTGGTCGTCAAGCGTGCGGTGCTTGTGCAGCACGCCGTCAACGATGTCGGCGGCAATCCGTCGTGCTGCAAGGCCTGGCACTTCGGACGGAGGGGCGAAACGTTGAGATGGCATGCGGAAGCAAGGTTCTGAGCGAGCGGCAGTTCCGCCGCAATGGGCGCATGCCTTGAGAACACGATATCTGGCATGCGAATATGCCAAATGTAAGAATAGCCTCTCGCGATTGCAGCCTGCGATCACCATTTCAGCAATGCGATATTGGCTCTCGCACGCTCCCTGATCTTGAGCTAGGAACCGCAGAGATGAGTGACCAGCCTCCCGCTCCCGATCGCAAGCAGATTCCGCCGGCCGCCCAGCGTGCGCTGGCCGAGGCGGAGGCGCGCCGGCAGGCTGCCGCTGCGCATGCGGAAGCTGCGCCCAAGGAATTGCAGGGGCCGAAAGGCCCTGAGCCCACCCGCTACGGCGATTGGGAGCGCAAAGGTATCGCCTCGGACTTTTGAGGATTCGTGAGTCTCTTGCCGGCTCGGCCGACTCAGCCCTAGCGTGCGCGGATGTCGCGCTTCGACCGCAGCCCTTCCTATCGGCCCTCCTATAGTGGTTCGCCGTTCGGCCGCCGCTTCTCGGCTCTCGTGCCGTGGATGTTCGTGGTTGGTGTCGTGGTGGTGGTCGTGCTCGTCGCTCGCCACGGAACCAATTGGCCGCTTTCGCACGAGACTGATCGCCGCTCGCAGGACGCCGGAATCGTGCTGCGGCAGTCCCGTACAGATACGCATCAGCCGGTCGAGATTATCCGCACAATTGACGGCGATACCTTCCTGGCCCGCGTTCGACAGCGGGACGGACGCGATCTCGTCGTGAGCGTTCGGCTGCGCGGCATTGACGCGCCCGAGCTGAAGGCATCCTGCGCGCAGGAGCTCGACAAGGCGGAAGCCGCCGCGGACGCGTTGCGCAACTTGCTCGCTCAGGGCGGGGTTACGATCTCCAATCTTGGCCAGGATAAATACGGCCGTGTTCTCGCCGACGTCGCGACCCGGCGGACTGCGAACGTTTCGGCAGCGCTGCTCGCCGGCGGTTTTGCGCGAAGCTACAACGGCGGCCATCGCGACGGCTGGTGCGCACGGGGCTGGCGCTTCTGGTAACAAAAAAGCCGCATCCGAAGACGCGGCCATTTGTTGTGTTGTTGTCTGGTTGTCTTGCCTGGTCGCGGCGATCAGCGCGTCACCACCACAGTGGTGCCGACGGAGACGCGGCCATAGAGATCGGAGATGTCGTCGTTGAGCATGCGGATGCAGCCGTAGGAGACGAAGCCGCCGATCGAGCCCGGCACGTTGGTGCCGTGGATGGCGTATTCGCCGCCGGCCAGCGTCATCGCCGCAACGCCCATCGGATTGTGCGGCGAGCCGCCCGGAATGACGTCCGGAATGCTTGGCTTGTCACGCTTCACCTCGGCGGGCGGTGCCCAGGCCGGGTTGCGGTACTTGCCGTCGATGCGGGTGGTGCCGGCCCATTGCTTGCCGGCCTTGCCGACGCCGACCGGATAGCGCACGGCATGGCCGCTATCGAGAATGAGATAAAGTTTGCGCTCGCTGGTCTTGACCACGATCGTGCCCGGCGAATAGTCGGCAAGGTGCGTCCCCACCATTTCCGGTCGTGCCTCGGCCGCGGTCGACATCAGGATCCCTGCCCCGATGGTTGCGGCCAGCGCCACAGCAATCCTCATCGCCATCAATCTTCCCCTTGCCCCGAACGGGTCGTCCAAAATCTACGCAGAACCGGCAAGTGCCCGCTCGCCCCCAAATCTTAGCCGCGCCTGTTCACCGGATGGTTTCCATGCGCGGGTGCCAAGGGCCAGCCGGCAGGGGCAACAAAGGAAATGTTCGAAATAAAGTAAATGACCTGAAAACAACACTCGGCGGGGAAAGATGCGGTCACGCCGCCGCGTGCGCTGACAAGAGCGTGAGGGTGTCAAAGGCTGTCATTCCGGGCGCGCACGGCGCGACCCGGAATCGCGAGATTCCGGGTTCGGTCCTGCGGACCGCCCCGGAATGACGATGTGTTGCTTGACTACGCCTGCTTGCGGTTCTGCCGGTTCCTGACGAGATCATCGACCACGGCGGGATCGGCGAGTGTCGAGGTGTCGCCCAGGCTGCCTGGTTCGTCCTCGGCGATCTTGCGCAGAATGCGGCGCATGATCTTGCCGGAGCGGGTCTTGGGCAGGCCCGGTGCGAACTGGATCTGGTCGGGCGAGGCGATCGGGCCGATCTCCTTGCGCACCCAGGTGACGAGCTCCTTGCGCAGGTCCTCGGTCGGCTGCACCCCGGCCATCAGCGTGACATAGGCATAGATGCCCTGGCCCTTGATGTCGTGCGGGAAGCCGACAACCGCGGCCTCCGACACCTTCTCGTGCGCGACCAGCGCGCTCTCGACTTCCGCGGTGCCCATGCGGTGGCCGGAGACGTTGATGACGTCGTCGACGCGGCCGGTGATCCAGTAATAGCCGTCGGCGTCGCGCCGGCAGCCGTCGCCGGTGAAATACTTGCCCTTGTAGGTCGAGAAATAGGTCTGCTCGAAGCGGGCATGATCGCCGTAGACCGTGCGCATCTGACCCGGCCAGGAGCGGGTCAGGCAGAGGTTGCCGGTGGTCTCACCCTCCAGCACCTTGCCGTCGGCATCGACGATCTCCGGGACCACGCCGAAGAACGGCTGGGTGGCCGAGCCGGGCTTCAGCTTGGTCGCGCCCGGCAGCGGCGTGATCAGGATGCCGCCGGTCTCGGTTTGCCACCAGGTGTCGACGATCGGGCAGCGGTCGTCGCCGACGACGCGGTGATACCACTCCCAGGCTTCAGGGTTGATAGGCTCGCCGACCGAGCCGAGCAGGCGGAGCGAGGCGCGCGAGGTCTTCTTCACCGGCTCGTCGCCGCCCTGCATCAGCGCACGGATCGCGGTCGGTGCGGTGTAGAAGATATTGACCTTGTGCTTGTCGATGACGTTCCAGAACCTGGAATTATCAGGGTAATTCGGCACGCCCTCGAACATCAGCGTGGTCGCGCCGTTCGCCAGCGGCCCGTAAAGGATGTAGCTGTGGCCGGTGACCCAGCCGACGTCCGCGGTGCACCAGTAGATGTCGCCGTCGTGATAGTCGAAGACGTATTGATGCGTCATCGAGGCGAACACGAGATAGCCGCCCGTGGTGTGCAGCACGCCCTTGGGCTGGCCTGTCGAACCTGAGGTGTAGAGGATGAACAGCGGGTCCTCGGCGTGCATGTGCTCGACCGGGCATTCCGTCGTCACCATCGCCGCCGCCTCGTGGTACCAGAGGTCGCGCGTCGGGTTCATGTCGATCTTGCCGCCGGTGCGCTTGACCACGACGACCCAGTCGACGCCGTCGGCCTTGGCGAGCGCAGCGTCGACATTGGCCTTCAGCGGCACCTTCTTGCCGCCGCGCAGGCCTTCGTCCGCGGTGATGATGACCTTGGATTTGCAGTCATTGATGCGCTGGGCGAGGCTGTCGGGCGAGAAGCCCGCGAACACCACCGAGTGGATCGCGCCGATGCGTGCGCAGGCAAGCATCGCATAGGCCGCTTCCGGGATCATCGGCAGGTAGATGGTGACGCGATCGCCCTTCTTGACATTTCGGGTGCGCAGGATGTTTGCCATCCGGCAAACCTCGTCGTGCAACTCCTGATAGGTGATGTGCTTGGACTGCGAGGGATCGTCGCCTTCCCAGATGATCGCAGTCTGGTTGGCGCGTTTGGCGAGATGCCGGTCGATGCAGTTGTAGGCGACGTTGAGCACGCCGTCCTCGAACCATTTGATCGAGATGTTGCCCGGCGCAAACGAGACGTTCTCGATTTTCGTCGGCGCGTGCATCCAGTCGATGCGCTTGGCCTGCTCCGCCCAGAAAGCATTCGGGTCCGAGATCGAGCGAGCGTACATCTCCTTGTACTTGGCCTGGTCCACCCAGGCGCGCTTCGCCCATTCCGCGGGGACGTCGTAGATCTTCTCGGACATGCTTTCCCTCCAGATACGGCAGGCCCAACGCTAGCGACTGGCGAGCCGACTTGATCATTGACTGATTATGCGTCGGGCTAACCGGACCCGACAAGGAGCACAAGCTGGACCTTCGGCGGGCTGCCGGCCATGCGGAGGATCAAGCCGCGCGAGTTGGCTGTCGCAAATCTGAAACAGGCGGCGCGGGACGCTCGCCTCTCTTTACCCAAATCGCCGGAAGAGGCCCGTGCAGGGCGCCCATGCATCGTCGGAGGTATTTAGGAACCGCTTTTCACCGATTCGGGACTCGCAATGCGGTTCGGAACACCCTAAATGGCCAACCCGGGTCCAAAGAGAACCCCTCGGAACAAAAATCAGAACAACGGCATTGATCGATACCAGACAGGGCTAAGGCATAAGACTATGATGGATCAGCGGAATTTCGGGACGATGCGGCCCGCTTCAGCCGATCCTGCAGCCATTGCACTGGCCAAAGCCCTTGGACAATGGCCGAAACCGGCCCCTTTCCGGCGTCCGAGCCCCAAAAAGGTCTTCGACACGGCGCCGGCGGCGACGGTCGAGGCGCTTGCCAAGGAACTCGGCCTGCGGCTCGGCGATCAGAACGAGCTGACCATCCGCCGCGTCAAGCGCGGCAAGGGCTATTCCTTCGTTCGTCCCAACGGCGCGCATATCCGCGACGCCCGCACCATCCGCCGGCTGCACGCCATGGCGGTGCCGCCGGCCTATCGCGAGGTGCGCTACTCGGCCGATCCGAACTCGCACCTCCAGGCCGTGGGCCGCGATGCCGCGGGCCGGCTGCAATATCGCTATCATGCCGATTGGGAGAAGGTCCGCGAGCACCGCAAGGCGCATCGCCTGGAGAAGCTCGTCGGTGCGCTGCCCAAAATCCGACGCAAGGTCTCGGCGTTCCTGTCGGGCGACGAGCCGACGCGTGAATTCGCGCTCTCGGCCGTCATCGAGCTGATTGCCCGCACCGCGATCCGTCCCGGCAACGAATCCTATGCCCGCCTCAACGGCACCCGCGGCGCGACCACGCTGCTGAAGGCCAATGTCACGCTCGAAGAGGACAGCTTCGTGCTGACGTTCAAGGCGAAGGGCGGCAAGGCCGTGCGCAAGGAGTGCGACGCGGCCAAGCTGGTGCGCGCCATCGGTATTTTGCAGGGCGTGCCCGGTAAGCGCATGTTCCAATACCGCGATGCCTACGGCATCGTGCGCGCAGTCAACACCACGCAGGTGAACGCGTTCTTGCGCGAGATCGCCGGCATCAAGATCTCGCTGAAGGATTTTCGGACGCTGATGGCCTCTGCCGTGGTCGTGGAATCCTTGTCGCGGATCACGCCGGCGACCAGCCAGCGCGGCCGCAAGAAGCAGGTATTGGAGGCGATTCGCGCCGCGGCCGACAAGCTCTCCAACACGCCGGCGATCTGCCGCAAGAGCTACGTCCACGACACCATCGTCACCGCCTTCGAGGAAGGCATCCTCGAGCGCTTCGCCGCCACCATGAAGGGCCAGCGCTCGCAGGCGCGGCGCGAGCAGCTGCTGGCGCAGGTGGTGGCCACCGCGGCAGTGTAACGACCCTGTCACAGGGTGGGCACGGCGCAACTGCGCCTTTTGCCCGGCTTACAAGGCCTATGCCTTGTCCGAGACACCCCTGTCCGGACCGGGATCGCTGCCAGTGGCTGCGCTCGTGAGCCGGTTCAGATAGTGGGCCCACCCCTTCGCATGTGCCGCCACCTGCTCCGCATTCGGCAGGCCGCTGTGGGTCATGCGCAGCAGCGTGCCGCCGTCGCGCTCGATCAGGTCAATCTCGATCAGGCTTGAGCCGGGCGGCACTTCCTGACCGCCCTCCCAGCCGAATGTGTAGGCCAGGCGATGCACCGGCACGACCTCACGGAAAGCGCCGCGGGCGGCGGCGGCGCGCGGGCCAATCCCCTTCAGCAGATAGAGCCCGCCCGGATGCAGTTCCGTGGTCGCGTCGGACCCCATCCAGCTCAGAATTTTCTCGGGATCGGTGAGATAGGCGAAGACGGTGGCACGCGGGGCCGCGATCTGGGTCTCGCGTCGCACTATGAACGGTTCGGTCATCGGCGATCATCCCTGGTTTGACGATGGCACATGGCGGCGGCCCTTCGCTCCGTCAAGGATTGCCCGTGACAAAGACGGCCTTGCTTCGTCATCATCGGGCCATGCAGCTGTCCCCGACCCTCGCCTGGCTCGTCGATGCCGCCTCGGATTGCCCCGGGGCGGACCGCCTGCTTGCGGAACTCGGCGCTCATCTTGTCGCCGACGGCGTGCCGCTCGCAGCGGGCGCCCTGACGCTGGAGGTGCCGCATCCGTTGATCGCGAAGCGGACCTGGTTGTGGCGCGCCGACAATGCCCAGGTGATCGAAGCGCTCGGCTTTGCGCCGGGCGGGCTGGCACCGGATCCACCCAACGATGCCGGTCGCCGCTGGCTGCGCGACATCGCGCGCGGCGAGGTGCACGAAGACATCGTGGGGCGGCCTGGTGGGCCGCTGCTCGGCTGGATCGGGCCGCATCCGTTCGCCGCGGACGATATCGCGCAATTGCGCCAGGCGGCGCGGTTTGCCGCAACGCCGCTTGCCGTGCTCGCTGCGCGTGCCACCTTGCGGGCAACGCTCGACGCCTATCTGGGCAAGCGCAGTGCAGAGCGGGTGTTGGCGGCGCCGTTGCGGCGCGATCTCGGCGAGACCATTCAGGCCGCATTGCTCTATGCGGATTTGCGCAATTTCACGCGTCTGTCGGACACTTCACCGCCTGGCGAGGTCATCGCCGCGCTCGACGCCTGGTTCGATCGCATCGCCGGGGCCGTCCACGCCTTCGGCGGCGAGGTGCTGAAATTCATCGGCGACGGCGTGCTTGCGATCTTTCCGGTGCTCGAGGCCTCGCCGCGCCGCGCCTGCGAGGCCGCTCTGCGGGCTGCAGGCGCAGCCGAGGCCGGGATGGCCTATCTCAACGCGGAGCGCAGCGCCAAGGGCCTGCCGCCGCTGGCGTTCGGCGCCGCCCTGCATCTTGGCGAGATGCTCTGGGGCAATATCGGCGCGGCCAATCGGCTGGACTTCACCGCGATCGGTCCCGCCGTCAATCTCGCCAGCCGGCTCGAGGGATTGTGCAAGCCGCTCGGCAGGACGGTGCTGGTGTCGGGCGCGCTTGCCGCCGAGACCGAGATGCCGCTGGTCGCGCTCGGATCGCATCTGCTGCGCGGGATTGCTGCGCCGTGTGAGGTGTTCGCATTACCAGCGACGGCGGTTACGACCTCCTAAACCCCGCCCATCTTGCAGACGAGCTTCCACTCCTCCGCCGTCACCGGCTGCACCGAGAGGCGCGAATATTTCACCAGCGCCATGTCGGCAAGTTTCTTCTCGGCCTTGATCGCGGCCATCGTCACCGGCGTCTTCAAGGGCTTGTCGGCCTTGATGTCGACGCAGACGAACTTGCCCGTCTTGTCGGTCGGATCGGGATAGGCTTCCTTGATGATCTCGGCGATGCCGACGATCTCCTTGCCCTCGTTGGAATGATAATAGAACGCCTTGTCGCCCTTCTTCATGGCGACGAGGTTCTGGCGCGCGGTGTAATTTCGCACGCCGGTCCAGGCCTCGCCCTTGGCGCCCTTCGCCACCTGCTGGTCCCAGGACCACACCGATGGTTCGGATTTCACCAGCCAGTAGTTCATCGCGCGCGCCCTATCCATTCGTCATGGCCGGGCTCGTCCCCGCCATCCACGTCTCTGCCGTCAATTCAATATCAAGACGTGGATGCCCGCGACAAGCGCGGGCATGACGAGAAGATGTTCATTCCTCGGCCTTGAACGGCCGTGTCAGCAACCCCTCGATCGCGGCATCGATCGTCAACCTGCCGTCCAGGATGGCCGCGACCGCTTGCGAAACCGGCATGTCGACGTTTCGCGCGGCCGCGAGCTCGACCAGCACCGGGGCTGTGAATGCACCTTCCGCAAGCTTGCCCGCCGGCGCGGCCTCTCCGCGGCCGAGCGCGATACCGAGCGCGAAATTGCGCGATTGTGCGGTCGAGCAGCTCAGCAGCAGGTCGCCGAGGCCGGACAGGCCCGAGAGCGTTTCCGTGCGCGCGCCGCAGGCGCGGCCGAGCCGTGCCAGCTCGCTGAAGCCGCGCGTGGTTAGCGCGGCGAGCGCGGAGGCGCCGAGATTGCGGCCGACCACGATGCCGGCGGCGATCGCCAGCACGTTCTTGGCGGCGCCGCCGATCTCGACGCCGCGGACATCGGTGGTGTGATAGGGCCGGAACGTTGCCGAGCCCAGCGCCTGAACCAGGCTGCTGGCGAGCGCTTCGTCCTTCGAAGCCAGCGTCACCGCCGTCGGCAGGCCGCGCGCGACGTCGTCGGCGAAGCTCGGTCCCGACAGGATCGCCGGCTGCGCGCCCGGTGCGGCTTCCGCAATCACGTCGGTCATGAATTTGTGGGTGCCGTGCTCGACGCCCTTGGCGCAGGCAACGATCGGCGCGGGCCTTGCCAGATGCGAGGCCAGCATGTTGACCGCGCCGCGCAGATGCTGCGCCGGCGTCGCGATCAGCAGCATCTCCGCACGCGACGCCTCGGCGAGGTCACTCGTGACGACGATCTCGGAAGCGATCGACACGCCGGGCAGCCGCGGGTTGTCGCGGGTCGATGCGATCCGCGCGGCGTGCTCGGCATTGCGCGCCCACAGCGTCACGGCGCGGCCGGCCCGTGCTGCCACGGTCGCCAGCGCCGTGCCCCAGGCACCTGCGCCGATCACCGCGACGGATTGGAACGCGGACATTCTAGTATCCCGCCCGCGTCTTGCCGTAGCCTGGCGGCGCCGTTGCATTGGCGTCGAGCAGCCAGCGTGCGCGCGGCTGCGCGTCCATCGTGTCGGTCATGCCGAGCGCAAGGCGTTCGGCACCGGCCCAGGCGATCATTGCGCCATTGTCGGTGCAGAGCGCCGGCGGCGGCATGATCAATTGCGTACCGGCCTGTTGCGCGACGTCGTCGAGAGCGCCACGGATCGCCTGATTGGCTGCGACGCCGCCGGCCGCGACCAGGGCGCGCGGCGCGCCGAATCTTTCGCGGAACAGCCTGAGACCGACGCTCAACCGGTCGGCCGTCGAATCGAGCACGGCGGCCTGGAAGCTGGCGCAGAGATCGCTGATGTCCTGCGGCGTGATTTCAGCCAGCCGGCTCGCCTCGGTACGCACCGCGGTCTTCAATCCCGACAGCGAGAAATTGGCATCGGGCCTCCCCTGCATCGGCCGCGGAAACGCAAAGCGCGAGGCATCGCCGCTTGCCGCCGCGCGCTCGACCTGCGGTCCGCCGGGATAAGGCAGGCCTAGCATCTTCGCGACCTTGTCGAAAGCTTCGCCGATCGCGTCGTCGACGGTGGTGCCGAGCCGCACATATTGTCCGACGCCCGTGACCGCGACGATCTGGGTATGGCCGCCGGAGGCGAGAAACAGGCAATAGGGAAATTCGATTCCATCGGTGAGGCGCGGCGTCAGCGCATGCGCCTCAAGATGGTTCACCGCGACCAGCGGCGTGTCGTGCACCATCGCGATCGCCTTCGCGGTGGTGAGCCCGACTATGACGCCGCCGATCAAGCCCGGCCCCGCGGCGGCTGCGACGCCGCCGAGCTCACCGAAGCCGATGCCGGCCTCGCGCATGGCGCGATCGACGATGCCGTCGAGCAGGTCGACATGGGCGCGGGCGGCAATCTCCGGCACCACGCCGCCGAAGCGGGCGTGCTCGTCGATCTGCGATCGCACGATGTTGGACAGGATCTTGCCGCTGCCGTCGGAGGCGCGCGCGATCACGGCCGCGGCGGTCTCGTCGCAGGTGGTTTCGATACCCAGCACCAGCATTGGCGAATTGTTATCCAATTTGCGCCCTTGCGCTCATCCGTAAAGCAGAGTTCTGGTACGTCCGGTAGCATTCCGGGGCCAGATTGCGCAATCGTCACGCGCACCCCCGTCCCGGTCATGCGCCACGCCACGTGGTTCGGGAACACCAGCGATGTCCATTCTTGTCACACGACCGCATCCCGACAATGAAGCGACGGCGGCAAATCTGCGCGCGCGGGGACATGCGGTGCTGCTTGCTCCGGCGCTCAAGTTCGAGCCGGTCGCCTTCCATGACATGGGTGAAGCTTCCTACGGTGCCATCCTCGTCACGTCGGCCAACGCGATCCGTGCCGTCGCACCGCAATTGCGCGACCTTGGTCTGCTGCAGCTGCCGTTGTTCGCGGTCGGCGAGCATACGGCCGCTGCGGCGCGCGTCGCCGGCTTTGCCAAGGTGATCGTCGCCGGCGGCGATGCCGCGTCCCTGCGCGACAAGGTGATGCAGAGCGCGCGCGACAAGGTGCTGAAGAAAAAGAGCACGCTGCTGTATCTCGCGGGCGCGGATCTGTCGCGCGATCTCGGCGGCGAGCTCGATGCGGAGGGCTTCTCCGTGGTCACGCAGACGACCTATCGCATGGCGCCGGTCAAGCATCTGCCGCGCGAGGTCTGCGAAGGTTTTGCCGCGCACGGGGTCGAGGCGGTGCTGCACTACTCCCGACGCAGCGCCCGCGCGTTTCTGGATGCGGCGCGGGACGAAGGCGTCGAAATCTCGGCGCTGGCGATACCCCAATGCTGTCTGTCGGAAGCGGTGGCCAGCGCGCTGCGCGAGGCCGGCGCGTCGCAGGTCCTGGTCGCCGCGACGCCGGACGAAAATGCCTTGTTTGCCACCTTGGAGCGTGCTTTGCGGACCCGTTTGGCGTAAGAGGTCGGGCCGAATCCGACGCAATCTGGTCCACCCCTGGTATGGAAGTGTGAGGAACCGTCACGATGGCCGACGACAAGCCTGAAGACGCAGGATTGGCGCCCGACGCTGGTCGTGCCAAGCGCACGCCGCCCACCATCGATCTCGAAGCCACCGAAGTTTCGACCCAGCCGCAGGAGGCGGCGGTCGAGCCAGAGGCCCAGCCGGAGCCGGAGCGCGCCGAGCCCGAGCAGGCGAAACCCGACCCGGTTGATGCAGAGCCGGAGCGTGTCGAGGCGCAGGCTCCGGCGTCGCCGATTTCGCCCTGGGTCATTGCGCCGTTCTCCGGCGCTGTTGCAGCCGCGGTCGTGATCGCGGTCGGCTGGATGCTGGGCTGGCCCGCCGTGCAGGCGCCGCCGGCCGCGCCGCAGGTCAGCAGCGCGACGGTCGATGCGCTGAGCGGTCGCGTTGCGGCGGTCGAAGCCAAAGCCGGCAAGCCCGTCGCCGATCCGGCCATGGTCGCGCGGATCGATGCGCTGGAGAAATCCGCAAGCAGCCTGCGCAGCGAGATCGCCAATCTGCGCGCGCAGTCCGACAAGATGGCGAGCGCCCTGAATGACACCAAGTCAGCGCCGGGCGCCGCCGGGGCCGACCTGGCCGCTCTCAACGATCGCATCGTGCAGCTCGAGCGCGCCAGCAAGGCTGAGCGCGCCGAGCTCGTGCAGCAGGGCGAGAAGATCGCCGAAGCCAAGGCGGCAGACGACAAGCCGCTGCGTCACGTCGTTGCGGCCGCCCTGCTCGACGTCGCCGTTCGTCATGGCGATCCCTATCAGTCGCAGCTGTCGGCGGCGCGTTCGCTCGCCGCCAGGCCCGATGCGCTGAAGCCGCTCGATGCGTTTGCATCGTCGGGCATCCCGACGCCGGTCGCGTTGAGCCGCGAGCTCCTCAACATCGTGCCGAAGCTGTCGCCGCCGGCGGAAGGCCCGGCCGCGAATGCCGGCATCGTCGAGCGTCTGCAGGCCGGCGCGTCGAAGCTCGTCCGCATCGAGCGCACCGACGGGGTCGGCAACGATCGCGGCGCCATCGTCGCGCGGGTAACGGCGGCGGCGCTCCGCAACGATTTCGTAGAGGCGCGGCGCGAGCTCAAGACGCTGGCGGAGGCCGATCGCGCGCCAGCACAGGCCTGGCTCGACAAGGCCGATGCCCGCGACGCCGCGCTCGCCGCGTCCCGCAAATTCGCCGACGATGCGATGGCGGATCTCGCCAAATCTGATCCGGCCAAATCTGATCCGGCCAAGCCTGCTCAATAAGATTCGCGCAACAATCGGCGCGTAATAGGGATCGTCATGCTTCGCATCGTCCTCTTCCTCGTCCTGATCGCGCTGGCGGCGGCCGGCGCGGCCTGGGTCGCCGACCAGCCTGGCGATCTCGTCCTGACCGCGGGCGGTTTCCGCATCTCGACGACGCTTCCCAGATTCGTGTTCCTGCTTGGCCTGTTTGCCGCGGCCGTGGTGCTGCTCTGGAGCATCCTGACGACGATCTGGCGCACGCCGGGACGCCTGCGGCGCCGCCGCCAGGACAAGCGCCACGCCCGCGGCCGCCACGCCATCACCCACGGCCTGCTCGCGGTCGGTCATGGCGACACCGCGCTTGCCCGCCGTCACGCCGAGGCGGCGCGGCGGCACGCACCGAATGATCCGCTCGCGCTGCTCCTGCACGCGCAGTCGGCGCAGCTCGAAGGCAATCGCGACGAGGCGCAGCGCGTCTTCCGCGCCATGGCCGAGCGCGAGGACACGCGCCTGCTCGGCCTGCGCGGCCTGTTCATCGAGGCGCAGCGCGCCGACGATGCGGTCGGCGCCGTGATGATCGCCGAGGAAGCGATCAAGCTGTCGCCGTCCTCGACCTGGGCCTCGCATGCGGTGCTCGGCTTCCGCTGCGCACGCGGCGACTGGGGCGGCGCGCTCGCGATCCTCGATTCGAATCTGTCCGCGGGCCTGATCGACAAGCAGGCCTATCGCCGCCAGCGCGGCGTGCTGCTCACGGCGCGCGCGCTGGAGCTGCAGACCATGGACCGCGACGTCGCGCGCGAGAGCGTGATGGAAGCGATTAAGCTGGCGCCGACCCTGGTGCCGGCCGCGGTGCTCGCCGCGAAATTCGAGAGCGAGGCGCATCAGGTGCGCCGCGCCATGAAGCTGGTCGAGGCCGCCTGGCTCGCCAACCCGCATCCCGATCTCGCGGAAGCCTATGCCCATGTGAAGCTCGGCGATTCCGCGCGGCAGCGCCTGCAACGGGTCGAGACGCTCGCCGCCAAGACGCCCGCCGACAAGCCGGGCCATATCGAGGGCCAGCTCGCGATCGCGCGGGCCGCGATCGACGCCTCCGAGTTCGCCCGCGCGCGCGAGGTGCTCGCGCCCTATGTCGGCGATCCCACCCAGCGCGTCGCGCTGCTGATGGCCGAGATCGAGCGCGCCGAACATGGCGACAGCGGCCGTGCTCGCGCCTGGACCTTGCGCGCGGTGCGCGCCCGCCATGATCCGGCCTGGACTGCGGACGGTTATGTCAGTGATCGCTGGCGCCCGGTGTCCCCGGTCACCGGCCGGCTCGATGCGTTCCAATGGCAGACGCCGGTGGCCAGCCTGCCCTCGGACAAGGGCACCACGATCGAATCCTCGGCCTTCGAGGAGGCCATGCTGGCGGCGCCCCCGCCGAAGCGGGTGACGGTGGCGCCCAGCGAAGCCCCGGCGGAACCGCCGGTGACGGCCTCAGCCCCGATGCCCGCCGCTCAGGATAATACGCCCCCTGAGGCCAAGGAATCTGCCAAGGAAGCAGCCAAAGACACCATCAAGGAAGTCCCCAAGGACGAGCCGGCGGGAGCGCCCGTCGAACCGGTCAAACCGGCCTCCGAGCCCGCCGAATCATCGCCGCCCGCGGGCACGCCGGTGTTCCGGACCCGGGCCGACCTAGGCAAGCCCGCGTCAGCGCCGATTCCCGCGGTCATCCCGATCGTCCGGGCCCCCGACGATCCCGGGATCGATGACGAGGGTCCGAGCGATGAATTTACGGAACAAATCGGCACGCCCCGGGACCACGCCAAGGCCCAAGCCGGCGGCTGGCGCGGATTCTGGTCCCGCTGGGGCGCGTGAGCCGCATTTCGAAGCCGGCTTGTCCTTGCCAATTCGGGTCATGCCCGATATCAGGAGCGCGTGCATCGGGGCCGGCACCGCTCAGGCCCCGGCAGGGTTCGCCGCAATAGCTCAGTCGGTAGAGCACGTCATTCGTAATGACGGGGTCGGGGGTTCGAATCCCTCTTGCGGCACCAGCCATCGTCTGTCCAGCCCGGAGACATAGGTAACAGGTCGTACCTAAGACATGGGTGACGACCTCGTGCCGAACGGGTTGTCGAAGGGTTGCAGGGTCACTCACGCCGCCCGCTCCCGCCACCGCGGCAGACCCGGCAGCGACCACACCCGCCGCTACCCCGGCGCCGGTGGCGACAGCCAAGCGAGGCCGACGAGCCTAAGCCTAAGCGCAGCTGGACCGAGCGCCGCATCATCAGCGAGCTGCACCGCCACGGCATCTATTGGTAAGCCGCCCCAAAGCAAATGGCCGGGACAAGCCCGGCCATGCGCATTCTTGTAGCTGCGGTCGAGCTTACTGCGACACGGTCTGCACCACGCTCGAGATCGGACGCGTGTTGGTGCTCGCGGTCGGCACCTTCATGTCCTTCATCAGCGCTTCGTCATATTCCGGCAGCGACTGCAGCGATGTCTTGGCCTTCATCTGCACGATCTTGTAGCCGCCGGCCTTCAGCCGTGCCAGCAGCGTCGGCAGCGCGATGCCGGTATTCTTCTGGAAATCGTGCATCAGGATGATGCCCTTGCCGAGCTTGTCGAGCCGCGTCATCACCGTCTCGATGATCTTCTCCGGCGTCGCGCCCTTGCGGAAGTCGAAGGAGTCGACGTCGGTCGAGAACATCGCGACGTTGCGGGTGCCGAAATAGTTCACGATCGCCGGATTGTGCTGCAGCTGCGGGAAGCGGAAGAACGGCGCGGGGTTGGCACCGAGTGCGAATCTCACCGCGCTGATGCCCTTCTCGACCTCGTCCTTGGCCATCTGCTCGGTCATCTTCTTGCCGTTCAGATTGACGTGCGACCAGGTATGCGTGCCGACCGTATGGCCCTGGGCCAGCACCTGGCGCAGGATCTCCGGATGATAGGTCGCGTGCTTGCCGACCGAGAAGAACAGGCCCTTGGTGCATTCGTCCGCGAGCGCCTTCAGCACCGCGGGCGTGTTCACCGGCCACGGGCCGTCGTCGAAGGTCAGCACGACCTCCTTGTCGGTGAGGAAGTCGAACTGCTTGAAATGATCGAAGCCGAAGCCGGGGCCGCCGGTGGTGTCGATCTCGACCACGCGGGAGACGCCGAGCGCGTTCGGATTGGCGCAGGCCTGCTTCGGCTGGACTGGCGCGGCCGGGGCGGGCGCAGGCGCCTGGGTAACGGCCGTCGGCTTCGCCGCGATTGCCGCGGTGGTCTCGACGTCATCCCTGGCGGCGAGCTTCGCCGGTGCCGGCAATGGATCGGCGGCACGGGCGGCAACCGTCTTGGGGGCGGCCTGGTCGGCGCGCGCGGAATAATAAAACCAACCGCCGGCGGCGATCACGATCGCCGCAACTACACTGGCCAGCATCAGGCCCAACGCATTACGCATCGCTACTCTTTCCAATTACGCAACCAAACCGGCGGAATTTCCCGCGCGACGAGCCATTAATGCGAAGTAACAGTTAACGTGACACCAACACGACGGCGGTTGTGGAGGAATTTCAGGGCGGTGCGCCAACGTGACCCAAGTCACAGAGGGTGGACCTCCCGTGACCGTCATCACAGTGGAAACGGATTTGCCGGAGCATCGTAGCTCCCATCGACAACGGGCCCGCTTGCGCGGTGCCAATGGGAGCTTCAGATGACCAAGTCCTTCTCTGCCAGCATCCGCGACACCAGCCTGGCCCTCGGTTTTGCCGCCATCGTTGCGCTGGTCTCGACGACCTCGAGCTTCGCCTTCTCGGCCGAGGCGCAGCAAATGTGCACCGGCGATGCCTTCCGTTTGTGCTCGGCGGACATCCCCAATATCCCGAAGATCACGGCGTGCATGATCAAGCATCGCTCGGATCTGAGCGCCGGCTGCCGCGCGGTGATGGACAAGGATCTCGCCAAGGGCGGCGCCTCACGCAAGGTCGCCGACGCCCAGGACAGCCAGTAACAGCGCAACGATCGTCGCGCCGGTCAGCTCCCCCACGCGGCGGCTCGCCTGCCGCTCGGCAATAAAGCCGTTGCAGCCTCGGGATCGTCGCACTAGCTTCGCCCGCACTTTCTTGCGGGGTGAGGCATTACGCGATGACCAGATTTCTTTTCATTCTTCCTTTGCTCCTGTGCGCATCAGCCGCGTCGGCGCAGCAGCCCGGCCATGATGCCTGCGCGCGCGATGTCAGCCGGTTCTGCCGCGCAGTGATGAACAATGGCGATGGCGCCGTGCTCGCCTGCCTGAAGCAAAACCGCGCCCGCCTCAGCAAGGCCTGCGACAAGGTGCTGACCGAGCACGGGCAGTAGGGATTCTCACAATAGCTACGTGCTGCTTCCCGCCGCCGTCGCCACAACCGGCAGCACCTCGGCGCTCGCACGATCCGGCGTGTCGTCCTTCCAGCGCACCGAGCCGAACGGGCGCTCCAGCATGCGGCGGATCCGCACCGGCTCGGGGCCGATGTGGAAATCGATCGCCTGCTGATGCAGCGCGCGTTCGGACTGGGTCGAGCGGTTGCGCTGGCGCAAGTAATCGAACCAGGTCGGGCAGTGATAGCGCTCGGTCCATAATTCGGGGTCGGCGATGTCGCGGGCGATCGACCAGCCATAGGCGCCGTTGCGCTGACGCGAGAGCTGCACGTCCTGCATCACATTGTGGAAGGCGCGCGCGTTGTCCTGGGACACCCGGTATTCGATCTCGACCACAAGCGGGCCGCTGCGCCCCGTCAGGGACAGCTTCACCTCGGGATCGGCCAGCACATCGGCATCCTCGTTGCGGGCACCGACGCGCGGCATCGTCAGCCAGAACCCGAGCAGCGGCGAGATCAGCATCAGGCCGGCCGCTGTCAGCAGCGCGATCTCGACGCCGGCAAAGTCGGTGAGATGGCCCCAGCCCCAGGCACCGATGGCGATGCCGCCGGAAATCGAGGCCTGGAACGCCGCGAGCGAGCGGCCCGCCACCCAGCGCGGCGCCGAGAGCTGCACGCCGATGTTGAACAGGGCGATCGCGGCCATCCAGACCGCGCCGGCCAGCACCAGCGCCGTTGCCGTCAGCACCGGCTCCGTGCTCAGCGCAAGCGCAGCCATCGCGAACGCCATCGAGATGGTGCAGGCGCGGATCGCGGCCTCGCCGCTCATGCGCTTGCGCAATTCGTGGATATTCAGTGCGCCGACCACGGCGCCCATGCCGAACGCGCCGAGCATGATGCCATAGGTCTGCGCGCCGCCATGCAGCAGGTCGCGCGCGACCAGCGGCATCAGCGCCATCACGGCGCCGCCGATCAGGCCCATCACCAGCGTGCGCAACAGCACGACCTTGATCGGCGGCGAATTGGTGATGTAGCGGAAGCCCGAGACCATGGCGCGGTTGAGCTTCTCCCGCGGCAGCCGCGAGGGCTCGACCGAGCGGCGCCAGAGCAGCAGCACCACCAGCAGCGGTATGTAGAGAATAGCGTTGCAGGCGAAGGCGGCTACTGCGCCGAGTGCGGCGACGATGACGCCCCCGACTGCAGGGCCGAAGCTGCGCGCGATGTTGTAGCTGATGCCGTTCAACGCGACGGCCGACGGCAGCGCATCGGGCGGCACCTGCTCGCTGACCGAGGACTGCCAGGCCGGGCCGAACAGCGCGTTGCCGCTGCCGACCACGAAGCAGAAGGCCAGCAGCAATTCGGGCGTGATCAGGTTGAAGCCGGCCAGCACGGTGAGCGCGCTCGCGCCGATCAGCGCGATCGACAGCGAGATCAGCGTGACGACGCGGCGGTCATACATGTCGGCGATGGCGCCGGCGGGCATCGAGATCAGCATGATCGGCAGCATCAAGGCGGTCTGCACCAGCGCCACCTTGTCCGCCGAGGCCGCCATTTGCGTCATTGCCCAGGCCGCGCCCACGCCCTGGATCAAGAGGCCGAGATTGGAGAGCAGGCTGGCGAGCCAGATGCGCCGGAATACGGTGTACCGCAGCGGCGCGGTGATGCCGTCGGCGGCCATTTTCTGACGGGTTGGCTGCTCGGTCATATCCCCTTCCATATGGGCTGGCAGAAGCGGTCTTCGAATGGTCTTTGGGCGATTCCGGCAAGTTCAGTGATGCCCGTGAAAGTCCTTCGCTGTCCAGTGCTTAGGCCGCTATAAGCGGTGCAAAGAGGCGGTTTGCCGGGGAGGAACAGATGAAGCTGTCGCGACGGACGATCCTGCAAGGGGCTGCGAGCGTGCCTTTCGCAATTGCGAGCTTGCGGACGGGCGCGCTGGCCCAGACCGCCGCCGTGCCGAACGCCGAGCTGCCGCCGATCCTGTTCGTGCACGGCAATGGGGATTACGACGCGCTCTGGATGACGACGCTGTGGCGGATGGAGTCCAACGGGGTCGCGCGCGACCGCATGATGGCGATCAATTTCACCGATCCGGTGGCACGCAGCGACGATAAGGTCGAGCAGGCGAACCGCTCCTCGACCGAGGATCAGCGCCGCGAGCTCACCGCTGCCATCGCCGAGCTGAAGCGCCGCACCGGAGCGGCCCGCGTGGCGCTGGTCGGCAGCTCGCGTGGCGGCTATGCGATCCGCAATGTCATCAAGAACGGCGACGCGGGCGATGTCAGCCACGCCGTCTTGTGCGGCACGCCCAATCACGGCGTGTTTGCGACCGACGACCAGCCGAACAACGAATTCAACGGCCGCGGTACGTTCCTGCGCAGGCTGAACGAAGGCGAGAGCGAGGTGACGCCGGGAGTGGCCTTTCTCACACTGCGCAGCGACGGCATGGACAAATACGCCCAGGCCGACGGCCGCTTCATCGGCAAGCCCGGCACGCCGACCGGCGTCACCAATGAAGGGCCGGAGCTGAAGGGCGCCACCAACCTCGTGCTCGGTGCGCTCGACCACCGCGAGGTGGCGTTCCACCCCAGGGCGTTCCGCGAGATCTACAAGTTCATCGCCGGACGCGAGCCCGCACGCATCGCGATCGTGCCGGAGACGAGCGTCAGGTTGAGCGGCCTTGTCACGGGTACGCCGGGCGGCGTGTCGACCAACCGTCCGGTGGCGGGTGCAACTGTCGATATTTTCCGTGTCGATCCTGACACCGGAGAGCGCAAGGGCGGCGCGGTGTACAGCGCGAACACCGGCGCCGACGGCCGCTGGGGCCCCGCACAGGTCGATCCGTCCTGGTCGCTCGAATTCGTGCTAACGTCGCCGGGCGCGCCGATCACGCACATCTACCGCTCGCCGTTCCCGCGCTCGTCCGACGTCGTGCATCTGCGCGCCGCGCGTCCGCTCGGGCCGGCCGACAAGGACGCCGCCGCGGTCGTGATCATGTCGCGGCCGCGCGGCTATTTCGGCCTGCCGCGGAACGTGGTGTTGCTGGACGGCAAGGAGCCGGCCGACGTCAAGCCGGGCGTGCCGACGGATTCGGTCGCAACATTGCGGCTTGCGGCCGGCGAAGCTGGACGTAACATCGTGGCTCAATTCGGCGAAGAACGAATTGTGGCGCGCACGTGGCCCGCCCTGGAGAACAGGATTGCGATTGCCGAGCTGACTTACTAGCTATTTACCTGCGTCACATCTCTCGGGAGAGAGCCATGAACATCGCCAGCGTGCGTCGGCCCATCGTCCCTCCGGCTCCCCCGCGTGCGCCCGATGACATGTCGTTCTTCGGCCGGCTTGCCGTGATCCGGCAGAACATGATCGCGACCTGGGGGCAGCGCGCCTACGAGGAAGACGTCATCAAGGGCCGCTTCTTTCTCCGCAACAGTTTCATCCTGAACCAGCCCGACGCCATCCGGCACGTCCTGCTCACCAATTACGAGAACTATTCGCGCACGCCGGCGGGCATCCGCGTGCTGCGTCCCGTGCTGGGCGACGGTCTTCTGATCGCGGAAGGTCACTCCTGGACGTTTCAGCGCCGCACGCTTGCGCCGGCCTTCACGCCGCGCGCCACCGCGAACCTCGTCCCGCACATGACGGCGGTGCTCGACGAGACCATCGCGAAGCTTGACGCCCGCGCAGGCGAAGACGTCGATCTGCGCGAGATCATGCAGCACATGACGCTGGAGATCGCCGGGCGCACGATGTTCTCGTTCGGCATGGAGCGCCATGGCGCGACCTTGCGCAATTTCATCATGGAATATGCTGCCCGGCTGGGCCGGCCCTATTTCCTCGACATGCTGCTGCCGGTGTCATGGCCGAGCCCGATGGATTTTGCCCGCGCGCGTTTCCGCAAGCGCTGGATCGCATTCGTCGCGATGCTGATCGCCGAGCGGCGCAAGGCCGGCAAGAAGGACGGCGCGCCGCCGCGTGATCTGTTCGACCTCATGGACGCGGCGCGCGACCCTGAGACCGGCAAAGGCTTTTCCGACGAGCAGCTCGTCGACGAGGTCGCGACCATGATCCTCGCCGGTCACGAGACCACGGCGACGGCGCTGTTCTGGGCGCTCTATCTGCTCGCGCTCGACCCGGAGACGCAGGAGGAGGTCGCCTCCGAGACGCGCGGCGAGCATCTCGACAGCATCGCCGACATCGACCGGCAGAAGTTCACTCGCGCGGTGATCGATGAGACGATGCGGCTCTATCCACCGGCGTTCCTGGTCGCGCGTGCCGCGCGCGAGAAGGACAATGCGGCCGGCATCGAGATCGACAAGGGCGACATCATCATGATCGCGCCCTGGCTGCTGCACCGGCACGAGAAGCTGTGGGACCAGCCGAACGCGTTCGTTCCAAAGCGCTTCATGTCGAAGGAAGCACCCGACCGCTTCGCCTATCTACCGTTCGGCGCGGGTCCACGCGTCTGCATCGGCGCGCCGTTCGCCCAGGCTGAATCCGTGCTGGCGCTGGCGCGGCTGATCGGCGCGTTCCGTGTCGAGCTCGCCGATCAGGCGAGCCCCGTGGTCCCGCTCGGCGTGGTCACGACCCAGCCGGACCACTCGCCCATGTTCCGCATCACGCGTCGGTGACAGGCCCTGGTTCGGCCGGCGGCGTGATCCATTTAGATAGAGTCCCGCCATGAGCGACATCCAGGCCCAGTTTTCCGTTCTGAAGCAGACCGCCGACCCCGTCGTCGTCGAGGCCATCGCGCAGCTGATCGCCAACGGGCATGATCGCGAGCTCAACCGGATCAATGCGCTCGACTTTGCCGATCGTACCGGGCTCGACCAGGAGAAGGTCATTTCCGGATTCCTGCACGCCTCGCGGCTCGGCCTGTTCGACATGAGCTGGAACGTGCTGTGTCCCGGCTGCGGCGGCGTGCTGGGTGCGCACGCTACGTTGAAGTCGTTGAAGCACGAAGACTATAATTGCGCGCTCTGCGCAGCCGGATACGAGGCGTCTGTCGACGAGATGGTCGAAGTGGCCTTCACCGTCAGTCCGCGGGTCCGCCGGATCGGTGCTCATGATCCCGACACGCTGCCGATCTGGGAATATGTGCGGCAGATGTTCTGGAGCTCAGGCGTCGACATCAACGAGGAATCCTTTTCCCGCCTGATCAACGAAGTCACGCTCGAAGCACTCGAATTGCCTGCCGGCGAAAAGGCGATCCTGTCGCTGAACTTGCCCAGCCAGTTCATCATCGTCTTCGAGCCAGTCACCCATTCGGCCCATTTCCTCGACGTTCAGGGCGAGCCGACGAGCGAGCGTCAGCAGCTTTCGATCATGTTCAACAATCTGGAGGCCCCGACGGGGACCACCGTGATGCGCCCCGGACCGCTGCGTCTCACGCTCGAGAACCAGTCGGGCAATCGCGTGCTGCCTTCGGTCTGGATTGCCGCCGACGCGTTGCATGAGATGATCGGCAAGCGCAAGCCGATCCTGACCGCCAAGCGGATGCTGTCCAATCAGACGTTCCGCGACGTCTTCAAGGCTGACAATCTCAACGTCGACCAGCGGCTGAAGATCACGTCGCTGACGTTCCTGTTCACCGATCTGAAGGGCTCGACGGCGCTGTATGAGCGCGTCGGCGATCTCAACGCCTTCGATCTCGTGCGGGCGCATTTCCGTGCGCTGCTGGAGATCATCGCCGCCGAGAAGGGCGCGGTGGTGAAGACGATCGGCGATGCCGTCATGGCGACCTTCGTCAGGCCCGAGCACGCTATCAACGCGGGACTGCGCATGCGTGCCGCCATGGACGAATTGAACGAGCAGCGCGGCGCCAAAGACCTCGTTCTCAAGATCGGCATCCATGAAGGTCCGTGCCTCGCGGTGATGCTGAACGAGCGGCAGGATTATTTCGGCCAGACGGTCAATATCGCCGCCCGCGTGCAAAGCTTGTCGACCGCGCAGGAGATCCACATCACCGGCCCGGTGCTCGACGCGCCCGCGGTTGCCGAGGTGCTGGAGCGGCGCGCGATCAAGCCGATCCAGAAGCAGGCCGCGCTGCGCGGCATCGCCGACAAGATGGTGGTGTACGAGATCCCGTAAGCTCAAAACGGTCATTCCGGGTCGCGTGCAGCGCGAACTATGGTGCGCAATTGCGCACCTGGGAATCTCGAGATTCCGGGTTCGATGCTGGCGCATCGCCCCGGAATGACAGCAACCATATTGCCGAAACGTAATGCGCGCGCGGAACTGACGCACGTTGCGCCGGTTGAGCTTTCCGCTCATATAATACCGGTAACAGCCACGCACCTTGCGACGTTATCGATCACGGTAGGACCTTATGCTCGACGGCCTGCGCCAATTCATCGCCGACATTGTTTCTCCCCAAGCCGGGGATCGCGTATTCGGCGACAGCGATTATCGGCTGGCGGCGACTGCGCTGCTGGTCCATGTGGTGTCGCTGGACGGCCAGCCGAGCGCGGCCGAGCAGCGCAAGCTGCACAGCCTGATCGAAAGCCATTTCGGGCTCGATCGCGGCACCGCGGACCGCTTGATCGTGGATGCCACCCAGGTCGAAGGCGAGGCGGTGGACCTCTATCACTTCACCAGTGTCATCATGCGCTCGCTCGACGAAGAAGGCCGCAAGCGCATCGTGCAGATGATGTGGGAGCTGGTCTATGCCGACGGCCAGGTCAGCGAGTTCGAGGACAACGTGGTCTGGCGCGCCTCCGACCTGCTCGGCATATCCCAGCGCGACCGAATCGACCTCAAGCACGCCGTCGCGGAGCGCGCTGGCGGCCAGTTGAAGGACAGCGCGGTCGGTGGTTGACCTCGCCCGAGCTGGGCTCGCGGCCGGTTGTGCGGATCACATGACGAAACTTTAATGTAGTCGCCCCCTTCGCCCCGCGGCCGGATTTCGCCGGTAAATCCGCGGTTTTCTCGCTCTCCCTGATTTCCGCTCACGCGGCCATGCTGCCAGCGCAGCTTGCCTGTCGCGCATGGCTTATGCTCTCGTCCCGGCATTGCGAGGCCAAAATTCTTCACTTCAAGAGACTTGGACCAAGAGACTTGGCAAGAGACCTGGATCGTGACTGAGCGGGTAACTTTGATCACCGGTGCCTCGGCGGGCATAGGCACGGAGCTGGCGCGTGTGTTCGCCGCGAATGGACACCGCCTGGCATTGACGGCGCGGCGCGCGGACCGGCTCGAGGCGCTGGCCGCCGAGCTCGCCGCCAGGGGCGGCAAGAAGCCCATCATCATCGTTTGCGATCTCCAGCAGCCGGATGCCGGCGACACGATCGCGGCGGCACTCGCCGCCGAAGGCGTCGAGCTCGACAATCTCGTCAACAATGCCGGCTACGGCGTGTTCGGCGACGCCGTCGAGTGCGATCGCGCCGATCAGGTCGGCATTATCGACGTCAACGTGCGGGCATTGACGGATCTGTCGCTGCGCTTTGCCGACCAGCTGATCAGGAACAAGGGCGGCCTGCTCAATGTCGGATCGGTTGCGGGCTATCTGCCCGGTCCTGGCATGGCCGTCTATTACGCCTCCAAGGCCTATGTGATTTCCCTCACCGAGGCGCTGCGGGCGGAGCTCGCGCCGCGCGGCGTTCGTGTCACCGTGCTTTGCCCGGGTCCGGTGCCGACCGAATTTCAGGCGCGTGCCGGCGTCGGGTCCGGACACGATACGGCTCTGCTCAATGTCTCCGCCCCCGTTGTCGCACAAGAGGCCTATCGAGGCCTGATGGCCAATAAACGGGCAGTCCTGCCCGGTCTCGGCATCAAGATCGTGCCGTTCGCGCTGAGGTTCTTTCCGCGCGGCTTCATCCTGTCGGCCACCAGCCGGTTCCAGCGGCAACGGCACTGAAGTCAACGCACGGTGCCCGTAGTGGCCCGGAGCTTGCTTCAGTTCGGGGGCGTGTGTGCGCAAACTCACACGATGTTAACCTTCGCTTAGCTATGCTGACAGCCTGAACCGATAGCACTCGCAGAGGCCATGTCGTTCCGGACGGACAGGTTTGGTGGCGCAGAAGTGGTGCCCTTCCCAAGAAGGACGCCGGGTGCGACCGCCTCCGCAACGAAGCTGCCGGTTCTCATCATCCTGCACCAGGAATGCTCGACACCCGGCCGCGTCGGCAACGCACTCCGCGCGCTCGGCCATCCCTTGGACATTCGTCGTCCCCGCTTCGGCGATCCCCTGCCCGAGACGCTCGATCAGCATGCCGGCGCCGTGGTCTTCGGCGGCCCGATGAGCGCGAATGATCCCGACGATTACATCCGGCGCGAGATCGACTGGATCGAAATTCCGCTGCGCGAGCAGCGACCGTTCCTCGGCATCTGCCTGGGAGCCCAGATGCTCGCGATGCAGCTCGGGGCGCGCGTCGCCCCGCATGCGCAAGGGCTGACCCAGATCGGCTATTATCCGATCAGGCCGACCGCCGCGGGCCACGCGCTCTGCCCGCATTGGCCGGCGCAGGTCTATCACTGGCACCGCGAGGGATTCGAGCTGCCTGTCGGCGCCGAGCTGCTGGCAGAAGGCGATGATTTTCCGGTGCAGGCATTCCGCACCGGCAATGCCTTCGGCGTGCAGTTCCACCCCGACGTGACCTACGCGATGATGCATCGCTGGACCACGCGCGGCTATGACGGCTTCAGCGCGCCGGGGGCGCGGCAACGGCACCACCATTTCGCCGATCGTGCCGTCTACGATGCCGCGGAGCGTGCCTGGCTCGACCATTTCATCGACGGCTGGCTGGCGCGCCGGCCCGTGCTGGCGCAAGCCGCCGAGTGATCGCGCCTTCGCAGGTTCTTGGCGCAAGTCTCTCCCTCTGCTCTGGATATGTTAGGCTTGTTGCCAACGAGCGCGCGCGAACGCGTGCCGGCAGACAAAGGGAGAGCGCCATGGCCTACGAGCACATTCTTTATGAGGTGAGCGACAAGATCGCGACCATCACGCTCAATCGCCCTGATCGCATGAATGCATGGACGCCGACCATGGAGCGCGACGTGCGTCGCGCGATGGAGGCCTCGAGCGCCGACGACAATGTCCGCGTCATCATCCTCACCGGCGCGGGCCGCGCGTTTTGCGCCGGCGCCGACATGGACGCGTTGAAGGGGCTCGATCCTGATGACGTCAGGCGCGCCTCGAATCTGCCACCCTTCGACATGAACCGCCGCCCGGACTGGCAGACGCGCTACGGTTATTATCCTTCGATCAAGAAGCCGGTCATCGCCATGCTCAATGGCGCCACCGCCGGCATCGGCCTCGTGCACGCGCTCTATTGTGATCTGCGCTTTGCCGCCGATAACACCGTGTTCACCACGGCTTTTGCGCGCCGCGGCCTGATTGCCGAGCACGGCATCAGCTGGATGCTGCCGCGCATCGTCGGTCATGCCAACGCAGTGGATCTGTTGCTTTCGGCAAGGCGTGTGTCGAGCGAGGAAGCGCTGCGGATCGGTCTGGTCAACCGGCTCTGCTCGCCCGAGAAGCTGCGCGAGGAGACCTATGCCTATGCGCGCGATCTCGCCGATTTCGTCTCGCCGAGCGCGATGGCCGTGATCAAGCGCCAGCTCTACGAGGTGCCGTTCCAGACGCTGGCCGAGGCGACGATCGAGGCCAATCGCGAGATGATGGTGGCGCTGGCCGGCAGCGATTTCCGGGAAGGCGTGGCAAGCTTTATGGAGAAGCGGCCGCCGCGGTTTACGGGAAGGTAGGGGAGGCTGAACGCAGGGAAAAGTCCGCCGTTGCCCTTCGGGCTATGGCGGGACAGCCTTCGCTCACTTCGCTACGAGAGAGCAGGGGCTGGCTTGCCCAGCCGTAGCTCGCGAAAACCTGTGATCGCGGAAAAAGTCCACCGTCGCCCCTCGGGCTATGGCGGGACAGCCTTCGCTCACTTCGCTACGAGAGAGTAGGGCTGGCTTGCCCAGCCGTAGCTCGCGAAGCGAGCGAAGGCTGGTGGAGCCAGGCGGGATCGAACCGCCGACCTCGTCATTGCGAACGACGCGCTCTCCCAGCTGAGCTATGGCCCCTTTGCTGGCCGCTCTGGTCAACGCGGCCGACAACCGGGCGCCATTTAAGTCCCCGCCAAGGTCAAGTCAAGGACAGGTGTAACCCGGTTTTAGCTATCCCAGGCACCGACTTCCCTTGTTTGGGCCTGACGGAACCGATATCTAGCAAAAGGCGTCAATCCCGACCGGAGCCAGAGTCTTCAAAAGCCAGAGTCTTCAAAATCATGCGTGCCGTTCTCGACATCGTCATCATCGTGCTCGACCTCTACGTCTGGCTGCTGATCGCCTCCGCGATCCTGTCCTGGCTGATCGCCTTCAACGTCGTGAACACCCGCAACCAGTTCGTCTCGGCGGTGGCGGAGTTCCTGTACCGGATCACCGAGCCTCTGCTGGCGCCGATTCGCAATTTCCTGCCCAGTCTCGGCGGCCTCGACATCTCGCCGATCATCCTGATCCTGCTCATCATGTTCATCGAGCGGGTGATCCTGTACTACATCTACCCGAACGTGATCTGAGCGGGCTGGAGCGCCTTGGTCGCGAACGAGGCCTTCAGGGAACCCTGGCGCTACTCGGCCTCGGGAATCAGCATCGCGCTGCGGGTGACGCCGCGCGGCGGCCGCGACGATATCGACGGGATCGAGCAATTGGCCGACGGCCGCAGCGTGCTCAAGGTGCGGGTGCGTGCCATTGCCGATGGCGGCGAGGCCAACAAGGCCGTTCTGGTCCTGCTGGCCAAATCACTTGGCGTGTCCAAGGCGAGCGTAAAGCTGCTATCCGGTGCCACCTCGCGGCTGAAGCAGGTCGCGGTCGATGGCGATCCGGCGCGGCTCGGCGAAACCCTGCGCCAGCTCGTCCAAGCCAAGCCGGCAGACGCCAAATCGACAGACTGAGGAGCTGACATGACCGCCAAGATCATCGATGGAAAAGTCATTGCCGCCGAGCTCCGTTCGCGCGTGGCCGACGAAGTCGCCCGGGTCAAGCGCGAGCACAATCTGGTGCCCGGCCTTGCGGTGGTCCTGGTCGGCAACGACCCCGCCAGCGAGGTCTATGTCCGTTCCAAGCACACCCAGACGCAAGCCGCAGGCATGGCCTCGTTCGAGCACAAGCTGCCGGCCGACGTCTCGCAGGCAGACCTGCTGGCGCTGGTCGCAAAGCTCAACCGCGATCCTGCCGTGCACGGCATTCTGGTGCAGCTGCCGCTGCCGAAGGGGCTGAACACGGAAGCGGTCATCAACGCCATCGACCCCGCCAAGGACGTCGACGGCTTGCATCCGAACAATGCCGGCCGGCTCGCCGGCGGCTTCGAGGCGCTGTCGCCCTGCACGCCGCTCGGCTGCATCATCCTGACCAAGAGCGTGCACGCCTCGCTGGAGGGCATGAACGCGATCGTCATCGGCCGCTCCAATCTGGTCGGCCGCCCGCTGGTGCAATTGCTGCTGAACGAGAACGCTACGGTGACGATCGCGCATTCGCGCTCGCGCGACCTGCCCGGGCTCGTGAAGAAGGCCGATCTCGTCTATGCCGCCGTCGGCAAGCCGGAGATGGTGCGCGGCGATTGGCTGAAGCCGGGTGCGACCGTGATCGACGTCGGCATCAATCGCATCCCCAGGGACGACGGCAAGACGCGCCTCGTCGGCGACGTCGCCTATCAGGAAGCGCTTGGGGTGGCCGGCGCCATCACGCCGGTGCCCGGCGGCGTCGGACAAATGACGGTGGCCTGCCTGCTGGTGAACACGCTCCGCGCCGCCTGCGCGATCGCTGGGCTGCCGAAGCCGGCGGTGTAGCTGGTCGTCATTCCGGGGCGATGCCGCAGCATCGAACCCGGAATCTCGAGGTTCCGGGTTCGCCTCTTCGAGGCGCCCCGGAACGACGACTACGCCTTTTTCTTCTTCTCGCGCTCGATGCCTTCGAGGATCAGCTTGTGCGCTTCCTCCGGGCCGCCCCAGCGCAGGATCTTCACCCATTTGCCCTTCTCGAGATCCTTGTAGTGCTCGAAGAAGTGCTGGATCTGCTGCAGCGTGATGTCGGGCAGGTCGGAGTAGGATTTCACCTTGTCATAGCGCTGCGTGAGCTTCGACGACGGCACCGCCAGGATCTTTTCGTCGCCGCCGGCCTCGTCCTCCATGAACAGCACGCCGACCGGGCGCACGCTCATGACGGCGCCGGGAATGATGGCGCGGGTGTTGATGATCAGCACGTCGCAGGGGTCGCCATCATCCGACAGAGTGTGCGGAATGAAGCCGTAATTACCGGGGTAACGCATCGGCGTGTAGAGAAAGCGGTCGACCACCAGCGTGCCGGCCTCCTTGTCCATCTCGTATTTGATCGGTTCGCCGCCCACCGGGACTTCGATAATGACGTTGACGTCGTGGGGGACGTTCTTCCCGATCGAGACCGCATCGATACGCATTCAAGGCTCCGTTGTTGCCGAGGTAAAATCGCGCCCGGCAGCGATTTTGGCGCTGTCATACGCGGGCTTGGCCCGCTGATCCATCGCGTTTTTGTGAAATAATGAATCCCGAAGTCACCGGCGCAAAGGCAAACGGTATCGACGGAATGGAAAACGCTGCCGTTCAGCTTTCAGCAGCTCAATTGGTCCAGGCGAAGGCAACCTTGTCGAGCGCCTTCGGCCCGAACCGCTCCGACGAGCGCGCCACCATGCGGCCGCCCAGTGCCCGGTAGAACTCGGTTGCCGGGTCGTTGTCCGACAGCGCCCACACCACCATGCTCTTCAACCCGCTCTGCATCAGGTCGCGGCGGGCGGCGGCGAACAGGCGACGGCCGAAGCCGAGGCCCTGGAATTCCGGCCGCAGATAGAGCTCGTAGATCTCGCCGTCGAAATGCAGGCTGCGGGCGCGGTTGCGGCCGTAATTGGCGTAACCGGCGATCTTGTCGCCGAACACCAGCACGCTGACGCGGCTGCCCTTGCGGATCGCGCTGTCCCACCATTGTGGACCGCGGCGGTTGATGAGCTTTTCCAGCTCGGCGCCGGGAATGATGCCCTGATAGGCCGAGCGCCAGGCTTCGTCATGAGTGGACGCCACCGCAGTTGCGTCTGCAGCTTTGGCCGGCCGGACCTCGATCAGGGTTGTGCTCATGGAGGCAATCAAACCAAGTCGCCGCGCCGGCGGCAAGAGCTATCGTTAATTATCGGTTAACGTGTGGACTTTCTGCATCAGTTTCTTGATCTTGTTGTACCGAAAAAAGACAGGACGCCAACTCCGAGGGCACCGGCGTGCCGTGTGTCGGTGCAAAACTCCTTTGGCCGCAACGAACGGACGGAAATGGCACCGCAAAAAGTGCGCCCATGGTGATTCGTTCCTATTAGTGTGGCTGTCGCTGTTCGTGTTCGCCCTCGGCCATTCATGCGGCTCTTCACCACCATCGCGCTCCTGCCTTTGCTGGCCTTGCTGACCGCGCCGCCTCTGTGCGCTCAGGTCACGTTTGGCCCGTCGGGCGAGGAGGGCGAGCCGCTTCGCCGGCAGCAGTGGCGTGTGCCGTCGTTTGATGCCGACATTGCCGCGCACGCCCTGCTGTTTCGTCCCGCCGGTGCAGGTCCGTTCCGGCTCGCGGTCGTCGCGCACGCCTCGACACAGAATGGATTACGTCGTGCGCAAATGCCGCAGCCGGAATACCGGGCACTCGCCGCTTATCTGGTCGCGCGCGGTTTTGCCGTGCTGGTGCCGGAGCGGCTTGGCCATGGCGCGACCGGCGGCCGCTATGTCGAGGACCAGGGCGGCTGCGACGAGGCCGACTATGCGCGTTCGGGCCGTGTCACGGCCGAAGAGATCCGGCTCGCGTTGGAGCATTTGCGAAAGCAGGACTTCATTCGCAAGGACGCCGCCGTCGTGATCGGTCATTCCGCCGGCGCGTGGGGGGCGCTGGCGCTCGCCGATGCCGATCCGAAAGCGATCTCCGCGATCGCAGTGTTTGCGCCGGGGCGCGGCGGCCATGCCAATGATGAGCCGAACCGGATCTGCGCGCCACATACGCTGCTTGCCGCTGCGGCGGAATTCGGCAAGGCCGCGCGCATCCCGGTCACCTCGCTCGTTGCGGCGAACGACAGCTATTTCGCGCCGGCATTTTCGCAGAGACTCGTCGATGCGTTTCGCAGCAGTGGGGGCAAGGCCGACTTCCGCACCCTGCCTGCCGTCGGCAGCGAGGGCCATTGGATGATCGAAACCGAAGCCGGCGTCAAAGCCGCAAGGGGCGAGCTCGCGCGTGTGCTGAACCAGCGCGGGCCAATGGCCAGCAAGAAGTCATGGGATCATCGCTGATGTCAAAATGGCCCGACGATGATGTGATCCTGTTCGACGGCGTCTGCATCTTCTGCTCGCGCTGGGTCCGGTTCGTTGCCAAGCGCGACAGGGCGAAGCGGTTTCGATTCACGCCGATCCAGTCGGATTACGGCGCGAAGCTCGCGCGCACGTTCGGCATCGATCCCGATGATCCCGATACCAACGCGGTGGTCCACGGCGGCGAGGTCTTCGTGAGGTCCGACGCTGCGCTGACGGTGCTGTCGCAGCTTCCCGGCTGGGGCTGGATGCGGGTGCTTTTCGCGGTGCCGAAGCCGCTGCGCGATTTCGTCTACAGCCTTGTCGCGCGCAACCGTTATCGCATCTTCGGCAAGTATGACGCGTGCTTCGTGCCCGATGCGGATTTGCGTGCGCGGGTGATCGAGTAGTTCCGTCACTGCGAGGAGCGTAGCGACGAAGCAATCCGGACTGCCACTGCGGAAAGATTCTGGATTGCTTCCTGCGCTCGCAATGACGGAGTGTGTGGCTACGGCTTGCCCAGAGCCACCAGCACTTCCCCTGCCGCCCTCTCGCCGCTGTCCCTTGCGCCATGCGCGGTCGTGAAGAACTCCGGCGACGTCGCCTCTCCCGCAAAGAATAACCGCCCATCCACCGGCGCAGCCAGCACGGCACGGTCGCCGGCATGCCCCGGCAGCGCGTGCGAATAGGATCCTCGCGCAAAGGGATCGCGCGCCCAGCGCGATTCGGACAGCGGCTTCAGCTTGCGCCTGATGTCGTTGCCGAGGAAGCCCGCGATCTCGCTGACAGCTTGCGCGGCGATGGCGCCTTCGCCGGAATCTTCCAGCGCGCGGGCAAAGCTGCCGCCGAAAAAACCTTCGATGCAGGGCTGTCCGAACGGGCGGATGTGGTAGGTGCCCATCTCCGTGCGCATGGTGGCGCCGCGCAGATTGGCTTCCCTGGGAAACGCTTCGGCGTCGTCGAGCGCCAGCGTCACCTTGTCGTCGACGCCGAGCGGCAGGCCGGCTGCTGCGCCGACCTTGGCGGGCAGCTGCGGCGAAAAGCGGATCGTCTCGTCGGCGATCAGATTGGTCGGCACGGTGACGATCACTCTGTCCGCGGTCAGCGTGCCCTGCGATGTTGCGATGCGGATGCGTTTGTCCGAATGATCGATCAGCGTGACGTTGCAATTCAGCGCCACCGGACAGGCCGCGCCATAGGCTGCGACCAGCGCGCCATAGCCGCGGCGAACGCGCCAGTTGAAGTTGGTGTCCTCATAGGCGTCCCAGTCGAGCGTCGACATGTCCTTCAGCTCGCAGCCGTTGATGTAGGTCGAGATCGCGTCGATCATGGGATTCCAGCGATTGCCCGCCTCGAGGCTCCGGCTCGCGGGCTCGTCCTGGCCCTTTTGTGCGGCCTCCCACAGCCGCTCGTAGAACGCGTCCATGGCGCGCATGAAATCGTCGCGCTCGGCTTGCGGAAATGCGTTGCCATAGGCGCGCTCGCGCCAGGGCGGCAGGTCCTTGTTGAGCTCGAAGCCGAGCTGCTGCGCGATTGCGACAAAGGAGTTCTTGTCCGCCGAATGCAGCCAGCCGCAGCCGACGTCGAACGTCACCTCGGGCGAGGCCTGCACCGTCCAGGCCCGGCCGCCAAGCCTGCCCCGCGCCTCCAGCACGATCACGACGAGGCCGCGACCCGCCAGCGCGTGCGCCGCGCCGAGGCCGGCGGCACCGGCGCCGATGATCGCAACGTCGACAGAGGAGGGCAGGGAGGTCATGGGCGGGCTCTAGCACGTTCGTGAAGAGTGCTGAAGCCGCTGCACGCACAGCTGTCATCGCCCGGCTTGACCGGGCGATCCAGTATTCCAAAGACGATCGTTGTAGAGCCGAGAAGCCGGGGTGTACTGGATGCCCCCGGCCAAGCGGGGCATGACAGTGAGTGTGTGCCGCGGCCTTACGCCACCGCTTCCTTCGCCTTTTCCGCGCGCTTGCGCTCGTTCGGGTCGAGGTGCTTCTTGCGCAGACGGATCGACTTCGGAGTGACCTCGACGAGCTCGTCGTCCTCAATATAGGCGAGCGCCTTTTCCAGGGTCATGCGGATCGGCGGGGTCAGGCGCACGGCTTCGTCCTTCGACGTCGTGCGGATGTTGGTGAGCTGCTTGCCCTTGAGCACGTTGATCTCGAGGTCGTTGTCGCGGGTGTGCTCGCCGACGATCATGCCGCGATAGACCTTCCAGCCCGGCTCGATCATCATCGGGCCGCGGTCTTCCAGCTTGAACATGGCGTAGGCCACCGCCTCGCCCTGGTCATTGGAGATCAGGACGCCGTTGCGGCGGCCCTGGATCTCGCCCTTGTACGGCGCATAGCCGTGGAACAGGCGGTTCATGATCGCGGTGCCGCGGGTGTCGGTGAGCAGTTCGCCTTGGTAGCCGATCAGGCCGCGGGTCGGCGCGTAGAACACCAGGCGCTGGCGGTTGCCGCCCGAGGGCTTCATCTCGATCAGCTCGGATTTGCGCTCGCTCATCTTCTGCACGACGACGCCGGAATGCTCCTCGTCGACGTCGATGACGACTTCCTCGATCGGCTCCAGAGTGGCGCCGGTCGCTTCGTCCTTCTGGAAGACGACGCGCGGACGCGACACCGAGAGCTCAAAACCCTCGCGGCGCATGGTCTCGATCAGGATCGCAAGCTGCAATTCGCCGCGGCCGGACACTTCCATCGCGTCCTTGTCGGCGGATTCGACCACGCGCAGCGCGACGTTGCCCTCGGCCTCGCGCAACAGACGATCGCGGATCATGCGGCTCGTCACCTTGTCGCCCTCGGTGCCGGCGAGCGGGGAGTTGTTGACGATGAACGACATCGACACGGTCGGCGGGTCGATCGGCTGGGCAGGCAGCGGCACCTCGACGCTTGGATCGCAGAAGGTATCGGCGACGGTGCCCTTGGTGAGGCCCGCGATGGCGACGATGTCGCCGGCTTCGGCCTCGTCGAGCGGCGTGCGCTCGAGGCCGCGGAAGGCCAGGATCTTGGTGATGCGCCCGGACTCGACCAGCTTGCCGTCCGCGTTCAGCACCTTGACCTGCTGGTTCGGCTTCAGCGTGCCGGAGGAGATGCGGCCGGTGATGATGCGGCCGAGATAGGGGTTGGCCTCGAGGATCGTGCCGATCATGCGGAACGGACCTTCCTCGACCTTCGGCGGGGCGACGTGGCGCAGGATCAGGTCGAACAGCGGCTCCATGCCCTTGTCCTGCGGACCTTCGGGACTATCCGCCATCCAGCCCTGCTTGGCCGACCCGTAGAGGATCGGGAAGTCGAGCTGCTCCTCGCTGGCGTCGAGCGCCGCGAACAGGTCGAACACCTCGTTGATGACTTCGGTCGGGCGCGCGTCGGGGCGGTCGACCTTGTTGATGACGACGATCGGCTTGAGGCCGACCTTGAGCGCCTTGGAGACCACGAATTTGGTCTGCGGCAGCGGGCCTTCGGCGGCGTCGACCAGCACCAGGGCGCCGTCCACCATGTTCAGGATGCGCTCGACCTCACCACCGAAATCGGCGTGGCCGGGGGTATCGACGATGTTGATGCGGGTGTCCTTCCACTGCACCGAGGCGGCCTTGGCCAGGATGGTGATGCCGCGCTCGCGCTCCAGATCGTTGGAGTCCATGGCGCGATCGGTCACCTTCTGGTTCTCGCGGAACGTGCCGGACTGCTGCAGGAGTTTGTCGACCAGGGTCGTCTTGCCGTGGTCGACGTGGGCGATGATGGCGACGTTACGAAGATTCATGAGTGAGCTTCTTTGCGGTCGAACAATGGGTTAAGCGCGATCTCGCCGGTCGGACCGGGACCTCTTCTCGAAACAACGCTGGAAGACTGGAAACGGGGCGCTTTCCGCCCAAAAAGGAAGCCCGGCCATATTAGACCGGGCGCCCTACGCGTTGCGGCGCAATATATGCAAAAACGGTCAAAAAACAATGTGTTCTTTGCCCATTGGTTGACTGAATTTTGTCCGGGAATCTCCGGAGCTTAGGGCTCCGTCCCGGGATGGGCGGGGGCCTTTCGCCCCTTGATGGCCGCCCAGATCATGGCGACCCCGCCGATCCCCACGACCAGCCCCAGAAAGACCAGCGGTGCGATGTCGGAGGCGATCTTGCCATCCTCGGACAACGATATTCCACCGAACAGGAGCGCGCAGAGGCCCGGCAGCAGCATGAAGATGCCGGCGATCGCCATCAGCGCGGTCAAGCAGCCGCTGCGCTTTTCCGTCGGAGGCGGCGGCGGTCCCGGGGGCGGTGGTGGGTCGCTGATGCTCATGCCTGCATGACTCCCTCGGCCGCCTGCACAGCCAGCGTGGCGCGGATGCCGTCGATCTTGCCGTTGCGGTAGAACAGATTGTAAGTGTCGAACGGAATGATCGCCCCTTGCTCCGTGACGAAATGGATGCAGCTGCGCTTGACGTTGCCGACGCAGAAATTGAAGCGATCGAGAAACTGCACGATGGTGATGCGAAAGACGTTCTCGTAAGAGAGCCCTTCCGGCACCTGAAAGCTCGGTAGGCAGCACAGCAGCTCGCAGACGCGCTCGCTGGTGTTGAGCGGCCCCGACGACAGCGAGAACAGGTCGACAAATTTTTCGCGCAGCGCCGGATATTTCTCCGGGCTGATGGTGTTAGGCATCACCGCGACCAATTGCTCCTGCGGGATCAGCGAGGTCAGCGGCAGCACCTTCTCGCCATTGCGCAGGCCGTAGCCGATCGAGATGCTTTCGGGATTGCAAGGCAGCGGGATCATGTCCTTGTCGCCGAACACGCCGGTCTCGATCACGCGCTTGCGGATCTCCGACAGCATGATGCGGTCGGTCTTCTCGTCGAAATCGTCGTTACGACCGGCGTCCTGCACCGGCTGCAGCGTGACGCCGCGCACGCACCTCCAGGTGAGAGCATGGCGGACGATGTCGCCGATCTCGGCATCATTGACGCCGCGCTTGATGGTTGCGACCAGCGTCGTCGACACGCCGTAATGCTCGAGATTTTCCAGCGCCTGCTGGCGGATCTTCCGCAAATCCGCGCCGCGCAGATTGATCAGCGCGTCGCGCTGCAGCGAATCGAACTGGAGGTAGACCTCCAGCCCGCGCCGGTTCTCGGCCAGCCGTGCGACGAAATCTTTCTCGCGGGCGATGCGCAGGCCGTTGGTGTTGATCATGACGTGGCGGATCGGACGGGCGCGCACGGCGTTCAGGATCTCGAAGAAATCCGGATGCAGCGTCGGCTCTCCGCCGGAGATCTGAACCAGATCGGGCTCGCCCTCGCTTGCGACCAGCGCGTCCAGCATTCTCTCGATCTTAGGGAGCGGAGTGAATTTCGTTCGTGCAGGCGAGGATTCGGCGAAGCATACCGGGCAGGTGAGATTGCAATGCTCGGTGATCTCGATCAGCGCCAGGCAGGAATGCTGCTCGTGGTCGGCGCACAGGCCGCAATCATAGGGGCAGCCGAATTCCGTGCGCTGCTGGAATTGCAGCGGCCGGTCGCCGGGCTTGATGAAATCCTTGCACAGACGCCAATAGGCTGCATCGGTCGAGACCAGCGTCGACTGGACGCCGTGCTCCCGGCATCGTTTTTCGTACCAGACTTCGTTGCGGTGAATCTGGATCTTGGCCGGCACCAGCTTCAGGCAGGTCTCGCAAAGAGACTGGGTCTGGCCCCAGAAAATATAGGGACGCGACTTACGCAACGGCGCGTTCATGCATGGGTCTCGCTTTGGGCGCGGTGGCCAGCATGACGCCGGCGTAGAGCAGGATGGACAGCGACAGCAGGTGAAACAGGGTGAAGGGACCGATCAGCGTGCCGTAGGGCTTGAGGAATTCCCACAGGAAGCGTTGCGCTCCATAGTAGACGAGGGCCAGGTAGAAACCATTGGTGATCACAAAGGCGTTCTGGTTCACGACCGCCAGCACATAGATGAGGGCGAATACAGCCATTGCCGCGCTTTCATACAGCTGCACGGGATGGCGCAGAATGCCGTCGCCGAAATCATGGGCCCAGGGAAGCGCCGTCGGCGTGCCGTAGGTGAAATCGTCGAGGCCCGCGAAGTAGCAGCCGAGCCGGCCGATCGCGATGCCGAGCGCGAGCGGCAGCGCAAAACGAGCGCCGGTTCGTGCGGTGATTCCTGCGGACCATTTGTAGAGCTCGATCGCCGCGATGCCACCGGCCAGCGCGCCCTCGACCGAGCGCGCGATGCCGCTCTGGCCCGACAGCCACAGATTGGCGGAGCCGAACAGATAGGCGCCGAGACCCGCCCCGAACACCAGCGTAGCGATGTAGGGCATTTCGAAGGATTGCGCCGGAAACTGCAGCCGCTGTCGCGACAGCCACCAGACGGCGGCGGCCGCCGCCAGCCACGCCAGGATGTCGAAGATGGTGTGAAGCAAAGCCCCGCTCATGCGGGGATCTTAGCCAGGTTCCGATCGTGAGGGATAGTGTGCCCGCCCCTTCTCCTCGCCGGCGAGGAGGATCGCTACCCCGCCTCCCGCTCCTCGGTCGGATAGACGCCGCGCAGCACCTCTTCGAAATGCAGCTTCACGGCGTCGTTGCACAGGCAAGCGCGCAGCTTCAGGCCATCGCGGTTGCGGACCAGGATCGAGCCGCGCCTTGTATCGAGCACGCCTTCGGCCCTGAACGATTGCAGCACGCGGCTCGCATAGCTGCGCCCGACCCCGAGCAGCGTCGCAAGCTGCTCATGCGTCAGCGGCACGCTGCTTTCGTCGCCGGTCCGCTCCATCGCCGCCAGGATCCATTTGGCGGTCCGTTGCTCGATCGAATGGATCGCATTGCAGGCAGTCGACTGGAAGATCTGCGCCAGCATGCAATCGGCGTAGCGGGCAAAGATGTTGCGGAGCGAGGCCGAGCGCTGCTTGGCCGCCTCCAGCTTGGCAACGTGAATACGCGCGAACGGCCCGCCGAATTTCACGCAGATCCGGGTGTAGGCCGGCAGGAACCCCTCGCTGACGATGCCGCCCACCGCGCCTTCGCGGCCGACCAGGATGGTTTCGACGTCGCGGCCGTCCTCGTTGGGGACGAGAAAGGTCGCGAGCGCCGGCCCGCAGGGGAAGTGGACGACCTGCACGTCATCGCCGGGATTGTAGAGCAAATGGTTGGCCGCGGCGTTTTCGGTGCTGACGTGGGGTGCAAGCAGGGCGTAGTCAGCCTGGCTCAAACGCCGCAACAAATTGTTGGCCGGCCGGGTCTCCACCTCGATCGTCTTGCCGGTGCGCGCATCCATCGTGAACTCCCATCCTCCTCTCACCCTAACGAGTTCCGTCCAGCATTTGTGTGCACAAGTGGACAGACTGGAGAACGGCAATGTGGTGGGTTTCGTTCCGGGAACCCCCCGATGCGCTGCGCGCAGGCATCGTGTCGCGGCAGTCCTGATCCGAAAACCCCCCACCCCAGATGTGATCATGGCACCCCTCGTTCCCAATGCCGCAGGCTGGCCGGCCGACGTTCTGATCGTCGAAGACGACCCGATCATCGCGATCGATTTCGAGGACCGTCTGCTCGGGTTTGGCGTGGCGGGGGTGCGGACCGTCGGATCGGTGGCCCAGGCGCTGCAGGCCATTGCGAAGCGCGCGCCCGACTTCGCGCTGCTCGATGTCGAGCTGATCCGCGAGACCAGCTTTGCGATCGCCGAGCGGCTGCTCGCGCTGAAGATCCCGTTCGTCTTCGTCACCGGCTATGGCGCCGAGGCGCGCATTCCGGCCGAATTGGCAGGCCAGCCACGGCTGCAGAAGCCGTGCTCGAGCGAGGCGCTGGAGGCGGTGCTAAAGCTGCGCGGCGCTAGCTAAACCGTGGCGCATCGATCCCCAATTTATCCTGCTTGAGCCATCAGGACGGTTTCGGATCGAGCGTGGTCGACCACAGCGCGACGTCGGCGCGGTCGCGCAGGGTCACCGTCATCTGGCCCGAGGCGCCGTCGATCTTGACGTGACCGAAGAACTGCATGCCGGCGGAGGGCGGCAGGTTCTGGCTGTCCTTGCCCGGCGCCTTGACGAAGCGCACCTCGGGTCCAAAGGTGTTGTCGAGCGCGTTCGGGCCGAACGTGCCGGCATGCAGCGGGCCCGACACGAATTCCCAGAACGGCTCGAACTCCTGGAATTGCGCCTTGTTCGGATCGTAATAATGCGCGGCGGCATAGTGCACGTCGGCGGTCAGCCACACCGTGTTGCTGATCGGCGCCATCTTGATGAAGCGCAGGATATCGGCGATTTCGAACTCGCGGCCGCGCACCGGGCCGTCGCCTTGCGCAAATGCTTCCGAGCCGCCTTTCGGCGTGTCGGATACGACGAGACTGAGCGGCATGTCGGAAGCGATCACTTTCCAGGTCGCGCGCGAATTCAGCAGGCCACGCTTGAGCCAGGCGATCTGGTCCGGACCTAGGAAATAGCTGGCGGGGCCGTACGCGGTTTCGAGATTGGGGCCGTTCGGGCCGCGATAGCTGCGCTCGTCGAGCATGAACACGTCGAGATGCGGGCCGTAGGAGATCTGGCGATAGACGCGGCCGGGCTCGTTGATGCTCTCGCGCAGCGGATACATCTCGTGGAAGGCGCGTGCGCCACGTGCGGCGAGCAGCGCGATGTCGCGCTCTTTGTAGGCGGCCGGCAATTCCTTCGACAGCGACCAGTTGTTGGTGACCTCGTGGTCGTCCCACTGCACGAAGATCGGCACTTCGGCATTGAAGGCGCGGAGATTGTCGTCGGTGAGATTGTATTTATGCGCGGCGCGAAACTCGTCCAGCGTCTCCGCGACCTTGGCCTTCTCGGGAATGGTGACGTTCTTCCAGATCCTGCCGTCTGCGAGCTTCACCTCGGATGCAATCGGGCCGTCGGCATAGATGGTGTCCCCGGAATGCAGGAAGAAGTCCGGCCGGTGCTTGCGCATCGTGGAGAAGGTGAACATGCCGCCGTCATCCGGATTGATGCCCCAGCCCTGACCCGCGACGTCTCCGCCCCAGACGAAGCTGACGTCGCGGCGATCGGCCGGCGCCGTGCGAAAGCGGCCGACGACCGGCTCGCCCTCGACCGCACTGTGCGAGAGATCGCGGAAGCGGACGCGGTAGAAGATGTCCTGGCCGCCCGGCAGGTCCTCCAGCAGCATCTTTGCGGTGAAATCGCTCTCGGGGAGGGCTGCGATCGGCGGAAGCGCGCGGGCATTCTTGAACGTATCGGTCGTCGCCACCTCGACCAGCATCTGCGCGGGCCGGTCGGTGCGCGCCCAGACCACGCCGCCGCTGGCGGTGACGTCGCCCGACTGGACGCCATGCGTGACCGCCGGCCGATCGGCCGCGCGCGACAGATAGGGCATCGCAATCGTGCCGAGCGCGCCGGCGCCGGTGGCGAGGAAGCGGCGGCGGGACAATCTGATGTTCATGTTTGGCTCGCTGTGTTGCGCGGCATCTCGCGCCGTCACTCCGGGATGGTTCGAAGGACCAGACCTCAGGTGCGCAATTGCGCACCGGGGAATCTCGAGATTCCGGATTCACGCTTCGCGTGCTCCGGAATGACGGTAGAAGCTATATGGAGACAATGTGACGCAGCAATAACGGGCGCACGCGATGCTCAGGCGTTGCCTGCGGCCCTGAACTGTGCGCCGGCCCGCTGCAGGTTCTGCGGCAGGCTGAACAGCACCGCCTTGCGGTCGGCGACGGCGGCGTGGAACTGGTCCAGCGCGATGTTGAAGGCGGTGAGCGAGCCCTCTTCGATCGCGCCATGATCGAAGCAGCGCAGCGTATCGCGCAGAATCTCGTCGGCCTCGGCCTGCATCTGGTCGAGCTCTTCGGTCGTCTCGCACTTGCGCGCTGTCGCGATCATGTCCAGCAGCCGCTCGCGCAGATGGCTGTTGGTGTCGCGCTCGTCCTTCTTCAGATAGCCCGCGAACCAGGCGCCGATCGAGCCCATGGCGGAGAGCGCCATCAGGCCCCACCAGATGTAATCGCTGTATTTGTCGAGGAAGGTCTTTTCCTCGCCGTCGACGAAGGCGGCCGCGCCGGGATGCACCGGGATCACCGCATCCTTGTCCGTGTCGGGCGTTTCGATCTTCGCCGCGAGCGGGAATTCCGTCACCAATTGCTGGCGCACGGCGAACAGCTGGCGCGTGAACGCCGCGATGGTGGTTTCGGACACGCCTTTGCGCGCCACGATGTGGTGGGCGAAGCTGATGGTCTTGACCTCGTCCTCCGGGCGGGCGGGCGAGCCGCCATAGGTGCCGGCCGGAATCTCGGATGCTTCATAAACCGGATGGTTCTGCGCGATCGCATCCGCCGAATCGATCGCGAGGAAGTTGGGCGCGCCGAAATCCTTGATGGAGGCGGCGATCGCATCCGCCGTGATCTTGCTGTTGACCGGGCCGGCCGCGAGATAGACGTCGGCCTTCTGCGCCTTGATGGCCTCGGCGGCTTCGTTGGCCGGGAATTGCACGATCTCGACCTTGGCGGGATCGACGCCGTATTGCTGCAGGATCACCTTGAGCAGATTGACGTTGGCCTGGGTGCGGCCGACCACGCCGACGCGATGGCCGGCGAGCTGCGAGATCTTGGTGATCTTCGAACCCCGCTTCTTGCCCTTGCCTTGGACGGACCACAGCACCACGACGTTCTTGCGCAGGGTCGCGACCGCTTGCGCGTTCTTGGGCACGTCGACGTCGCCCCGCACGATCGCGAGATCGACCTTTCCCTCGGCGAGCGCCTCCGCGCTGGCGGTGGCCCCATCGGTCTGGATCGGCCGCAACCGCACCTGGCCCTTGCTCTGCGCGAAGGCCTGCGTCAGCGCCTGCACGACCTTCACGTCATCGCTGTTGGCGGGACCGACCGCGATCTTCAGCATCACCGGCCGCATCGCGAAGTAATAGCCGCCGGCGAGCGCGCCGACGATTGCCAGCACCAAGGCGAGAGACACCAGCGCCGTCTTCCGCGCCGCGGATCGCGGCGAAGGCGGAGGGGGCGCTTCGGCCAGGTCCAATCCCCCGGTCATCGTTCTCCCAAACAGGCGCTTCAGGCTCAGTTTCATCTTGGCCGGCGATTTACGCCTGCAATTGTAGCAAATTTCTTGTCGGGCGGGGTTACATCTCCGTCATGGTTAGCGGATGGCGGGAATCCCGCATGAACCCGGGCCCTGTGCCGGTGTTAAGGTAAAGTTCCCCTGAAGGACGGAGGCGGCCATGGCAGAACGGCTCTCGGCGGAGGCGCGCAGGCAGGGGCTCGGCGGACTACCTGGGTGGAGCGAGGTTCAGGGCCGGGACGCCATCGGGAAGAGCTTTATCTTCAAGGATTTCAACGAGGCGTTCGGCTTCATGAGCCGCGTCGCGCTGGCCGCCGAGAAGATGGATCACCACCCCGAATGGCGCAACGTCTACAAGACAGTGGAGGTGGTGCTGTCGACCCACGACGCCGGCGGCGTCACGGCGCTCGACGTCGCGCTGGCCAAGACGATGAACGCGATCGCCGGCTGAGGCCGGCGTCTTGCAGGGATTGGTCAAATCCCCATCTTGTGATCAGCCGGGGATCGGTGATCTCCTGCGTTGGCTGAACGGGGAGTTTGTCGAACATGGCTGCCGAACACAGCGTCGGTTTCGAGCCGGCTGATCGGCTCGCGGAAGATCGTGAGAGCGTGCGCCGCCGCTTCTGGCGCAAGCTGAAGCGCGTCGCCGCGCATCTGCCATTCGCCGAAGACCTGCTGGCCGCTTATTACTGCGCGTTCGACCGGCAGACGCCGCGCCATGTCCAGGCCGCGCTGTTAGGTGCGATCGCCTATTTCATCCTGCCGTTCGACTTCGTCGCCGACGTGATGCCGATCCTGGGCTTCGCCGACGACGCGGCCGTGCTCGCCACCGCCATCCGCATGGTCGCCGGCCACATCACCAATGAGCACCGCGAAGCCGCCCGCGCCGCGCTGAAGCGTGGGGTGGATGAGATGGAAGAAGAAGCGGCGTAGCAGGCGGTCTCAACCACACCCATCGCTGTCATGCTCCGGCTTGACCGGGGCATCCAGTACGCCGCGGCCTCTCGGTTCACTCACTGCAGTCTCTGGAATACTGGATCGCCCGGTGGGGCCAGGCGATGAAAGTTCAGTGCGTCAAGCAGCTCGCGATTGCACGCATCCTCACGGATGCAGGATCACCTTGCCCATCGCCTGGCGTCCGGCCAGAACCTTCAACGCATCGGCGGTCTGCGCCAGCGGGAAGGTGCGGTCGACATGCGACGAAATCTTTCCTTCCGCGGTCCACTTCACGAGCTTCTCGAGATTGGCGCGGTTCTTGGCCGGGTTGAGCCGGGTCCAGGCGCCCCAGAACACACCTCGGATGTCGCAGCCTTTCAACAGCGCGAGGTTCAGCGGCATCTTCGGGATGTCGCCGGCGGCAAAGCCGATGACAAGGAAGCGGCCTTCCCAGGCGATCGAGCGCAGCGCCTGCTCGGCATAAGCACCACCCACGGGATCGAAGATGATGTCGACGCCCTTGCCGCCGGTGAGCTTGCGCAGACCTTCCTTCAGATCTTCCTTGGCGTAGTTCAGCGTCAGCTCGGCGCCATGGGCCTTGGCGAATTCGAGCTTCTCGTCCGACGAGGCGCAGGCGATCACCTTCAACCCCATCAGCTTGCCGAGCTCGCAAGCCGCGAGGCCCGTGCCGCCGGCCGCACCCAGCACCGCGAGCGTCTCGCCCGGTTTCGGGCTGGCTCGATCCTCCAACGCATGCAGCGCGGTGCCGTAGATGATGATGATGCCGGCCGCGCGGTCGTAATCGAGATTGTCGGGGATCTTCACGATCGAGGCCGCCGGCAGTGCGATCTTCTCGCGCGCGCCATTATGTCCGCAGGACGCGACGACGCGGTCGCCGACTTTCAGGTCGGTCACGCCGGGGCCGATGCTCTCGATCACGCCCGCGACTTCCGCGGCCGGCGAGAACGGAAACGGCGGCTTGATCTGGTACTTGCCCTGAATCATCAGGATGTCGAAGAAGTTCAGCGCCGCGGCCTTGATCGCGATCACCGCTTCGCCGGGACCCGCCACCGGATCCGGCACCTCGGCGAGCACGAGATCATCGGGCTGGCAATATTGCGAACAGAGGATGGCTTTCATGAAGGCACCTGGGCGTTTCGGGTGAATTATAGTTGGGTCGTTTCTGCCGGATTTAGTGACGGGCGACAATCGGGATTCTTTGCTGGTTGTTCTGTTCGGCCTATCCTCACGTCATTGCGAGCGCAGCGAGGCAATCCAGAGTCCGCCCTGCGGAAATAGTCTGGATTGCTTCCGCCTTCGCCAAGGCTTCGGCGGACAAGTCGCTGCGCTCGCAATGACGCAGTGTGTGGAAACAGCGAGGATTCAGACGATGTTTGAAACAAGCCTGCTCAGGGACAAGCGCATCCTCGTCACCGGCGGCGGCTCGGGCCTGGGCGCTGCGATGGGACGCCGTTTCCTGAGCCTCGGCGCCGAGCTCGTGATCTGCGGCCGCAAGCGCGACCGGCTGGAAGCAACGGCCGCGGAGATGCGCGAACAGAGCGGCGCCAGGGTCACCACTATTGCGTGCGATATCCGCGACGGCGTCGCGGTCGACGACATGATGGACCGGATCTGGCGCGAGGCGCCGCTCGATATCCTCGTCAACAACGCTGCCGCGACGTTCATCGCACAGAGCGAGCACCTGTCGTTTCGCGCCGCGGATGCGATCCTCGCCCCGACGCTGCACGGCGCGATGTATTGCACGCTCGCCGCCGGCAGGCGCTGGATCGAGAACAAGCATGGCGGCGTCGTGCTCTCGATCCTCTCGACATCCACCATCACCGGCCGCGCCTTCACCGTGCCGTCGGCGATGGCGAAATCGGCGCTGCTGGCGATGACCAAAAGTCTCGCCGTGGAATGGGGCCCGAAAGGCATCCGCACGGTCGCCATCGCGCCGGGTCCGTTCCCGACCGCGGGCGCGTCGGGGCAGCTCCGCCCGCAAGGCCGTGACGAAGGCTGGACCGCGCGCAATCCGCTGGGCCGGACCGGAGCGCATAGCGAGCTTGCCGACCTCGCCAGCTTCCTGGTCTCGGATCGCGCCGGCTACATCAATGGCGAGATGGTCGTCATCGATGGTGGCGCGCATTTGCGCAGTTCCGGCGCCGAGGATCTGCTTCTCTGGACCGAGGCGCAATGGGCCGCCCAGCGTGCCGCGCGATCCAAGGTCTAGTCCGCGGCGATACCGCTAACTGCCTTCCCAAATTGGACTTTCCCGGCTATCCCTGCCCGGGGACAAAGCGCGGCCGGGCCATCTTCCAGTCACAATATTGAGGGAACCACTCCAGCATGTGGCGGGTGCTGATTTTAGCTTTGATGACTGGTGTGGCGGCCGGGGGAATCGCCGTTTCTGCGCGGGCGCAGACGGCGCAACCGGCGCCCAAATCTGCTCCAAAGGAGTCGGCATCGAAACCGGCTGCGTCGGCAGCTCATACGACGCCGAAGTCGGCAGCAAAGCCGGAGAGCAAACCGGCGGGTCCACCCGCTTCAGTTGCGGGTGGCGCGGAGCCGACCCTGATCGGTCAGTTCGGCACCTGGGGCGCCTATTCGGCGGCCCCCAACGGCAAGAAGGTCTGCTTCGCGCTGGCCAAGCCGTCGTCGTCGAAGACCAATCCGCCGAATCGACCGCGCGATCCCGCCTATGCCTTCGTCTCGACCCGGCCGGCCGAGAAGGTGAACAACGAAGTCTCGGTCATGATCGGCTACGCGCTGAAGCCGGGTTCGGAGTCCTCTATCGAGGTCGGCGGTGCCTCCTTCGCGATGTACACGCAGGGCGACGGGCTCTGGATCAAGAACGCGGCCGAGGAGGAGCGGATGGTCGAAGCCATGCGCAAATCCGCCGATCTCGTGGTCAAGGGCGTCTCGGCCAAGGGCACGGAGACGACCGACACGTTTTCGCTGAAGGGCCTCGCCCAGGCGCTCGACAAGATCGCCCAGGACTGCAAGCGGTAAGGCCTAGTCGTTAAGGCTGCGGGCGACAAGGTCGCAATCGGCGGTTCCGATTGCTATATAGAGGCGGTTCCAAATTCTTCCGTCATTCCGGGATGGTCCGAAGGACCAGACCCGGAATCTCGAGGTTCCGGGTTCGATGCTCCGCATCGCCCCGGAACGACCACGTAACCAGGTCCATTCGATGCAACCGACGACCGAGCCGCACAACGCAACATTGGTGGAGAAGACTCCACTCGAAACCTATGTGCCGCCGGCAAAGCCGTCGCTGATCGGACTGTCGCGCAGCGAGCTCGCCGATCGTCTCGGCGAGATCGGCGTCGCGCCGGCGCAGCGCAAGATGCGCGTGCAGCAGCTGTGGCACTGGCTCTATTTCCGCGGCGCCCAGAGTTTTGACGAGATGACCTCGATCTCGAAGGGCATCCGCGCCGAGCTCGCGCAGCATTTCACCGTCGACCGTCCCGAGGTCGTGGCCGAGCAGATTTCCAACGACGGCACCCGCAAATGGCTGCTGCGCTTGCCGAGCGGCGACAATGTCGAGAAGGCGCATGAAGTCGAGTGCGTCTACATCCCCGAGACCGATCGCGGCACGCTCTGCGTCTCCTCGCAGGTCGGCTGCACGCTGAACTGCGCCTTCTGTCACACCGGCACGCAACGCCTGGTGCGCAACCTCACCGCCGGCGAGATCGTCGGCCAGGTCATGGTCGCGCGCGATCGTCTGAACGACTGGGCCGATCGCGAGGACGGCACGCGCCGCGTCACCAACATCGTGATGATGGGCATGGGCGAGCCGCTCTACAATTTCGACGCCGTGCGTGATGCGCTGCTCATCGTCGGTGACAACGAAGGCATTGGCATCTCCCGCCGCCGTATCACGCTGTCGACCTCGGGCGTGGTGCCGAACATCGTGCGCGCCGGCGAGGAGATCGGCGTCATGCTCGCGATTTCGTTGCATGCCGTTCGCGACGAGCTGCGCAACGAACTGGTGCCGCTCAACCGCAAATATCCGATCAAGGAGCTGCTGCAGGCCTGCCGCGACTATCCCGGCGCCTCGAACGCGCGCCGCATCACTTTCGAATATGTGATGCTCAAGGGCGTCAACGATTCGCTCGACGATGCAAAACTGCTGGTGAAGCTGCTCAAGGGCATTCCCGCCAAGATCAATTTGATCCCGTTCAATCCTTGGCCCGGCACCGCCTATGAATGCTCCGACTGGGACCAGATCGAAAAGTTCTCCGAATACATCTTCAATGCCGGCTATTCCTCGCCGGTGCGCACCCCGCGCGGCCGCGACATTCTCGCCGCCTGCGGCCAGCTCAAGTCGGAAACCGAAAAGCTCTCGGCGCGCGAACGCCAGGCGCTGCGCGCCATGGCGATGACGGACTAAGAATGGCAACGTCCTCGATGCTCGTCATGGCCGGGCTTGACCCGGCCAGCCGCGTTTATGAGCCGTCATTCCGGGGCGCGCGTAGCGCGAAGCCGGAATCTCGAGATTCCAGATTCGGTGCTGCGCACCGCTCCGGAATGACGATGACAATCAACAGATCCCTCAGATGTCCCTGATCGGCCGCCTCGTCGTCATCTTCATCGGCTTTCTCGCGGCCTGCTTCGTCGGCGGCATGATCGTCGTCGTCGCGCTGCTGTTTCCGGAATTTTCCGATCTCGGCGCCGGTCCTGTCGATCAGGGCACGATCGACATCCTGCTCGGCTTCGGCTTCATCTTCGTCTCGGGTTTTGCCTTGGTGCCAGCGGCGGTGATCGTCGCGATCACCGAGGCGCTCTACATCCGCAGCGCGCTGGCCTATGCCGTCGGTGGCGGCCTCGTCGGGCTCGCCTGCTATCTCGGCCTCGTGCCGTTCCATTCCGACACGCTGCAGTTCGAAGGCATCGTCCGGCGTCACCTGGAGATCATGACCGGCGCCGGCATCGTCGCCGGAATCGTCTACTGGCTGATCGCCGGCCGCAATGCCGGCGCCTGGCGTGAACCGCCACCCCCGCACAAACCGCCGCCGCCATTGCCGGCGAATTCCAGGCCGGATGCGAGGTGACTTGCTTACCCTCCCCTGGAGGGGGAGGGTCGGATCGCATCGCAGATGCGGTCCGGGGTGGGGTGACAGACTCTCCGCGCTCGCGGTGTCGAGGATTGGAGTTTGCTGACGAACGAGAGACTGTTTGTGCGGCTTCACCCCACCTCGCTCGCGCGTCGCGCGGTCGATCCTCCCCCTCCAGGGGAGGATGGGCACCCCTGTTGGGGTTTCCATCCCCTTCCCGCTCCGCTAAACCGCGCGCCATGAACCGGACTGGACTCTTCATCGCCCTGGCGCTGTGGCTCGTGATCGGCGTCGTTTTCGGCCTCTATCCCGAGCTCGATCTCAAGCTCGCGTCGCTGTTCTTCGACCCCGAGACGAAGACGTTTCCGCTCAAGCTGAACGACTGGGCGGGCTTTGCGCGTGATGCTGCGATGTGGGTCGCCTGGGCTTTCGTGCTGCCGTCGCTCGTGGCGCTGGTGGTCAAGATGATCAGGCCGGACCGGCCGCTGATGGTGTCGGGACGCGCGATCGTGTTCCTGCTGGCCACGATCATCCTGTCGGCCGGCATCCTGACCAACCTCACCTTCAAGACCTATTGGGGCCGGCCGCGCCCGGTGGTGGTGACCGAGTTCGCCGGCGACCAGCAATTCGTGCCGTGGTGGGATCCGCGCGGCGGCTGCGCGCGCAACTGCTCGTTCTTCTCGGGCGAGGGCGCGACCGCGTTCTGGACGCTGGCGCCGGCCGCGCTGGCGCCGCCGGCATGGCGGCCGCTCGCCTATGCCGCAGCCGTGATCTTCGGCGCCGTCACCAGCGGCCTGCGCATGGCCTTCGGCGGGCACTTCTTCACCGATGTCTCGATCGCCGGTCTCGTCACCTTCGTCGTGATCTGGGTCGCCTACGCGCTGATTTACCGCTGGCCGCGGACGCGGTTTTCGGACGAGGCGGTCGATGCCGCCCTGACCCGGCTGAACATGCCCGCCTACCGGCTTCGCCAGCGCCTGTTCGGCCGCAAGACCGGCCCCGAGCCGTCGGTTTAGGCCATTAAATGCGTGCCCACCCCGGCGAAATTTGATATTCGCGCGGTCAAGTTCGCAACCATCATCAGCCCCTTGAGACCCGATTGGAAGCCCCATGACCACGATCCTGAAAAGCCTGCCCAAGGGTGAGAAAGTCGGCATCGCTTTTTCGGGCGGCCTCGATACGTCTGCGGCGCTGCTCTGGATGAAGCAGAAGGGCGCGCGCTGCTACGCCTACACCGCCAATCTCGGCCAGCCGGATGAAGCCGACTACAACGAGATCCCGCGCAAGGCGATGGAGTTCGGCGCCGAGAAGGCGCGCCTCGTCGATTGCCGCACCCAGCTGGTCCATGAAGGCATCGCCGCGATCCAGTCCGGCGCCTTCCATATCTCGACCGGTGGCATCACCTATTTCAACACCACGCCGCTCGGGCGCGCCGTCACCGGCACGATGCTGGTCGCGGCGATGAAGGAAGACGGCGTCAACATCTGGGGCGACGGCTCGACCTTCAAGGGCAACGACATCGAGCGCTTCTACCGCTACGGCCTGCTCACCAATCCCGGCCTGAAGATCTACAAGCCCTGGCTCGACCAGCAGTTCATCGACGAGCTCGGCGGCCGCGCCGAGATGTCGGCGTTCATGACCGCGCAAGGCTTCGCCTACAAGATGAGCGCCGAGAAGGCGTACTCGACCGACAGCAACCTGCTCGGCGCCACGCACGAGGCCAAGGATCTCGAAAGCCTCGACAGCGGCATCAAGATCGTCAACCCGATCATGGGCGTGCCGTTCTGGCGCGAGGACTGCGCCGTGAAGGCCGAGAAGGTTGTGGTGCGTTTCGAGGAGGGACAGCCGACGGCGCTGAACGGTCAGACCTTCTCCGATCCTGTTGCGCTGTTTCTCGAAGCCAACGCCATCGGCGGCCGCCATGGCCTCGGCATGAGCGACCAGATCGAGAACCGCATCATCGAGGCCAAGAGCCGCGGCATCTACGAGGCGCCCGGCATGGCGCTCCTCCACATCGCCTATGAACGTCTCGTCACCGGCATCCACAACGAGGACACCATCGAGCAGTACCGCATCAGCGGCATGCGCCTGGGGCGTCTGCTCTATCAGGGCCGCTGGTTCGACTCGCAGGCCCTGATGCTGCGCGAGACCGCGCAGCGCTGGGTCGCGCGCGCCGTCACCGGCGAGGTGACGCTGGAGCTGCGCCGCGGCAACGATTATTCGATCCTCAACACCGAGAGCCCCAACCTCACCTATGCGCCGGAACGGCTCAGCATGGAGAAGGTCGAGGACGCCGCCTTCACGCCGGCCGACCGCATCGGCCAGCTCACCATGCGCAATCTCGACATCGCCGACACCCGCACCAAGCTCGGTCTCTATTCGAAGACCGGTTTGCTGTCGGGCAGCGAAGGCTCGCAGATCTTCCGGCTCGAGAGCGACAAGGGCTAACCACCCTGCGACGGCGCGATGTGCCGCAACGTCGTGCGTAACAACCAAAACAAAAATGGCCGGGATCGCTCCCGGCCATTTGCGTCTGTGCGTGCCGTTACCGCGGCGGTGCGGTGCCGGGCGGGGGCGGCGGCAGCGAGGCCTGTCCGCCATTGAGCAGCGGCGTGATGCGGCGGACGGTGACGCGCCGGTTGATCCGGCTCGGTCCGTCCGTCTGCTCCTTCAGGTACTGCTTGCCATAGCCCTGCGACGTCAGGTTCTCCGCGGGCACACCGAATTGCTGCGTCAGCAGTTCGGCTGCGGCCTGCGCACGACGATCCGACAATGACAGATTGTCGACGTCGTTGCCGACCGCATCGGTATGGCCCTCGATCAGGAACACCTCGCGCGGGTTGCGCTGGATCGCGCGGTTGAGACCGTCGGCAATGACCTGCAGCCGAGCCGCCTGATCCGGCGGAATGGTCCACGATCCCGTCTCGAAGTTGATCGTGTTGACGTCGATGCTCGGCATCTGCATGCGAACATTGGGGCTGTAGCGGATCTCGTCGAGCGAGTAGCGCCGTTCGATCCGCTGCACCGGCGGCGCCTCCATGGTCGCGTAGATCACGTCCGGCGACGCCTCTTCGGCATCGACGATGTAGCGATCATAGGGAATGTTCACGACCGGCGGCGGCACGTCGACATAGAAGCCGCCGACCGCGCGCGGATCGCGGTAGCTGTTGTCGATGATGACGATCTCGCGCCCGCCGGGGTCCCTGCGGATTCGTCGCAGCAGCGAGCCGTCCGGGCCGACCACGGTGATCACCTCGCTGCCGTCAGGGCGGATCACGACGGTGCGGGTTTCGCCGCCAAAGGTCTCGGTGCGGATGTCGCGGGCGCCGTAACGGAAGCGATAGAGATCGTTGCCGCGGACATATTCCTGACCGCCCGGGTCGCGGATGATGATGCGATCCGGCTCGGTGTAGACAGTGCGGCCGCCTTCGACGATCTCCTGCCGCTGGTTGCGGTAGTCGGCGATGGTGGCGCCGATCACGGCGCCGGCCACCACGCCGGCACCGATCGCGAGCGGCGTCAGATCACGCTGCGGCGGACGCGGCGGCGGCGGCAAGGGCGCTGCGACCGTCGGCGCGGCGCGGAAGGCCGGTGCGACCGTCGGCGGTCTGTATTGTGCCCGGTCGGGCGGCGGCGCTGCGGCCGGGGTGCCGGGGACGACCGTCGGAGCTGCAGCACCGGCGGGAGGTGCCGGCGGCCGGGCCGGGGCACCGGCCTGCGGGGGCGGCCGGAGTACCGGCAGCGGGTCCGCCGGCAGGAGGCGTTCCGCCCTGTTGACCGGGGCTCGGCGTCGCAGTCGGGGCGGGGGCCGCACCGGGGCGTCCGGGCGGGGGCGTCGGCGTGCTGCCGGGAGCCGGCGTTGCTGTCGGAGCGGGCGCAGCACCGGGAGCCGGCGTTCCTCCCGGAGGAGGTGTGCCAGGACGGCCGGTCGGCGGTGTACCGGGGCGGCCGGCCGGAGGTGCGCCGGGCGTGCTGCCCGGAGCCGGGGTCGCGGTCGGTGCAGGCGCGGTCGTCGGTGTTGCGGTCGGCGCGGGAGTGGCTGCTGGCGCCGGCGCGCCGGGACGAGCCGGAGGCGTGGCTGTCGGAGCAGGCGGTGTCGCCGTTGGCGCCGGCGCGGGGCGCGCGGACGGAGCCGCTGCCGGGGGCGGCGGAGGGGGAGGTGTTGGAGTCGGGCGAGCCGCTGGCGGCGGGGGCGTGGACGGGGTGTGCTGCTGCGGCGCCGCGGCGGGCGGCGGTGTCGGCGCCGGCCGAGCCGCAGGCGGTGCAGGAGGCGGCGGTGTCGGTGTCGGCCGAGCTGCAGGCGGCGCCGGAGGCGGTGGTGTCGGGGCATGCTGCTGCGGAGCCGCAGCCGGCGGCGGCGAAGGCTGCTTCGGCGCAGCAGGCGGCGGGGGTGGCGGCGGCGGGGCGGGACGAGCCGCAGGGGGCGGCGGAGGCGGAGGCGGCGCTGCCGGTCGCGGCGGTGCGGCTGCCGGCGGGGGCGCCGCGGGAGGATGGGGCGGCGCAGCCGCGGGCGGCGGTGCGGACGGGCGCGCGGGCACTGCCGGCGGAGCGGCAGCGGGTCCCTTCGGCGGCTGCTTCGGTTTTCCGTCAGGGCCAGTCTCTTGAGGCTGGGCCTGCGCGACCACGAGCGGCGGCGCATCTTGCGCATGCGATGCGGTGCTTATGAATTGCATCGCGGTCAGAGCCGTCGTCGCGAGCAGCACGAAACGAAGATGGGTCATGGTGGTGAACTTCCCCGGAAGGTTCTTTGACGTAGTGTTGGGATGAACGGCTATGCGTTAGGCCGGATTGTGGCGGGCGAAGCGATCGCGGCCCGATTTATTTCTGCACGGAAATCGACTCACTATGATGACGTTCATTGCGCATTCAGACGTGGGTTGCAATCGCCTCACATGTGATGCGTCGCCTCATGTGTGATTGCGCGGCGGCATCGCATCCGTCGCAGGATTGGGCGTCAGCGGACCGTTCGGCCCGCGTGACGGAATCTCGTCAGGCCTGCGGCCGGGCAATTCGTCGGGCCGCGGCGCTTCGCCGGGCTCGTGCACCGGCGGCGTGATTTCGGGCTGCGGATTGCCAGGCGGAATCCCCGGCGGCGGCTCGGTCGGAGTGCCCGGCGTCGAGGGCGGGATCTCGGGCGGTTCGATCGGCATCGGCGTCATCGGGATCGTTGTCCAGAGAACGACAACGACGATGTCGAGCCGATGTTCCGCCGCACATCGTTACGAAGCGCGCCCTATTCGGGCAGGTGGCAGACGGCCTCGATGTTGTGGCCATCGGGGTCGAGCACGAAGGCGCCATAATAGTTCGGGTGATAATGCGGGCGGATGCCGGGCGGGCCGTTGTCGCGACCGCCGGCTGCGATCGCGGCCTTGTAGAAGGCATCGACGGTGGCGCGGTCCTTGGCCGCGATCGCGACATGCACCGGCTTGTTCATGGCGCCCTCGCCGCCGATCCAGAAGTCCGGCTTGCCGTCGGCGCCGAAGCCTGCGGCGGAAGCGTGGCCGGTCTGCTCCGCCGTGACTTCCATGATCAGACCATAGCCGAGCGGCGCCAGCGCCTTGGCGTAGAACGCCTTTGCGCGCTCATAGTCGGAGACGGAAAAGCCCAAATGATCGATCATCACTAGCCTCCGTTGTTCGTTCCCGTCAGCGCGACAGGAACGTGTTGCTTCGCGTCTTGCGCATGATCGCATAACCGCGTGCGACCATGTCGGCGATACAATCCTGCTGCCATTCGTCTTGTGACAGGTGCTCGATCACCACCGCGCGCGGCCACAGCGTTTGCGGCGCGTCGCGGAAGAAGCCGATCAGCACGCGATCCTCGAAACCCTCGACGTCGATCTTGAGTGAATCGACGCGTCCGACGCCGGCCTCGTCGAGGATGCGCGTCAGCCGCAGCGACGGCACCTTGATCGCCTCGGTGCTGGCCGTGCCGGTGACGACGTGGGTGGCGCCGAGATTGCCGCCGCCGCTCTCGATCATCAGCTCGCCGTCGGTGTCACCGGCGGCGGCCTGCACCAGGCGCACCTGCGCAGCTTTCGACGCGGCGTGATTGAAGGACAGTCGTCCGAACGTCAGCGGATGCGGCTCGATCGCGACCACCTTGCCAGTGCTGCCGACCTGGCGCGCCATCACCAGCGCAAAGGTGCCGACATTGGCGCCGACGTCGACGAACACGCCGCCCGCGGGCGTGTGCTGACGCAGGAAGTCGAGCTCGTCGAGATTGTAGTCGGGATTGAACAGCGCGCCGCGCTCGGTCGCGCTGCCCTGGTGATAGAGCCGGAACGAGGCGCCCTGATATTGCACGTCGACAGGGCCGCTCCGCAGCAGGTTCACCAGCCGCGACATCCACGGACGGAACGCGCCGCGCTTCAGCCCGGACTGGCTCGCGAGGCGAATGATCGCGGCCTGCGCCGCGTTCGGCGCAAACGCGCCGAACGGCGCGGTCGAAGGGGCGTTGTCGGTCGTCAAGCAGGCGGTCCTCGTTGCAGGCGGCGCATGCATAGCCGGTTTTGCTGAGGACTCCAACGCTGGATCACGGGACGTCGTCCCGGGAGATCTCACGCCGCCTTCTTCGGGGCCTTCCGCTGCCGCAGGAATCGTCCGAGCAGCCGGCGCTTGCCCTTGCGCGGGATCAGGTCGATGTCGCTGACGAGCTTGGCGCCGCCCTTGCGCCGCTCCAGCACGATCTTGCGGCTGTGGAAGGCCTCGAGCTCGGCACGGTGCGCGACGCTGACGATGGTGGCCTCTCGCAGCGCGTCGGTCACCATCTTCATCATCTTGTCCTGGCTCTTCTCGTCGAGCGCCGAGGTCGCTTCATCGAGCACGACGATGTCGGGATTGTGCAGCAAGAGCCGCGCGAAGGCGAGGCGCTGCTTCTCGCCGCCGGACAGGGTCTGGTCCCACGGACCCTCTTCCTCGATCTTGTCCTTGAGATGATCGAGCCCGACCTTGTGCAGGGCTTCGCCGATCTCGTCGACCGTCCAATGGTCGGCCGCGCCGGGATAGGCGACCGCGCGGCGCAGCGACCCCGACGGCACGTAGGGCCGCTGCGGCAGCATGAACAGGCGCCGGTCGGGATGGAAGTTCACGCTACCGCCGCCCCAGGGCCAGAGGCCGGCGATGGCGCGCACCAGCGTGCTCTTGCCGGTGCCGGATTCGCCGGCGACCAGGAGCCGCTCGCCCGGCTCGATCACCACTTCGGTCTCGCCGACCACCGCGGTGCCGTCGTCGAGCGTAACGGAGAGATCGCGCAGCTCCAGCATCGCCTCGTTGCGCGTCTCGCCGCGCTTGATGCGGCCGAGGCCTTCGCCCTGCTCGGCGCGCTCGAGGCCGTCGAGCGACATCATCAGCGAGGCGATGCGGCGCGCGCAGGCGTTCCAATCGGCCAGCCGCGGATAATTGTCGACCAGCCAGCCGAACGCGCTCTGCACGATGGTGAAGGCGGAGGCCGCCTGCATCACCTGCCCGAGCGTCATGCTGCCGTCGAGGAATTTTGGCGCGCACAGCAGCAGCGGCACCACCGGTGCAACGAGGCTCGATCCCTGCGATACCAGCGTGGTGCGCATGTGCTGTCCGGCGAGCCGCGCCCATTGCCGCAGCACGCGGGTAAAATTGCGGTCGATGCCGTCGCGCTCCTCCTCCTCGCCGCCGAGCAGCGCGATGCTCTCGCCATTCTCGCGCACGCGCGTCAGCGTGTAGCGGAAATCGGCCTCCGCCTGGTTCTTGTCTTCGGACACCTGCACGAAGCGGCGGCCGATCACCGTGATCGAGCCGGAGGCGATTCCCGCATAGAGCATCGCGGCGATCACGAGGAAGCCCGGGATGGTGATGCTCGTGCCGCCGAGCGTGACGGTGAGCGCGCCGCCGATGGTCCAGAGCACGACGATGAAGGTCGCCGCCGACAAGAGCGCCGAGGTGACCCCGGCAAGGAAGTCGACCGGCGAATCGGTCGCGATGCGCAGATCCTCCGCGATCCGGTATTCGGGGTTCTCGTGATCGCCGCCGACCAGGTTGAGCTGGTAGTAGCGTCCGTTGCTGAGCCAGCGCGTCAGCACGCTCGCGGTCAGCCAGGCCCGCCAGCGCCGCTGGATGCCCATGCGCGCGAACACCTGCGCAACGGCGAGCACGATGCTGCCGATCGCGAGCGGAAAGAACATCGCGGTGAGATGGAACACGCTCGCCGCATCGCGCTTCTCGATCGCGTCGAAGATTGCTCGGTTCCAGACATTGATGCCGTACTGGAAGCCCACCGTGAGCACGATCAGCGCGCCGAGGCCGATCGAGAACGGCCAGGCGAGGCGATCGCCGCCACGTCCCCAGAAGCCGCGCGCGCTGATCCAGAACCGCGTCAGCAGATAATCCTTGCGGGCCTGCTCGGCCTCCTCGGGGGAGAGCTCCGGGTCGGGCTCGACCAGCTCGGGGGGCGGCGGTGCGACCTCGTCGCCATTTTCGCCCTTGATCCCAACGATGGGCGGCTCGTCCTGTTCGCGCTTCGCGGCCGGCTTGTGCATGGGCGGACAACGCGAAGGGAACTCGGCCGGTTCCCGCGGGGGTCTGCAGGGTCCTATTCGGCAGCACCGTCCCGCACGCGTCGGATCCGGGCCGCCCGATGCAAAACGCGCGACAATTCCTCGATCGAATAGGGCTTTTGCACGAGGTCGAAGCCGGCAACGCCCTCTTGCGACAGAGCCTGGCTGTAGCCCGTGGTCAGCACGACCGGCACGTCGATGCTGCGGTCGCGGATGGCCTGCGCCAGATCGAGCCCGGTCATCCCGGGCATCACGACGTCAGAGAACACGACGTCGAAGCGGTCGGCGTCCATGACGAGCTCGGCGAGTGCATCGGTGGCATTGTCGACCAAGGTGATGCTGTAACCGAGCTCGGTGAGACCATCGGCGGCGAAATTGGCAAGCTCGATATTGTCCTCCACCACCAGCACCGACATGCCGCTGCCGGCGACCGCCGGCGCCGTGTTGGGCGCCTGGCGCTGCGGCAGCAGCTCCGGCGGCACGCGCGGCAGGTACAGCGAGAAGGTGCTGCCGTGCCCGACTTCGCTGGTGACCGTCACCTCGCCGCCGGATTGCCGGGCGAAGCCGAACACCTGGGACAGGCCGAGGCCGGTGCCCTGGCCGACCTGCTTGGTGGTGAAGAACGGCTCGAAGATGCGCCCCAATCGAGCGGCGGGAATGCCGATGCCGGTGTCGCTGACGGTCACGCGGACGAAGCCATGATGGGCCGGGGTCTGGTGGCCGGAGACACCGGCCAGCGTCTCCGGGACGGTCGTGGCGGGCTCGACCATGAAGGTGATCCTGCCCTTGCCCTGCATGGCATCGCGCGCATTGGTCGCCATGTTGATCAGCGCCGTCTCGAACTGGCCGGCATCGGCGCGGACGAGGCAGGGCTCCGCGGGCAGGTGCATGACGATCTCGATCGCCGGCCCCAGCAGGGGCGCAAGCATGTCGCGCAACGACTGCATCCGTTCGCCGACGTCGAACACTTCGGGCTTCAATGTCTGACGCCGGGCAAAGGCGAGCAGCTGCGAGGTCAGCTTGGCGGCGCGGGCCACCGCGTCCGCAATGGCCGTGATGTAGCGCTGGCGCCGCTCCTCGGTCAGCTGCGGCCGGTTCAACAGGTCGACCGAGGCGCGGATCACCGTCAGCAGATTGTTGAAATCATGCGCGACGCCGCCGGTGAGCTGTCCGAGCGCTTCGAGGCGCTGGCTGTGCTTGAGCGCCTCCTCGGCCTCGCGCCGCTTGGCCGCCTCGGCCTGGAGGTGCTGGGTACGCCGTAGCGCCAGCATCAGCAGCAGGAACAGCAGCGCGGTGGCGGGGATGCCGAACACCAGATGCTGGCCGATGGTGGCGAACCAGCGCGCGCGGATTGCCGAGGTCTCGAGCCCGGCGCTGACATAGATCGGATATTCGGCGACGCGCCGGTAGCCGATGCGGCGCTCGATCCCGTCTGACGGCCAGGCGACGGTGATGAGGCCATGCTCGGGGCGAGCCGCGATCTCCCGGCCGACCGGTCCGGTCGGATCGAGCCTGAGGTCGCGGTCGAGGTGCGGGAAATGCGTGAGCATCGCGCCGTCGGTGCGGCCCATCGCGAAGAAGCTGCCGGGATCGGGTCCGATCCTGGCGTAGAAGCTCTCGAAATATTCGGGGAGGACCGAGGCCTGGATCACGCCGATGAAGCGGCCGTCATCGGAGTCGCGGCGGCGGCTGACCCCGAAGAAGCGGGCGCCCTGATAGGGCGGACGCGGCGTCAGCGCCGTGCCGATGAAGGTGCCGATGGCCTGGTCGACATGGGCATAGAAATAGTCGCGGTCTGCAAAGCTCAGCTCCGGCGGCGGCGAGACGAGGCTGTTGACCAGCGCTTTCCCGTCCGCATCGAAGATCCAGGCCGATTTCAGCTGCGGCAGCGAATCGCTCAGCCGCTTCAGGCGGCGGTGCAGCGCCGGCTCGCGCGCGCGGATGGCGTCGTCGGACAGGCCGCGGGCCACCTCGTTGAGCTCGGCGAGGCTGCGATCGATGGTCTCGAACACCTTGAGCGCATGCTCATGCACGACGTCGAGCGTGCGCTCGATCTCCCGGTCGGCGACGTCCCTGGTCGAGGTATAGGAGATCGCGGCGGTGATCACGAACAGCGCAACCGGCAGCGCCAGGGATGCCGCCATCATCCACTGCAACAATCTCAGCGAATTGCGTTGCGCCCTCTGCACAGTCGCTCCGGTCCCGCGCCGGAGAGCTTACTTGAACTTCCCGCTTGGAAGGAAGCGGCTTGTGACGGGAACCGGAGGTTGCAATTCGCCGCTTCGCCCGCACCGGGTGCTGGAGGAAAAATCCACCCGAACGCGCGTCGTATGAGAATGCCCCGGCCATCCCGGCCGGGGGATCGCAATCTGCCTGAGACCTAGATCTGCCGCTCGACCATCTTGAGCTTGAGCTCGGCGATGGCTTCAGCCGGGTTGAGGCCCTTGGGGCAGGCCTTGGCGCAGTTCATGATGGTGTGGCAGCGATAGAGCCGGAACGGATCCTCGAGATTGTCGAGCCGCTCGCCGGTCGCTTCGTCGCGAGAATCGGACACCCAGCGGTTGGCCTGCAGCAGCGCGGCCGGACCGAGATAGCGCTCGCTGTTCCACCAATAGCTCGGGCACGAGGTCGAGCAGCAGGCGCACAGGATGCACTCGTAGAGGCCGTCGAGCTTCTCGCGGTCCTCGTGGGTCTGGCGCCATTCCTTCTGCGGCGTCGGCGAGGTCGTCTTCAGCCACGGCTCGACCGAGGCGTATTGCGCGTAGAAATTGGTGAGGTCGGGGACGAGGTCCTTCACGACCGGCTGGTGCGGCAGCGGATTGACCTTCACCGCGCCGTCCTTCACGTCGTGCATCGAGCGGGTGCAGGCCAGCGTGTTCTGGCCGTCGATGTTCATGGCGCAGGAGCCGCAGACGCCTTCACGGCAGGAGCGGCGGAAGGTCAGCGACGGATCGATGTGGTTCTTGATCCAGATCAGGCCGTCCAGCACCATCGGACCGCAATCATTGGTGTCGACGTAATAGGTGTCGACGCTCGGATTCTTGCCGTCGTCCGGATTCCAGCGATAGACCTTGAACTCGCGAACCTCTGTCGCGCCCGCGGGCTTCGGCCAGGTCTTGCCGCCGGTGATCTTGGAGTTCTTCGGAAGTGCGAATTCAACCATTAGTCCTGCCTCTGGTTTCTTCCGTCATGCGCGGGCTTGACCCGCGCATCCATCTTTAAAGGATGGATTGCCGGGTCGAGCCCGGCAATGACAGCAATGATCAATACACGCGCGCCTTCGGCGGGATGTACTGCACGTCGTTGGTCATGGTGTAGTCGTGAACCGGGCGGTACTCGATCTTGACCTTGCCGGCATCGTCCAGCCAGGCCAGCGTGTGCTTCATCCAGTTCTTGTCGTCGCGCTCGGAGAAGTCCTCGCGGGCATGCGCGCCGCGGCTCTCGGTGCGGTTGGCCGCCGAGTTCATCGTCACCACCGCCTGCGAGATCAGATTGTCGAACTCGAGCGTCTCGACGAGATCCGAATTCCACACGAGCGAGCGGTCGGACACGGCGATGTCGGTGATGCCGCTATGGACCTTCGCGATCAGGTTCTGGCCTTCGCTGAGGACTTCGCCGGTGCGGAACACCGCGCAATTGTTCTGCATCACGTGCTGCATGCCTTCGCGCAGCTTCGCGGTCGGCGTGCCGCCGGAGGCGTAGCGGTAATGGTCGAGCCGGCCGAGCGCCATCTCGGCCGAGTTCGCCGGCAGCTCGGGCTGCTTGGCGTTGGGCGTCAGCTTCTCGGCGAGGCGCAGCGCGGCGGCGCGGCCGAACACCACGAGGTCGATCAGCGAGTTCGAGCCGAGCCGGTTGGCGCCGTGCACGGAGACGCAGGCGGCTTCGCCGATCGCCATCAGGCCGGGGATCACCGCGTTGTCGTCGCCGTCCTTCTTGGTCAGCACTTCGCCGTGATAATTCGTGGGGATGCCGCCCATGTTGTAGTGCACGGTCGGCACGATCGGGATCGGCTCGCGCGTCACGTCGACATTGGCGAAGATCTTTGCGGATTCGGAGATGCCCGGCAGGCGCTCGGCGAGCACCGCGGGATCGAGATGGTCGAGATGAAGGAAGATGTGATCCTTCTTCTTGCCGACGCCGCGTCCCTCGCGGATCTCGATGGTCATCGCGCGCGAGACGACGTCGCGCGAAGCGAGGTCCTTGGCTGACGGCGCGTAGCGCTCCATGAAGCGCTCGCCCTCGGAGTTGACGAGATAGCCGCCTTCGCCGCGCGCGCCCTCGGTGACGAGACAGCCCGAGCCGTAGATGCCGGTCGGGTGGAACTGCACAAACTCCATGTCCTGCAACGGCAGACCGGCGCGCAGCACCATGCCGCCGCCGTCGCCGGTGCAGGTATGTGCCGAGGTGCAGGAGGCGTAGGCGCGGCCGTAGCCGCCGGTGGCGAGGATCACGGTCTGGGCGCGGAAGCGGTGCAGCGTGCCGTCGTCGAGCTTGAGCGCGATGACGCCGCGGCAGGTGCCCTGGTCGTCCATGATGAGGTCGATGGCGAAGAACTCGATGAAGAACTCGGCCGCGTGGCGCAGCGACTGGCCGTACATCGTGTGCAGCATGGCGTGGCCGGTGCGGTCGGCGGCGGCGCAGGTGCGCTGCGCCTGGCCCTTGCCGTACTCCATGGTCATGCCGCCGAACGGACGCTGGTAGATCTTGCCGTCCTCGGTGCGCGAGAACGGCACGCCCCAATGCTCGAGCTCGTAGACAGCGTCGGGCGCGTTGCGCACCATGTATTCGATCGCGTCCTGGTCGCCGAGCCAGTCCGACCCCTTCACGGTGTCGTACATGTGCCAGCGCCAGTCGTCCTTGTGCATGTTGCCGAGCGAGGCCGAGATGCCGCCCTGCGCCGCGACCGTGTGCGAGCGGGTCGGGAAAACCTTGGTGATGCAGGCCGTCTTCAGGCCCGCCTCGCTGCAGCCGACCACCGCGCGCAGGCCCGCGCCGCCGGCGCCGACCACGACGACGTCATAGGTGTGGTCTTCGATCGGATAGGCTTTGCCGTTGGTGGCGGGAGCGCCGTTGCCCGAGCCATTCGTTGTGGTGGCCGATGTTCCGGTAACCATGGGTTACACTCCGGAGGAAAGTTTCAGGATCGCGTAGGTCGAGGCGAGTGCCACGGCGATCGAGAAGAAGTTGTTGAGCATGATCGCGGTGAGCTTCAGCTTCTCGTTATGGACGTAGTCCTCGATCACCACCTGCATGCCGATCTTCATGTGCCAGGCGCTGGCGAAGATGAAGAGCAGCAGGATCACCGCGATCGGCAGCGAGCCGAGGATCTGCGCGGCGCCGGCCTGATTGCGGCCGAGCAGCATCATGACGATCACGAGCACGGGGATCATCAGCAGTGTCATGGCGACGCCGGTGATGCGTTGGCGCCAGAAATCGGACGTGCCGGAATGCGCCGCACCGAGATTGCGGACCCGGCCGAGCGGCGTGCGCATGCTGCGCTTGGAGCTGTCGGTCGCGCTCATCGTCCGCCTCCGATCGCATAGGCGATGATCCAGACCAGCACCGTCAACGCGATGCCGCCGATCAGCGCGCCCCAGGTCAGTGCTTCCCGCTCATTGGCCTTGAAGCCGTAGCCGAGGTCCCAGACGAAATGCCGGATGCCGCTCAGCATATGGTGCATCAGCGCCCAGGTGTAGCCGAACACGATCAGGCGGCCGATGATGCTGCCGGTGAAGGCCTGGACATGGGCGTAGGCAGCCGGGCCGGAGGCCGCGGCGATCAGCCACCAGGCCAGCAGCAGGGTGCCGACGTAGAGGGCGATACCGGTGGCGCGATGGACGATGGACAGGGCCATCGTCAGTGTCCAGCGGTAGGTTTGGATGTGGGGCGAGAGCGGTCGTTCGATCCGTGCGGTCATGGGCTTTGATGTTGTATTGCGGCCCAACGTGGGGCGCGCGGGGATCGGAAAGGTCGGCTCTATTTACGGAGTCGATTTGGCCTGCGCAATCACCAAATCGCCATAAATCGAACGGGCATTCAGCTCTAGAGCGCTGAGGAAACAAGGCCAATCAGGGCCTTGGTATACCAGCATGCCGGTCGGCCAACGAAGACGCGGATGAAGATTCATCTCTTGCGGGAGCGCCGAGGTGCGTTGAAATTGCTATTGGAACGCCTCTAAACGGACCATGTCGTCCAAACCCGCGGAACGCGACCACAACACGGCAAAACGTCGCCGGCGCACACCAATCTGCACCCGCATCTCGGCGTCTGCCGGACCGCCCTCGGATATGCGCACTTCGCATTCCACCCCAGCCGGAAGATCCGGCGTGTCGACCGCGGGAATCAGATCGCCTAATGCTCGCTCCGCAGGTTTTGGAAGCGACCTTACGGCAGCGCTGCGGCCGGTCGCCGGGGCAGGTCAAGGGTGATTGCAGGTCTCGATATCAAGGAGGTTCTCGAGCTCGCGCTGTTGCTGATTGCAACCGGTGCGCTCTCGGGATTCCTCGCCGGCGTGTTCGGCATCGGCGGCGGCGCGATTCTGGTGCCGGTGTTCTACGAATGCTTCCGTATCGCCGGCGTACCGCTCGAGGTGCGCATGCCGCTCTGCGTCGGTACCTCGCTTGCCGTGATCATCCCGACCTCGATCCGCTCGTTCCAGGCGCACTACAAGCGCGGCGCGGTCGACATAGCGATCCTGCGCGTGTGGTGGCTGCCGATCGTGATCGGCGTTGTCGCCGGCAGCGTGATCGCGCGCTTCGCGCCGGAGCGGCTGTTCAAGATCGTGTTCGTTGGCGTCGCCTGGTCGGCGGCCGCGCGTCTGATCTTCGCGCGTGAAGGCTGGAAGCTCGGCGACGATCTGCCGAAGGGCCCGTTGATGCGCGTCTACGGCTTCTGCGTCGGCATCCTCTCGACCCTGATGGGCATCGGCGGCGGCCTGTTCTCGAACCTCTTGATGACCTTCTATAGCCGCCCGATCCACCAGGCGGTCGCCACCTCCTCGGCGCTCGCGGTGCTGATCTCGATCCCCGGCGCGCTCGGCTACATCTATGCCGGCTGGCCGGCGGCAACGACCTATCCTGCCGTCGCCGCCCTGCAAGTGCCATTCGCACTCGGCTACGTCTCGCTGATCGGCGCCGTGCTGGTGATGCCGATGAGCCTCGTCACCGCGCCGCTCGGCGTGAAGGCCGCGCATGCGATGTCGAAGCGCAGCCTGGAAGTGGCGTTCGGGTGCTATCTGTTCATCGTCGGCAGCCGGTTCGTGCTGAGCCTGTTGGGCGGGCAGTAGCCGCCGCACGCTCCGTCATTGCGAGCAAAACGAAGCAATCCAGGCTGCCTCCGCGGAAAGATTCTGGATTGCTTCGTCGCAAGGGCTCCTCGCAATGACGGGTGAGAGAGCGGGGCCCTTCTCACTTCTTCGCGTAAATATCCTTGTACGTCTCGCGCAAGATGTTCTTCTGCACCTTGCCCATGGTGTTGCGCGGCAGCTCGTCGACCACGAAGACGCGCTTGGGCATCTTGAATTTCGCAAGGCGTCCGTCCAGGCCCTTCAGCACGGCCGCTTCGTCGATGCTCGCGCCGGGCTGGCGCACCAGCACCGCCGTGACGCCCTCGCCGAAATCGGCGTGCGGCACGCCGATCACGGCGGACTCGACCACACCGGGCATGGCGTCGATCTCGCTCTCGATTTCCTTCGGGTAGACGTTGAAGCCGCCGGAGATGACGAGATCCTTGCCGCGGCCGAGAATGTGGACGTAACCCTTGGCGTCGATCTTGCCGAGATCGCCGGTGATGAAGAATCCGTCGGGGCGGAATTCGGACTTGGTCTTCTCCGGCATGCGCCAATAGCCCTTGAAGACGTTCGGGCCCTTCACCTCGATCATGCCGATCTCGTCGCGCGGCAGCTCTTTTCCTGTCTCGGGATCGGTGACGCGCACGGAAACGCCGGGCAGCGGGAAACCGACCGCGCCGGGCACCCGCTCGCCGTCGTAGGGATTCGACGTGTTCATGTTGGTCTCGGTCATGCCGTAGCGCTCGAGCACCGCATGGCCCGTGCGCGCCGACCATTCGCGATGAGTCTCCGCCAGCAGCGGCGCAGAGCCCGAGATGAACAGCCGCATGTGGCTGGTAGTCTCCTTCGACAGCGCGGGATTCTGCAGCAGGCGGGTGTAGAAGGTCGGCACGCCCATCATCACCGTGGCGCGCGCCATCAGCTTGATCATGAGATCCGGATCGAGCTTCGGCAGGAAGATCATCGAGGCGCGGGCGAACAGCGTCACGTTGGTCGCCACGAACAGGCCGTGGGTGTGATAGATCGGCAGCGCGTGGATCAGGACGTCCTTGTCGGTGAAGCGCCAGTAGTCGACAAGCGAGAGCGAGTTCGATGCCAGGTTGTCGTGGCTGAGCATCGCGCCCTTGGAGCGGCCGGTGGTGCCGGAGGTATAGAGGATCGCGGCGAGATCGTCGTTCGCGCGCGAGACGGTTGCGAATTCGGAGCTGGCCTTGTCCGCGGCCTCCGTCAGCGAGCCCTTGCCGTCGGCGCCGAGCGTTTCGACCTTGGCCTTCACCTTGGCCGCGATCGGGGCGAGGCCTTCGGCCTTGGAGGGATCGCACACCACCAGCGACGGCTCGGCGTCGCCGATGAAGTAGTCGAGCTCGTTCAGCGTATAGGCGGTGTTGAGCGGCAGATAGACCGCGCCGGCCCGCACCGTGCCGAGATAAAGCACGATATTGGCGACCGATTTCTCGACCTGCACGGCGACGCGGTCGCCGGGCTTGACGCCGCGGGCAACCAGCACGTTCGCCATCTGCCCGGCACGCGCGATCAGGTCGCCATAGCTGATATGGACGCCGTCATGCGTCTCGATCGCCAGGCGCTTGGGATCGTCGAGGCCGTCGAACAGGCGGGAAAACAGGTTGGCGTTGGCTGCTGGGTTCATGCAAGATTTCCTCGACCGCAAGTCTGACAGGGCCGGTCAAAACCGAGGGCTGGATTAGCAAAAACCGCCCCGATGAAGCAACGGAGACAGTTTGCATGACCAAAGGTGGGAAACGCGTGGCCTGGGTAACGGGCGGTGGCAGCGGCATCGGCGAGGCCGGCGCCGAGGCGTTGGCAGCCGACGGCTGGACGGTGGTGGTTTCGGGCCGGCGCAAGGACGCCCTGGATGCCGTGGTGGCGAAGATCACTGCGGACGGCGGGGCGGCCGAGGCGATTGCGCTGGACGTCTCCAACGCGGCCGCAGCCCAGAAGGCGGCCGACCAGATCGTCGCAAGGCACGGCCGCATTGACCTGCTGGTCAACAACGCCGGCATCAATGTGCCCAAGCGGAGCTGGAAGGACATGGAACTGGAGGGCTGGGACAAGCTGGTCCAGGTCAACCTCAACGGCGTGCTCTACTGCATGCGCGCCGTGCTGCCGACGATGCGCAAGCAGCAGGACGGCGCGATCATCAACGTCTCGTCCTGGGCCGGCCGTCACGTCTCGAAGATGCCGGGTCCGGCCTACACCACGACAAAGCATGCGGTGCTGGCCCTGACCCATTCCTTCAACATGGACGAGTGCGTCAACGGCCTGCGCGCCTGCTGCCTGATGCCGGGCGAGGTGGCGACGCCGATCCTGAAGCTGCGCCCGGTGGTGCCGAGCGAGGAGGAGCAGGCGAAGATGCTCCAACCCGAAGATCTCGGCCGCACCATCGCGTTCATCGCGAGCATGCCGGCGCGAGTCTGCATCAACGAAGTGCTGATCAGCCCGACGCATAATCGCGGCTTCATCCAGACGCCGAACAACAGGGATTGAGAATCGGACTACGCTGCGCTCCATCTGGGCCACACGCCGTCATTGCGAGCGAAGCGAAGCAATCCAGACTGTCTCCCCGGAGACATTCCTGGATTGCTTCGTCGCAAGGGCTCCTCGCAATGACGGCGGATCGAGTACACGAACATCCCGCCGCATAGTTTCACCCATCACAAAGAATTTTTCTCCGAAACCGCGCGCCAAACCCTCCCGTAGTTCGGTCCAACGACGGCACTGCTGCATCACCCTGTCGCAGTCGCGGTTGTTGCCCCAACTCAACGCCGGCCATCGCCGGTCACAATCCAATCGGGAGACTTTCCATGTCGAAGCGCATTGCCTATCTCGCTGCCGCCGCCTTCAGCGCCCTCGCCATCACCGCGACCGTCGTCGCGCCTGCCAGCGCCGAGGAAAAGACCGTCATGGTCGGCGGCGCCGCGATGTTCCCTTCGAAGAACATCGTCCAGAACGCGGTCAACTCGAAGGACCACACCACGCTGGTGGCGGCGGTGAAGGCGGCCGGCCTGGTGCCGACGCTGGAAAGCAAGGGCCCGTTCACGGTGTTCGCGCCGACCAACGCCGCCTTCGGCAAGCTGCCGGCCGGCACCGTCGACAATCTGGTCAAGCCCGAGAACAAGGCGACGCTGACCAAGATCCTCACCTACCACGTCGTGCCCGGCAAGCTCGAGGCCTCCGCTCTCACCGACGGCAAGAAGCTGAAGACCGCCGAAGGCGAGGAGCTGACGGTCAAGAAGATGGACGGCAAGGTCTGGATCGTGGACGCCAAGGGCGGTACCTCGATGGTGACGATCTCCAATGTCAACCAGTCCAACGGCGTCATCCATGTGGTCGACACCGTGCTGATGCCGGCGTCGTAACACCGCGCCATCCTGTTTCATCCCCGAACAGGATGATTTCGGACCGCGAGCCGGGGATACCCGGCTCGCTTTTTTGTGACCACAATAGCCTGACGGCATCGATTCGATGGCTGGCGGGGCGTAACGAAAACCGGCGGCCCGGCGTATAATTACCGATACACGATCTCCAGGACGGAACGAACACGACGGAACGATCAGGACGGAACCATCATGGCGAGCCTCACAGTCACCGACGAGCAGGTCAGGGCCACCCCGGCCAAACTGATCCAGCCAGCCTGGGTGCGGGTCATGCACTGGATCAACGCCCTTGCCATGATCCTGATGATCCTGTCGGGCTGGCAGATCTACAACGCCTCGCCGCTGTTCGGCTTCAGTTTTCCGCGCGAGTACACGCTCGGCGGCTGGCTCGGCGGCGGCTTGCTCTGGCACTTCGCTGCGATGTGGCTGTTGATGATCAACGGCCTCGCCTATCTCGTCACCGGCTTTGTCACCGGCCGCTTCCGCAAGAAGCTGCTGCCGATCACCGCCTCAGGCGTGCTCCACGACGTCAGGGCGGCCCTGACCTTCAAGCTCGGCCATGACGACATCACCGTCTACAATTACGTGCAGCGCCTGCTCTATGCCGGCATCATCGTGGTCGGCGTGCTGATCGTGCTCTCCGGCCTCGGCATGTGGAAGCCGGTGCAGCTCTATTACCTCGTGATGCTGTTCGGCGACTATCCGACCGCGCGCTACGTCCACTTCTTCTGCATGGCCGCGATCTGCGCCTTCCTCGTCATTCACGTCCTGCTCGCGCTCTTGGTGCCGAAGAGCCTGCGCGCAATGATCATCGGGCGATAAGGAGAATAGCGATGGCCAAGCGTTCGTTCCTGATCCCCGGCGTCGACAAGCGGTTGCTCATCAAGGACGCTATCAAGACGATGCCGGATTTTACGCGTCGCCGCTTCATCGCGGGCGGCGCCAGCCTGGGGGCGCTGACGCTGCTGACTGGCTGCGACGTCGTCGACTCGTCCTCGGCCGATACGCTGCTGGCGCAGGTCTCGAAATTCAACGACGCGGTGCAGTCCTTCATCTTCAATCCGGACGCGCTGGCGCCGACCTTCCCCGAGAGCGCGATCACAAAGCCGTTCCCGTTCAACGCCTATTACGATCTCGACGATGCGCCCGAGGTCTCGGCCGCAGACTGGAAGCTCGAGGTGCGCGGCCTCGTCGACAACAAGAAGTCCTGGACGCTGGACGAGCTCTACAAGCTGCCGCAGGTCACGCAGATCACGCGCCACATCTGCGTCGAAGGTTGGAGCGCGATCGGCAGCTGGACCGGCACGCCCTTGCGCGATTTCCTGAAACTGATCGGCGCCGACACGCGCGCGAAATATGTCTGGTTCCAGTGCGCCGACAAGGACGGCTACAATTCGCCTTTGGACATGCGTAGCGCGCTGCATCCGCAGACCCAGATGACGTTGAAATACGCCAATGAGATCCTGCCGCGCGCCTACGGCTTCCCGATGAAGATCCGCGTGCCGACCAAGCTCGGCTTCAAGAACCCGAAATACGTGGTCTCGATGGAAGTCACCAACGACTACAAGGGCGGCTATTGGGAAGACCAGGGATACAATTCGTTCAGCGGGAGCTGATCAAGGCGGTCATTCCGGGGCTCGCGAAGCGAGAACCCGGAATCTTGCGCCGCAATCTCTGGATTCCGGGTTCGCGCTACGCGCGCCCCGGAATGACGGTTAAGCCTTCGGCCCCACCTTCCTCTGGCACAACGCCGCCGCCGCCCCGAGCGCCAGCAGCGCGGCCGATACATTCAGTGCATACGACAAGCTTCCCAGCGCATCCGTGATCGCGCCGACCACGATCGGCCCCAGCGTCTGACCGACGCCGAACGAGATCGTCATCGCCGCGATCGCGGTCGGCCATGTCTGCGGCGGATAGTTGAAGCGCACGAAGGCGGTGGTCGAGCCGACCACGGCGAAGAAGGCAACGCCGAACACGACCGCCGAGACCGCGAGCCATGCCGGCGAATGCCCGAGCATCGGCAGCGCCGCCCCAGCTGCGTTGGTGCCGAGGATGATGGCGGTGGCAAGTCCGCCGCGATCGAGCGCCAGCACGCCGCGCCAGGCCCAGGGCGTGACGAAGGCGGACAGGCCGATCAGGCTCCAGAACGCCGCCTGCGCCGCGGCCCCGCCGCCGCCGTCGCGCACATAGGCGATCATGAAGGTCATGTAGGCGATGTAGCCCGCGCCGAACAGGAAATAGCTGGCCAGATAAATCAGCACCGGCGGAAGCGCGAACGAGGCGTGGCTGCCTTCCGAGAAACGCGCGCCGCTTTCGATGCGGATCAGGAACAGCGGCACGGTCATCGCGACCGACAGCAGCGTCAGCGCCCACCACACGATCCACCACGAGCCCGGCCCGAAATATTGCAGCGTGAACGGGGCGATCAGTCCGGAGGACAGAATGCCGATGCCGGGTCCGGCATAGAACAGGCTGAGCAGGAAATTGGCTCGTTCAGGCCGCGACTGGGCGATGGTGGCGGCGAGCGCACCGCCGGCGACGAAGCCGGCCGCGGCACCGAGACCCAGCACGAGGCGCGCCAGGCTCAGCGCGACGAAATTTCCCGTCAGCGCGCAGGTGGCGAGCGCGGCGACGCAGGCGACGGTTCCGCCGCGGATCGCGGCCGCCCAGCCGACCCGCTGGATCAGGCGGGAGGCCACCAGCGCGCCGACGAGATAGCCGACGGCATTGATGGTGTTCATGAATCCGGCCGCCGAGTAGGACCAGCCAAGGGTCTCGCGCATGTCGGGCAGCACCAGCGCATAGGCGAAGCGGCCGATGCCGAGCCCGACGGTGGCGGCCAGCGACAGCGTCAGGATCAGCCGTGCGGGATGCGCGTAGGGCGGGCGGTCAGGTGCGTGCAAGGGGGTACTCCGGCCCGCCCAATGTGGCAGGCCCCGCCCGGCTTGCACAGCCGTGAGGCGGCAATGGTGTCTTGCCAAGCGCGCAACGCCGCTCTAGCACTCCGGCCGACCGTCATTCCGGGGCGCGCGCAGCGCGAACCCGGAATCCATTTCCCCGCTTGCGCTGGCGCCCGATGGATTCCGGGCTTGCTCGCTTTGCTCGCGTCCCGGAATGACGAGAGAGGATCGAAAAGGTGACGACCATGGCGACCCACAAATTGCTGCTGCTTCCCGGCGACGGTATCGGCCCCGAGGTGATGGGCGAGGTGAAGCGGCTGATCGACTGGCTCAATTCGGCCGGGATCGCCAGGTTCGAGACCGACACCGGCCTCGTCGGCGGCTCGGCCTATGACGCGCACAAGGTCTCGATCTCCGAGGGCGACATGGCCAAGGCCAAGGACGCCGACGCCGTGATCTTCGGCGCAGTCGGCGGTCCGAAGTGGGATGCCGTGCCTTACGAGGTGCGCCCCGAAGCCGGCCTGCTGCGCCTGCGCAAGGATCTCGCTTTGTTCGCCAACCTCCGTCCCGCCGTGTGCTATCCGGCGCTGGCCGATGCCTCCAGCCTGAAGCGCGAGGCGGTCGAAGGCCTCGACATCATGATCGTGCGCGAGCTCACCGGCGGCGTCTATTTCGGCGAGCCCAAGACCATCACCGATCTCGGCAACGGCCAGAAGCGCGCCATCGACACCCAGGTCTACGACACCTATGAGATCGAGCGCATCGGTCGCGTCGCCTTCGAGCTTGCCAGGAAGCGCAAGAACAAGGTGACGTCGATGGAGAAGCGCAACGTCATGAAGTCGGGCGTGCTCTGGAACGAGGTCATGACCCAGGTTCACAAGCGCGAATACCCCGACGTCACGCTCGAGCATCAGCTCGCCGATTCCGGCGGCATGATGCTGGTGAAATGGCCGAAGCAGTTCGACGTCATCGTCACCGACAATTTGTTCGGCGACATGCTGTCGGACATCGCGGCGATGCTCACCGGCTCGCTCGGCATGCTACCCTCGGCCTCGCTCGGCGAGGTCGACGTCAAGACCAAGAAGCGCAAGGCGCTGTACGAGCCCGTGCACGGCTCGGCGCCCGACATCGCCGGCAAGGGCCTCGCCAATCCCATCGCGATGATCTCGTCCTTCGGCATGGCGCTGCGCTATTCCTTCGACATGGGCGATCTCGCCGACAAGGTCGACGCCGCGATCGCCGCGGTGCTCGCCAGCGGCCTGCGCACCGCCGACATCAAGTCGGAGGGCACCACGGCTGCTTCCACCACGCAGATGGGCGAAGCGATCCTGAAGGAATTGCAGAAGCTGCACGCTTAAGATTGATCCTCATCATTCCGGGGCGATGCGAAGCATCGAACCCGGAATCTCGAGATTCTCAGGTGCGCAATTGCGCACCGGAGTTCGGCTCTGCGAGCCGCCCCGGAATGACGGCTCGGCAAGCGCGGCGTCATGCTCAAGGCAATCGGGCGCCGCTTTAATGGTTGCTACGGCACCTGCACTCGGAGCTCCCTCATGGATGCCTCACCCCGCCCCAAGATCGCGGAAACCATCATCCATGAAACGGTGCGCCAGCGCGAGGCACAGATCGGGCGACGCTGCGAGATCCTCGCGGGCACGCGCATCGAATACGCCTCGCTGGGCGACTACTCCTATCTCGGCGAGAATTGCGACGTCGCTGACGCCGTGATCGGCAAGTTCACGGCCATCGCCAATTCGGTGCGGATCGGTGCGCCGAACCATCCAATGGGCCGGCCGTCCCAGCACCGCTTCACCTATGTCCCCGAATATTACGAGGCCAGCGCGACGCGCGACCGCGATTTCTTCGCAGGCCGTCGCGGCGACCGCGTCGTGGTCGGCAACGATGTCTGGATCGGCCACGCCGCCATCCTGCTGCCGGGCGTCACGGTCGGCGACGGCGCGGTGATCGCCGCCGGCGCCGTCGTCAGCCGCGACGTCGCGCCCTACACCATCGTCGGCGGCGTTCCCGCCCGTCCCATCCGCAAGCGCTTCTCTGACGTCATTGCCGAGAGCCTGCACCGCATCGCCTGGTGGGATTGGCCGGATGCGCTCATCTTCGAGCGCCTCGGTGATTTCCGTTCCGAGGCGATCGAGGAGTTTTGTCGGCGCTACGATCCGGCAGCCAATGCATAAGGCGGATGCATCAGGCGAAACGAAAAAGGCCGGGCGTGAGCCCGGCCATTCGATTCGGAAAGATCGTCCGCTCAGTACAGCGGGAAATTCTGCGGATAGCCGCCGACGTCCTGCGGCGGCGACAGCGGCTGGCGATCGATCGGGCGGTTGAGATTCTCGCGGGCGAAGGAGGGATAGCCCACCGCCGGCGGGAAGGCGTAGTCGCTGAACTTGCGGTCGCCCGGATTGACCTCGGTGCCGCCGTCGAGCCAGGAGCGCTTGCTGACATAGATGCGGGTGCGGCCCTGCTGATAGACCGCGTTGGGGCCGCTCGGGCCGTAATAGGGCCGACCGCGCTCGTCATAACGCTTGACCTTGGTGTCGGCCGAGGCCGGCGTCGCCAAACCAATGGCGGAGGACATGGAAATCACGGCGCCCGCTGCAAACAAGGTCGCCAATTTGGCAGAGAATTTCGAGCTCATCACGTCCCCTTCAGGCGGCGCACCGCCAGTCGATTTCACCCCATACTAGCCCGGCGGGGGCGACTGCAACTAGGTCTATTGGGTCACACCAGCTCGGAATAATCGGGCCCGCTGGCAAAAGTTGCATCAATACCAGCCACTTGAGCTTGATGCCGGTCAAAGCGTCCCGCGCAATTGCGCGTTCGCGGCGCCCAGCAGCCAGTCCGGCGAGCCGGCAAAATCGCAGGCCCGTCGCTTCCGCTCGGCATGGGCGAACAGGTCGGCCAGCTTCGGCTCGTTGCCGGAGGTCAGCAGCGTCAGCCGGCTTAGCGTGCAGGCAATCGCTGCGCGCTGGGCGGGCAGGGTGTCGCCCCGGCAGGAGAAGCCGGAGATCTGCAAGGCGGGCTCCTCGTTGCGCTTGAGGTAACCGAGGCAGGACGGCGTCCCGGTCAGGCCGATCGGCCTGAACAGGGCCACGGGGCCGAATTTCGTGTCGATCAGGCCGGCCTGCTCGAGCGGCGTATCTGTCCCGAGGCCCATCTGGACGGCGAGGTCCGCGGTTGCCGGGCGGGTCACGTCGAATTCGCCGCCCTCCCGGTAAATCTCCAGTTCAGCCAGCGGCTTGTCCGCTTCGCTGGTCCAGCGCATGACGTCCCGGCGGCCTCCTTCGGGATGCCGGAGGATGGTGTAAGAGGCTGTTTTTTCTGATGAATCAAGCCGGCTGAGGGCAAAGGCCGGATGCGAGCGGTCGGCCACGCTCCAGCCCGGTTTCGGCGCCGGCCCATCGTCGCGCAGATCCGGCAGCTGGCTCAGCGCCGCAAGGCCAAGGATGGACAGCAGGGCGAGCGCCCCCACATAGGCGAACAGGCGCGCCAGCGTGCCCACGACCTCGTCGGCGAAAGCTGCAAGCGCCAGATGGAGACTGGTCCGGGTCGAGATGGCGGCCGTGCTGGCCTCAGGCGATTGCATCCACGGCCTTCGGGCGGGGTCCAACGTTGTCTTGGGGCCGGTTCTCGCATAGAAGCGCTGCTCTTCCTGTTTAAGCGTCAGCTTCAGGAACGGGCTTTTTCATCGGAGAGTGAACGATGGGTTACAAAGTCGCAGTCGTCGGCGCGACCGGCAATGTCGGACGGGAAATGCTCAACATCCTCGATGAGCGCAAATTCCCCGCGGACGAGGTCGTGGCGCTGGCCTCACGCCGCAGCGTCGGCGTCGAGGTCTCCTATGGCGACCGGACCCTGAAGGTCAAAGCGCTCGAGCATTACGACTTCTCCGACGTCGACATCTGCCTGATGTCGGCGGGCGGCTCGGTGTCGAAGGAATGGTCGCCGAAGATCGGCGCCGCCGGCGCCGTGGTGATCGACAACTCCTCGGCCTGGCGCATGGATCCGGACGTGCCGTTGATCGTGCCGGAAGTGAACGCAGGCGCGACCGAAGGCTTCAAGAAGAAGAACATCATCGCCAACCCGAACTGCTCGACCGCGCAGCTCGTGGTCGCGCTGAAGCCGTTGCACGACAAGGCGACGATCAAGCGCGTCGTGGTCTCGACCTATCAATCGGTGTCGGGCGCCGGCAAGGACGCGATGGACGAGTTGTTCTCGCAGACCAAGGCCGTCTACACCAATGACGAGCTGGTCGCGAAGAAATTCCCCAAGCGCATCGCCTTCAACGTCATCCCGCACATCGACGTCTTCATGGAGGACGGCTACACCAAGGAAGAGTGGAAGATGATGGCGGAGACCAAGAAGATCCTTGATCCCAAGATCAAGCTCTCCGCCACCTGCGTGCGCGTGCCCGTGTTCGTCGGCCACTCCGAGGCCGTCAACATCGAGTTCGAGAATCCGATCAGCGCCGACGATGCGCGCGAGATCCTGCGCAAGGCGCCCGGCTGCCTCGTCATCGACAAGCAGGAGCCCGGCGGCTACGCCACGCCGTATGAGGCGGCCGGCGAGGACGCGACTTACATCAGCCGCATCCGCGAGGACGCGACGGTGGAGAACGGCCTGGTGCTGTGGTGCGTGTCCGACAATCTGCGCAAGGGCGCCGCGCTGAACGCGATCCAGATCGCGGAAGTGCTGATCAACCGCAAGCTGATCAGCGCGAAGAAGCAGGCGGCGTAAGCTCCATCCACTCCCTTCGTCGTCCCGGATCTGCGCTTGCGCTTGTCCGGGACGACGATCTCGTTTGACCAGAGAGTTTACGAAATCGCCTACGCCACGCTTTGCGCGTTCTTGAATTCCTTGCTCGCCTTGTCCAGCACGAACAGCGATCCCTCCGCGACGCCGAAATAGGCGCCGTGGGTCTGCATCTGGCCGCTCTCGACGGCCTTGCGCACGAATGGGAACGTCATCAGGTTCTCCAGGCTGCGGAACACCGCGGCCTTCTCGATGCGCTCGACGAATTGCGCCATGGTCTCGTGCTCGCGCTGCTCGACCACTTCGCCCGGCTTGATGAACATCTGCATCCATTTGCCGATGAAGTCGCCGGGCGTCAGCGGCTCGATCTTGTCGACGAAGGCGCGGATGCCGCCACATTGGGCGTGGCCGAGCACCACGATGTGCTTCACCTTCAACACCGTCACCGCATATTCCAGCGCCGCCGACACGCCATGGGCGTTCTCGTCGGGCTGATAGGTCGGTACCAGATTGGCGATGTTGCGGACCACGAACAGTTCGCCCGGGCCGACGTCGAAGATCACCTCGGGCGAGACGCGGCTGTCGCAACAGCCGATCACCATCACTTCCGGCGACTGCCCCTTCACCGACAGCTCGCGATAGCGGTTCTGCTCGGTCGGCAGCCGCTGGGTGGCGAAGGCCTTGTAGCCTTCCAGCAAATGCTTCGGGAATGTCATCATGCCTATGCCTAACCATATACCGCAGAGGCGGACAAGCCTTTCGAACAGGCAGGCCAAGTGCTATCGGCTTCGGTCAGAAGAGAGACGAGGAAACCGGAAGGAACGCCCGCATGACCCGCCCGCGCCGCAGCCATCTGTTCATGCCCGGCTCCAACCCTCGTGCGCTGGAGAAGGCGCGCAATCTCCCGGCCGACGGCCTGATCCTGGATATGGAGGATTCCGTCGCGCCCGAGGCCAAGGCGCTGGCGCGTGACGCAATTGCCGCCGCGATTGCCGCCAAGGGCTTTGGCAGGCGCGAGATTTTGATCCGCACCAATGGTCTCGACTCGCCCTGGTGGGCCGACGACGTCGCCATGGCTGCCAAGGCATCGCCTGACGGCATTCTGGTTCCAAAAGTTTCAAGCATCGAAGATCTCGACGCCATCGGCCGCCGCCTCGCCGAGCTTGGCGCAGCGCCGACGGTGAAGGTCTGGGCCATGATCGAGACCGCCCGCGCCGTGCTGCATGCCGAGGAGCTGGCCGCCGCGGGTCGCGATCCCAGGACGCGCCTGTCCGGTTTCGTGTTCGGCCCGAACGACATCTCGCGCGAGACGCGGATCCGGATGCTGCCGGGCCGCGCCGCCATGATCCCGATGATCACCCATTGCATCCTGGCGACGCGCGCCCATGGCCTCGAGATCCTCGACGGTCCCTATAGCGACATCGCCAATTCCGACGGCTTCGCCACCGAATGCGCGCAAGGCCGCGACCTCGGCTTCGACGGCAAGACGCTGATCCACCCTTCCCAGATCGACGCCTGCAACGCGATCTTCACGCCCCCCGAAGAAGAGATCGCGCGCGCGCGAAAAATCATCGCAGCCTTCGAGCTGCCCGAGAACGCCTCGCGCGGCGCGATCCGCCTCGATGGCGCGATGGTGGAGCGCCTGCACGCCGACATGGCCCGCCGCACCATCGCCATCGCGGATGCGATCGCGGCGATGGGGAAGGGCTGAGGATCATTGAATTTGCGGGGTCGTTCCGCTCACGAGTGCCTTACTGCCTTCGTCTCGCATTCTTCAGAGTCTCGGATGGCAGCTCGCCGATGGCGAGACGATATTCGGATGCGAAGCGGCCGAGATTTCGAAAGCCGCATTTGAACGCCACGGCAAGCACGCTGGTTTGCGCATCAGGCCGTCGCAGCAGCTCTGCCGCGCGATAAAGCCGGACGCGCCGCGCGAACTGGCCCGGCGATCCCCGTCCGGCCTCGGAGAATTCCCGGAACACCGTCCGCACGCTCACATTGGCGACTTTCGCGATCTTCTCGAGATCGAGAGGTTCGTCCCAGTGAGCCTCGATATAGGACTCCACGATGTCGATCACAGTGCGGTTGGCAGACGGCGCGGCGCGTTGGAGCCGATCGGAGAAATTATGCCGATGCGCCAGAAGGATTCGAACCATCAGCGCTCGCTCGAGCTCGGCGATGGCGATGGGCGAGTAATCCTGCCCGAACCTCTCCAGCTCCTCGGCAAGTCTGAAGACGTCATGGCGGACCTGCGTCATCAGCGCCGGGTCGCCCTCGTTTGAAGCGAAGCGCAAGTTCATGCCGCTGTCGTCGCCGAGCAGGCTCTTCAGCAAACGCTCGAGTGCAGGAGTATCGATCCTCAGCACCAATTGGCGATAGCCCGGCGCGAAATCGAGATCCAACCTGGCGTCTCCGGAGATCAGAGGCGTCCAGGCCTCGATCGATTGGCTTCTCCCGCCCGTCGCGAAGCCCGCGGCTCCCTGGATGGAGAAGAACTGACGGAGAATTTGCGATTCGGGAAAGGACAGCGATGCCGCACCATCATAGGCGCAGAACGCGAGGCCGATCGCGTTCAGGCGGGCAAGATTGGCCTGAATGGCGAAGTCGTCGTCATGCTTGTCAAACCGGTCGGCGCCATAGGCAGCAAACAGACGATCTCGCGCGAACTCGCTGTCGCGCGACCGCAGCAATGGATAGCCGTCAAGGTATGAGACGGAGCCCAAATCAGAATCCTCAAAACGTTGAAACTACTGAATCGGAATCGGCGCGCTACCAATTGGAGATTGCATGGAGGAGGCGACGGGCGAGATTGATCCACTCCCAGGCGAACGGCAGCGACCCGCGGACCCCTGCGACAAATTGCCAGGGCGCGCGGCGCACCTGAAGATCGTTTCTTCCGGCCGCAGATCAGCCACGCGCGGCTCGTGAGAGCGGCGCGTGTGATGTCCCGCGATCAGCTTTTTGCCGAATACCGATAGCGAATTTAGCGTGACTTTCGCAGTTCAAGGCCACCGGCGCGTCAAGGTGGTGGTGCGTCGCTGTCGGGTTAATCGCCGTGGCAAAAAGCGGCCATTGTGTCGGCGATCGGACAAATACTCTGATAATTCGATTCAGATATCTCCTCCATTCGCAAGGACGGCAGTCGAGCGAAAATGCTCCGCCGCAACAGGATGGATGCTGGAGGCCGGTTCGCCCGTGCTGCGGACTGAGCGTCAATGTCGGAGCAAAACGAATGTTTGGTCGCAAGTTTCTGGGCGATGCGCAGGCGCAAATTGATGCGGTTGGCCGCTCGCAGGCCATGATCGAGTTCAACATGGATGGCACGATCGTCAAGGCCAACAAGAATTTCCTGAACGCGCTCGGTTACGATCTTGACCAGATCCAGGGCAAGCACCACTCCATGTTCGTGCCGGCCGATCAGCGCGACGGCGCCGATTACCAGGCCTTCTGGGCAGCCCTGCGCCGCGGCGAATTTCAGGCAGGCGAGTTCAAGCGCATCGCGAATGGCGGCCGCGCGATTTGGATCGAAGCGTCATACAATCCAGTGCTCGGCAATGATGGCAAGCCGGTCAAGGTGATCAAGATCGCGACCGACATCACTGCGAAGAAACTGCGCAGCATGGCTGATGCGTCCAAGCTTGCCGCCATCAATCGGGCCCAGGCCGTGATCGAGTTCAAGCTCGACGGCACCGTCGTCACCGCCAACGAGAATTTCTGCAGGACGCTCGGCTATTCGCTGGCCGAGATCGAGGGCAAGCACCACAGCCTGTTCGTGCCCGCCGCTGAGCAGGATAGTGCGGCCTATCGCGCGTTCTGGGATAAGCTCAACCGCGGGGAATACCAGGCCGGCGAGTTCAAGCGCATCGGCAAGGGCGGCAAGGAAGTGTGGATCCTGGCGAGCTATAATCCCGTGCTGGACGATACGGGGAAGCCCTTCGGTGTCGTCAAATTCGCAAACGACATAACTGCGGACAAGCTGAAGAACGCCGATCTCGCCGGTCAGATCGCGGCGATCGACAAGGCGCAGGCCGTCATCGAGTTCAACATGGACGGCACGATCATCACGGCCAATGCCAACTTCCTCGGTGCGGTCGGCTATTCGCTGGCCGAGATCAAGGGCAAGCACCACAGCATGTTCGTCGAGCCCTCGGAGCGAGACGGCGCCGCCTACCGCGAGTTCTGGGCGGCGCTCAATCGCGGCGAATACCAGGCGGCCGAATACAAGCGCATCGGCAAGGGCGGCAAGGAGATCTACATCCAGGCCTCCTACAATCCGATCCTCGATCTCAACGGCAAGCCGTTCAAGGTGGTGAAATACGCCACCGACACCACCAGGCAGGTGTTGGTCCGGATGGGCAACGAGCGCGTCCGCGCCATGATGGAATCGGTCGCTGCGGGCTCTGAGGAGCTCAACGCATCGGTACGCGAGATATCGGAGGCCATGACCAAATCGCGCGAAACCGCGATCGGCGCCGTTGAGCAGGTCTCCTCCGCCGATGCCCAGGCCCAGCGCCTCACCGATGCCGCGCAGTCGATGAGCGGCATCGTGGAGATGATCAACAACATCACCGGCCAAATCAATTTGCTCGCGCTCAACGCGACGATCGAATCGGCCCGTGCCGGGGAAGCCGGCCGCGGCTTTGCCGTGGTCGCATCCGAGGTGAAGGGGCTTGCCAATCAGGCCAAGCAGGCCACCGACAAGATCGCTCAGGAGATCGGCAGCCTCAATCAGATCTCGGGGGACGTCGTCGGTGCCCTCGTTGCGATCAAGCAGGCCATCAACAATGTCAGCGAGTACGTGACGTCGACGGCCGCGGCGATCGAGGAGCAGAGCACGGTGACGAACGAGATGTCGACCAGCATGCAGCGCGCCGCCGCCGAAGCGGCCGCGATGGCGAACCGCGCCTGATCAGCCGGCCACTTCAAGTGGTCTATTGCCGCCAAATGACTCGGCACGAGGCGCCGTTCAGCGCGGCGCGAGGTCGGCGCGATCGAGCGATTCCAGGGTCGAGGCGTTGGCGCAATAGCCGTGATAATTCTCCGCGGCGGTGCCGTCGGCGAGATCGCGGTCGCATTCTGCCTTGTGATTGCACAGCGAGCAGACCCGCTCCATGTCGCGCAGCAATAGCGGCTGCGCGCGGCCGAGGCCTTCGGCGCTGATGCCGAGCTGCTGCAGCATCATCGGCAGCTCGTCGGCAGAGTGCTTGCCGTGACGGACCAGCTCTTCCAGATCGTCAGGCGCGATCCTCAGATCGCTCGCGATCCGGTCGAAATCGGCGCGATCGAGCTGCCGCATCTCGTTGATCTCGCGGCGATGCTTCAGCCAGCTCGCAAAGGAGTCGATGAGGTCCTGGACGATGGGATAAGGCCTGCTTGCGGTGCTCATGGAAAGCTCCCTTCGGACGGCGGAATTGGAGCCAAATAAGCACGATGTTGCAGAGGCGCGTTGCGCTGGATCAAATTGGGTGGGGCCGCGACCTCCGCTGCACCTCTCCCGCTTGCGGGAGCGGGAGCGCACTTTCTGCGCGGCGGCTACCCGAATCGCTCCGCCGCCCACGCATACAGGCTGCCCGGTACCGGCTTTTCGCCGCCGCGGCCCTTGGGTGAGATATGCAGGCCGATGATGGCGGGGTCGGTGACGAGGCCGAGATAGCTGGAGGGATCGAAGAACAGTCTTGGCTCGGCGTGCACGGCGTAGAACGATTGCTTCGGAAGCGCATTGTGCAATTCGCCGGTGCGGCGCGCGAGCGCGGTCAGCGCTGCAGGTCCATAGATCGCGACGCGAATATCCGAAAGGCGGTGGGAGCCGCCGCGCAGGCGCCGCATCATGAAGATGATGCGGTGGCGCAGCGACAGCCAGTTCGGCGTCAGCTCCTCCTGCTCCATCAGCTCTTCGAACGCGCGCACGATGCCGTGCTCCGCCGGCAGATAGATCACGGAATTGCCGAGCTGGCGGGGCCGCTCCCAGGCGAAATAGGGCTTTGCCGGGTCGATCTCGACCGGCTTCAAGAGCAGCACGTCGGCGTCGAGCCAGAGGCCGAGGCCCTTCGCCATCAGCTTCATGCGGAAGAAGTCGCTGAACTGTAACGTGGTCCAGTCGCGCCAGCTGCCGTCCGGCTGCGGCGGCCGGAGGCGTTCGGAGAACGCGTGCGGCAGGATCGCTTCCGCCTCGGCGTTCGCGACGCCGGCGGGCAGGCCGGGAATGGTGTCGAAGCTGTAGACCGTGACCTTGTGGCCCGCAGCCAGTTGCGAGCGCAGGCAGGTCTGGCGCAGCGCGTCCATCGGGCCATGCCAGAAGGTGACGATCTCGGGCAGCATCCGCACAAACCAGGAGATTAGCCGGACAAAGAAAAAGCCCCGGCGCTTGCGGCACCGGGGCTCAAACCAACTTTGCGATCAGGCCCAGGCGCGTTCGCGCTTGAGCTTGTCCTCGTAGGAGTCGATCGAGGCCTTCTTTTCCATGGTGAGGCCGATGTCGTCGAGGCCGTTGATCAGGCAGTGCTTGCGGAACGGGTCGATCTCGAACTTGACCTTGCCGCCGTCGGGCCCGCGGATCTCCTGGTTCGGCAGGTCGATCGTCAGCGTCGCGTTGGCGCCGCGCTCGGCATCGTCGAACAGCTTGTCGAGGTCTTCCTGCGACACCCGGATCGGCAGGATGCCGTTCTTGAAGCAATTGTTGTAGAAGATGTCGCCGAACGAGGTCGAGATCACGCAGCGGATGCCGAAGTCGAGCAGCGCCCAGGGCGCATGCTCGCGGCTCGAGCCGCAGCCGAAATTGTCGCCGGCGACCAGCACCTTCGCATTGCGATAGGCGGGCTGGTTGAGGACGAAATCCGGATTCTCGCTGCCGTCGTCCTTGTAGCGCTGCTCGGAGAAGAGCCCCTTGCCAAGGCCGGTCCGCTTGATGGTCTTGAGGTACTGCTTCGGAATGATCATGTCGGTGTCGACATTGATGATCTTCAGCGGCGCCGCGACGCCTTCCAGCGTGGTGAACTTGTCCATGGTTGCGTTTCCCGGGTGGTTCAGGGAAGGCGTATTTATCGTGTCCGTGGCCTGAATCCTAGGCCGAATTCGGCAGGGCTCGTCTGCTCCGCGAGTTTGAGGCTCTACTGGCGCGGCATCGGGAAGTCACCTCTCCCTTGGGAGAGGTCGGCGCGTCCCGGGCGATGCGCAGCATCGTCCCGCGCGCCGGGTGAGGGGCTACGGTGTCACTTGGGGCAGCGCCCCCTCACCCGATTTGCTGCGCAAATCGACCTCTCCCCGCTGGGGAGAGGTGAGTCGAGACCGATTACTCCACCCGCGCCTCGATCGCGGCCATATCGTCGTCCGAGAGACCGAAATGGTGGCCGATCTCGTGGATCAGGACGTGGCGGACGATATGGCCGAGGCTTTCGTCGTGCTCGGCCCAGTAATCCAGGATCGGGCGGCGGTAGAGCCAGACCATGTTGGGCAGCCGCGCCACGTCGCCAAGGCTCTGCTGGGGCAGGCCGACGCCCTGGAACAGGCCGAGCAGGTCGAACTCGCTCTCGCAGTCCATCTGGTCCAGGACCTCCTCGGTCGGGAAGTCGTCGACGCGGATGATGACGCCCTCGCACAGGGCGCGAAATTCCGCCGGCAGGCCCTCGAAGATCTCGTGTGCCGTCGCTTCCATCTCGGCGAGCGAAGGGGCTTTCAATTCCGTCCACATGAGACCCTCATACCGCGGGTTCCGCGGCGATGCATCCCGCATTATAAGCGCGGCGAGGTTGACGGGCGCCGCCAAAACGGGGAGCGTGGGGCCGTCACGGGACGTTACAGGTGGGCGAAAAAATGCGAGCAAAAACAGCGCTGACGCTACTGTGCATGGGGTTGTTTTCGCAGTTTTGCGTCGGCGCGAAGGCTGAGACGGCGGCCCCCGGCGTGAGGCTCGCGCAGGCGACGGCGCCGGACGACATCCCCCCGCCGCGCAAGCGCCCGCCGGCCCGCCTGCGTGTTACGCCCTATTACAGCCCTGACGGCGTCTATCCGCGCTACAATCCCGGTCCCAACGCGGTCCGCGAATGCAACGCGACCTATGTGCAGGAATACCGGCCGAGCGGCACCGTGATCGTGCCGCGTGTGAGCTGCTATTGGCGTCCCGGCTAACGCCGGTTCAACACGCGCGCGCAGCGCAGAAGCCTCGCGGGGTCATCATGGCGAGATGGGTTGCATGGGCCGTTGCCGTCGCGCTTGCCGCGGGCCTGCCGCGCGCCTCCGCGGCGCACAGGGCGACGATGCCGGAGGCCTCGGCTGGAATCGCGGTTTTCGATGCGCGACGGCCGGCGCGCACGCATGGCGTCGTGCGGCCTGCGGTGCGCCGTGATCCGCGCTACTACGCGCGGCCCGTCTATTACCGGCCCTATCCCTATCCCGTGCCCGCACCCTTCGTGTTCGGCTACGGGCCGTTCTGGTGAACCGCTAGCTCGCGGGCGCAAATCCCTTGACCAGCAGCACGGTCGCCTTTGCGCCGGCCTTGCGGTCACGCGAGATCTCTTCGTAGTCGGGCGAGTTCGAGAAGGCGAGGAAGGCGGCCTCGTCCGGAAACGACATCATGACCAGCTTGTCGTGCGGCCATGTTCCCTCCAGCACGCGCGGGCGCTCGTCGGCGGCGAGCAGCCGCCCATTGTACTTTCTGAACACGTCGAAGAACCGCGCCTGGTAGCGGTCGTAGGCCGCGCGGTCCGTCATCGTCAATTGTGCGATTGCATAGACAGTCATCTCTCGAATTCCTTCCCATCGCGGCACGGCGCCGCAGCGCGGAGCCCTGCTTCGTTCATTCATGGGGCGTTCACATCGCTCTCCTCAATCTTAACCTCGGGAGCGACTGCGGTTGAACAGGGATGACGCGGGCCGGAAACGAGCATCGCAAACTCCGCTATCCAGAGTCAGGGAGAATTCCATGCTGAGGAGTTTGGGTTTCAGGACAAGCCCGATGCGCCTGCTCGGGATTGCAGCGGCCGCGACGCTGATGCTGTCGGCCGGCACCACGCGTCGTGCTGAAGCGCTGACCCTGATCAATCCGGCGACGTCACCCGCGGCGAAGACTGCAACCGAGGACCTCGTCACGCCGGTTCGCCACGGCGGCGGCGGACATGGCGGTGGCGGACATTTTCACGGCGGCGGCGGTTTCCGCGGTGGCGGATTTCACGGCGGCCATGTCGGTGGCTTCCGCGCCGCGCCGGCGTTCCACGGCGGCTATCGCTATGGCGGGGTCCGCTACGGCGGATATGGCGGCTATCACCGCCATTGGGCTTATCATCGCCCGCATTACGGCTATCGCCACTTTCACCGGCGCTACTATTACGGCGGCTATTATCCCTACTATCACTATCCGCGCCGCTGCCGGATCATCTGGACCTATTACGGCCCGCGCCGCGTCTGCCGCTGGCCGCGCTGGCACTATCCGTACCGCTACTATTGGTGATGTGAGTGAATTGCTGGCTCTGCATTCGTCATGGCCGGGCTTGTCCCGGCCATCCACGTTCTTCGGGCTTGCGCAGAGAATTCGTGGATGCCCGGGACGAGCCCGGGCATGACGGCGGGACTGGTTAGAGCCAATCCTTCAGCTTCCACGACGAAGCCTTCCACCGCATCAGATTGTCCAGCTTCCATTGCTTGAACATCGCCGGCGGCCAGCGGCTGAGCTTGGAGGTCTCCTCGACCTCCGGCTTGGCGACGATGCGCAAGGGCGCCGCGCGCCGGCGGTGCTGGCGCGTGGCTTCGCCGATCAGGTCGACATATTCCGGCTTGTTGGCCATGAGGCATGTCCTCGCGACATCATCGCGAGGACGAGAGTGTCAGGCGATCGATTAACGGCGGTTTGCCGCGATCGCTACAATTGCGGGGAGCGGCTTAGCGCCAGTCCCGGACATCGACGAAGTGCCCCGCGATCGCCGCGGCCGCCGCCATCGCCGGCGACACCAGATGGGTGCGGCCCTTGAAGCCCTGGCGGCCCTCGAAATTGCGGTTCGAGGTCGAGGCGCAGCGCTCTTCCGGCTTCAGCTTGTCCGGATTCATGGCAAGGCACATCGAGCAGCCCGGCTCGCGCCATTCGAAGCCGGCCTTGATGAAGATCTTGTCGAGGCCCTCGGCCTCGGCCTGCTCCTTCACGATGCCGGAGCCCGGCACGACCATGGCGTTGACGTTGGCGTTGACCGTCTTGCCCTCGGCGATCTTGGCCGCCGCGCGCAAATCCTCGATGCGGCCGTTGGTGCAGGAGCCGATGAAGACGCGGTCGAGCTTGATGTCGGTGATCTTCGTTCCCGCGGTCAGGCCCATGTACTTCAAGGCGCGATGCTTGGAGATGCGCTTGGCCTCGTCCGCGATCTTGTCGGGATCGGGCACGATGCCGGTGACCGAGATCACGTCTTCAGGCGAGGTACCCCAGGTCACGATCGGCGGCAGTTTTGCGGCGTCGAGGCGCAGCTCGTGGTCGAAATGCGCGCCTTCGTCGGAGCGCAAGCCCTCCCAATAGCGCATCGCCGCATCCCAGGCCGCGCCCTTCGGGGCCTTCGGACGATCACGCAGGAAGTCGTAGGCCTTCTGGTCGGGCGCAACGAGGCCGGCGCGGGCGCCGCCTTCGATCGACATGTTGCAGACCGTCATGCGGCCCTCCATCGAGAGCGCACGGATCGCGTCGCCGGCATATTCCAGCACGTAGCCGGTGCCGCCGGCGGTGCCGATCTCGCCGATGATGGCCAGGATGATGTCCTTGCCGGTGACGCCGTCGGGCAATTTGCCATCGACGGTGACGCGCATGTTCTTGGCCTTCTTCTGGATCAGCGTCTGCGTCGCCAGCACGTGCTCGACTTCGCTCGTGCCGATGCCGTGCGCGAGCGCGCCGAAGGCGCCATGCGTCGAGGTGTGGCTGTCACCGCAGACGATGGTGGTGCCGGGCAGCGTAAAGCCCTGCTCGGGGCCGATGACGTGAACGATGCCCTGGCGCTTGTCGAACTCGTTGTAATATTCGATGCCGAATTCCCTGGCGTTCTCGGCCAGCGCCTTGATCTGCTCGATGCTCTCCGGATCGGGATTGGGCTTGGTGCGATCGGTGGTCGGCACGTTGTGGTCGACGACGGCGAGCGTCTTCTCGGGCGCGTGGACCTTGCGCCCCGTCGCGCGCAGGCCTTCGAACGCCTGCGGCGATGTCACCTCGTGCACCAGGTGACGGTCGATATAGAGCAGGCAGGTGCCGTCCTCGGCTTCGTGCACCAGGTGGTCGTTCCAGATCTTGTCGTACAATGTGGTCGGCTTGGACATGAGCGTCAGCTCCGAAAGAACGTTGTGTCAGCGGATATGCGCAGGTGGCGCGCGGGCAACAAAATCGTCGGCGCAGCCTTTCAGGCTGCGCGAATAAGCTCTGACGTTGCCGAGGTCGCGAAGCGTCCGAAGAACCGGCCAGGCAGCCGCGAGCGATCGTCGATGACGATGCGCTTGACGGGGGCGAGGCTGGTCGGATCTGGAAACATTCTAGAGGCTATATAGCACGCGCAAGTTAAAGCGCGAGAGCCTAGCGGCACCGTCATTGCGAGGAGCCCTTGCGACGAAGCAATCCAGGACTGCCTCTGCGGAAAGATTCTGGATTGCTTCGCTGCGCTCGCAATGACGGGGTCGGGGAGGGCGCGGAGCAAAACAAAAAAGCGCGGAGCCGAGCCCCGCGCTTTCGAAAACTTGCCGGGTGGGGCGAAGCTTACTCGCCGACGGCAGCCTGGCGGTCCTGCTTCTCGACGATGCGGGCCGACTTGCCGCGAAGGTTGCGCAGGTAATAGAGCTTGGCGCGACGCACCTTGCCGCGGCGCACCACCTTGATCGAGTCGATCATCGGCGACATCACCGGGAACACGCGCTCCACGCCCTCGCCGTAGGAGATCTTGCGGACGGTGAAGCTCTCGTTGAGGCCACCGCCGGAACGGCCGATGCAGACGCCTTCATAGGCCTGCACGCGGGTGCGGTCGCCTTCTACGACCTTCACGTTGACGATCACGGTGTCGCCGGGACCGAATTCCGGAATGTCCTTGCCGGCGGACAGCTTGTCGAATTGCTCTTGCTCGAGCTGCTTGATCAGGTTCATGGGTAAATCTCCATCGGCGCGCCCAGCCCTGGAAACGGGGGGCTGCGCAAAATTCGTCTATCCAGCCATTGCGGATTTGGCCGCTCCTATAAGGCAAGCCGGAGCGTTTGTCACCCGTCTGTCTTGTTTTTTGGCGTTTTTTGGCGCCCGGCCCGATTCGCCGGTTTGGGCGGGATTTGGGCCCACAAATCTGGCCGCCGGGCCGCCGTCAGGGCCTCGGATTGCGCCCGCCGCCAGGCGGCCACCTTGGCATGGTCGCCCGAGGTCAGGATATTAGGGATCGGAGCCCCCTCGAACAGCTGCGGGCGGGTGTATTGGGGATACTCCAGAAGGCCCTCGGAAAAGCTTTCCTCGGTTCCCGAGGCCTCTTTGCCCATCACCCCCGGCAGCAGCCGCACGCAGGCGTCGATCAGGGCCATGGCGGCGATTTCGCCCCCGGACAGCACGTAATCGCCGATCGAGACCTCCTCCAGAGCGCGGCCGTCGATCACCCGCTGGTCCACGCCCTCGAAGCGCCCGCAGACGATCAGGGGACCTGGACCCCGGGCGAGCTCCGCAACCCGGGCCTGGGTCAATGGCCGACCGCGCGGGCTCATCAGGAGTTTCGGCCGGTCCGGACCGATCCCGGCGGCATCGATGGCGTCCGCCAGAACATCCGCCCGCAACACCATGCCCGGCCCGCCACCGGCCGGGGTGTCGTCGACGCTGCGGTGGCGGTCGGTGGCGGAGGCCCGGATGTCGCGGGCCTCGATCTCCCAGATTCCGGATGCCAGCGCCCGCCCGGCCAGGCTCACGCCGAGCGGTCCCGGAAACATCTCCGGAAACAGCGTCAGCACCGTCGCGCGCCAGGGCAAGGGGTTTGTCATCGGATCTCAGTTCTCGTCGTCCCGGACAAGCGCGCCTCAAGCGCGCAGATCCGGCACCCATAGCGACCGCAGCCAGTTTTGCGACGGCCGGAGCGATCAGCTTAGCCAAAATTGTAGTCGGTGGTTATGGGTTGCGGCTTTCGGCAGGCCGACTCGTGGAGGAAGCATCGCGCTCCTCGCCCTCGATCTCCTGCGGCAGCGCGATCACGACGCGGCCGCCCGCAATGTCGACCTCCGGCACCACCGCGTTGGAGAACGGCAGCAGCATCGTCGGGCCCTTGAGCGGGGCGATCTCGATGATGTCGCCGGCGCCGAAATTGTGGACCGCGAGCACGCGGCCGAGCGGCTCGCCGCCCGTTGTGACGGCCGCGAGCCCGATCAGATCGGTGTGGTAATATTCGTCCTCATCCGTCGCGGGCAGCTTGTCGCGCGCGACGTAGAGCTCGATGCCGTTGAGGCGCTCGGCCTCATCGCGGGTCGCGACACCCTTGAAGGTCGCGACCAGATGATCTTTGGCCTCGCGCAGCTGCGCGATTTCGAACTGGCGCCTGCCGTCCTTGGTCGACAGCGGACCGTAGCGGCGGACGGCAAAGGGATCTTCCGTAAAAGTCCACAGCTTGACCGCACCGCGCACACCATGCGCGGCGCCGATCCGCGCGACGCAGACCAGCGCCGACATGGTCTAGCCTTAGCCCTTCGCGGCGGCTTCGGCCTGCGCCTTGCGCTCCTTGCGCGGCACGGCCTTCTGCGGATTGTTGCGCGCTTCGCGCTTCTTGACGCCGGCGGCGTCGAGGAAACGCATCACGCGGTCCGACGGCTGCGCGCCCTTGGCGACCCAGGCCTTCACCTTCTCCATGTCGAGCTTGAGGCGCGCCTCGTTGTCCTTCGGCAGCAGCGGGTTGAAATAGCCGAGACGCTCGATGAAGCGGCCGTCGCGCGGAAAGCGCGAATCGGCGACGACGACGTGATAGACGGGACGCTTCTTGGTGCCTGCGCGGGCGAGGCGGATAACGACGGACATGTTGGTCTCCTGAGTGTCGGTTAATTGAAAAGTTTGCTCGTCATTCCGGGGCGCGCCGTCAGGCGCGAGCCCGGAATCCATTCCTCCCCGCATCTGCGGGTCGATGGATTCCGGGTTCACGCTTCGCGTGCCCCGGAGTGACGAGGGGAGAGAGTGCCCTCACTTCTTCTTCCCCAATCCGGGGAAGCCGCCGAGCCCGGGCAGGGTCGGCTTGTTGCTGAGGCCCGTGAGCCCCGGCACATTCGGCAGGCCCTGGCGCAAGCCGGCGGGCAGATCCTTCGGCAGATTCGGCAGGCCTTGTCCGCCGCCGCTCTGCATCTTCTCCTGCAGCGCCTTCATCTCTTCCGGAGAGGGCATCTTCATGCCGCCGCCGAAGCCCATGGCCTGCGCGATGCCGGCGAGCGGGCCGCGCTTGCCCGAGCCCATGGCCTTCATCACGTCGGCCATGTTCCGATGCATCTTCAGAAGCTTGTTGACGTGCTCGACGCTCTGGCCGGAGCCTGCGGCGATGCGCTTCTTGCGACTCGCCTTCAGCAGGTCCGGATGACGGCGCTCGTCGCGCGTCATGGAATCGATGATCGCGACCTGGCGCTTCAAGATCTTGTCGTCGATGCCGGCCGCGGCGATCTGGTTCTTCATCTTGGAGATGCCGGGCATCATGCCCATCAGCCCGCTGATGCCGCCCATGTTGGCCATCTGCAACAGCTGCTCGCGCATGTCGTTGAGGTCGAACTGACCCTTGCGCATGCGCTCGGCGGTGCGCGCGGCCTTCTCGGCGTCGATATTGGCGGCGGCGCGCTCGACCAGCGAGACCACGTCGCCCATGCCGAGGATGCGGCCGGCGATACGGTCGGGGTGGAAGTCTTCCAGCGCGTCGGTCTTTTCACCGGTGCCGATCAGCTTGATCGGCTTGCCGGTGACGGCGCGCATCGACAGCGCGGCACCGCCGCGGCCATCGCCGTCCACCCGCGTCAGCACGATGCCGGTGAGGCCGACGCGCTGGTCGAATGAGCGGGCTAGGTTCACGGCGTCCTGGCCGGTGAGGCTGTCGGCAACCAGCAGCACTTCATGCGGGTTGGCCGCCGCCTTGATCGCGGCCGCCTCTGCCATCATCTCTTCGTCGAGCGTGGTGCGGCCGGCGGTGTCGAGCAGCACGATGTCGTAGCCGCCAAGCTTGCCGGCTTCCAGCGCGCGCTTGGCGATTTGCGGCGGCTGCTGGCCCGCCACGATCGGAAGCGTGGGAATGTCGAGGTCGCGGCCGAGCACGGCCAGCTGCTCCATCGCCGCCGGACGGTAGACGTCGAGCGAGGCCATTAGCACCTTGCGCTTGTCGCGCTGGACCAGGCGGCGGGCGAGCTTGGCGGTGGTGGTGGTCTTACCCGAGCCTTGCAAACCGACCATCATGATCGGCACCGGCGGCACGGAATTGACGTCGATGGTCTGGCCTTCGCTGCCGAGCGTGTTGACCAGCTCGTCATGGACGATCTTGACCACCATCTGGCCGGGGGTGACCGACTTGACGACGGTGGCGCCGATCGCCTGCTCGCGCACGCGCTCGGTGAAGCTGCGCACCACTTCGAGCGCGACGTCGGCTTCCAGCAGCGCGCGGCGCACCTCGCGCATCGCGGCATCGACGTCCTTTTCGGTCAGCGCGCCGCGCCCCGTCAGACGATCGAGAATGCCACCAAGCCGTTCCGACAGATTGTCGAACAATGCCGTTGTCCTGTTGCTGTCTTCCCGACGGGAAGAGCGCTCCGTTACTCGCCGCTGTCATGACCCGGCTTGACCGGGGCATCCAGTAAGCAGCGGCTTCTCGGTTCCAGCCGAGCCGCCTCTGGGATACTGGATCGCCCGATCAAGTCGGGCGATGACCACTTTCTTGGCAAACGATCTTCCAAACACCTTTGCGCCCGAGGGCGCACAGCGCTGTCGGGCGTTGACCTCCGGTCTCGAGGGCCGGTCGGCGGGTCGAAAAGAAAGCCTTTCCGAGAAAGTGGCGGGGTTAAACGCCGCTCCCGCCCAAAAGTCAAGGAAAGTTAGCGTGGCGTGGCGGCTTTGCCAGGGTAAGGTCCTGAAAACAGGTCCCTTTTGGCAGCCGGTTCCTTTTCTCTTGGCCCCGCCCATATAGAAGGTGATGACTTACCTCCGCCGCCATTCCTGAAAGCCCGCCTGTGCCCGTCACCCGCCGCCATGTTCTTGGGCTGCTTGCGGGGGCCGGCGCGCTGGTCGGTGTCCCGTCCCTTTGGATGTCCAACATGAAAACCTATGACGGTCCCATCTCCGACCATTTCGATGGTCTGACCTTCTTCGATCCGGACGGGGCGCCGCCAAAATCGCTGCGTGAGGTGCTGCGCTGGCAGTTCGGCGGCAAGCGGCAGCGCGCGAAATGGCCGGATTGGGCGCCCAGCCCTCATGCCGACACTCCGCCGGAGCGGGTCGAGGGCGGCAAGGTGCGGCTTTCTTTCGTCGGTCATGCCAGCTGGCTGATCCAGACCGGCGGCCTCAACATCCTGGTCGATCCCGTCTGGTCGACGCGGGTCTCGCCGGTCGCCTTCGCCGGGCCGAAGCGGCGCAACGATCCCGGCATCGCATTCGAGCAGCTGCCGAAGGTCGACGTCGTGCTGGTCTCGCACGGCCACTACGACCATCTCGACATCGCGACGCTGTCGCGGCTCGCGAAAAACTTCGCCCCGCGCGTGGTCACCCCGCTCGGCAACGACGTTACGATGCGTAGCTGGGACCGGACGATCAAGGTGGAAGCGTTCGACTGGCACGAGCGTGTCGAGCTCGGTGGCGGCATCGCCGTGCACCTGGTGCCGACGCGGCACTGGACCGCACGCGGCATGTTCGATCGGAACAGGGCGCTGTGGGCGAGCTTCGTGCTGGAGACGCCGGCCGGGAAAATCTACATCGTCTGCGATTCCGGTTACGGCGACGGGCGGCATTTCCGTCGCGTCGCCGAGAAGCACGGGCCGCTGCGCCTCGCCATCCTCCCGATCGGCGCCTACGAGCCGCGCTGGTTCATGCGCGACCAGCACATGAATCCGGAAGATGCGGTGAAGGCGTTGGCCGATTGCGGTGCCGAGCAAGCGCTCGGACATCATCACTTCACGTTCCAGCTTACCGACGAGGCAATCGACGCACCGGCGAAGGCGCTGATGGAAGCGCTCGATGCAGCCAAGATTCCGCAGGAGCGGTTCGTGGCGATGCTGCCGGGGCAGGTGGTGGAGATTTAGCTCTCTCCGCGCGTACTGTTCGTGCCGGACGCGGCGCAGCAGCGTTTCATGCTGCAGCGCGTCCGGGGCACAGAGTTACTACTCCTTGGCCTTGATCGCCCAGCTCACATTCACCGTCACCGACAGCGTCTCCTCGCCCGGTGCAACGGCTGCCGGCGCAGCCATCGGCGCCGTTGCCATCCGCGCCTTGAAGAGCGGCACCGGGGCGCCGCCCTCGGTGATGCTGAGCGGCGCGCCCAACGTCGCGCCCGTTGCCTTGGCGTAGATCTCGGCTTTGCGGCGGGCATCCGCGACGGCCCGCTCGCGGGCGTCGTCGAGCAGCTTCGAGGCCTGCGTCACCTCGAAGGAGATGTTGCCGATGTCGTTGGCACCGGCGCCGACCAGCGCATCGATGATGCCGGCGACCTTGGTGACGTCGCGAATCTTCACGGTGACGCGGTTGGAGGCGCGGAAGCCGACCACCGGAGATGCGCCGGTGGATTTGTTTTGGCCGTATTGCGGCTGCAGCGACAGACGCGAGGTCTGGTAATCCTTCTCGTCGATCCCGGCGCCTTTCAGCGCCAGCAGCACCTTGCCCATGGCGGCGTTGTTGGCGTCGGAGGCCTCCTTCGCCGTCTTGGCGTCATTGGCGACGCCGGCGTCGATCTGGGCGAGATCCGGCGCCACGGAGATATTGGCTTCGCCGCTCACCGAAATGGCGGACGGAAAATCATCGGCAAGCGCAGGCGTTGCCAGCAGCGTGGCGAAAACGGCGGCAAGGGACGTCGCAAGTACGGCAGGCTTCTTCATCTCTCTCATTTCAGCGGTACGAAAACATTGATCACGAGCTTGTCCTCAGCGGTCTTGAGCGGATCGGTGAGATATTCCTCGATGAAAGTGTCCTTGGCTTCCAGCCTCTTGTCGTCGAGGTGATTGGTGATCGCCTCGTAGGTGTTGTCCATGTTGTCGTAGGAGCCGCGATGGACGAATTTCAGCACCTTGCCCTCCGGCGACTTGCCGATGCTCATGTCCTTGGACAAGTTCTTGGGATCCTGCTCGACCGGAATCTCGGCAAGGAAGGTGAAGCCGGTGTCGTCGGTCGAGGTGTAGACGATCATCGGATTGCCGGCGTGCTTGATGCCCTGCTTGTCCAGGAGCGTGTTCAGCGCCTTGAAGGCATCGATCAGCGTGTCGAAGGCCGAGTCCCAGTTCGCGGTACCCTTCACCATCACGACCTTCTTGGCCTCGAGCGTGGTCTCCAGGCCGAACGGATCGGCGGTCTGCACCGGAGCAGGCGTTGCGGCGGCGGCAGGTGGCGGTGCTGCCGGGCTGGGCGAAGCACTGGCTGCGGGCGAGGGCGACGTCGTCGGCGCAGGCGAGGCGCTCGCGGCTGGGGAGGGGGAAGCCGACGGGGCTGGCGAGGGACTTGCCGAGGCGGCCGGTGCCGGGCTGGGCGTTGCGGGGCTTGGGGTTTGCGCCAGAACCTCCGGCAGTCCAAGCGACAAGGCCGCTGCCGGGATCAGCGCGGCCAGAGCGAGACGACGAAACCCGATCATTTTATTCTCCCCAAGGCCTTGATCACCAAGGCCTTAATCACCACGCCTTGCCCACCAAGGCCTGAAATTCGGCTGCAGCCAGCCGCGCATCCCGGTTCGCGGCAAGCCGCGCCGTTTTAACACGCAAGCGCGGAATTCGTCCCATGACAGATGCGTCATGGCAGACCTCTTGGCCGCTGACCGCAAATCACTGGCCAAGCCGGCAAGGATCGCCATATAAGACGGGCGAAATTCGGGAATTTTCATGAGCGCGCTGGCCAATCACGCATTTGCCAAGATGAACGGCATCGGCAACGAGATCGTCGTTGTCGACATGCGCGATTCCGCAGGTCGGGTCACGCCGGACGATGCCCGCGCGGTGGCGTCCGCGAACGGCGGCGTGGCCTATGACCAGCTCATGGTGCTCTCGAGGCCGCGGCTCGAGGGCACCGAGGCCTTCATCTGCATCTACAACAATGACGGGTCGGTGGCCGGCGCCTGCGGCAACGGCATGCGTTGCGTCGTGCGCCGCATCTTCGAGAAGACCGGCCAGACCACCGCAACGTTCGAGACGGCTGCTGGCCTCCTCAACGCCTGGCAGGGCCCGTCGCCGGATCTCTACACTGTCGACATGGGCGCGCCGAAGTTTGGCTGGCAGGACATTCCGCTGGCGGAAGAGTTTCGCGACACCCGCTACATCGAATTGCAGATCGGGCCGATCGACAATCCGATCCTGCATTCGCCATCCGCGGTGAGCATGGGCAATCCGCATGCGATCTTCTGGGTCGAGGATGTCAACGCTTACGATCTCGGCCGCTTCGGTCCGCTGCTCGAAAACCATCCGATCTTCCCGGAGCGCGCCAACATCACGCTCGCCCATATCGTCGATCGAGAGCACATCACGATCCGGACCTGGGAACGCGGTGCCGGCCTGACCAGGGCCTGCGGCTCGGCGGCCTGCGCGACCGCGGTCGCCGCGGCGCGACTGAAGCGGGCCAAGCGCAAGGTCGAGATCACGCTGCCCGGCGGCAAGCTCGGCATTGAGTGGCGCGAGCGCGACGACCACGTGCTGATGACGGGCACCGCGACCTTCGAATATGAGGGCAGGTTCGATCCGGCGCTGTTCGCGCCGGTCGCCTGATGGCCGTCGAAATCGTCACCTTCGGCTGCCGCCTCAATGCCTTCGAGGCCGAGGTGATGCGCCGCGAGGCCGAAGGCGCAGGGCTCAACGACACCATCGTCATCAATAGTTGCGCGGTCACCAACGAGGCGGTGGCGCAGGCGCGTCAATCGATACGAAAATTGAAGCGCGAACGGCCCGGGGCACGCATCGTCGTCACCGGCTGCGCGGCGCAGACGCAGGCTGCGATGTTCGCCGACATGGCCGAGGTCGATCGCGTCGTCGGCAATGACGACAAGATGCGCCGCGAAGCCTGGCGCGAGACGCGCGATGCGTTCGATCTCGGCGCCGGCGAGAAGATCGCCGTCAGCGACATCATGTCGGTGAAGGAGATGGCGCCGCATCTCATCGACGGTTTTGCGAGCGGCCTGCCGCGCGTGTTCGTGCAGGTGCAGAACGGCTGTGATCATCGCTGCACCTTCTGCATCATCCCCTATGGCCGCGGCAATTCGCGCTCGGTGCCGATGGGCGCGGTGGTCGAGCAGGTGCGGGCGCTGGCCCGGCGCGGCCATGCCGAGATCGTGCTGACCGGCGTCGATCTCACCAGCTACGGCGCCGATCTGCCGGGCGCGCCGAAGCTCGGCCTGCTGACGAAGCAGATCCTGCGCCATGTGCCGGAGCTGAAGCGCCTGCGCATCTCCTCGATCGATTCGATCGAGGCGGACGACGACCTGCTCGATGCCATCGCCGACGATGCGCGCCTGATGCCGCATCTGCATCTGTCGCTGCAATCCGGCGACGACATGATCCTGAAGCGCATGAAGCGGCGGCATTCGCGGCAGGACGTGCTTCGCTTCTGCGAGCAGGTGCGCCGCCTGCGCCCCGACGTCGTCTTCGGCGCCGACATCATCGCGGGCTTCCCGACCGAGACCGACGCGATGTTCTCGCGTTCGCTCGACCTCGTCGAGGAATGCGGCCTGACATTCCTGCACGTCTTCCCCTATTCGCCCCGCCCCGGCACCCCGGCCGCGCGGATGCCGCAGGTTGCGGGCAGCGCGATCAAGGAGCGTGCGCGACGGCTGCGGGCAGTGGGAGAAGCAGCGCTGCGCAAGCGGTTGCAGGCCGAGATCGGCGCGACACGCGGCGTGCTGATCGAGAGCGAAGGCCAGGGCCGCACGGAGCACTATCTGCCGGTGGCGATTGCGGGCGAGCGTGTCGGCAGCGTGGTGGCGCTGAGAATTGCCGGTAGCGATGGCGAGCGGCTGATCGCGTAACCGGGCTGTACTAAGTGCGCCACGCTTTATCCTCGACGTCGTCCCTGCGTGCGCAGGGACGACACCGAGGGGGTGATACGCCGTGACCTGGAACGCGCGTCCTACGACGCCCGCACCTGCCAGAACCGCAGCGTCCGCTTTGCATTCTCCGGCGTCATCCGCGCGAAATGACTTTGCGCCCGCGCAAGGTCCGCCGGCTTCATCGCGCCGGTGGCAAAACGGCTGTCGAGCACGGCCGTGGTAGTTTCCCAGCTGAGCTGCGCCGCCTTGCACGGCACCAGCAAGCCGTCGTCGCGCAGGCTCTGCATCAGCGGACGAATGACTTCGATGGTCGATCCGGACAATGCCGCCAGGGCGGCGGCGGTCTCCTCATAGCGCCGCTGCTTGGCGAAGCCGAGCAACGTCGCCTCGTTGAGCTGGCCGGTGGCCTTGAGACCTGCGATGGCGCGCTTGGCGCCCTCGAAATCGCGCACCGCCGACATCTCGCGCTCGACGCCGACGGCGATGGCCGCGATCGCGCTCTGGATCTCCTCGAACAGGTGCGGCGGCGCGCGCGACAACAGGCGGGCGCGCACGGCATCGGTTGCCGAGCGCAGCAATCTGCGGCGCAGCTCCGACGGCAGGTCGACGCGGATGCCGACGCTGACGGCGAGCTCGGGATCGGCCTCGGCCTGGCCGACCATGAGGGCGAAGCCTTGTCCGGAGACGCGCGCGCCGGGATTGGCGGCGAGCCGCCGGCTGACGCTGGGATAGCGGCGCGCCAGCAACGCGTCGGTGACGATCTCCTTGAGCCACCAGCGGCCGGCGATCGCGAGCAGATGCGGCTCGCCCTTAGCTGATGCGATCTTCACCAACTCGCCGTCGTCGAGGCGGGCGGATTCCTGCAGCACGGGACCGGCGATGCGGATCTCGTCGTTGCTGGCAAGGCGGCGCATGACGGAGGGTGGCGCCTGCGCGACCGGTGCCAGCTGCGCGCTGATCTCCGCGAGCGCGATGCGTGCGCCCATGTCGGCAAGCGCGCGCAGCTCGATGGTGCGGATCAGACGCTCGAGCACCTCGTCGAACAGCGCGATCTGCTCGTCGTCGAAGCTGCCGGCGGAAGAGAGGAATAAATCGGTGACGCGCCGGGCGGTCTCCAGGCCCTTTTCCGCCGAACCCGCACGAATCGCGGATTCGACCTCGTCGATAATGGATAGATTGGCCTTGGACATCACGCCCTGCTCGTCCTGAGCGGTTACAGAAGCTTGTTCTAAGCAACCGTCATCCTTAGCGGCGAGCACTGAAGGTTTGGTAAACCATGGGGAAAAGCCGGTAGCCGCAGCGAGCGTCGCCGCAACCCCGGTGCGCTCCCTCCCCCTCCAGGGCAGGGCAATCGCATATGGATTTCGCGAGGCCCGCGGGCTTGCTCCGCCTCTCCCGCAAGCGGAAGAGGTGACAACAACACCTATTCCCCATTCCACCCGCAGGCGCGAAGTTTTTCGTGCATATGCGGCGGAGCCGGTGCCACGACGCGGATCGGCTCCTTATTCCGTGAGATCGGCACCACGATCTCGCGGGAATGCAGGTGCAGGCGCGGCTCGCCGAAGCGCGGGCCGTTGCCGTAAATGTTATCGCCGAAGATCGGCCAACCGCTCGCGGCCGCGTGCACCCGCAATTGATGGGTCCGCCCGGTCACCGGTTCCATGGCCAGCCAGGTCAGGCCGTCGCCCCGGCCCATCACTTTCCAGTTCGTGATTGCCTTCTGCCCGTCCGGATCGGGCTTCTGCCACCAGCCGCGCTCGGCATTGAGCCGGCCGAGCGGCATGTCGATGGTGCCTTCGTCTTCGGCAGGGCCGCCCTCGACCACGGTCCAGTAGGTCTTGCCGATCTTGCCATGCTTGAAGAGGAGGCCGAGCGAGGCGGTCGCCTTGCGATGGCGGCCGAGCACGAGGCAGCCGGAGGTGTCCTTGTCCAGCCGGTGGGCCAACACCGGCGGCCGCGGCAGACCGAACCGCAGGGCGTCGAAGGAGTCCTCCAGATTGGGGCCGCCCTTGGGGCCGCGATGCACCGGCAGGCCGGCCGGCTTGTCGATGATCAGCATCAGCCCGTCGCGATGGAGCACGCGGGCCAGGATCTCGTCGGCGGTCAACTGGGGAACATCGAGCAATTGCAAGACTTTCGGTCAAGGCTTTCGTTTGCGAGCCGGAACGGCTAACACGCCCCCATGAACGATACCACCTCCGAGACCCCCAAGCTGAGCTGGTGGCGCCGCCTGTCCAACGGGCTGAAGCGCACCTCGTCCTCGCTCGGGACCGCGGTCGCCGACCTCGTTACCAAGCGCAAGCTCGACCGCGCCATGCTCGACGACATCGAGGACGTGCTCCTGCGCGCCGACCTCGGCACCTCCGTGGCGGTGCGGATCGCGGATGCGGTCGGCACTGGGCGCTACGACAAGGCGATCTCGGCGGACGAGGTCAAGGACGTCGTCGCCACTGAAGTGGAGAAGGTGCTGGCGCCGGTGGCAAAGCCGCTCGTGATCGATGCGGCCAAAAAACCGTTCGTGATCCTCGTGGTCGGCGTCAACGGCTCCGGCAAGACCACCACGATCGGCAAGCTGTCGCAGAAATTCGCATCCGAAGGCCGCAAGGTGATGCTGGCCGCCGGCGACACGTTTCGCGCCGCCGCGATCGAGCAGCTCAAGGTCTGGGGCGAGCGGACCAAGACGCCGGTCATCGCGGGCGCGCAGGGCTCGGATTCGGCGAGCCTTGCCTTCAACGCGCTGACGGCGGCGAAGGAACAGGCCATCGACGTGTTGCTGATCGACACCGCCGGCCGCCTGCAGAACAAGGCCGAGCTGATGAACGAGCTCGAGAAGGTGGTGCGCGTCATCCGCAAGGTGGACGCCACCGCGCCTCATGCGGTGCTGCTGGTGCTGGACGCCACCGTCGGCCAGAACGCGCTGTCCCAGGTCGAGGCGTTCCACCGCACCGCCGGGGTCACCGGCCTCGTGATGACCAAGCTCGACGGCACCGCGCGCGGCGGCATTCTGGTGGCGCTCGCGGAGAAGTTCAAACTGCCGGTGCATTTCATCGGCGTCGGCGAAGGCGTCGACGATCTCGCACCGTTCACCGCGCGCGATTTCGCCCGCGCCATAGCCGGAATCGAATAACGTCATCCTTCGAGACGCCGCTTGCGCGGCTCCTCAGGATGAGGTCGTGCCACACATGAGGTCCTCATCCTGAGGAGACCGCGAAGCGGTCGTCTCGAAGGATGGGAGAGACGGAAGAGAGAATGGACAAGACCCAGCCGCATCCGCTGTTCAAGCTGGCGACCGAGCTCGGCCCGCTGCTCGTGTTCTTCTTCGTGAACGCGAAGTTCAATCTGTTCGCCGCGACCGGCGCCTTCATGGTGGCGATCGTGGCGGCGATGGCCGCCTCCTATGTGGTGACGCGCCACATCCCGATCATGGCGATCGTCACGGGCGTGATCGTGCTGGTGTTCGGCACGCTGACGCTGGTGCTGCACGACGAGACCTTCATCAAGGTCAAGCCGACCATCATCTACGGCCTGTTCGCCGCGATCCTCGGCGGCGGCCTGTTGTTCGGCCGCTCCTTCATCGCCGTGATGTTCGACCAGGTGTTCAATCTGACCTCGCAGGGCTGGCGCATTCTCACGCTGCGCTGGGCGCTGTTCTTCGCCGGCATGGCGGTGCTGAACGAGATCATCTGGCGGACCCAGAGCACGGACTTCTGGGTGAACTTCAAGGTGTTCGGCGTGCTGCCGCTGACGGCCATCTTCGGCATGATCCAGATGCCCCTGATCAAGCGCTATCACCTCGAGCCGGTCTCGCTGGAAGCCAGCGAGGCCGAGGCGGGGGATGTCAGCAAGGGGTGAGCCCTCGGCTCGTCGTTACGAGCGAAGCGAAGCAATCCAGAATGTCTCTGCGGAGGGATTTTCGATTGCTTCGTCGCAAGAGCTCCTCGCAATGACGGTCTTGGCTAAGACCCCGCCGCCTTCAGCGCCTTCTCCAGCTGCGGCAACAACACGGTGCGCAGATTGTCCGGCGTGACCGGTCCGACCAGCTTGTAGACGATGGTGCCCTCGCGGCCGACGATGAAGGTTTCAGGCACGCCGTAGACGCCCCATTCGATCGAGGCGCGGCCGTTGGCATCCACGCCGACGCGGCCGAACGGGTTGCCGTAGCGCCCCAGGAAGCGCCGCGCATTCTCGGTCGTGTCTTTGTAATTGATGCCGACGATCTGGAAGCGCTTGTCCTTGGCGAGCTCGGTCAGGAGCGGCGCCTCGTCGTGGCACGGCACGCACCAGGAGGCCCAGACATTGACCAGGCTCACCTGGCCCTTGAACGCGGCGGGGTCGAGGCCCGGCACCTGCGCATTGTCGGCCTGCAATCCCTCGAGCGGCGGCAGCGCGGTCTGCGGCGCGGGACGACCGATCAGCGCGGAGGGAATCCGCGAGGGATCGCCGCTGCCGAGCCGGAACCAGAACAGCAGCGCAAGCCCGATGAAGGCGATCAGCGGCAGCACCATCAGGAACGTGCGGCGCTGCGGTGCTGCGGAGATAGGTTGATCGCTCATCGCATGTCCGTCGCGCTGCGGCCGGACCGGCGCGTGATGCCCCGCTCCTCCAGCTCGCGCAGGCGCTGCGTCTGGTTGCGATAGTCGAGCGCGATCCAGCCGATCAGGATCGCGACCACGAAAGCCGCCGCGGCATAGGAGGTCACGATGAAGGATGCATAGGGGCCGAGCGACATCATCAGGCGGCCCCGACTTCGTTCGACGCGTTTTGTCCGCGCGGGCCGGCGCCCATCTCGCTCGAAAACGCGACGCGGCTCGCCTGCATCATTTGCAGCGAGCGGACGCGGCGGCGCAGGATCTCGTTGCGCATCGCCGCCAGATGCAGCGTGACGAACAGCAGCGTGAACGCGACCGCCATCACCAAGAGCGGAATCAGGAACGATTTGTCGAGCGCCGATCCGCCCATGCGCATCACCGAGGCCGGCTGGTGCAGCGTGTTCCACCAGTCGACCGAGAATTTGATGATCGGCAGATTGAGCGCGCCGACCAGGGTCAGCACCGCGGCGGCGCGTGCCGCGCGCGAGGGATCGTCGACCGCGCGCCACAGCGCCATCAGGCCGAGATACATCAGGAACAGAATCAGCACCGAGGTCAGCCGCGCATCCCATTCCCAATAGGTGCCCCACATCGGCCGGCCCCACAGCGAGCCCGTGAGCAGCGCGAGGAAGGTGAAGGCGGCGCCGATCGGCGCGGCGGCCTTGGCGGCGACGTCCGCGAGCGGATGACGCCACACCAGCGTGCCCAGCGAGGCGATGCTCATCACGCCCCAGACGAACATCGACAGCCAGGCATTGGGGACGTGGATGAACATGATCTTCACCGTCGCGCCCTGCTGGTAGTCGTCGGGCGCGAGCGCGGCCTGATAGAGACCGATCGTGAGCAGGATGACGGTCGCGGCCGCAAGCCACGGCAAGACCCGCGCTGTCAGCGCGAGGAACCGCGTGGGGTTGGCGAGGTCGATCAGCGTCATGGTACCCTGATAATCATCGGTGGCCGCTCAGGCAATCAGCACGAAAGTCCGTTGCGAAAGTTGATCGGGGTCAAGGTCAGTCGAGCCCGTGCCGCAGGCTCGCTGCGGCTGCGAAAGGGCCGATCACCAGGCTGACCAGGGACAGCGCGCACAGGATCGAGAACGGTGCGCCGAATGTCATCGGGCCGACGATCACCGCCTGCGAGGCCGCGACCCCGAAAATCAGGACCGGGATCGACAGCGGCAGCACCAGGACCGCCATCAGCAATCCGCCGCGGTGCAGCGTCACGGCCAGCGCCGCGCCGATCATGCCGGTGAAGGTCAGGGCCGGCGTGCCCGCCAGGAGCGTCAGCGCCACCGCAGCCGTGGCGACCATGTCGAGGTTGAGCAGGAGGCCGAGCACGGGGGTTGCGACAATCAGCGGCAGGCCGGCGGCCAGCCAATGCGCCAGCGCCTTGGCGGCGCAGGCCAGTTCCAGCGGCGTCCGGCTCATCGTGATCAGGTCGAGCGAGCCGTCCTCGTGGTCGGCCATGAACAGCCGGTCGAGGGTGAGCAGGCTCGCCAGCAGCGCACCGAGCCAGAGGATGGCCGGCCCCAGTCGCGACAGCAGCGCCAGATCCGGCCCGACCGCGAACGGCATCAGCACCACCACGGTGAGGAAGAACAGCACGCCGATCAGCGCCCCGCCGCCGACGCGGAGCGCGATCCGGATGTCCCGGCGGATGAGGGCGGTGAGGGCGGTCATGGCGGGCTCCCAGCGCGTCCCCAGGGCGGTGCGCTCCCTCCCCCGCTTGCGGGGGAGGGTCGGGGAGAGGGTGTCTCGACAACGAAGATTCGCCCGATAACGAAGTCTCCCCCAGAGGAGAGAACCCTCACCCGTCGCTCCGCGCCGGCCTCTCCCGCAAGCGGGAGAGGCGTGGGAGCCCGCGGCGACGCCTGCTTCAAGGATGCGAGATGGGGGGGCGGGGAGGGAACGGTGAGAGCGGCGGCCAGCCGCTCGGAAAGCTGAGGGTAGGGCCGCATCATGCCGTCCCCCCGATCCGCAGCTCCCGCGATTCGATTCCGAGCGGGGTGTGGGTGGCGGCGACGATCATGCCGCCGCGCGACAGGTGCTCGCGCATCAGGCCGCCGAACATGTCCTGGCCGGCGACATCCAGCGCGTTGGTCGGCTCGTCCAGCAGCCAGACCGGGCGGCGGACGGTCAGCAGCCGGGCCAGTGAGAGCCGGCGGCGCTGTCCCGCGGACAGGAATCCGGCAGGCAGATGGGTGGCGTGGTCGAGGCCGATGGTGGCGAGGGTCTCGGCGGCGTTGCCGCGCTCGCCGCCCAGGAAATCGGCCCAGAATGACAGGTTTTCGGCCACCGTGAGGGCCGGCTTCAGGGCATCGCGATGGCCGAGATAGTGGCACTGCTCGGGCAGCGTCAGCTCGGCATCGCCGCCGGCGAGCGCGATCTTGCCCCCCGCCGGCACGAGCAGGCCGGCGATCAGCCGCAGCAGCGAGGTCTTGCCCGAGCCGTTGCGGCCGACCACCGCCACGGCCTCGCCCGAGACGGCCGCGAAATCCAGCCCGGCAAACACCTGGCGGCCGCCCCGCACGCAGGTGACCCCCTGTCCGGAGAGCCGCATCTGGCCTGGTTTCACATCACTCAAGGCCGGGCCTCAGGAAAACTTGGGGTAGCGCATGGGAATTTTTGGCTGGCGATTGCTGCGGCACGATTGTGGCTGTGGCGGCGCGGTTAGAAAGCTTCTATAAGCCCGGAACTACTTGATGCAGCAACTCAACCCGCCCCTGCAAGCGGCCCCAGCCTGATCGCTGACGGTGTTAAGATACCCTGCCGGGTATAACTAACAATTGGGATTTCCTACATGACCTCGCTCGACAGCTTCAAATGCAAAAAGACCCTCAAGGTCGGCGCCAAGACCTATGTCTATTACAGCCTGCCCACGGCCGAGAAGAATGGTCTGAAGGGAATCTCCAAGCTTCCCTATTCGATGAAGGTCCTGCTCGAGAACCTGCTGCGCAACGAGGACGGCCGCTCGGTCAAGAAAGAGGACATCGTCGCCGTCTCGAAATGGCTGCGCAAGAAGTCGCTGGAGCATGAGATCGCGTTCCGCCCGGCGCGCGTGCTGATGCAGGACTTCACCGGCGTGCCGGCGGTGGTCGACCTCGCCGCGATGCGCAACGCGATGCAGAAGCTCGGCGGCGATGCCGAAAAGATCAATCCGCTGGTGCCAGTCGACCTCGTCATCGACCACTCCGTGATCGTGAACTTCTTCGGCGACAACAAGGCCTTCGGCAAGAACGTCACCGAGGAATACAAGCAGAACCAGGAGCGCTACGAGTTCCTGAAATGGGGCCAGAAGGCGTTCTCGAACTTCTCCGTCGTGCCGCCCGGCACCGGCATCTGCCACCAGGTCAATCTGGAATATCTGGCCCAGACGGTCTGGACCAAGAAGGAGAAGATGACGGTCGGCAAGAAGACCGGCACCTTCGAGGTCGCCTATCCTGATTCGCTGGTCGGCACCGATTCCCACACCACCATGGTCAACGGTCTCGCCGTGCTCGGCTGGGGCGTCGGCGGCATCGAGGCGGAAGCCTGCATGCTCGGCCAGCCGCTGTCGATGCTGCTGCCCAACGTCGTCGGCTTCAAGCTGAAGGGCGCGCTGAAGGAAGGCGTCACCGCGACCGACCTCGTGCTCACGGTCACGCAGATGCTGCGCAAGCTCGGCGTCGTCGGCAAGTTCGTCGAGTTCTTCGGCCCGGGCCTCGACCATCTCTCGGTCGCCGACAAGGCGACGATCGCCAACATGGCTCCCGAATACGGCGCGACCTGCGGCTTCTTCCCGGTTGATGCCGCCGCGCTCGATTACCTCAAGACCTCCGGCCGCGCCTCGGCGCGCGTCGCGCTGGTGCAGGCCTACGCCAAGGCGCAGGGCCTGTTCCGCACCGCCAAGTCGCCCGATCCGGTGTTCACGGAAACGCTGACCCTCGACCTCGGCGACGTCGTGCCGTCGATGGCCGGCCCGAAGCGCCCCGAAGGCCGCATTGCGCTGCCGACCGTCGCGGAGGGCTTTTCGCTTGCGCTCGGCAGCGAATACAAGAAGGCCGAGGAGCCGGCGAAGCGCTTCCCGGTCGAAGGCAAGAACTTCGACATCGGCCATGGCGACGTCGTGATCGCCGCGATCACCTCCTGCACCAACACCTCGAATCCGAGCGTCCTGATCGGCGCCGGCCTCCTGGCGCGTAACGCTGCGGCCAAGGGCCTCAAGGCCAAGCCGTGGGTGAAGACCTCGCTCGCCCCGGGCAGCCAGGTGGTGGCGGAATATCTCGCCAATTCCGGGCTGCAGCCCTATCTCGACAAGGTCGGCTTCAATCTGGTCGGCTTCGGCTGCACCACCTGCATCGGCAATTCCGGTCCGCTGCCTGAGGAGATCTCGAAGTCGATCAACGACAATGGCGTGGTCGCGGCCGCCGTGCTCTCCGGCAACCGCAATTTCGAAGGCCGCGTCTCGCCCGACGTGCAGGCGAACTACCTTGCCTCGCCGCCGCTGGTCGTCGCCTATGCGCTCGCCGGCAGCGTCACCAAGAACCTCGCCACCGAGCCGCTCGGCGAGGGCAAGGACGGCAAGCCGGTCTATCTGAAGGACATCTGGCCGACGACCAAGGAGATCAACGCCTTCATGAAGAAGTTCGTGACCGCGTCGATCTTCAAGAAGAAGTATGCCGACGTGTTCAAGGGCGACACCAACTGGCGCAAGATCAAGACTGTCGAGAGCGAGACCTATCGCTGGAACATGTCTTCGACCTACGTGCAGAACCCGCCCTATTTCGAAGGCATGAAGAAGGAGCCGGAGCCGGTCACCGACATCGTCGAGGCGCGGATCCTCGCCATGTTTGGCGACAAGATCACTACCGACCACATCTCGCCGGCCGGTTCGATCAAGCTCACCTCGCCCGCGGGCAAGTATCTCAGCGAGCACCAGGTGCGTCCCGCCGACTTCAACCAGTACGGCACCCGCCGCGGCAACCACGAAGTGATGATGCGCGGCACCTTCGCCAACATTCGCATCAAGAACTTCATGCTCAAGGGCGCGGATGGAAACATCCCTGAGGGCGGCTTGACGAAGCACTGGCCCGACGGCGAGCAGATGTCGATCTACGACGCCGCGATGAAGTACCAGCAGGAGCAGGTGCCGCTGGTGGTGTTCGCCGGCGCCGAATACGGCAACGGCTCCTCGCGCGACTGGGCTGCCAAGGGCACCCGTCTGCTCGGCGTGCGTGCGGTGATCTGCCAGAGCTTCGAGCGCATCCATCGCTCCAACCTGGTCGGCATGGGCGTGCTGCCGCTGACCTTCGAGGAAGGCACCTCCTGGTCGTCGCTCGGCCTGAAGGGCGACGAGAAGGTCACGCTGCGGGGCCTGGTCGGCGACCTCAAGCCGCGCCAGAAGCTGACCGCGGAGATCGTCTCCGGCGACGGCTCGTTGCAGCGTGTTTCGCTGCTCTGCCGCATCGATACGCTGGACGAGCTCGATTACTACCGCAACGGCGGTATCCTGCACTACGTGCTGCGCAAGCTCGCAGCCTAAGCGCGGATTTGTGAACGGTGGCTCACTGCGAAGTGAGTAGAAGGTTAAACGAAGGCGGCCTATCACAAGGCCGCCTTCGTGCGTTTGCGGCATGCTCTAGATGGGCCCGCCCGGCGGAAAATCTCCCTTTGGACGATTTGCCCGGACGGTCGAGCGTGCTGCGCCCCGTAAGACTACGGTGACCATCCCGCGATAAGATCCCCTTCCCACGAGCAATGGTGTGCGGCGTTCAACATGACGACAATGACGGCTTCTCATCTGGTTTCACGTTGGTCCAGTGCCCTCTGGTCGGGCGCCCTCGGTATCTGTGCGATCGTCGCCGTCATCCGTCCCGCCGCAGCCGATCCTCGGGCCGTGGTCGAACTGTTCACTTCGCAGGGCTGCTCGTCCTGCCCGCCCGCCGACCAGATCATCGGCGATCTCTCGAAAGACCCGTCGATCATCGCGCTGAGCATGCCGATCGATTATTGGGACTATCTCGGCTGGAAGGACACGCTGGCGGATTCGCGTTTCTCGGCACGGCAGCGCGCCTATTCGCGCATGCGTGGCGACCGTGAGGTCTACACGCCGCAGGTCGTGGTCAACGGCTCCACGCATGTCATCGGCAGCGACCGTGCCGGCATCGAGAACGCGATCGGCAAGACCGACAAGGGTGGGGGCGTGATGAGCGTGCCGGTGACGATGTCGCTCGCGGGCAAGCAGATCAACGTATCGGTGGCGGCGAGCAACGAGCCGGCCGTCTCGCACGGCGAGGTCTGGATCTGCTCGATCGCCAAGTCGGTCCCGATCGCAATCACCCGCGGCGAGAATCGCGGGCAGCAGGTCACTTACCACAACGTCGTTCGCAATCTGCTCAAGGTCGGCGACTGGACCGGGCGTCCGGAAAGCTGGACGGTGCCGATCGAGAACCTCACGCGCGAGGGTGTCGACGGCGCGGTGGTCTATGTTCAGGACGGCAGCCGCGAGCGGCCGGGCCCGATGCTGGGCGCGGCGTACACCTCGCTGCACTGATTTCTCTCTAGCGTCGCGCACTGCTCTCGACCGTCATGGTGAGGAGCGCGCCCTTGCGCGCGTCTCGAACCATGAAAGGCCCCGCTGACGCAGCCCGGCCTTCGCCCTTCGAGACGCCGCGCGAAGTGCGCGGCCCTCAGGATAAGGGGAGAGAGTCGCCGGCCGGATGTTCGGAGAGAGGCCGTGCCGAAAAATCCCGACACAAACAAAAAAGGACCAACTCGCGTTGGCCCTCCTTGTCGCGCGTACAGACCCGATCCTGTTCGACCCCGGGGGGCTGGGGGCTGAGGAATCCGGAACCGAAAGGACCGGGTCAACGCACATGAACCTTTTCGCAGTGCAGGGCGGCAGTCGCTAGGCGGAAAAGCGGCGAGACTAAGATTCTTGAGCACGATCCCGTGACGGTTCGTCGCGACAGAGTTCCACCCCTGCGTGTGGCCTGATTCGCAGCCGATTCCACCGGTTGAGTTCACCGAGTCCCATCGGGGGCCTTGCGGCGGTGGCCGGTTGGCGCAATCATGCAATTGTCATGTTCCGAGGTTCCGGGGACGGTCTTCGCGGACGCGGAGCGTGCTGTTGCGATGAGGAGGCGCTTCCCATGAGTCTGACGTCGGAGAATGCCGATCCGAGCGAGCAGCGCGCGGCGGCGCGCCCCGCCGCTGCCAGTGCCCAACTGAACCGGGTGACGTTCAACCGGCTCGAGCTGCACCGGATTCTCAATCTCTACGGCCGCATGGTCGCCGACGGCGAGTGGCGCGATTATGCCATCGACTTCCTCAGGGATCGCGCGGTGTTCTCGGTCTATCGCCGTGCCTCGGAGGTGCCGATCTATCGCATCGAGAAGGACCCGCGCCTGGCCCGCAAGCAGGGCATGTACAGCGTGATCTCGGCGACGGGCCTGATCCTGCGCCGCGGCCACGAGCTCGAGCGTGTGCTGCTGGTGATCGATCGCAAGCTGGCGGTGGTGTGACGACCTTAGGTCGTCATTCCCGGGCGCGGCAAAGTTGCGAACTCCGGCGCGGTTGCGCCCTGAGAATCTCGATCCGCGTTCGCAAACAACTTCTGGATTCCGGGTGCGATGCTGCGCATCGTCCCGGAATGACGGATAAACCTAACTCCCCGGTACCGTGGTTGCGCCCTCGCCGAGGTCGCGCTGCATCATCACCGTGTCCAGCCAGCGGCCGAACTTCAGCCCGACATTGGGATGCGTGCCGATCATCTTGAAGCCGCCCTTGGTGTGCACGCCGATCGAGCCGGCATTGGCGGAGTCGCCGATCACCGCGATCATCTGGCGGAAGCCGCGCGCCTCGCATTCTTTGACCAACCGTTCCAGCAGCAATGCGCCGATCCCGCGGCGGTGGAAGCTCGGATCCAGGTAGATCGAGTTCTCGACCGTGAAGCGGTAGGCCGGGCGCGGCCGGTAGGCGCCGGCATAGGCATAGCCGGCCACGCGTCCGTCAAGGACGGCGACGAAATAGGGATAGCCGCCGTCGATCAGCGCGCGATAGCGGCGCGTCATCTCCGAGAGGTCAGGCGGCTCCAGCTCGAACGTAGCCGTGCCCTCGCGGACGGCCTGCTGGTAGATGGCGGTGATGGCGGGGAGGTCGGCCTCAAGCGTGGGCCTGATTTCAGGTGCGGACATGGGGGGAAGATTAGAGCCTTCCGGACACTGCTGGAAGAGGCCGTTCCGCCTCCACACCCGTCATTGCGAGCGCAGCGAAGCAATCCAGAAATGCATCCGCGGAGGGTCTCTGGATTGCTTCGTCGCATCTGCGCAAAATTGCTCCTCAATTTTGTCGCTGAGCTCCTCGCAATGACGAGGGAGATCCCGCCCCCAACAAAAACCCCGGCCTTTCGGCCGGGGTTCGTCTCCGTTCTCTCGTCGTTGCGCTTAGTCGCGCTGGCCGAGGAGCTGCAGCAGCAACGTGAACAGGTTGATGAAGTTCAGGTACAGCGACAGTGCGCCGGTGATGGCTGCACGCTCTGCGATGTCACCGCCGGCCGAAGCGTAGCCGTAGATGTAGTCGTTCTTCAGCCGCTGCGTATCCCAGGCGGTGAGGCCCGCGAACACCAGCACGCCGACCACCGACACGATGAACTGCAGCATCGAGCTGGCCAGGAACAGGTTCACCAGGCTCGCGATGATGATGCCGATCAGGCCCATGAACAGGAACGAGCCCATGCCGGTCAGGTCACGCTTGGTGGTGTAGCCGTAGAGGCTCAGCGCACCGAAGGTCGCCGCGGTGATGAAGAACACCCGCACGATCGAGGTGTGCGTGAACACCAGGAAGATGGACGACAGCGAGATGCCCATCAGCGCCGAGAACACCCAGAACAGGATCTGGGCGGTCGAGGGGGCGAGACGGTTGATCCCCGCCGAGATCACGAACACCATCGCGAGCGGCGCGAGCATGAACAGCCACTTCAGGGGGCTGACAAACATCGCGTAGCCGAACGGCGTCAGGAACAGCTTGCCGACGCGGACGGCTTCCGGGGTCGGAACGTCGGTTACGGCAGCCATGTAGACGCCGAGCGCGGCCAGGCCGGTGATGGCGAGGCCAATGCTCATGTAATTGTAGATGCGCAGCATGTAGGCGCGCAGGCCGGCATCGACCGTCGCGGCGTCAACACGCCCGGCGGCCCTGCCGAAAGGAGAAGCGTAGTTACGGTCTAGGTCCGACATGGTCGAATTCCCGTTGGTTGGTCCGGTCCGGCATGAGGGTCGCCATGCCGCCGGTTCGTCAAACTCTATCTCGGATACCGCTGCCAACCGACTAAATTTTGGCTAACAATCGGGGCTCCGAACCCATTCGATATGTGGGAAACTAACACATTCGCCGCAACCTTCCACGCGCGGCTGAATGTCGCCCTCGGCGGCAATCCTGACGCGAACCTGACGGCCAGCGTGGTTAATCGCAGAAATCGTGCGATTTCGCACCCGCGCGGCGGGCCGCTACCATTTGTCACAAATTCCGCAACACCGTGGCGGGCTTTTTGTTCAACGCCAGCAGCGTGCCGGCGAGGCCGAGCCCGACTGTGACGACCAGGGCGGCCGCTACCACGCCGGCCGCGCTGCCGGCCTGCCAGACGAAGCTGAGCGTCATCAGCCGCGTCACGATCATCCAGGCCGCGACGCTGCCGGCGATCACGCCGAACACCGCCGTGGCGAGCCCGATCAGGAGGTATTCGAGCGCATAGGCCCCGAGCAGCCGCAGCCGCGTCGCGCCCAGCGTCTTCAGGATCACGGCATCGTAGACCCGGTGGCGATGGCCGGCGGCGAGCGCCCCGCCGAGCACCAGGATCGCCGAGATCAGGGTCACGGCGCTGGCGCCGCGGATCGCCAGCGCCAGATTGGTCACCACCGAGCCGACCGTCTCCATCACCTCTCGCACGCGCACGCTCGTCACCATCGGATAGGCGTCGGCGACCTCCCTGATGATCTTGCCGTCGCCTGCCGCATTTCCGCCCGCTTCCGTCAGCGTGGCGATGTGGGTGTGCGGAGCGCCCTTGAAGGCGTTCGGCGAGAACACGAGAACGAAGTTGATGCCGAGGCCCTGCCAGTCGATGGTGCGCAGATTGCCGATTCTAGCCGGGATGTCGCGGCCGAGCACGTTGACCACGATCTCGTCGCCGAGCTTGAGGCCCAATCCGTCGGCGATCTTCTTCTCCATCGAGACCAGCGTCGGGCCGGAATAATCGGCGCTCCACCACTCGCCCTCGACCACCTTGGAGCCTTTCGGCAGCTCGCTGGTATAGGTCAGGCCGCGGTCGCTCTGCAGCACCCATTCGGAATCGGTGGTCGGCTTGAGCTCCTCGGCACGCACCCCGCGCGCGGCGACGATGCGTCCGCGCAGCATCGGCACGTCCTCGATCTTCGCGCCGGGCGCGATCCGGCGCAGATAGAGGTCGAACTGCTCGGCCTGGGCGCTGGGAATGTCGATGAAGAAGAACGATGGCGCCTGATCGGGAAGGGCTGCGAGGAACTGCCGTCGCAGATTGCCGTCGATCTGGGTGATGGTGACGAGCACGGCGAGCCCGAGCCCCAGCGACAGTACGACCGAGGGCGTCAGCGCGCCCGGCCGGTGGATGTTGGCGATCGCCAGCCGCAGCATCGGCAGCCGCGTCCGCGGCAGCCGCCGCGCGATCGCCATCAGCAGGGCGGCGATGCCGCGCAGCAGGGCGAACACCACGATCGAGGAGGCAACGAACACCGCGGCGATGCGCTTGTCGAACGCCAGCCCGATCACGACCGCGATCAGCAGCGCGATCACGATGCCCATGAAGGCGAGATAGCCCGCACGCGGCCGGTGCCATTCCGAGCTGATGGTGTCGCGGAACAGCGCGGCCACCGGCACGTCGTGGACGCGTCCGAGCGGCCACAGGCCGAAGGCGAGCGCGGTGAGGAGGCCATAGACGAAGGACAGCGCGAGCTCGTCGGCATGCACGGCCGGCACCACCGGCAGCGGCAACAGCTTGCCGAACAGACCGACGATGGCGAACGGCATGGCGGCGCCGAGCGCAAGGCCGATCACCGAGCCGATGCAAGCGAGCAGCAGAACCTGCGCGAGATAGATGCCGAACACGTCGCGCCCGGTGGCGCCGACGGCCTTGAGCGCCGCGATCACTTCGAGCCGGCGGTCGATATGGCTCTTCACGGCGTTGGCCACGCCGACACCGCCGACCAGCAGCGCGGCAAGGCCGACCAGGGTCAGGAACTGCGTGAAGCGGTTGATGTTGCGTTCGAGCTGCGGCGAAGCGTTGGAGCGGCTGCGGATCTCCCAGCCGGCCTGCGGCGCGGCGTTGCGGGCGTCCGCGATGAAGGCTTCGGTGGCGCGCTCGTCGTTCGCGGTCTCGGGCAGCTTGACCCGGTAGACCCAGCGCACCAGGCTGCCGGGCTGGATCAGGCCGGTGGCGCGCAAGCCCGCCTCGCTGATCAAGAAGCGCGGACCGAAACCGATGCCGCCGGCGAGCTTGTCCGGTTCGGCCTCGACCGTGGAGCGGATCTGGAAGGTCGCCGCGCCGATGGTGACGCGGTCGCCGGTCTTCAGCGACAGCCGTGCCAGCAGCGTCGGATCGGCGGCGGCGCCGAACGCGCCGTCGCGCTCCGCGAGCAGGTCGGGCATCGATAGTGGCGGTGCCAGCGTCAGCTGGCCCAGCATCGGATAGGTGTCGTCGACCGCCTTCATCTCGACCAGCGCCAGCTTGCCGTCGCCTGCGCGGGCCATGCCGCGCAGGGTCGCGGCGGTCGAGACGGCGCCGCGCGAGCGCAGGAAGGCGACCTCGTCGGGCTTGGCCTCGCGCTGAAACAGCACGAACGAGACGTCGCCGCCGAGCAGGGTGCGGCCCTCGCGTGCCAGGCCGTCGGAGAGGCTCGCCGACACCGAGCCGACGCCGGCGATGGCCATCACGCCGAGCGCGATGCAGGCAATGAAGACGTAGAAGCCGCGCAGGCCCCCGCGCAATTCGCGCAGCGCATAACGCAACGACAGCGCGACGCCGGCGGGCTTCACCAGGGGTTCGACCGCCGTGCTCATGCCGCCGCGGACTGCGTGTCGATGCGGCCCGAACGCAGGCGGATCACGCGGTCGCAGCGATGTGCGAGCGAGGCATCATGCGTGACCAGCACCAGGGTCATGCCGCGCTCGGCATGCTTGCTGAACAGGAGATCGACGATCTGCTTTCCGGTTGTCTCGTCGAGATTGCCGGTCGGCTCGTCCGCCACGAGGATGGCGGGATCGGGTGCCAGCGCGCGGGCGAGTGCAACGCGCTGCTGCTCGCCGCCCGAGAGCTGCGTCGGATAATGATGCAGGCGGTCGCCGAGCCCGACGGATTGCAGCTCGTGCGCGGCGCGCCTGGCGGCATCGGGATTGCCGGCAAGCTCGAGCGGCACCGCGACGTTCTCCAGCGCGGTCATGGTCGGAATCAGGTGAAAGGACTGGAAGACGATGCCGACCTGGCGGCCGCGGAAGCGGGCCAGCGCGTCCTCGTCGAGGGCATTGAAAGGCGTGCCCGATACCACCACCTCTCCGCTATCAGGACGTTCCAGCCCCGCCATCACCATCAGCAGCGTGGATTTGCCCGAGCCTGACGGGCCGATCAGGCCGACCGTCTCGCTACGGCCGACCCGCAAGCTGATATCCTTGAGAATGTGAACGCGTGCCGCGCCCGTGCCCAATGAGAGATTGACGTTGGAGATGGCGATGGTGTCCGCCGAGGTGGCGGCGAGCGAAGAGGTATCGATGCGAGTGTCCATGGTCCGGTCATATGGCAACTCCGATAGCGCGGTCGAGAGGCGTTACGGATTGTTCATGCACATAGCCGTGTTGATGCTCGCCTTGATGACAATGGCGAAGCCGGCTTGGGCGGATGCGACAAGGCCGGTCAAGCTTGTCGTGCTCGGCGATTCCTTGAGCGCAGGTTATGGCCTGGGGGCCGCGGACGCATTTCCCCAAAAGCTGCAAAAAGCCTTGCAGACCAAAGGCATAGCGATTGACATGATCAATGCCGGGGTGTCCGGCGACACCGTCTCCGGCGGCCGCGACCGGCTCGACTGGTCGGTGCCGGAAGGAACCGAGGGCGTCATCGTCGAGCTCGGCGCCAACGACGCGCTGCGCGGCATCGATCCCGGCGTGACGCGCGCCGCGCTCGCGGACATCATCCAGCGGCTCAGAGCGCGCAAGATCGCGGTGATGCTGTGCGGCATGCTGGCGCCGCCGAACTTGGGCGCGGACTACGCCGCGCGCTTCAATGCGATTTATCCGGACGTGGCGAAGCAATTCGACGTGCCGCTCTATCCGTTCTTCCTCGACGGCGTTGCGGCCGACGCCAAGCTCAACCAGGGCGACGGCATTCATCCGACAGCGGCCGGCGTCGACGTCATCGTCGAAAAGCTCATGCCCATGGTGGAGGCATTCATTGGCACGATCGCTGAGCATCGGCGTTGAAAAGCAGGCAGGGCTGACCGTAATTCCCAGGGTTTTGCCGGGGTAAGGCGCGGCATGCTTCGCAGAGTCACACAACTGCGATAGGAATCAGGGTACCGGTGATTCGTCGCCGGCTCTAATGTGGGTATCGTCCTCGCTGTTCGAGGGCTGTACCCAAAGCATCGGGAGTGCTGAACGATGCCGCGTTTGTTTACGGGTCTGGAAATTCCGGCCGAGATCGGCCAGGCGCTTTCCAACTTGAGGGGTGGCCTTCCCGGCGCCCGCTGGATCGATCCCAAAAATTATCACGTCACCTTGCGCTTCATCGGCGATATCGACGGCGTCTCCGCCAACGAGATCGCCTCGATGCTGTTTCGCGTCGATCGCAAGCCGTTCGAGGTCAAGGTGCAGGGACTGACGAGCTTCGGCGGCCGCAAGCCGCGCGCGGTGGTCGCCACCATCGCGCCGAGCAAGCCCCTGATGGAGCTGCAGGCCGAGCTCGAACGCATGATGCAGCGGATCGGCCTCGACCCCGAGGGACGCAAATACATTCCGCACGTCACGCTGGCGAGACTGCACGACGCCTCCGACCGCGACGTCGCCGACTATCTGTCGCTGCGCGGCTACTTCCCGAGCAAGGCCTTCATGGCCGAACGCTTCGTGCTGTTCTCCTCGCGCGCTTCCACCGGCGGCGGCCCGTATGTCGTCGAGGACGCCTACGAGCTGTGTGCGTAGCTCCGCTCTCTTGCCCCGGCCGCAGAGCCGGGGCTCAGCGCTGCGCGATGGACGAAATTCGGCGATAAACGAAATAGTGGGTCCCAACCCTGCGTCTTAGCGATAGCGCGGCGAAGACGCGCTATTGCTGCCGCAGCGCGTCCGGGACACGGAACGCATAGCGCCCCGCACCAATTGACCGCTTGCAATTTCCGTCCGTCTCTGGCGGTAAAGGGCCATGCTCTCGACTCCCAGTTCCCCCTTCAGCGAAGCCTATCAGGCCCAGATCGCCGCCGGCGCAATCGAGCCCGATGCCGCGCAGGCCGAGGTCGCCGAGGCCTATGCGGCGCTGGACCTGCGGCTTGCGAACTACAATCCGCAGCGCAAGCAGGGCCTGCTCAGCCGCCTGTTCGGCAGCGGCGACAAGGACGAGGCGCCGCGCGGGCTCTACATCCATGGCGAGGTCGGCCGCGGCAAGACCATGCTGATGGACCTGTTCTTCCAGCACGCCTCGGTCGAACAGAAGCGGCGCGCGCATTTCCACGAATTCATGGCCGACGTGCACGAGCGCATCTACGACTACCGCCAGAGCATCGCGCGCGGCGAGATCCCCGACGGCGACGTCATCGCGCTGACGGCGAACGCGATCTTCGAGGAGAGCTGGCTGCTCTGCTTCGACGAATTCCACGTCACCGACATCGCCGATGCGATGATCCTCGGACGCCTGTTCGCAAAGCTGTTCGAGCTCGGCACCGTCGTGGTCGCGACCTCCAATGTCGCGCCCGAAGATCTCTACAAGGGCGGCCTGAACCGCTCGCTGTTCCTGCCCTTCATCAAGCAGATCACCGACCACATGGACGTCGCGCGGCTCGATGCGCGCACCGACTTTCGCCTCGAGAAGCTGCAGGGCGTGCCGATGTGGCTGACGCCGGCGGACGCCGATGCCGATGCCGCCCTCGACCGCGCTTGGAATCGGATGTCGGGCAGCGCCAAATGCCGCTCGCGCGACATCTCGATCAAGGGCCGCATCCTGCATGTGCCGTGCTCGGCCCATGGCGTGGCGCGGTTCTCGTTCGCCGATCTCTGCGAGAAGCCACTCGGGGCATCGGACTACCTCAGGCTCGCGCACGACTATCACACCATCCTGGTCGACCATATTCCAGTGATGGATCTCTCCCAGCGCAACGCCGCCAAGCGCTTCATCACGCTGATCGACGCGCTCTACGACAATGCCGTGAAGCTGATGGCCTCGGCCGACGCCAACCCGATCTCGCTCTACCTCGCCACCGAGGGCAACGAGGCCAATGAGTTCAAGCGGACCGCCTCGCGCCTGATCGAAATGAGCTCGAAATCCTATCTGGCGCTGGCCCATGGCCGCAAGGATTCCACCGCGAGCGGCTCCACCAAGGGCCTGGTGGAGACTTAAGTCCTATTCCTATCTTCCCGTCATTCCGGGGCGCGCGCAGCGCGAACCCGGAATCTCGCGCTACAATTTCGAGATTCCGGGTTCGCCCGCGCAGTGCACGGGCGCCCCGGAATGACGGCTGAGGGGCTGCTGGCCGGATTCGCGCCAAGCCCGACAATTGGGCATTGGGCGACTTGAACGGGGGAGGCGAAAGGGATAACCACCCGTCTCAGTTTTCCCCTCCTTACGTGTCTAAAGGACAGGTTCACATGGCGCGCGACAAGATTGCTTTGATTGGCTCCGGTCAGATCGGCGGAACGCTGGCTCACCTCATCGGCCTGAAAGAACTGGGCGACGTCGTGATGTTCGACATCGCCGAAGGCGTGCCGCAGGGCAAGGCGCTCGACATCGCGCAGTCCTCGCCGGTCGACGGCTTCGACGCGCACTACAGCGGCGCGAACTCCTACGAAGCGCTCGACAACGCCAAGGTCTGCATCGTCACCGCCGGCGTGCCGCGCAAGCCCGGCATGAGCCGCGACGACCTGCTCTCCATCAACCTCAAGGTCATGGAGCAGGTCGGTGCCGGCATCAAGAAGTACGCGCCGGACGCCTTCGTCATCTGCATCACCAACCCGCTCGACGCCATGGTCTGGGCGCTGCAGAAGGCCTCCGGCCTGCCGCACAAGAAGGTCGTCGGCATGGCCGGCGTGCTGGATTCGGCCCGCTTCCGCTACTTCCTGGCCGACGAGTTCAACGTCTCCGTTGAAGACGTCACCGCCTTCGTGCTCGGCGGCCATGGCGACACCATGGTGCCGCTGGTGAAGTACTCCACCGTCGCCGGCATCCCGCTCCCCGACCTCGTCAAGATGGGCTGGACCTCGCAGGCGCGCCTCGACGAGATCGTCGACCGCACTCGCAACGGCGGCGCCGAGATCGTCAATCTGCTCAAGACCGGCTCGGCCTTCTATGCGCCGGCCGCCTCCGCCATCGCGATGGCCGAGAGCTATCTGAAGGACAAGAAGCGCGTGCTGCCCTGCGCCGCCTACCTCAACGGCGAGTACAGCGTGAAGGACATGTATGTCGGCGTGCCCGTCGTGATCGGCTCCAAGGGCGTCGAGCGCGTCGTCGAGATCGAGCTTGCCGGCAAGGACCGCGAGGCCTTCGACAAGTCGGTCGGCGCGGTGCAGGGCCTGGTCGATGCCTGCAAGAAGATCGCCCCCGATCTTCTCGGCCGCTGAGGCGCAACCTAATCCCGCCGAAGATCGAAACCCGGTCTTCGGCGGTTTCATTTCCGGGGCCCGGATGTCGGGACGGGCTTCGGGTTCGGCAGTCCAGAGATCGATGTCAAAGAATCCGGGTTGCAGTTCCTGTGGTATATGGTATGCCAGCCACAAGACTGAGGTGGGCCCAAGAGGCCGCCGCCCGCGGGTTCAGGGAGCGACCATATGAATATCCATGAATATCAGGCCAAAGCGCTGCTGGGTGAGTTCGGCGTGCCGATCTCCAAGGGCGTGCCGGTCCTCAAAGCGAGCGACGCGGAAGCCGCGGCCAAGGCGCTGCCGGGCCCGGTCTATGTGGTGAAGAGCCAGATCCATGCCGGCGGCCGCGGCAAGGGCAAGTTCAAGGAAGCTAGCGCCGGCGACAAGGGCGGCGTCCGCATCGCCAAGTCGGCGGCAGAAGTCTCCGAATTCGCCAAGCAGATGCTGGGCGCGACGCTGGTGACCGTGCAGACCGGCCCCGCCGGCAAGCAGGTCAACCGCCTCTACATCGAGGACGGCTCCGACATCGACAAGGAGTTCTATCTCTCGATCCTGGTCGACCGCGAGACCTCGCGCGTCTCCTTCGTCGTCTCGACCGAAGGCGGCGTCAACATCGAGGACGTCGCCCACAACACGCCCGAGAAGATCGTCACCTTCTCGGTCGACCCCGCCACCGGCATCATGGGCCATCACGGCCGCACGGTTGCGAACGCGCTGAAGCTCTCCGGTGATCTCGCCAAGCAGGCCGAGAAGCTCACGGCGCAGCTCTACGCCGCCTTCGTCGCCAAGGACATGTCGATGCTGGAGATCAACCCGCTGGTCGTGACCAAGCAGGGCCAGCTCCGCGTGCTCGACGCCAAGGTGTCGTTCGACGACAACGCCCTGTTCCGGCACCCCGAGGTGCTCGCGCTGCGCGACGAGACCGAGGAAGACGCCAAGGAAATCGAGGCGTCGAAATACGACCTCAACTACGTCACCCTCGACGGCAACATCGGCTGCATGGTCAACGGCGCCGGCCTTGCCATGGCGACGATGGACATCATCAAGCTCTACGGCATGGCGCCGGCCAACTTCCTCGACGTCGGTGGCAGCGCCAGCAAGGAGAAGGTCGCGGCCGCCTTCAAGATCATCACCGCCGATCCCAACGTGAAGGGCATCCTGGTCAACATCTTCGGCGGCATCATGAAGTGCGACGTGATCGCCGAGGGCGTCACAGCCGCGGTTCGTGAAGTCGGCCTCAGCGTGCCGCTGGTGGTTCGTCTCGAAGGCACCAATGTCGAGCTCGGCAAGAAGATCATCCGCGAATCCGGACTGAACGTGGTGCCGGCCGACAATCTCGACGACGCCGCGCAGAAGATCGTGAAGGCCGTCAAGGGAGGCTGACGCCATGGCCCAGGACCATCTCGCCGCATCATCTCCGCTCCCCGAGCACGCGCGCCTCGCCGCGTTCGCCGGCGAATGGGATGGTGAGGAGATGGTCTTCCCGTCGCGCTGGACGGCGGGCGGGCCGGCGACCTCGCGCACCGTCGCGCGCATGGATCTGAACGGGTTCTATTTGATCCAGGACTCGGTCCAGATGCGCGACGGCAAGCAGGTCTTCGCCACCCACGGCATCTTCACCTTCGACCGCGACGACCGGACCTACAAATTGTTCTGGTACGACTCGCTCGGCTACACGCCGCCTTCGCCCGCCTCAGGCGGGTGGGTCGGCCAGACCCTGACGCTGGTGCGCGGCTCGCTCCGCGGCAATGCGCGCCACGTCTACGAGATCATCAACGAGGATTCCTACTGGTTGAAGATTCAGTTCTCGCCGGACGCGGAAGGCTGGGCCGACGTGCTCACCGGCGTCTACCGCCGCATCCACTGACCCTCTCACTCTGTTAGTTTCGCGAAAGCAGACCTCATGTCCATCCTGATCGACAAGAACACCAAGGTCATCTGCCAGGGCTTCACCGGCAAGAACGGCACCTTCCACTCCGAGGCCGCGATCGCCTACGGCACCAAGATGGTCGGCGGCACCTCGCCGGGCAAAGGCGGCTCGACGCATCTGGGCCTGCCGGTGTTCGACACCGTGCGCGAGGCGCGTGAGAAGACCGGTGCCGATGCGTCGGTGATCTACGTGCCGCCGCCGGGCGCGGCGGACGCGATCTGCGAAGCGATCGACGCCGAGATCCCGCTGATCGTCTGCATCACCGAGGGCATTCCCGTCATCGACATGGTCCGCGTCAAGCGCTCGCTGATCGGCTCCAAGTCGCGCCTGATCGGGCCGAACTGCCCGGGCGTCATGACCGCCGGCGAGTGCAAGATCGGCATCATGCCCGCCAACATCTTCAAGACCGGCTCGGTCGGCATCGTCTCCCGCTCGGGCACGCTGACCTATGAAGCCGTGTTCCAGACCTCCCAGGAAGGCCTCGGCCAGACCACCGCGGTCGGCATCGGCGGCGACCCGGTCAAGGGCACCGAGTTCATCGACGTCCTCGAAATGCTGCTCGCCGACCCCAAGACCGAATCGATCATCATGATCGGCGAGATCGGCGGCTCCGCCGAGGAGGACGCCGCCCAGTTCCTCAAGGACGAGGCCAAGCGTGGCCGCAAGAAGCCGATGGTCGGCTTCATCGCCGGCGTCACCGCTCCTCCCGGCCGCCGCATGGGCCATGCCGGCGCCATCATCTCGGGCGGCAAGGGCGATGCCGGTTCCAAGACCGAGGCGATGAAATCGGCAGGAATTACAGTGTCCCCGTCGCCCGCCCGCCTCGGCCATACGCTTGCCGAAAAGTTGAAAGGCTAATTCACTTCTTCGTACTTTTCCGGGCGAAGTTTCGCAGCAAATAGGGTAAAGGGTGCCTGTCGCGTCGAGCCCTGTCGGGGGAGCTCGGCGCCAGCGCCGTTTGTTATGCGCGAACCGAAATCGCCAGGAACTCAAGTATGTCTCGCCAGGACGCCAACGCAGCCTTTGCCCTGTCATCGTTTTTGCAGGGCACCAACGCCACCTACATCGACGAAATCTACGCCCGCTACCAGAAGGACCCGTCCTCGGTCGACGCCGAGTGGCAGGAGTTCTTCAAGAGCCTGAACGACGCGCCCGCTGACATCAGCAAGAACGCGGAAGGCCCGTCCTGGGAGCGCGACAACTGGCCGCTGACCCCCAAGGACGATCTGACCTCCGCGCTCGACGGCAATTGGGCCGAGGTCGAGAAGACGGTCGGCACCAAGATCGCCGCCAAGGCCCAGGCCAAGGGCGCCGACATTTCCTCCGCCGACCTGCTCCAGGCCACGCGCGACTCCGTCCGCGCCCTGATGCTGATCCGCTCCTACCGCATGCGCGGCCACTTCCACGCCAAGCTCGATCCGCTCGGCATCGAGGCCCAGCGCAACCGCGAAGAGCTCGATCCGCGCACCTACGGCTTCACCGAGGCCGATTTCGACCGCAAGATCTTCCTCGATCACGTGCTCGGCCTCGAATACGGCACGATCCGCGAGATCACCGCGATCTGCGAGCGTACCTATTGCCAGACGCTGGGCGTCGAGTTCATGCATATCAGCAACGCCGCGCAGAAGGCCTGGATCCAGGAGCGCATCGAGGGACCCGACAAGGAGATCTCGTTCACCCGGGAAGGCCGCAGAGCCATCCTGCAGAAGCTGGTCGAAGCCGAAGGCTTCGAAAAGTTCTGCGACACCAAGTTCACCGGCACCAAGCGCTTCGGCCTCGACGGCGGCGAAGCCCTGATCCCCGCGCTCGAGCAGATCATCAAGCGCGGCGGCAATCTCGGCGTGAAGGAGATCGTGCTGGGCATGCCGCATCGCGGCCGCCTCAACGTGCTGACGCAGGTGATGGGCAAGGCGCACCGGGCGCTATTCCACGAGTTCAAGGGCGGCTCGGCCAATCCCGACGCGGTCGAAGGCTCCGGCGACGTGAAGTATCACCTCGGCGCCTCCTCGGACCGCGAGTTCGACGGCAACCGCATCCATCTGTCGCTGACCGCCAACCCCTCGCATCTCGAGATCGTCGATCCCGTCGTGCTCGGCAAGGTGCGCGCCAAGCAGGACCAGCACGGCGATCCCCCGGACATGCGCATCTCCGTGATGCCGCTTCTGATGCACGGCGACGCCGCGTTCGCCGGCCAGGGCGTGGTCGCCGAGTGCTTCGGCCTGTCCGACCTGAAGGGCTACCGCACCGGCGGTTCCGTGCACTTCATCGTCAACAACCAGATCGGCTTCACCACCTACCCGCGCTACTCGCGCTCCTCGCCATATCCGTCGGATGTGGCGAAGATGATCGATGCGCCGATCTTCCACGTCAACGGCGACGATCCGGAAGCCGTCGTGTTCGCAGCCAAGGTCGCGACCGAATTCCGGCAGAAGTTCCACAAGCCCGTCGTCATCGACATGTGGTGCTACCGCCGCTACGGCCACAATGAGGGCGACGAGCCGGCCTTCACCCAGCCGGTGATGTACAAGCGGATCGCGGCCCATCCCTCGACCCTGACGCTCTACTCCAGGCGCCTGATCGCGGAAGGCGTGGTCACCGAGGGCGAGGTCGACAAGCTGAAAGCGGACTGGCGCGCCCGGCTCGACGCCGAATTCGAGGCCGGCACCTCCTACAAGCCGAACAAGGCCGACTGGCTCGACGGCAAGTGGGCGGGCTTCAAGATCGCCGACCAGGAAGAGGATGCGCGGCGCGGCGTCACCGGCGTCGATCTGCCCATCCTGAAGGACATCGGCCGCAAGATCACCAAGGTGCCGGACGGCTTCCGCGTCCACCGCACCATTCAGCGCTTCCTCGATAACCGCGCCAAGGCGATCGAGAGCGGCAACGGCATCGACTGGGCGACCGGCGAGGCGCTGGCGTTCTGCTCGCTGCTCAACGAGAACCACCACGTCCGCCTCTCCGGACAGGATTCGGAACGCGGCACCTTCTCGCAGCGCCATTCGGTCCTGATCGATCAAGAGGACGAGAGCCGCTACACGCCGTTCAACCATCTCGGTGGCGAGCAGGGCCATTACGAGGTCATCAACTCGCTGCTGTCGGAAGAAGCCGTGCTCGGTTTCGAATACGGCTATTCGCTCGCCGAGCCGAACACGCTGACGCTGTGGGAAGCCCAGTTCGGCGACTTCGCCAACGGCGCGCAGGTCGTGTTCGACCAGTTCATCTCCTCGGGCGAGCGCAAATGGCTGCGCATGTCCGGCCTCGTCTGCCTCCTGCCGCACGGCTATGAGGGCCAGGGACCGGAGCACTCCTCGGCGCGGCTCGAGCGTTACCTGCAGATGTGCGCGGAAGACAACATGCAGGTGGTCTACCCGACCACGCCGGCGAACTACTTCCACGCGCTGCGCCGGCAGCTGCATCGCGAGATCCGCAAGCCGCTGATCATGATGACGCCGAAGTCGCTGCTGCGTCACAAGCGGGCGGTGTCGCGCCTCGACGAGCTCGCGAAGGGAACGACCTTCCACCGCATCCTCTATGACGACGCCCAGATGCTGCCGAACGAGGCGATCAAGCTCGTCCCCGACGAGAAGATCCGCCGCATCGTGCTGTGTTCCGGCAAGGTCTATTACGACCTCTACGAGGAGCGCGAGAAGCGCGGCATCGACGACATCTATCTGATGCGCGTCGAGCAGCTCTATCCGGTGCCGCTGAAGGCGCTGGTGGCCGAGCTGTCGCGCTTCAAGAAGGCCGAAGTGGTGTGGTGCCAGGAAGAGCCCCGCAACATGGGTGCCTGGCACTTCATCGAGCCTTATCTGGAATGGGTGCTCAACCAGGTGAACGGCGCAAGCCGGCGTCCGCGTTATGTCGGCCGCGCCGCTTCCGCCGCGACCGCCACGGGTCTGATGTCCAAGCATCAGGCTCAGCTGAAGGCGTTCCTGGACGAAGCACTGAGCTGAACTTTTTGAACTGGGTCATGCCCCGCCTCGTGCGCAACCAGCGCACAGGAGCGGGGCATCCAGTAACTCGTGACCTCCGCGTCAAGGCGAAGCGTCCCGGCTTGCTGGATGGCCTGCTTTTCGCGGGCCGTTGACGATCGACTTATGACCGCATTGGCGATCCCTTAAGGAAGAGACCATGACTGAAATTCGTGTGCCGACGCTCGGCGAATCCGTCACCGAGGCCACCATCGGCCGCTGGTTCAAGAAGGCCGGCGACCCCGTCGCCGTCGACGAGCCCTTGGTTGAGCTCGAGACCGACAAGGTCACCATCGAAGTCCCCGCGCCCTCCGCGGGCACGCTGAGCGAGATCATCGCCGCCGATGGCGCGACCGTTGCCGTGGGCGCGTTGCTCGGCCAGATCACCGACGGCGCCGGCGCGGCCAAGCCCACTGCTGCACCCGCCAAGCCCGCTGCTGCTCCGGCACCCGCGGCGGCGGCTCCGGCTGCTGCCGCCGCGCCGAAGGCACCGCCGGCCGATGCGCCGCTCGCGCCGTCCGTGCGAAAGCTCTCCGCCGAGACCGGCATCGATGCCTCGACCGTTCCCGGCTCAGGCAAGGACGGCCGCGTCACCAAGGGCGACATGCTCGCTGCGATCGAGCGCGCTGCATCGGCGCCGACCCCGGTCAACCAGCCCGCCGCCGCCGTGCAGGTGCGCGCGCCCTCGCCGGCCGATGACGCCGCCCGCGAGGAGCGCGTCAAGATGACCCGGCTGCGCCAGACCATCGCGCGCCGCCTCAAGGACGTGCAGAATACCGCGGCCATGCTCACGACCTTCAACGAGGTCGACATGACCAACGTCATGGCGCTGCGTGCGCACTACAAGGACGCGTTCGAGAAGAAGCACGGCGCCAAGCTCGGCTTCATGGGCTTCTTCACCAAGGCCGTCGTGCAGGCGCTGAAGGACATCCCGGCCGTCAACGCCGAGATCGACGGCAGCGATCTGATCTACAAGAACTACTACCACATCGGCGTTGCCGTCGGCACCGACAAGGGCCTCGTCGTGCCCGTGGTGCGCGACTGCGACCACAAGTCGATCTCCGACATCGAGAAGAGCATTGCCGATTTCGGCCGCCGCGCCCGTGACGGCCAGCTCAAGATCGACGAGATGCAGGGCGGCACCTTCACCATCACCAATGGCGGCATCTACGGCTCGCTGATGTCGACCCCGATCCTGAATGCGCCGCAGTCCGGCATTTTGGGCATGCACAAGATCCAGGAGCGGCCGATGGTCGTCGGCGGCAAGATCGAGGTCCGCCCGATGATGTATCTGGCACTGTCCTACGATCACCGCGTCATCGACGGCAAGGAAGCCGTCACCTTCCTGGTCCGGGTCAAGGAGAGCCTGGAAGATCCGGCGCGCCTGGTGCTCGATCTCTGATCCCTGATGCTCTGCGAGCGCCGTCGCCATTCGCGACGGCGCGTGTCGAACCATGGAGGCGCGCGTGACGGATAAAGTCGTTGTCATCACCGGCGGCAGCCGGGGCATCGGGCGGGCGACCGCGCTTGCGGCGGCCGCGCGCGGCTACCGCGTCGTGGTCGGCTATGCCAGCAACAAGAAGGCCGCCGACGAGGTGGTCGCGCAGATCGAGGCGAAGGGCGGCAAGGCCGTCGCGGTGAAATGCGATGTCGCCGAGGAGCGCGACATCATCGAGCTGTTCAAGGAAGCCGACAAGTTCGGCACGCTCGCGGCGCTCGTCAACAATGGCGGCATCGTCGGGACCAGCGGCGTGCGCGTCGACGAGATGTCGGCCGAGCGCATTCAGCGCGTGCTGGCGGTCAACGTCACCGGCTCGATCCTCTGCGCGCGCGAGGCGGTGAAGCGGATGTCGACCAGGCATGGCGGCAAGGGCGGCGTCATCATCAATCTATCGTCGGTCGCGGCCAGGCTCGGCGCACCCAACACCTATGTCGATTATGCCGCCTCCAAGGGGGCGATCGATTCCTTCACCACCGGGCTCGGCTATGAGGTCGCGAACGAAGGCATTCGCGTCGCGGGCATTCGCCCGGGCCTGATCGATACGGAAATCCACGCCTCGGGCGGCGAGCCCGACCGGCACCACCGTCTGGCTCATATGGTGCCGATGAAGCGTGTCGGCACATCAGATGAAATCGCGAGCGCCATCCTCTGGCTGATGTCGGACGAGGCCTCCTACGTCACCGCAGCCACTCTCGATGTGTCCGGCGGACGCTGACGCACCGGCGGACGCTGACACATCCTCATCACGCTAAACTCACGGGACTTCCTCTCATGGCTACCTACGATCTCGTCGTCATCGGCACCGGACCTGGCGGTTACGTCTGCGCGGTGCGCGCCAGCCAGCTCGGCATGAAAGTCGCCGTGGTCGAAAAGAACGCAACCCTCGGCGGCACCTGCCTCAACGTCGGCTGCATGCCGTCGAAGGCGCTGCTGCACGCCTCCGAGATGTTCGAGGAAGCCGGCCATTCCTTCGCGAAAATGGGCGTCTCCGTGTCCGCGCCGAAGCTCGATCTGCCCGCGATGATGAACTTCAAGCAGCAGGGCATCGACGGCAACGTCAAGGGCGTCGAGTTCCTGATGAAGAAGAATAAGATCGACGTGCTCAAGGGCACCGGCAAGATCTTAGGCACCGGCAAGGTCGAGGTTTCCGCCGACGGCAAGTCGCAGGTCGTCGAGACCAAGAACATCGTGATTGCCACCGGCTCGGACATCGCGCGCCTCAAGGGCATCGAGATCGACGAGAAGCGCATCGTGTCCTCGACCGGCGCGCTGTCCCTCGACAAGGTCCCCGGCAAGCTGCTGATCGTCGGCGCCGGCGTGATTGGCCTCGAGCTCGGCTCGGTCTGGCACCGCCTCGGTGCCGACGTCGTCGTCGTCGAATTCCTCGATCGCATCCTGCCCGGCATGGATGGCGAGATCGCCAAGCAATTCCAGCGCATCCTCGAGAAGCAGGGCTTTGCGTTCAAGCTGGGCGCCAAGGTCACGGGCGTCGATACCTCCGGCAAGACGCTGAAGGCGACGGTCGAGCCCGCCGCCGGCGGCGCCGCCGAGACGCTGGAAGCCGACGTCGTTCTGGTCTGCATCGGCCGCGTGCCGTACACCGATGGCCTCGGCCTGAAGGAAGCCGGCGTCGCGCTCGACCCCCGCGGCCGCGTGCAGATCGATCCGCATTTCGCCACCAGCCTGAAGGGCGTCTATGCCATCGGCGACGTCGTCGCTGGGCCCATGCTCGCGCATAAGGCCGAGGATGAAGGCGTGGCGGTGGCCGAGATCATTGCCGGCCAGGCCGGTCACGTGAACTACGACGTCATCCCGGGCGTTGTGTATACCACGCCGGAAGTGTCCTCCGTCGGCAAGACCGAGGAAGAACTGAAGCAGGCGGGCACGGCCTATACCGTCGGAAAGTTTCCGTTCACCGCCAACGGCCGCTCCAAGGTCAACCAGACCACCGACGGCTTTGTGAAGATTCTCGCAGATGCGAAGACCGATCGCGTGCTCGGCGTGCACATTATCGGCCGCGAAGCCGGCGAAATGATCCATGAAGCGTGTGTTCTCATGGAGTTTGGCGGCAGTGCGGAAGATCTCGCCCGCACCTGCCACGCCCATCCGACCCGCTCGGAGGCCGTCAAGGAAGCCGCGCTTGCAGTCGGCAAGCGGGCCATCCATATGTAGCCACGCGCCCAGCGCCGAATCGGGCGGGAAACATATGCTGCGCCGCCTTCTTCAACCGGTCTGGGTCCTGCTGGCGATCATCTTCCTGATCGAAGCCTGGCTGTGGGACCATCTCGAGCCGATCGTTGCGAAGATCGTCGCGGCCATCCCGCTGGCGCGCTTCAAGCAATGGCTGACGGAGCGCGTCGACGCGCTGTCGCCGGCCATGACGCTGATCGTGTTCGCGGTGCCTGTCATCCCGCTGTTTCCGCTCAAGCTGGTCGGGCTGTGGCTGCTCGCGCACGAATACTGGACCAGCGCAGTCTTCACCATCCTGTTCGCAAAAATGCTCGGCGTCGGCGTCACCGCCTTCGTGTTCGACGTGACGCGCGACAAGCTTTTGGAGATGCACTGGTTCGAACGGATCTACGATCTCGTGCTGAAGATCCGCGCCAAGGCGCACCTGTTGGTCGACCCGATCAAGCGCCGCATCCGCGAACTGATCGCCGGCAACGGCGAAGGCTGGTCCTCCCGCACGCTGCGCCTGATCCAGCGTTTCAGGAAGAGCGTGCACCAGGCGCGCTAGCTGCGCGCTGCATACATATTGTCATCGCCACAAACTCGGTGTCATTGCCCGCGAAGGCGGGCAATCCAGTATTCCAGAGACGTCAGTGATTGAACCGAGAAGCCGCGGCATACTGGATGCCCCGCCTTCGCGGGGCATGACACTTGTCTTTTTGGCGTCAAGGCCACGCGCCTCAACGCCTCAATGCAGATGCAACAGGTGCGGCCACCACAGGCCGAGCCCGGTCATCAACAGGCCGGCGAGCGTCAGGATGCCGCTGACATAGGCCAGCGCGAACATGCCGGTGATGATGGTGGCCGAAGCCAGCACGATGCCGATCTGGAAGGCGGCCGAGGCCAGCTCGAAATGATGGTATTTCGCGGTCGCCTCGTCGCGGTCGTGCTCGGCGTGCTTGGCCTTCTCCGCGAGCTGCTCGGTGCCTTCGCCGGTCTCGGGCTCGGAGCGGTAGCGGGCCGCGGTCTTGGTCCAGTCGTCGACCTGCTTCTGCACCGTTGCCTTGATCGCGTCGTCCGCCGTGCCGGCCAGCGTGAGCTTGCCCTGCTCGGCTGCGGTCACCACCACGGTGCGGCGGATGCTCTTGGCCTGGAAGAACGCCCAGAGATTGGCGGCTTCGACGTTCTTGCTGATCGATTCGGTCTGGGCGCCCTTGCCGAGCGTCTCCGACACGGCCAGGAATAGCGCCAGCACCGCGATCAGGAGCGCGATCTTCTTGTTCGAGCCGGACGCGTGTTCGGCGTGCTCGGCATGCTCCATGCTTTCGTGTGCACTCATGATTCCCTCCGGTTCGGTGCCGCAACGATTGACCGAACCGCGCGGCCTGCGCAAGAGGCCTGACCGCTATGACAGCTTCATGTCAGAATTCAGCGGCAATTCAGCGCCGCGGGTGCGCGCTCGCATAGACTTCGAGCAGCCGCTCGGAATCGATGCCGGTATAGACCTGCGTGGTTGAGAGCGAGGAATGGCCGAGCAATTCCTGGATGGCGCGCAGGTCGCCGCCGCGCGAGAGCAGATGCGTGGCGAAGGAGTGCCGCAGCGCGTGTGGCGTGGCGCTGTCGGGGAGCCCGAGCGCGCCGCGCAGCCGCTCCATCGCGAGCTGGATGATGCGCGGGCTCAAGGGCCCGCCGCGCGCGCCGACGAAGATCGGCCCTTCCGCCGGCAGCGGATAGGGGCACATCGCGACGTACTCCTGCACCAGCTCGAGCACGTTCTGCAGCACCGGCACCATGCGGGTCTTGTTGCCCTTGCCGGTGACGACCAGCACGTCGCCCTCGCCGGGCCGCGGCACCTCGCGGCGCTTCAGGCCGAGCGCTTCGGAGATGCGCAGGCCCGAGCCGTACAGCAGCGCCATCACGGCGGCATCGCGCACAAGAATCCAGGTCTCGCGGTCCTCGCTCGCACGCTCGTCGGCGTCGGCAAGACGTTTTGCCGATGCCATCGGCAAAGGCTTCGGCAGGCTCTTGGCGACTTTCGGCGCGCGGATCGCGGAGAGCGCACCGACCTTGCCCTTGCCCTCGCGCTCGAGGAAGCGGCCGAACGAGCGCAGGCCCGCCAGCGCGCGCATCAGCGAGCGCCCCGCGATGTCGTCGGCGCGGCGCATCGCCATGAAGGCGCGGACGTCGGTGGCTTCCAGCGACGCGAAGCGCTCGAGCGTGACGCGCTCGCCCCAATGGCTGCAGAGAAAATCCAGGCACTGCCGCAAATCGCGGCCATAGGCCTCCAGCGTCTTCGGCGACAGCCGCCGCTCGGCGCCGAGATGCGCCAGCCAGCGCGCCATCTCCTGCGCGAGCGAGGGATCGGCGCTGGCGAGCTCGATTCGTGGTGCGGCGGCTTTGCTCATGCGCTCTGGACGGAATGATTCCGCTCAGTATATCGCATCCCACTCGTTTATCGTTCGCTAAGGCCGCGCGACAGCGCTAGCCTTGAGGCCCCGGGTTCCGATTCTCCCCAAAAGACCGTTGATGGATCATTCGTCGCGCAGCACGACCACTCCCGCCAACGCGACCGGCATGGTCGACGTGCTGGTGCCGGTCGCGCTCGACCAGACCTATTCCTACAAGGTGCCGCGCGGCATGACACTGAAGGCGGGCGATCTCGTCGGCGTGCCGCTCGGGCCGCGCGAGGTGCTCGCCGTGGTCTGGGGCGAGAACGCCAATCCCGATCCGCGCCTGCACAACCGCTTGAAAGAAGTCAGCGAAAAGCTCGACATCCCGCCGCTCAAGCCTGAGCTGCGGGCGGTGGTCGACTGGGTCGCCAATTACACGCTGAGCCCGCGCGGCATGGTGCTGCGCATGTGCCTGCGGATGGGCGAGAATCTCGGCCCCGAACGGGTGCGGCCCGGCGTGCGCCTGACCGGCGATCCGCCGCGGCGGCTGACGCCGGCACGCCAGCGCGTCATCGAGGTGTTGTCGGACCGGCTGCTGCACGGCAAGTCTGAGGCAGCCAGGGAGGCCGGCGTCTCCGCCGGCGTGATCGATGGCCTGGTCGATGAAGGCACGCTCACGGTCGAGCCGATGCCGCCACCGCCGCCGCCGCCCGCCCCCGATCCGGATTTCGGCCGGCCGGATTTCACCCCGCTGCAACGCGCCGCGGTCGACACCATGCGCGCGCTCGCGGCCAACGGTACCTTCCACGTCGCGCTGCTCGACGGCGTTACCGGCTCGGGCAAGACCGAGGTCTATTTCGAGGCGGTCGCGGAAGCGATCCGCCGCGGCAGGCAATCGCTGATCCTGATGCCGGAGATCGCGCTCACCGGCCAGTTCCTCGATCGCTTCGCGCAGCGCTTCGGCGTGCGGCCGATCGAGTGGCATTCCGAGCTCACCCCGCGCACTCGCGCGCGCAATTGGGCGGCGATCTCCGAAGGATCGGCGCCCGTCGTGGTCGGCGCGCGCTCGGCGCTGTTTCTGCCTTACGCCAATCTCGGCCTGATCGTGGTCGATGAAGAGCATGACCAGGCCTACAAGCAGGACGAGGGCGTGCATTATCACGCCCGCGACATGGCGGTGGTGCGCGCGCATATCGCCAAGATCCCGGTCGTGCTGGCCTCCGCGACGCCGTCGGTCGAATCCGAGGTCAATGCGCGCAAGAACCGCTATCAGCGCATCGCACTGCCCTCGCGCTTCGGCGGCCAGCACATGCCGCATATCGAGGCCATCGACCTGCGGCGCGAGCCGCCGGCACGCGGCCGCTTCATCTCGCCGCGCCTCGCCGGCGAGATCAGAGGCGCGATCGAGAAGCGCGAGCAGGCGCTGTTGTTCCTCAACCGCCGTGGCTATGCGCCGCTGACGCTGTGCCGGGCCTGTGGCCATCGCTTCGCCTGCACCATCTGCGATGCCTGGCTGGTCGATCACCGCTTCCGCCAGCGCCTGGTCTGTCACCATTGCGGCTTCTCGATGCCGCGGCCGCATCTCTGCCCGAACTGCTCGGCAGAGGAATCGCTCGTCGCGGTCGGGCCCGGCGTCGAGCGCCTGCAGGAGGAGGCGGCTGCGCTGTTTCCGCAGGCCCGCACCATGGTGCTGTCGAGCGACCTCATCACCTCGATCGAGACGATGCGCGGCGAGCTCGCCGAGATCGCGGAAGGGCGCGTCGACATCATCATCGGCACGCAGCTCGTCGCCAAGGGTCACAATTTTCCGCGGCTCAATCTGGTCGGTGTGGTCGATGCGGATCTGGGTCTCAGCAACGGCGATCCACGCGCGGCGGAACGGACCTGGCAATTGCTCAACCAGGTGATCGGCCGCGCCGGCCGCGAGCAGGGCCGCGGCGTCGGCTACCTGCAGACCCACCAGCCCGATCATCCCGTGATGCGGGCGCTGATCGCCTGCGACCGCGAGGCTTTCTACGACAGCGAGATCGAGCTGCGCGAGAGGACGCTGTATCCGCCGTTCGGCCGGCTCGCCAGCCTGATCATCTCCGCCGGCGATCGCCCCAGCGCCGAAGGTCTCGGCCGCCGTATCGTCGCGCTGGCGCCGCGCGACGAGCGCGTCGTCGTGCTCGGCCCGGCGGAAGCGCCGCTCGCCGTCATCAAGGGCCGCTACCGCTTCCGCATCCTGGTGAAATCGGCCCGCGGTTTCGATCTGTCGGACTATTTGCGCAACTGGCTCGCGGTCTGCCCGAAGCCGACAGGCAATCAGAAGCTCGAAGTCGACGTCGATCCGCAGAGCTTTTTGTAAGCGCCAGTCGCAATCGCATCCCCGGTCGTCATTCCGGGGCGCGCGGGGCGCGAGCCCGGAATCCATCGGGCGGCAGAGTTGGTGGAGGAATGGATTCCGGGTTCGCGCTGCGCGCGCCCCGGAATGACAGGACGTAAAAAACCCGCGGTCCCCCAAGACCGCGGGCTTGTTTCACGTGCGCAGCAAACTGATGAAAACTGCGCGTTCGCTCAAGACGCGGATCGCGCCTTAGGAGACGACCTCTGCAGTGACGCGGCCGACGCCGGCGCCGGTGAGGCCGATGGCGCGGGCGGCACCGGTGGAGAGATCGAGAACCCGGCCGCGAATGAACGGGCCCCGGTCATTGATGGTGACGACGACACTCTGGCCACGATGGGTGACGCGCAGCTTGGTGCCGAACGGCAGCGAGCGGTGCGCCGCGGTCAGGGCGTTCTGATTGAAGCGCGCGCCCGAGGCGGTGCGGCTGCCGGACTCGTTGCCGTAATAGGACGCCATGCCGGAGAAGCTGCGGCCCGTGCCCGAGGTCGGCGTCATCAACGCGTTGGCGTTGCGCCAGTCGGAGGTCGTGTTGGCGTCGGCGTCTGCGTGGTGGCGGTGATGATGCCGGTGGTGGCGGGATTTGGCAGAAGCTTCGGTGGCAGTTCCACCGATGAGGAGAGTTGCGGCAACGAAAGCAATCGCCGTGCGTGGCCGGGTCGCAAAGCCCAGCGTCTTCAAAGACAGCATTTAGTGGTCCCTAAGCTAGTATTGCCACATATGTGGCTAGTGGAGCCCCCATCAGTTTGTGAGCGCTTTGGCGTTTCGATTCCCAATGCGGCGTGAATTGGGCAGTAAATCCGTTCTGTGTCGTCATGAAACATCTTGTTACCGGCCGCCGATATTCAGCCGATGTTGCGAAGTCTTCGGCTTTAACGATTCGTTAAGCTATTCATTACTGTCGAATACTGTAAAACGAAGTCATCGCTGGGCATGTTTAGAATTGGGTAAGTATTCAGCGAGTGGAGCGGAGGGCGCCGGAATCACGCCTCAGCGATCCGTGTTCATGGCCGCTATGCGCTGAGGGCAGGAACCAACGCCGGGTGAGCCGCAGCGAGGTCCTCGACCATTCCGCGGCGCGGCAGGTCTCGTCCAAGTCCTTGATCAGGTCCGGGTCCGGTCCGTGGGTGAGGCGGTCGTCGGCGTGTCGCAACATGCGACGAACTGGCGACAGAACCTCGTGCCTTTAATTTGGCGTCATGTTGCACCTGCGCGCCTGCTATGTTAGCAAAGCCGCGATTTTAACGAGCCCGGCACGTCCCGTGCTGGTCGAAAATCGAAGTCCCGCTTGAATTCCAAGGGCTTGGATCGCTAGGCGCCGCTTCGTGGCGACGGTTTTTCCCTTGCGAGTTTGACAGCAAAAAGAGCGCGTCTGTGGCTGCAGAAGATACGTCCGTTTCAGGTGTGTCCGGCCGTTATGCAACGGCCTTGTTTGAACTGGCCCGCGACCAGAAGGTGGTCGACGAGGTCAAAGCCGATCTCGACAAATTCGAGGCCCTGCTGAACGAGAGCGCCGATCTGAAGCGCCTCGTCCGCAGCCCGGTGTTCGCGGCGGATGCCCAGTCCAAGGCGCTCGAAGCCGTGCTGGCCAAGGCCGGCATTGCCGGCATCTCCGCCAATTTCCTGAAAGTGCTGACCGCCAACCGCCGCCTGTTCGCGGTGACCGACGTCATTCGCGCCTATCGCGCCCTCGTCGCCAAGTTCAAGGGCGAGACGACGGCCGACGTCACGGTGGCTGAAGCACTCTCCGACAAGAATCTCGACGCCCTCAAGGTTGCCCTGAAGTCGGTGACCGGCAAGGACGTCGCGCTGAACGTGAAAGTCGATCCCGCGATCATCGGTGGCCTCGTCGTCAAGCTGGGCAGCCGCATGGTCGATGGTTCGCTTCGCACCAAACTCAATGCGATCAAGCACGCGATGAAAGAGGCAGGCTGATGGACATCCGCGCCGCGGAAATTTCCGCGATCCTCAAGGACCAGATCAAGAATTTCGGCCAGGAAGCTGAAGTCTCCGAAGTCGGACAGGTGCTGTCCGTCGGCGACGGTATCGCCCGCGTCTACGGTCTGGACAACGTCCAGGCCGGTGAAATGGTCGAGTTCGAGAACGGCACCCGCGGCATGGCGCTGAACCTCGAAACCGACAACGTCGGTGTCGTTATTTTCGGTGCCGACCGCGAGATCAAGGAAGGCCAGACCGTCAAGCGCACCCGCGCCATCGTGGACGCGCCGGTCGGCAAGGGTCTGCTCGGCCGCGTCGTCGACGCGCTCGGCAATCCCATCGACGGCAAGGGTCCGATCCAGGCCGACAAGCGCATGCGCGTCGACGTCAAGGCGCCCGGCATCATTCCGCGCAAGTCGGTCAACGAGCCGATGGCGACGGGCCTCAAGGCGATCGACGCCCTGATCCCGATCGGCCGCGGCCAGCGCGAGCTGATCATCGGCGACCGTCAGACCGGCAAGACCGCGATCGCGCTCGATACCATCCTGAACCAGAAGCCGCTCAATTCGCAGCCCGACGAGAACATCAAGCTGTACTGCGTCTACGTCGCGGTCGGCCAGAAGCGTTCGACCGTCGCCCAGTTCGTGAAGGTTCTGGAAGAGCAGGGCGCGCTCGAATATTCGATCGTCGTCGCCGCAACCGCGTCGGATCCGGCGCCGATGCAGTACATCGCGCCCTTCACCGGCTGCACCATGGGCGAGTACTTCCGCGACAACGGCATGCACGCCGTCATCATCTATGACGATCTGTCCAAGCAGGCTGTCGCCTACCGCCAGATGTCGCTGCTGCTGCGCCGCCCGCCGGGCCGCGAAGCCTATCCCGGCGACGTGTTCTATCTGCACTCCCGCCTGCTCGAGCGCGCGGCGAAGCTGAACAAGGACCAGGGCTCGGGCTCGCTGACGGCGCTGCCGGTCATCGAAACCCAGGCCAACGACGTGTCGGCCTACATCCCGACCAACGTCATCTCGATCACCGACGGCCAGATCTTCCTGGAAACCGACCTGTTCTTCCAGGGCATCCGTCCCGCGGTGAACGTCGGTCTGTCGGTGTCGCGCGTCGGTTCGTCCGCGCAGACCAAGGCCACCAAGAAGGTCGCCGGCAAGATCAAGGGCGAGCTCGCGCAGTACCGCGAAATGGCGGCGTTCGCGCAGTTCGGCTCCGACCTCGACGCCTCGACCCAGCGCCTGCTCAACCGCGGTTCGCGCCTCACCGAGCTCTTGAAGCAGCCGCAGTTCGCGCCGCTGAAGATGGAAGAGCAGGTTTGCGTGATCTGGGCCGGCACCAACGGCTATCTCGATCCGCTCCCGCTCAACAAGGTGCGCGCGTTCGAAGACGGTCTGCTCTCGCTGCTGCGCGGCAAGAACGTCGAGATCCTCAACGCGATCCGCGACTCCCGCGACCTCTCCGACGACGTGGCTGCCAAGCTGAAGGCGGTGGTCGAAGGTTTTGCGAAGAGCTTTGCTTAAGAGTGCCCGTCATGGCCGGGCTTGTCCCGGCCATCCACGCCTGACCGCGTGGAGGGAGCAGACGTGGATGCCCGGGACACGCCCGGGCATGACGAAAGGATAGGGTCGCGGTCGAGCCGCAGGCTGATCGCTGGGGACGAAGAATGGCGTCACTTAAAGACATGCGCGTCCGCATCGCCTCCACCAAGGCGACGCAGAAGATCACCAAGGCCATGCAGATGGTCGCCGCCTCCAAGCTGCGCCGTGCGCAGACCGCCGCGGAAGCGGCGCGTCCCTATGCCGACAAGATGAGCGCGGTGATCTCCAACATCGCCAGCGCCGCGGCGGGCTCGCCCGGCGCACCCGTGCTGCTGGCCGGCACCGGCAGGGACCAGGTTCACCTGCTGCTGGTCTGCACCGGCGAGCGCGGCCTGTCCGGCGCCTTCAACTCCTCGATCGTGCGTCTCGCCCGCGAGCGCGCTTTGGCGCTGATGGCGCAGGGCAAGGACGTGAAGTTCTTCTGCGTCGGCCGCAAGGGTTACGAGCAGCTCCGCCGCCAGTTCGAGAAGCAGATTGTCGAGCATCTCGACCTGCGCAGCGTCCGCCAGCTCGGCTTCGCCAATGCCGAGGACATTGCCAAGAAAGTCCTGGCACGTTTCGACAACGGCGAGTTCGACGTCTGCACGCTGTTCTATTCCCGCTTCAAGTCGGTGATCGCGCAGATCCCGACCGCCCAGCAGATCATTCCGCTGGTGGTCGAGGAGGCAGGTAGCGCCAACACGACGGCCTACGAATATGAGCCGGAGGAGGACGAGATCCTCACCCGCCTGCTGCCGCGCAACCTCGCGGTCCAGATCTTCCGCGCGCTGCTCGAGAACAACGCCTCGTTCTACGGTGCGCAGATGAGCGCGATGGACAACGCGACGCGCAACGCCGGCGAGATGATCCGCAAGCAGACGCTGGTCTACAACCGCACGCGTCAGGCGCAGATCACCAAGGAACTGATCGAAATCATCTCGGGCGCCGAAGCCGTCTAAGACGCATCGGCACCCATCAACGCAACATCCCGGTCACGCTGACCGTGGTCTAGTAGTTCGGATCGAAGGAGACATTCAATGGCAGCCCAGGTCGGTCGCGTCACCCAGGTCATCGGCGCCGTCGTCGACGTGCAGTTCGAAGGCCACCTCCCGGCCATTCTCAATTCGCTCGAGACCAAGAACGGCGGCAACCGCCTGGTGCTCGAAGTCGCCCAGCATCTCGGCGAGTCCACCGTGCGCACCATCGCGATGGACACCACCGAAGGTCTGGTCCGCGGCCAAGAAGTGACCGACACCGGCGCGCCGATCCGCGTTCCCGTCGGCGAAGGCACGCTCGGCCGCATCATCAACGTCATCGGCGAGCCGATCGACGAAGCCGGTCCCGTCAAGACCGAAAGCCTGCGCGCCATCCACCAGGAAGCGCCGACCTACACCGACCAGTCGACCGAAGCTGAAATTCTCGTCACCGGCATCAAGGTCGTCGACCTGCTCGCGCCCTACGCCAAGGGCGGCAAGATCGGCCTGTTCGGCGGCGCCGGCGTCGGCAAGACCGTGCTGATTCAGGAGCTGATCAACAACGTCGCTAAGGCCCACGGTGGTTACTCGGTGTTCGCCGGCGTCGGCGAGCGCACCCGCGAGGGCAACGACCTCTATCACGAGTTCATCGAGTCCAAGGTCAACGCCGATCCGAAGAACCCGGATCCGAGCGTGAAGTCGAAGTGCGCGCTGGTGTTCGGCCAGATGAACGAGCCGCCGGGCGCCCGCGCCCGCGTCGCGCTCACCGGCCTGACTATCGCCGAAGACTTCCGCGACCAGGGTCAGGACGTGCTGTTCTTCGTCGACAACATCTTCCGCTTCACCCAGGCCGGCTCGGAAGTGTCGGCGCTGCTCGGCCGTATTCCTTCGGCGGTGGGTTATCAGCCGACGCTCGCCACCGACATGGGCGCGCTGCAGGAGCGCATCACCACGACGCAGAAGGGCTCGATCACCTCGGTGCAGGCCATCTACGTTCCGGCCGACGACTTGACCGACCCGGCGCCGGCGACCTCGTTCGCGCATCTTGATGCGACCACCACGCTGTCGCGCTCGATCGCCGAAAAGGGCATCTACCCGGCGGTCGACCCGCTCGACTCGACCTCGCGCATGCTCTCCCCGCTGGTCGTCGGCGAGGAGCACTATGCGGTCGCCCGTCAGGTCCAGCAGGTGCTGCAGCGCTACAAGGCGCTCCAGGACATCATCGCCATTCTCGGCATGGACGAGCTTTCGGAAGAGGACAAGCTGACGGTGGCCCGCGCCCGCAAGGTCGAGCGCTTCATGTCGCAGCCGTTCCACGTCGCCGAAATCTTCACCGGCTCGCCGGGCAAGTTCGTCGACCTCGCCGACACCATCAAGGGCTTCAAGGGCCTGGTGGAAGGCAAGTACGACCACCTGCCGGAAGCCGCCTTCTACATGGTCGGCACCATCGAAGAGGCGGTCGAGAAGGGCAAGAAGCTGGCGGCGGAAGCCGCGTAAGCTTTGTCATCTCGTCATCGCCGGGCTTGACCCAGCGATCCATCAAAAGAAGGTTTTGATGGATGGACCCGCGGGTCAAGCCCGCGGGTGACAAGTGAAGAGAACGGAAACACCATGGCCACCTTCCACTTCGATCTCGTCTCTCCGGAAAAGCTCGCCTTCTCGGGTGAGGTCGACCAGGTCGACATCCCCGGCGTCGAGGGTGACTTCGGCGTGCTGGCGGGGCACGCGCCGGTCGTGGCTGCGATCCGGCCCGGCATTCTCACCATCACCACCGGCGGCAAGCACGAGAAGATCATCGTGCTCGGCGGCCTCGCGGAAGTCTCCGACAAGGGTCTGACCGTGCTCGCCGACGTCGCGACGTCGCTCGCCGAGCTCGACCGTGCCCAGTTCGCCGAGACGATCGCTGAGATGGAAGAGAATCTGAAGGAGCACGAAGGCGGCGAGCTCGACCACGCCATCGAGCGGCTCGATCACTTCAAGAGCATCCAGCACCAGCTCAACTCCACGGCCATGCACTAAGCCCCGGGGCACTGCTCCGGGGCCAGTCTCGAAATTCTTGAATAGGTTCAGCGCTCGTCACCGACCGTGGCGGGCGCTGAAACTTTGTTGCACCGCGCTTGCGATAGCGGCATTCTGCCTTGCGGATTTGGTCCCCGGGGCGGGTCGAAGATGAAACGCAAGATCGCAGCGATTTTCGCGGCCGATATTGCCGGCTATTCGAGATTGGTCGCGGAAGACGAGGAGGAGACGCTGCGGCGCCTCGCCTCCTATCGCGAGGTCGTCGACGATTTCATCGCCAAGGCCGGCGGGCGTATCTTCAACACGGCGGGCGATGCCGTGCTCGCGGAATTTCCGAGCGCGGTCGATGCGGTGCGCTGTGCGATCGACATCCAGGAATCCCTGCGAACCCGCAACATGGCCTATCCGCCGAGCCGGCAGATGTCGTTCCGCATCGGCATCACCATCGGCGACGTCGTCGAGCGCGACGGCGATCTCTTGGGCGATGGCGTCAACATCGCGGCACGGCTGGAGGGCCTCGCCGAGGTCGGCGGCATTTGCGTCTCGCGCGCGGTGCACGAGCAGGTCGCCAACAAGCTCTCGGTGCAGTTCGCCGACATCGGCGCGCAGGAGGTCAAGAACATCCCGACGCCGGTGCATGCCTATATGGTGGCGATGCGGCGCGAGGACGGCACCTACGGCAAGCCGCAGCTGAAGAAAGCGGCGTCCAAGATGGCCGCCGCACCGGTATGGATGTGGCCGCTGGTGGTGGCTGTGATCTCGACCGTCGCGATCGGCGTCACCGGCTTTCTCTACAACACCAAGCTCAAGCAGGCGGCGAATGTCGCAGCGGCGCCAACTCCGGCGTCAAGTTCTGCACCCGGTCCCGCGCCGACTGCAAATGCAGCCGCGCCGAGCCCAATGCCGACGCAGATGGCGAAGGCGCCGATGATGCCGATGCCGCCTTCGAATGCCGGCGCTGCAACGGCGCCGATGCCGATGCCGATGCCGATGCCGACGCCGATGCCGATGCCGATGCCGTCGGCTTCGCCAATGTCCGGAAAGTTGTCCGCCGACAGCGTGCCCTTCATCAACGAGCGCGCGCGCAACTTCCTCGCCAGCGACTATGCGAGCTCCGGCGACCACAAGGCCTTCGCGCTCAATGTCGGCGGCTTCACCGGCTCGGCGCTGAACCAGGCGAGCGAGGAGGCCGCGCGCAACATGGCGATCGAGCAGTGCCAGAAGCGCGCCGATGCCGCGCAATCGCCGCGGCGCTGCGAGCTCTACGCCGTCGGCGACAATGTGGTGTATGCGCATGGCAAGCCGCCGATGCCGCCGCCTCCCTTCTTTCGGCATGATGCGATGACCGAGCGGCCCTTCGTCTCGAAGGATTTTCCGATGGTGCGCGAGCCGCAGAAGGTCCGGCTCGAGAACATCTTCGTGCCCGCGGCCAAGGCCCGCGCGGTCGCGCTCGGCCCGGGCGGACAATATTTCATGGTGCTCGGCGCTTCGTCCGCCGAGGACGCGGCGCGGCGGTCCCTGGAATCGTGCGGTGCGATTGCCGGCGTGGCGTGCCTCGTGGTCGCGATCGACGACAATTTCGTCGTGCCGATCCCGACCCTGTTCAGGATCACCGGCTTCTTCAATGCCGCGGCCAACCCCTCGATCATGGCCGATGCGCGCGGCGAGGTGGTGCGCAAGCTCGGTGATGCCATCGGCTGGAATGCGGTCGCCGTCGGCACCGCGGGCCGGCCCGGCCTCGGCCTCAAGGCCGCCGACGAGCCGGCCGCGGTCAAGTCCGCGCTCGCCGATTGCGCCAAGCGCGACAGCGACTGCCACGTCATCGCCATCGGCCCGTTCACGGTGGGACCGATCAATTAGCGCGTCCCGAGCTTACGCCCGCCTAACGCAGGATGAGATTTGGTTGTATCGATGTGCGCTCAGCTCGATTCACCTCTCCCGCAGGGAGAGGTCGGAGCGCATCGAAGATGCGGTCCGGGTGAGGGGATCTGGTCTCGCTGAGTGCCACGGCCCCTCACCCGGATGGCGCTGGACGATGCTTCGCATCGCCAGGGCAATCCGACCTCTCCCCGTCGGGGAGAGGTGAATCACCGACAGCCCGCTGAATCTAATTTCATCATGCTCTAACGCGCCGAAGCCGGTGCGTTCTCTCTCCCGCAAATTTCGTTCGAAATTCCCCAACCATTCCAATCCCCATCCTACGGTGCATGGGGTTGTTTTCGCGGTTTTACTTGGCGAAGGCCGCAAACTCTCGCGCGACCGCCCGATAAACCTCGCGCCGGAACGGCACCACGATGTCGGCGACGCGGTCGAGGCGCTCCCAGCGCCAGGCGTCGAACTCCGCGGGCTGGCCGTTGCGCGGGGTCAGCGGGTCGATCTCCTCGTCGCGGCCGGTGAAGCGCAGCGCGAACCATTTCTGGCGCTGGCCGCGGAACTTGGCGAGGCGATGCGTCTGCGGGCCGTCGTAAGGCGGGAATTCGTAGGTGAACCAGTCGCTCTCGCCGAGATAGTCCGCGCTGACAACGTTGGTCTCCTCCCAGAGCTCGCGCATCGCGGCATCGCGCAGATTCTCGCCCTCGTCGACGCCGCCCTGCGGCATCTGCCAGTCGAGCCCCGGCAGGATGATCTCGGGCCCGTCGCCCTTGAAGCGGTGGCCGATCAGCACACGGCCTTCGGCATTGAAGAGCGCGATGCCGACGTTCGGGCGGTAGGGTTTTTGATCAGGCATGTGCTTTCGCTCTCCATCGTCATCCCCGGGCGATGCGCAGCATCGAACCCGGAACCTCGAGATTCCGGGTTCACGCTTCGCGTGCCCCGGAATGACGGTGGAGGTCAATCCTTCGCCAGCGACGAAAATTCCTTCACCACGCGCTCGTAGACCGGGCGCTTGAAGGGAATGATCAGTCCGGTCAGATTCTGCATCGGCTCCCAGCGCCAGCTCACGAACTCCGCCTTGTGGCCGCCGCCGCCGGGCTTTTCGACGTTGATCTCGCTGTCCTTGCCGGTGAAGCGCACCGCGTACCATTTCTGGCGCTGGCCGCGGTAGCGGCCCTTCCAGGCGCGCCCGGCGACGGTGCGCGGAATGTCGTAGGTGAGCCAGTCCGGGATCTCGCCGAGCCGCTCGACCGAGCGCACGCTGGTCTCCTCATAGAGCTCGCGCTTGGCGGCCTCCCAGGTGTCCTCGCCGGGATCGACGCCGCCTTGCGGCATCTGCCAGACATGGGTGTCGTCGACATGCTCGATGCCGCCGGCACGGCGGCCGATGAACACCAGGCCCTTCGGGTTGATCAGCATCACGCCGACGCAGGTCCGGTAGGGCAGATCCTCGTAACGCGCCATTCCGCCAGACCTCTCGCATGCTGTCGGTTGGGCTTAACCGGCTCCGCGAGGAGTCGTGCCCGACCAATTCGTTGATTTAGCTGGATTTTGATTTCAGCATCGCGGTTGTCAATGGCACCAAAAGGATACCTCGGTCGCCCAGCGTTTTGGTCCAGGCGGCGATACGCTCGATCGAGACGGGAAGCGCGGAGGCCGTGCCGACGGCGACGCCGCGCTCGCGGGCCGCCGATTCGAGCTTGTTCAGGGCGCGGTCGATCTCGGTCGGGGTCGGCACCACGTCGATCGCGATGTCGCCCTTGCCGAACGGCATGGCCTGGTTCGCGGCGGCCTGCGGCGCGATGCTGCGTGGCGAGGAGCCGTCGTCGAAGAAGCCGAGGCCGCGCTTGGCGGCCTCGCGGATGATCGGCTGCATCGCCGGCTCCGTCGCGATGAAGCGGGCGCCCATGAAGTTGGTGATGCCGGCATAGCCCTGCATCCGGCTCAGATGCCAGTACAGGCGGTCAATGTTCTGGTCGGCGCTGAGCGAGGTCAGCAGCGTCTGCGGCCCCGGGTCGTTGTCGGGAAAGTCGTAGGGCTCCATCGGGATCTGCAGGAAGATCTCGTGGCGCTGTGCGCGGGCTCGTTCGGCAAGCTTGCCGGGATCGGCGCCGTAGGGGGTGAAGGCCAGCGTGACCGCCGCCGGCAGCCTCATGATGGCGTCGGTGGTCTTGGCGGCGCCGACGCCGAGCCCGCCGATCACGATGGCGACCACCGGCATCTTGGCGGCCTTGGCGCGGTCGGCCTCCGCCGCATAGACGTTGAACGGCTTCAGCCCGTCGGCGACGACCGGGATCATGCCGTAGCGTGACTTCTCCAGCAGCTTCGGATTGATCCCGGCCATGACGGGCGGCGGGGCGGACGCCGCCTCGCCCTTGTCGGCGGCATCGCCGCTGCCGATCACCACGTCGTGGCGGGCGCCGGTGGAGCCGTCGATCATGGTGACGGTCTTCTGCTCGCCGGGGGCGGCCTGCTTCGGGGCCTCCTGGGTGGTTTGCTTGCCCTCTGGCTTGCTCTCCGAGCCGTGGCCGGAGGCTGCCGACTTCTCGTCCGTGGCATTGGGAGCGCGGATGGCGATCCGCGTCATCGGCTCGCCGCCGAGCGGGTCCTTGTTGAAGATGGCGAAGCCGGCAAAGGTGACGAGGAACAGGCCGAGCAGGACGGCGAGCAGCTGCATGGCCGTGAACGGCAGCCGCAGCCGGCGTTTCCGGCGCGGCTTGTCCTGTCCGAGCGGGGCGCTCAGATCATCGGCCGTTTCAGTCATGCGCGATCCCGAATCACTGCAATTGACGATACCACGCCGAGGTCAAGCGGCGGCAGGCCGGGATAGGCCGGGGAGGCCGGGAGTTCCCAACGAAAAGGGCGGCTCCTGGAGCCGCCCTTCGGGGAAACCGCGTGAGACGTCGGGTTAATTCGCCGCCTTCGGCTTGTCGGCCGTCGCCTTGTTGTCGCCGCCCGGGGCGGGTGCGGCCGAGGCGCTGTTCTTGATACCGTGGAGCAGGTCGCCGGCGAGCTTGAGCGCCTTGTCGTCCTTGGCGTCCGGCGGGACGTAGGACTGCGAGCCGGTCTTCTCGTCGCCGTCGTTCTTCAGATGGCCGCGCAGCGAAGCCTCGCCCTTGGTGTCGGTGCGCGACTTCAGCTCCTCGGGCACGTCCTGGAGCACTTCGATGTCCGGCACGATGCCCTTGGCCTGGATCGACTTGCCCGACGGAGTGTAGTAGCGCGCCGTGGTCAGCCGCAGCGCGCCATTGCCGCTTCCGAGCGGAATGATGGTCTGCACCGAGCCCTTGCCGAACGAGCGCGTGCCGACGATGGTCGCGCGCTTGTGGTCCTGCAGCGCGCCGGCGACGATTTCCGATGCCGAGGCCGAGCCGCCATTGATCAGCACGATGACCGGCTTGCCCTTGGTGAGGTCGCCGGCATGCGCGGTGCGGCGCTGGGTCTCCTCGGCGTTGCGGCCGCGGGTGGAGACGATCTCGCCCTTCTCCAGGAACGAGTCGGAGACGGTGACCGCTTCCTCGAGCAGGCCGCCCGGGTTGTTGCGGAGGTCGATGATGTAGCCCTTGAGCTTGTCGCCGATCTGGTTCGAGAGGTTTGCGACCTCGCGCTTCAGGCCTTCGGTGGTCTGCTCGTTGAAGGTGGTGATGCGGATATAGGCGATGTCATCCTGCTCGACGCGCGCGCGGACCGAGCGGACGCGGATGTTGTCGCGCACCAGGGTGACGTCGATCGGGTTGTCCTGGCCCTTGCGAATGATCTTGAGCTTGATCTTGGTGTTGACCGGGCCGCGCATCTTCTCGACCGCCTGGTTCAGGGTCAGGCCCTGCACCGCCTCGTCATCGAGATTGGTGATGATGTCGTTGGCCATGACACCGGCGCGCGAGGCCGGCGTGTCGTCGATCGGCGAGACCACCTTGATGAGGCCGTCTTCCATCGTGACTTCGATGCCGAGGCCGCCGAACTCACCGCGGGTCTGCACCTGCATGTCGCGGAAGCTCTTGGCGTCCATGTAGCTCGAATGCGGATCGAGGCCGGTGAGCATGCCGCTGATGGCGGATTCGATCAGCTTGGTGTCGTCGGGCTTCTCGACATAGTCGGAGCGCACGCGCTCGAAGACGTCGCCGAACAGATTGAGCTGGCGATAGGTGTCCGCGGTGGCGGCTCGCGCGCTGGAGCCCATGAACACCGCGCGCGGCTGGGTCACGAACAGCGTCAGCGCCGCACCGGTGGCCGCGCTGAGGAGGATTACTGAAGTCTTGCGCATCATCCGCGAACCTTCTCGCCTTCATTTGCGGCCCACCATGGGCCTGGATCGATTGGAGTGCCGTCCTTACGGAACTCGACATACAGCACAGGTTGACTCGCGTTCGTGGCGAGAATGGAGGCGACTTGAGATGTCGACCCCATGGTCGCGACCGGCTCCCCCGTGAGCACAAACTGTCCGATGTTGACCGAAATGCGCTCCATCCCGGCGATCAGGACATGATACCCGCCCCCGGCATTGAGGATCAAGAGTTGTCCATAGCTGCGGAACGGGCCGGAATAGACCACCCAGCCGTCACACGGCGTTGTGACCTGGGAGCCGGGCTTGGTCGCCAGCGAGATGCCCTTCTGGACCCCGCCGACCCCGTCGGAACCGCCAAAATCCCTGATTTTGTTACCGTTAACCGGAAGCGGGAGGAGACCCTTGGCGGAGGCGAAGGCGATGGCCGGTGTGGTCCGCGATCGGTCCTTGAACACGCCCGGACCTGACTTGGCGCTGGCGGCCGCCTTGGCTTCGGCCTGCCTTGCGGCCTCGGCGGCTTTCTCAGCGGCCTTGGCGGCGCTTTGCAGGTCCTGCTCCATCTTGGAGATCAGCCCCTGCAGATCGCCGACCTGCTTTGACAGCATGATCGCGCGCGCGTTCTCCGCGTCGAGATCCTTTTCGCGTGCCGCTTGCTGGCGTTGCCGTTCGTCGACGAGCGCGGTCAGGCGGGTCTGGTCGCTCCTGACCCTGTCGCGGTCGGAGGCGAGCTGGTCGCGCTCGGTGGCGATAGTCTTGCGCAAGGCCACGAGCTCGCCGAGCTCGCTCGCGATCTTTTCGGCGCGGCCGCGCAATTCCGGCACCACGGCGCCGAGCAGCATCGCGGTGCGTAGCGATTGCAGCGCATCTTCGGGCCGCACCAACAGCGCGGGCGGCGTGCGCCGTCCGGCCCGCTGCAACGCCGCCAGCACCTCGACGATGTCGGCGCGGCGCGAATCCAGCGAAGCGCGCATCTCCTGCTCGCGGCCGTTCAGGCTTCGCAGCCGCGCTTCGGTGTCGTCGATCTTGGTCTCGACCGTGCGCACATTGGCGGCGGTATCGATCAGCTGCTGATTGAGTTGGGTGCGGTCCCGGCCGAGCGCGGTGATCTCGGCCTTGAGCTTGGCCTGCGCCTCTTCCGCGCTCTTCTGCCTGGCGCGCGCGGCTTCCAGCTCCTGCTCGCGCTGCTTGATGGCATCGGGCGAGACGGCTGCAGTCTGTGGCGCGGGCGGTGCCGTCTGAGCTTGCGCGAAGCTTGCGCCGGCAACGCTTGTGATCAGCAAGAGGTTGAGGAGCGGCGCTCGCATCGCTTCAGGCAAAGGTGCTCGTTGTGGCGCGGATCACGCGCGGTGATAGGGATGGCCGGCCAGAATGGTGGCGGCCCGGTAAAGCTGTTCCAGAAGCATGACGCGGACCATTTGGTGCGGCCAGGTCGCAGAGCCGAACGCGATCGCGAGCTTGGCCTTACGGCGCAATTCGGGCGAAAGTCCGTCCGCCCCTCCGATCACGAAGATAGTATGTCCGGCGCCTTCGTCCCGCCAGCGCGACAGATGCCGTGCGAATACGGTGGAATCGAAATTCTGCCCGCGCTCGTCCAGCGCCACCAGGATCGACTTTTCGGGGATATGCGCCGAGATCGCCGCGGCCTCCTCGGCCATCCGCGTCGCGGTGTCGCGCGCGCGGCTTTCGGGGATCTCGTGCACCACGAGCTCGCGGAATCCGAGCTTGCGGCCAGCCTCGTCGAACCGCTCGAAATAGCGGTCGGCAAGCTCCCGTTCGGGGCCCTGCTTCAGCCGGCCCACCGCAATGACAGCAACACGCATGATATTTTCAGGGTCGCGTTTTCAACACCGCGCGCGTGAAGCGCGCGCACGACGCTAGCATGCGCGTCAGCCGATTCGAAATCGGCTCAGGTGAGCCTAGATCGCCTTCGCCGCCCCTGGGCCCTGCGTGTACAATCGCTCGAGATTGTAGAACTCGCGGACCTCGGGTCTGAACACGTGCACGATCACGTCGCCGGAATCGATCAGCACCCAGTCGCAATTGGGCAAGCCCTCGACATGGATGGTCTTGATGCCGTTTTCCTTCAGGCTCTTGGTGACGTTTTCCGCGATCGCGCCGACGTGCCGGTTGGCCCGGCCGGTGGTGACGATCATGTAGTCGGAGTACGCCGATTTGCCGCGAAGGTCGATGGTGACCGTCTCTTCCGCCTTCATATCCTCGAGGCGGGAGAGGATCAGGCTCAGCGTCTTGTCGGCGTCGGGTTGCGCCTTCAAGGCCGCAGCTTTGGTCGATGTTTTACGCGTCGGCTTGGCAACCTTGGGTAAAACAGACTTGGACAATACAGATGTGGTCAGGGACCATTCCTTTCACTGTATCGCGAACGCCGAATCCGGCGCCCACCGGTTACACTACATCATGTGGGGTTAAGGGTTTCAATATGCCAGAGAGGCGGAAGCCCACACCACCGCCGCGCACTCCGTCTCATTTCGTACCTTTCCAGCTCCCGTCCGGGTTCCGTAAGCCCGTCGAGGACAGGGTCAGCTTCAATCCGGTCAGGAACACCCAGGCCGGCGCCGGCCGATCTGCAAGCAAGGCTGCCTTGTTCTCGGGCAGACGGTAGCGCGATAACGCCTGGGCTGCGGGCGAGGCGAGGGCGCGAAAGCTCCGGGGCGGACGATCGATGACCGCGAGCGGGACCTGAGCGGCGATGCGTCGCCAGTCCTGCCACCGGTGGAATTGAGCGAGATTATCGGCGCCCATGATCCAGACAAAGCGCAGGCCGGGGAAGCGGCGGCGCAAGGTGTTGATCGTGTCGATAGTGTAGCGCGTGCGAATGACGGATTCGAGACAGCTGACCTCGATGCGCGGATCATCGGCGACATCCCGCGCGGCCTGCATGCGCTCGCCGAGCTCATGCAGGTTGCCGTTCTCCTTCAGCGGATTGCCTGGCGTGACCAGCCACCAGATGCGGTCGAGTTGCAAGCGCTTGAGTGCGAACTGGCTGATGGCGCGATGAGCCTGATGCGGCGGATTGAACGAGCCGCCGAGCAGGCCGATGCGCATGCCCTCCGTGTGAGGCGGGACCGCCTGCGACACGAAGCGGGGCGCGACGAAATTGTTGCTCAATGCCAACGCCTCGCGACGTTTACGGCCGCGTCTGCCCGGTGCCGTGGACGCGATATTTGAAGCTCGTCAATTGCTCGGCGCCGACTGGGCCGCGGGCGTGGAATCGGCCGGTGGCAATGCCGATCTCGGCACCGAAGCCGAACTCGCCGCCATCGGCGAACTGCGTCGAGGCGTTGTGCAGCACGATTGCGGAATCGACCTCGCTGAGGAATTTCGTCGCGACGGCTTCATCTGCGCTCACGATCGCGTCGGTGTGATGCGAGCCGTGATTCTGGATGTGTGCGATCGCGCCGTCGACGCCGTCCACCACTTTTGCGGCGATGATCGCGTCGAGATATTCGGTGTCCCAATCCTCGTCGCTGGCAGGTTTGACCCGCGCGTCCGTCTTCTGGACCGCATCGTCGCCGCGCACTTCGCAGCCGGCGTCGAGCAGCATCTCGACCAGCGGCTTCAGGCTGTTGCCGGCAGCGGCGCGATCGACCAGCAGCGTCTCGGCCGCGCCGCAAACGCCGGTGCGCCGCATTTTCGCATTGAGCACGATCGACTTCGCCATGGCGAGGTCGGCGCTGGCATCGACATAGACGTGATTGACGCCTTCAAGATGCGCGAAGACAGGCACGCGCGCCTCCTGCTCGACGCGCGCGACGAGGCTCTTGCCTCCGCGCGGCACGATCACGTCGATCGCGCCGTTGAGGCCCGACAGCATCATGCCGACCGCGGCGCGGTCGCGCGTCGGCACCAGCGTGATCGCGGCTTCGGGCAGGCCGGCTTCGCGCAGGCCCTGCACCAGGCAGTCGTGGATCGCGCGGCAGGAGCGGAAACTGTCGGAGCCGCCGCGCAGGATCACCGCATTGCCCGACTTCAGGCACAGCACGCCGGCATCCGCCGCAACATTGGGACGGCTCTCGAAGATCACGCCGACGACGCCAAGCGGCACGCGCACGCGCTCGATGGTCATGCCGTTCGGCCGCTGCCAGCTCTCGGTGACGGTGCCGATCGGATCGGCGATGCCGCGCACGATGGCGATGCCCTCGGCCATCGCCTCGACGCGCGCCGGCGTCAGCGTCAGGCGGTCGATAAAGGCGGCGGTGGCATTGCCGGAGGCGCGGGCCTCCGCGACATCCTCGGCATTGGCGGCGAGGATCGCCGCAGCGTTGCTGCGGATTGCCCGCTCCATGGCCTCCAGCGCCCGGTTCTTCTGCTCCGGCGGCGCCAGCGCCAGCACGCGCGCGGCGGCGCGGGCACGGGTTCCGAGATCGGACATCAGCGCCTGCAAATCGGCATTGCCGTCAACGGCTTTGAGGGGGGCGGCCATGGGAGTTCAACCTTCTGCTAAGGCGGTGTCCTAGCACGGAAATCCCGCTTTTGCGAAGGGCGGGGAGGGAATGGCAGGGATCCGGCGGGCTAGGTGAGTCCCCCGTCATTCCGGGGCGATGCGGAGCATCGAGCCCGGAATCTCGAGATTCCCCGGTGCGCAATTGCGCACCTGAGGTCTGGTCCTCCGGACCATCCCGGGATGACGGCGGGGTCCTTACCCGCCGACCACCAGATCGTCGCGGTGGATCATCTCCGATCGCCCGCTGATGCCGAGGATGGCCATCACGTCGGGGGAGGAGCGTCCCCTGATCCGCTCGGCCTCGTCGGCGTCGTAGGCGATCAGGCCGCGGCCGATCTCGCTGCTGTCGGGGCCGCGCACGATCACGGCATCGCCGCGGGCGAACTGGCCCTCGACCTTGATGACGCCGGCCGGCAGCAGGCTGGCGCCGGCGCGCAGCGCCGTCACCGCCCCGGCATCGATGGTCAGCGTGCCCTTCGGCTCCAGCGTGCCCGCGATCCAGCGCTTGCGTGAGGTGATGGGGTTGGCCGGCGTCAGGAACCAGGTGCAGCGGCCGCCATCGGCGATCGCCTGCAACGGATGCTCGATCTTGCCGGAGGCGATCAGCATATGGGTGCCGCCGGTGCTGGCGATCTTGGCGGCCTCGACCTTGGTGCGCATGCCGCCGCGCGACAGCTCGGACTCGGCATCGCCTGCCACCGCCTCGATCTCCGAGGAGATGCTTTCGACCACCGGAATGAGCTTGGCGTCCGGGTTGTTCTTCGGCGGGGCGTCGTAGAGGCCGTCGATGTCGGACAGCAGCACGAGCAAGTCGGCGCTCGCCATGGTGGCGACGCGCGCGGCGAGGCGGTCGTTGTCGCCGTAGCGGATCTCGTTGGTCGCCACGGTGTCGTTCTCGTTGATCACGGGGATGGCGCGCCATTCCAGCAGCTTGCCGATGGTGGAGCGCGCGTTGAGATAGCGGCGGCGCTCCTCGGTGTCCTGCAGCGTCACCAGGATCTGGCCGGCGCCGATGCCGTGCGCCCCGAGCACCTCGGACCAGATCCGCGCCAGCGCGATCTGGCCGACGGCGGCGGCGGCCTGGCTCTCTTCCAGCTTCAGCGGGCCGCGCGGCAGCTTGAGGCGGCTGCGGCCGAGCGCGATCGAGCCCGAGGACACCACGAGAACGTCGCGGCCTTCCTTGTGCAGCTTGGCCATGTCGTCGGCGAGCGCGGCGAGCCAGGACGCCCGCACCTCGCCCTTGTCGGAATCGACCAGCAGCGCGGAGCCGACCTTGACGACGATGCGGCGGAATTGACTGAGTTCGGGGCTGGCCATGTGCGTATGTGTGTTGGCGCGCTTGGGCGGTCTGCTCTGCATTGGAAACGGCGGAGCGGGAAGGGCGGCGCCGGTCGAGGCCTGCTTTTGCAGCAGGACGATGGCCGGCGCAAGGCGGGCGGAATGGTAAACGGGCCTTGTCTTGGGCAACGGCCCGGTTCTAATGCCAGCAACCAATAATGGGCTGGAGAGGACGCCAAATGGATCGCCGCAAATTCATGGCCGGATGTCTCGCCCTGCCGCTGCTGGCTCGAACGGGTGAGGCGCGAGCGCAGGCCGGGTTGACCAAGATCATCTTCCCGTTTGCTGCCGGGGCCGGCGGCGACACGCTGTGCCGGCTGATCGCGCAGGAGATGGCCCCAGTGCTGCAACGGACCATCGTGGTCGAGAACCGGACCGGCGGCGACGGCCTGATCGGCATCAAGGCGGTGAAGGGCGCAAGCCCCGACGGCAGCATGGTGCTGGTGACGACCGGCCCCACCATGTACCTGCTGCCGATGGTCGAGGCGACGCCGAGCTTCGACACCGCCAAGGACTTCGTGCCGGTGTCGCTCTTGGCACGGTTCGAATTCGCCGTGGTGATTGGTCCGGGCGTCGAAGCCGTCGACTTCAAGACATTCGTCGCGTGGCTGAAGGCGCATCCCGACAAGACCTCGTTCGGCGTGCCGAGCAACGGCACCATTCCGCATTTCACGGGCTCCAAGCTCGAGAAGGATCTCGGCATTCCCCTGACCCGCGTGCCCTATCGCGGCAGCGCGCCGATCCTGAACGATCTCGTCGGCGGCCACATCTCGTTCGGCATCACGACGCTAGCCGATGCGCTGCCGCAGCATCGTGCCAAGGGCGTGAAGATCATCGCAGTCGCAAGCGCCGAACGTTCGCCGTTTGCGCCTGACGTTCCGACGCTGAAGGAGAGCGGCATCGATCTCGTTGCCGATGCCTGGTACGGCATGTGGCTTCCCGCCGGCAGCCCGCCGGAGTTTGCGAGCAAGCTCGGCTCGGCCGCGAGCGCCGCACTCGCCAAGCCCGAGGTGAAGGAGAAACTGACGGCGATCGGCCTCATTCCGGTCGGCAGCAATGCAGATGGATTGACGAAGGAGCTCGCCGCAAATATCGCGTTGTGGCAGCCGATCGTGAAGGCGACGGGATACAAAATCGAGAACTGAGGCTCCGCCCGCGCTCCGTACCCCATCGTCATGGCCGGGCTTGACCCGGCCATCCAGGTGCTTCCGCGATGGAGGTGAGACGTGGATGCCCGGGTCAAGCCCGGGCATGACGAGTGGAGAGAGCTGCGCTCTCTTGCTCACATCTTCGCGCGCTGCGCTATCCCGTCCTTGATCGCCGCGAGCTCTTGCTCATCCCAGATACCGATCAAGACCCCGCCCTTCACCTGCAGCTGGTTATCCGCATAGGCCGCGATCTTCTCGCGCGGCGTGGTGATGTGGTCGTTCGGATGCAGCGCCCAGTCGAACAGCTCCGCCTGCAGCCGCGCGATGATGCCGGCGCATTCCGGGTCGTCGCCGCGATCCACATATTCCTGCGGATCGGTTTCGAGGTCGTACAGCATTGGGCGGAATCCGGAAGCGTGGATGTATTTCCAGCGGCCGTCGAACACCATGAATAGGCGGCAGCGTTCGATCGGCTGGTTCAGCTTCAGCCGGACGTCCTGCATGGCATAGTCGTATTCGGAGAATGCCACCTTGCGCCAATCGCCCGGCTTCTGCCCACGCAGCAGCGGCAGCAGCGAGCGTCCCTCGAGAATGTGGCCCGGCACCTTGCCGCCGAAATAATCGACGAAGGTGGGCGCAAGGTCGATGGCCTCGACCAGCGCGTCGCTGCGTGTGCCGCGCGTGTCGTCGGCCTCTTTCGAGGGATCGATGATGATCAGCGGAATCTTCGCCGACTGCTCGTGGAACAGATCCTTCTCGCCCATCCAGTGGTCGCCGAGATAGTCGCCGTGATCGGAGGTGAACACGATCAGGGTCGTCTCCAGGAGATCGCGTTCCTCCAGGAACTTCATCAGCACGCCCATCTGGTCGTCGATCTGGGTGATCAGGCCCATATAGGTCGGGATCACCTTCTCCCGCGCATCGTCGCGCGCCATGTTGCGGGAGTAGCGCATGTCCATGTAGGCGCCGAACACCGGGTGCGGATTCTGCCGCTCGCGCTCCGAGCGGATCGCCGGGATCATGTCGGCGGTCGAATACATGCTGGCATAGGGCTCCGGCGCGATATAGGGCCAGTGCGGCTTGATGTAGGACAGGTGCAGGCACCACGGCTTGCCCAGAGTCTCGGCCTCGCTGATGAAGTCCATCGCGCGCCGCGTCATGTAGGGCGTCTCGGAATGCTCCTCAGGCACGCGCGCCGCCTTGTCGGCATGCACCAGCAGCCAGCCGTTCTGCAGGCTACCGTCCTCGGCAGCGCCGGAATTGGCCCAATGCTCCCAGGGATTGGTGGCGTCAAAACCTTGGCTGCGGAGATATTCGTCGTATTTCGGCCGCGGCCGCCCCGTGGGATGCAGCCCGTCGTCGCGTTCATACGGCTCGAAGCCGCATTCGGCGACATGGACGCCGATGATCGATTCCGGGGGAATGCCGAGCGCCTTCATGCCTTCGAGATCGGGCGCCATGTGGGTCTTCCCAACCAGCACGTTGCGCACGCCGATCTTCTTGAGGTGGTCGCCGAGCGTGGGCTCGCCGACCCGCAGCGGCCAGCCGTTCCAGTGCGAGCCGTGCGAGCGCATGTAGCGGCCGGTGTAGAACGACATCCGCGACGGGCCGCAGATCGGCGACTGCACATAGGCCTTGGTGAAGAGCACGCCGCGCTTCGCCATGGCATCGATGTTCGGCGTCTTCAGCGTGGGATGGCCGGTGCAGCCGAGATAATCATAGCGAAGCTGGTCGCACATGATCCAGAGAACGTTCTTCGCGCGTGCCATGCTTCGTCCCTGCATTTTCTTGATTGCTTGATGCTGCGCTATCGCGGCCGGGATGACAAGTCAGTGCGCGTGCCTGTGGCTTCACACTCCGCTGTCGTCCCCGCGAACGCAGGGACCCATAACCACAGGGCGTGGTTTGGCGAAGACTCGATTTTCGGTACGATGACCGTCCCCAACCGATAGATCACGCGGTACGGGTCCCCGCGTCCGCGGGGACGACCATGAGGAGAGAGGTCAAGCCGACCACGGCTCCGCTTCGGCCGCGCTCTTGGCCTTGGCGGAAACCGGGCTCTCGCCGATCACATCCGCGAGCGCGCGCAAGGCTTCCTTCACGCCCTGGCCGGTGGCGCCGGAGAGCAGCAGCGGCGTCTTCTTGGCGGCGCGCTTCAGCCGGTCCTTCTGCTTCTTCAGCTCGTCCGGCTCGACGGCGTCGATCTTGTTCAGCGCCACGATCTCGATCTTGTCGGTGAGCTGGCCGCCATAGGCGTCGAGCTCCTTGCGCACCGTCTTGTAGGCCTTGCCGGCATGCTCGCAGGTGGCATCGATCAGATGCAGCAGCACGCGGCAGCGCTCGACATGGCCCAGGAAGCGGTCGCCGAGGCCGGTGCCCTCATGCGCGCCTTCGATCAGGCCGGGAATGTCGGCGAGCACGAACTCGCGGCCGTCGGCGTTCACGACGCCGAGCTGCGGATGCAGCGTGGTGAAGGGATAGTCGGCGATCTTCGGCCGGGCAGCGCTGACCTTGGAGAGGAAGGTCGATTTGCCGGCATTGGGCATGCCGACGAGGCCGGCATCGGCAATGAGTTTCAGCCGCAGCCAGATCCAGCGTTCCTCGCCGGGCTGGCCGGGATTGGCGTTGCGCGGGGCGCGGTTGGTCGACGACTTGAAATGCGCATTGCCGAAGCCGCCATTGCCGCCCTCGGCCAGCACGAATTTCTCGCCGACCTTGGTGAAGTCGTGGATCAGCGTCTCGCGGTCCTCGTCGAAGATCTGGGTGCCGACCGGCACCTTCAGCACGATGTTCTTGCCGTTGGCGCCGTGACGGTCCGAGCCCATCCCGTTCTCGCCCTTCTGGGCCTTGAAGTGCTGCTGGTAGCGGTAGTCGATCAGCGTGTTGAGGCCGTCGGCGACCTCGACGATGACGTTGCCGCCGCGGCCGCCATTGCCGCCGGAGGGACCGCCGAATTCGATGAACTTCTCGCGGCGGAACGCCACGCAGCCGTTTCCGCCGTCACCGGAGCGGATATAGACCTTTGCTTCGTCGAGGAATTTCATGGGCCATAGGTAGGCCAGCCGGCCCCCTCCGGCAACCCGCATGACCCCGCAAATCGGCCGAATCTCCGCGAATTTGCGGCTTGCTTAACCCGCCGGGCGTCGCCGGATCAGGAATTTCTGCGTACCCTCCAGCACCAGCTCCTTGCGCTGGTTGAACACGGTGCTCTTGAGCGTCACCACGCCGGTGCTGCGGCCCGGTGCCAGCTCCGTGACCTCGAGCGCGGGATAGATGGTGTCGTCGGCGAACACGGGTTTCAAGAACCGGCTCGATTGCTCGAGGAAGCCGACCAAGGAGTCCTCGACCATGAACGGAAACAGGCCGGCGCCGGGCGCGGTGTGGATCAGGGTCTGGAAGCCGTGGGCGAGCAGATGCGGCATGCCGCGGGCGCGACAATACTCCACGTCATAGTGCACCGGATGGGTGTCGCCGCTCGCGGTCTGGAACGCGGCGAACACCGCCGAGGTCTGGGTCCGGCTCGGCAGCACGAAACGTTCGCCGACCACGAAATCCTCAAACCAGCGTTGCGTGGGGATCATGCGATGCTGGGTCGGATCGAAATCGGTCATGTCCATGCTCTTGTTCTCGGTGCGGTCTCTATCGCTAGCGCGCCGGGACGAGTGCGACAATCCGTTCAATTCAGCGTGGCGGGCTTGTCGCGGCGGCTCACGTCATTAAAACGACCGCAAGCACCGCTACCAGCCGATTCCTGACGCTCTCTCCCCGTCATTGCGAGCCAACGGGTCCGCGCGAAGCGCGGCCCGATGACAGGCTCAGCGAAGCAATCCAGACTGCCGCTGCGGACGCAGTCTGGATTGCTTCGGCGCAAGAGCTCCTCGCAATGACGATCCCTCGCAGTTCGATCGATGCCCCTGTTCAAGAACCTCTCCGCCTATGACGACCGATCGGCACGGCTGGCCGGCATTGCACTGATGGTGCTGTCGATCTTCATGTTCTCGTTCGGCGATGCCATGGGCAAGTTCCTGGTGGGCACCTATTCGGTGGGGCAGCTCTTGTTCCTGCGCGCCTGCGCGGCGCTCTTGTTGCTGTCGCCGCTGATCTGGAAGCAGCGCCACCTGTTCCTGCATCTGGAGCGGCCGGGCCTGCAGCTGGTTCGCGTCGTGCTCTCGACGCTGGAGGTCGCCGCCTTCTTCCTTGCGACCGTCTATCTGCCGCTCGCCGATGTCATCACCTATTATCTCGCCGGTCCCATCTTCGTCACCGCGATGTCGGCGATCTTCCTGGGCGAGAGGGTCGGCTGGCGGCGCTGGACCGCGATCCTGATCGGCTTCTGCGGCGTCTTGATCGCGCTGCGGCCGTCGGCCCAGACCGTCAGCCTGCCGGCGCTGATCGCGCTCGGCGGCAGCCTGTCATTCGCGACCCTGATGCTGATCACGCGCAGCCTGCGCAAGACGCCCGACATCGTGATGGCGTCCTCGCAATTCGTCGGCACGTTCTCGCTGGGCGCGGTGCTGTCGGCTTTCAACTGGGTGCCGCCGACCGCCGGCAGCCTCGTGTTCTTCGCGCTGGCCGGCATCATTTCGGTCACCGCGCTGTTCTGCGTCAACCGCTCGCTCAAGCTGGCGCCGGCCAGCGTGGTTGTGCCGTACCAGTATTCGATGATCGTCTGGGCCGTGATCTTCGGCTTCGTCGTGTTCGGCGACGTGCCACAGGTGGCCACGCTCATCGGCGCCGCGATCATCATCGGCGCGGGATTCTATATCTACTTGCGGGAGCGCGATTTGGGGCGCGAGACCGCGGAAGTGGATCCGCCGGCGTGACACCCTCCCCTGGAGGGGGAGGGTCGCGCGCGCGAAGCGCGAGCGGGGTGGGTGATCTCTCCCCACGGGCAGTGTTCGACGTGGAGAGACCGTCACCCCACCCCGTCTCACATTTCGCTGCGCTCAACGTGAGCCGACCCTCCCCCTCCAGGGGAGGGTGGTCAAGCGCGCCTCTACCTCATCCTCCGCGCGCTGCTCCAGCTCTTCAGCGACGCCCACACGCCGCGCGACAGCCGGAAGCAGTCGACCGGCGTCGAGGAGCCCAGCGCCAGGAAGCGGTGCAGCTGCACGCCGCTCCACTGGAAGCCGCACTTCTCCAGCACCTTGCGCGAAGCGGGGTTGGTGACGCGCGCGCCGGCGTGGAGATGCTCGTCGTCGAACTCCTCGAAGAAGAAGTCGATCGCGCCGCGTGCGGCCTCGGTGGCGAAGCCCCGCCCCCAATGCTCGACGCCGAGCCAGTAGCCGAGCTCGGCATTGCCTGGTGTCGAGCAGTCGATGCCGACCATGCCGATCGGCGTGGTGTCGTGCTCGATCAGGAACGCGGTCTCGCTGCCGAGCGCGGCGGTGGCGCGGATGAATTCGGCGGCGTCGTCCTGCGAATAGGGATGCGGCAGGCGGCGGGTGTTTTCGGCGACGCGGCGATCGTTGGCGAGCCGGGCGATGGTCCTGACGTCGGCCAGCGTCGGCCGCCGCAAGGTCAGCCGCTCGGTGGCGACGACACCCGGTCTCGCCTCCCGCAAGGTCACGCTCGAGAAATCCTGCAACATGTCCGGCTCCGTGAAAGTCACTAATGCAAAGTGAGCAAAGAAAAGGGGAGGCCGGTTTCCCGCCTCCCCCTGGAGCCTTCGATCTCAGTGATCTCTAGGACTCCGCCGGTTCAGTCGGGACCGGCGGACTCCAATTTGATCCACCGTCTATTCAGCAGCCTCTGCGATCGGGAGTACCGATACGAAGGTGCGGCCGTTGGCTTTGGCCTGGAACGCAACACGACCCTCGATCTTGGCGAACAGAGTATGGTCCGTGCCCATGCCGACATTAAGGCCGGGGTGCCAGGTGGTGCCGCGCTGACGCGCAATGATGTTGCCGGGAGTGACGATCTCCCCGCCGAACGCCTTGATACCGAGGCGCTTGCCCTTGGAATCACGTCCGTTACGCGATGAACCGCCTGCTTTTTTGTGAGCCATGGCTCGTCTCCGAAATCCTGCGTAGTTCTAGGTCAATTCCTTGACGGAATCATTTCAAAACGTCGCACGCATCAATTCGTGAATTGGCGTGATCGGCTTTCGTTACTCGGCGGCCTCTTTCGCGACCTTCTCCTTCTTCGGACGCGGGCCCTTGGTGGGCTTGGCGCCGTCAGCCAGGATCTCGGAAACGCGGAGAACCGTGATCTCGTCGCGATAGCCGCGCTTGCGGCGCGAGTTCTTGCGGCGGCGCTTCTTGAACGCGATGACCTTGGGGCCGCGCTTGTGGTCGAGCACCTCGACCGCAACGGACGCACCTGCGACCGTCGGAACGCCCAGCACCGGCGTGTCACCGCCGAGCACCAGCACTTCATTCAACTGCACGATCGAGCCGACTTCGCCTTCGATCTTGCCAACTTCGAGAACATCATCCGGCACGACGCGGTATTGCTTGCCGCCGGTTTTGATGACTGCGAACATCGTTTTTTTCCTTCGTGTTCAATCCCGGCCTCGCGACAGATTGTCAGGGGCCGGCTTTTTGTCAGTCGCTAAGGGTTTATGCGCGTTTTGTGCGGGCGGGAGTTATCCCTTTGAAACCCCACGCAAAAACAAGCGGCGCGAGAAACGCCCCGCGCCGGCTGTGGGACTTATAGCCGCCGAGCGCCAGGAGTCAAGGAAAAGCGGGCGAAAAGCGTCCGGATTTGAAGGATTTGGCGGAGCTTGCGGCCGTCAGCCGAATCTGAGGTCGCCGTGCAACAAACCGGTTCCCACGTCGTTGTCCCGGCCGGAACACGTAAGCGGGCAAGGGCTCCCATATGGCAACCGACGAACTGGTCAAGACGACGACGGGCATCGCACATCACGGCGCCGGGCGGCTGCCGTCGGTCGACGTTGACAGCTTCAACATCGAGATCAAGGACGACGACGGCTTTCTCGGCGACCGCGCCAGCAAGGGCGCTTTTCGCGAGATCCTGGAAGAATGGCGCAAGCCGCTGCGCAAGAGCGGCGAGGATCCCTTTGGCGAGGAGCCGTCCGACAAGATCAGCAAGAAGGCTCTCGATGCCGTTCTGGTCGGCGACGACACCGAGGCCACGGCCGTCGTGCATAGCGCGATCGAGGACTTCGCGCAGGAGCTCGCCTATGTCACGCGGCGCTTTCTCAAGACCAAGGCCTGGGCCAAGACCCAGTGCATCGTGGTCGGCGGCGGCTTTCGCGCCAGCCGGCTCGGCGAGATTGCCATTGCCCGGGCCGAGATCATCCTGAAATCGGAAGGCTTCAAGGTCGATCTGGTGCCGATCCGCTTCGATCCCGACGATGCCGGATTGATCGGAGCCCTACATCTCGCGCCGTCCTGGATCTTTGAGGCCTATGACAGCATTCTCGCGGTCGATATCGGCGGGACCAACATCCGCTGTGGCATCGTCGAGACCCGCTGGAAGAAGGCGCCCGATCTGTCCAAGGCGGTCGTCTTCAAGTCGGATCTGTGGCGCCACGCCGATGACGAGCCGAGCCGCGAGACCGCGGTGAAGCGGCTGGTCAAGATGCTCCAGGGCCTCATCGAGGATGCCGAAGCCGAAGGCTTCAAGCTCGCCCCCTTCATCGGCATCGCCTGTCCCGGCGTAATCAACGCCGACGGCTCCATCGAGAAGGGCGCGCAGAATCTCCCCGGCAATTGGGAAAGCAGCAAGTTCAACCTGCCGGCGAGCCTGGTCGAAGCCATTCCCAAGATCGGCGAGCATGACACGGCGATCGTGATGCACAATGACGGCGTGGTGCAGGGCCTCTCCGAGGTACCGTTCATGCAGCATGTCGAGCGCTGGGGCGTGCTCACCATCGGCACCGGGCTCGGCAATGCGCGCTTCACCAATCGCCGCAAGGAGAACGGCAAGGACCGGGATTCTACGGAGAACGGGAAGAAAAAGGCCAAGTCGGACAAAGAGTAACCTTGACCGGTTAGGTTAAGGACCGGATTGCGTTGCGGGATGCGGGCCGCACGCTAGGGTCGAATCGTCGCTTCCACTCGGCCGGCGAAGCCGCCCTTCACGGCCAGTATTTCAATGAGCGGCACCGGGACCGCCAGTGTTTACCGCGTCTGGCGGTCCCACCCCGTTTTCAGCGCCACCCGATCCGTTGGAAGAATCCCGCGATCTCCGCGGCTGCGCGGTCCGGCTCTTCCCGATGCGGGAAATGGCCGACGCCGGGAAACATCCCGAGGTCGAGCGCGCTGAAGGTCTCCGAAAGCCGATCGGTCCACGCATAGGGAAACAGCGGATCGTGCTCCGCCCAGCGCACGCAGGTCGGCAGCTCGATCGGCGGCAGCTTGGGCGCTTCGCCTTTCATCATCGCGACCCGGCCGGCATGGGAAGCGCGGTAATGCGCAAAGCCGCCGGCGAGGTTTCCAGGCTTGAAGAAATTGTCGGCGAAAGCATCGAGAGCGTCGTCGAACGCATCTTTGCGATGCGCCCAGCCCTTGAGGAAGTGGCTGATATAGAGCCGGCAGCTCTCGCGGCTCGCACCGACCAGCGCCGGCGCCATCTCCATCTGGTGGAAGGACTGGTACCAGATGTCGTTGAGCCGATCGGGTGCCGCCATGCGCGGCCCGATCCCGGGATAGACGAAATCGAACAGGAACAGCCCGGCGAGCCGCGAAGGCGCCTGCCGGGCCAGCGGCTGCATCACGGCGCCGCCGACATCGTGGCCGACCACGCCGAATCGGTCGATGCCGAGCTCGTCCATCAGCGCCAGCATGTCGGCGGCGTGTCCCTCCGGCCCATAAGGTCCGTCAGGCTTGGCGCTGTCGCCGAAGCCGCGCAGGTCAGGCGCTACAAGCATGAAACGGTCCGAAAGCCTCGATATCACCGGCTCCCAGGTCAGCCAGAATTCCGGCCACCCATGCAGCAAAAGCAGCGGTTTTCCGGCTCCGGCGCGGACCAGGTGGAAATCGGCGCCGTTGGCCTTGATCGTCAGATGCTCCATGGCAGTTCCTTCCCGAGGGCAGGCAGACGCGTTTTCAAGCGAAGTGGGGACCGGTTCGCGTCAAGAAAACGCGTCAAACAAGAATCGGGCCTCCCGTTCCGATCTTCGGCACGGGAGGCCGGGATGAAAGAGGCAGCGGATTTTCCCCTTTCGCGCCTTGTCTGGCCCGCCATCCTCGCCTATTAACGCCCCCAACCACAGGGGCCCAGCTCCTATATGGCGCCTTCAGGAGAGGTGGCAGAGTGGTTGAATGCACCGCACTCGAAATGCGGCATAGGTGCAAGCCTATCGGGGGTTCGAATCCCTCCCTCTCCGCCAGCTCAGCCAATAGTTCCGAAAAATCAGCCTGATGCCGGTGCCGTTCGGCCCGCCAGCACCGTCCGTGCGGTCGCCACAAACGCCTGCGCTGCCGGCGACAGCGTTCGCCCCTGGCGCTGCAGCAGCGACACCGGACGGGTGATGGCCGGGCGGACCAGAGGTCTTGCGATCAGCGTCGGAAACTGGTCGGCCGGCAGCATCGTCGCGGGCAGGATGGCGAGGCCGAGGCCTTGTGCGGTCATGGCGAGCGCGGTGTTGATCAGGGTCACTTCATAGGTCGGATCGAGGCGCTTGCCTTGCGCGCTCAGCGCCTGATCGATCTGCATACGGATCCGGCTCTCGCGGCGCATTGCGATGGTCGGCAGTTGCGCCAGCTCGTCCCACGTCAGGGAGCGGCGCGCGGCGAAGTCCGGGGTGCGACGGCCGATGGCGCTGAGACGGCCGCGGGTCAGGATCTCGACCGTCATGTCGGCGAATTCGCCTTCCACGCTGCCGATCGCGAACTCCGCATCGGTCGCGCTCAGGCGCGGTACGAGATCGTCGGCGGCAACATCGCGCATGTCGATTTCGATGTCGGGATGGCCGGCGCGGAATCTCGCCAGCACCAGCGGCAGCAGCGCCGACGCGGCGCCGGCCGAGGCGAGAAATGCGACGCGGCCCGCGCGCGCCTGCGCCAGGTCGCGCATGCGGTGCGACAGGCCCTGCGCATCGCTCAGCATGCGTTCGGCGGCTTGCAACGCCTCCTCGGCGGCCAGCGTCGGCTGCACCGAGCGTGTCGAGCGGTCGAACAGTTTGACGCCGAGCTGGCTCTCGAGCTGCTGGATCAACAGGCTCGCCGCCGATTGCGTGATCCCGAGCTCGCGGGCGGCGCGCGTGATGCTGCGCGTCCGGTACACGCCCGTGAAGGCCCGCAATTGGCGCAAGGTGACATTCATATCCAAATCTCATGAATTGATGAGTTCTTTCCGGCTTATCGTATAAACCGACCTGCAATAAAATGCAGGTTGCGCGGACGGAGAATCCGCAGCGAGGAAGGGAGCGAGATGAAGACACAGGTACTGGTGGTGGGCGCCGGGCCCGTCGGATTGACCGCGGCGATGGATCTGGCCTCCCGCGGGATCGATGTCGTCGTTGCGGAGATCCGTCACGCCGGCGATCCGCCCAGCGTCAAGTGCAATCACGTGTCGGCGCGCTCGATGGAGATTTTTCGACGGCTCGGCGTGGCCGCCCGCTTGCGCGATGCGGGGCTGCCTGCCGATTTTCCCAACGATTGCTCCTACCGGATTACGGCGACCGGCATCGAGCTCTGCCGCATCGAGATTCCCTGCCGCGCGCGCCGCTATAGCGCCACCGGCGGCCCCGACACCTGGTGGCCGACACCCGAGCCGCCGCACCGCATCAACCAGATCTATCTCGAGCCGATCCTGTTCAGTCATGCCGCAGCGCAGCCGCGGATCAAGATCCTGGCCCGCACGGAAATCACCGACATCGAACAGGACGGCGACCATGTCGTTGCGCTCGCGCGCGATCTCGACAGCGGCGATTCGCTCCGCATCGAAGCATCGTTCGTCATCGGCTGCGATGGCAGCCGTTCCCTGGTTCGCAAATCGATCGGCGCCAGCCTGTCCGGCACGCCGGTGATCCAGCGCGTGCAGTCGACCTACATTGAGGCGCCGCAGCTGAAGGAGTTGATGGGCGCACATAAGCCGGCCTGGATGGTGCTCTCGCTCAATCCGCGCCGCTCCGGCACCACTGTTGCGATCGACGGTCACGACCGCTGGCTGATCCACAATCACCTAAGGCCCGACGAGCCCGAATTCGACTCGGTCGATCGCGACTGGGCCATCCGCGCCATCCTCGGCGTCGACGAGCGCTTCGAATACCGGGTGCTCAGCAAGGAGGATTGGGTCGGCCGTCGCCTCGTGGCCGATCGCTTCCGCGACCGCAGGGTCTTCATCTGTGGCGACGCCGCGCATCTGTGGATGCCTTATGCCGGCTACGGCATGAATGCAGGCATTGCCGACGCCGTCGATCTCTGCTGGCAATTGGCGGCGCATCTGAACGGCTGGGCGCCGGCTGCGATCCTCGATGCCTATGAGGCGGAGCGTCAGCCCATCACCGAGCAGGTGTCGCGCTTTGCGATGGACCACGCGATGAAGATGATGGCGCAGCGCGGCGGCGTCTCGGCGGAGATCGAGAACGACACGCCGCGCGGACACGCCGCGCGCGCGGCGCTGGCGAGAGCGGCCTATGATCTCAACGTGCAGCAATATTGCTGCGCCGGATTGAACTTCGGCTACTACTACGATGCCTCGCCGATCATCGCCTATGACGGCGAGACGCCGCCGCCTTACGCGATGGGCAGCTTCACGCCCTCCACCGTGCCGGGTGCCCGCGCGCCGCATCTATTCCTGCGCGACGGACGGTCGCTCTACGATGCGTTCGGCGCCGGCTACACATTGTTGCGGTTCGACCCGGCGATCGACGTGACGCGGCTGCAATCCGCCGCAAAGGAGCGCGGCGTGCCGCTGGCGCTGGTCGACATCGCACCGGAGGAGGCAAACGGCACCTATGCCGAGAAACTGGTGCTGGCGCGGCCCGATCAGCACATCGCCTGGCGCGGGCAGATCGCGCCCGAAGATCCACCGGGCCTGCTGGCACGCATCACCGGCGCTGCGGCGTAAGGCTGACTTCAAGCGGACAGCCCGGCGGCCCGGCTGCCCGGCTGTTTCAAGCAAGAGCGCACTTAAGGAGGAGAACGTGCTTCACGTTGCAAGGCGCTGCATCCTGGCCGTGCTGACGGCTGCAACCTTCGCCGTATTGCCGCTGCAGGCAGGCGCCTATCCTGAGCAATTGATCAAGGTCATCGTGACCTTCCCGCCCGGCGGCAGCGCCGACACCGTCATCCGCGCGCTCGAACCTCTCGTCGCCGCCGAGCTCAAGCAGAGCCTGGTCATCGAGAACCGCGCGGGCGCCGGCGGCAACATCGGCATGGCCGCGGTCGCGCAGGCCAAGCCCGACGGCTACACGCTCGGCGTCGCGCCGGCGGGCGCGCTCACTGTGAACCCGCACCTCAATGCCGCGATGCCGTTCGAGCTGAAGGATCTCGCGCCCATCACCCTGCTCGCGGAAATTCCCTTTGTGCTGGTCGCGTCCGCCAATATCCCGGCACACAACGCCGCGGAGACGATCGCGCTCGCCAAGGCCAAGCCGGGCGCGCTGTCGATCGGGCATGGCGGCAACTCGACCGCGATGCATTTGACGGCTGCGCTGTTCACGCACAAGACAGGAATCGCGATGGAGCTGGTCCCCTATCGCGGGACGGCGCCGGCGACGGTCGATGTTCTTGCAGGCCATGTCCCCTTCGCGGTGCTGGACATTCCGGCGTCGCGGCAATTGATCCTCGAGGGCAAGCTCAACGCGATCGGTGTGTCCTCCGCGCGCCGTCTTCCTTCGTTGCCCGACGTCCCGACGCTGGCCGAGAGCGGCATTGCCGGCTTTGAATCCGTGGGCTGGTTCGGGCTCGTTGCGCCCGCCGGCACGCCCGCGGATGTCATCGGCCGGCTGAACGAAGCCTTCACCAAAGGGCTGAAGGATCCTGCCGTGGCGGAGAAGATCCGCACCCTCGGCGCGGAGCCCGCGCCGACCTCGCCCGAGCAGTTCGGCAACTTCATCCAGAGCGAAAGCGCGAAATGGGGCAAGCTGATCAGCGAGGCCGGCATCAAGGGAAACTAGAGCGGAATGGCTTTGGGTTGAATCGATTGTCGCGGGCTGGGTGCAACCTCTCCCGTTTGCGGGAGGGTTATCGCATATGCAAGCAATTCGCCTGTGGCCATCCGTCGAGACGATCGCCGTCGCGGCGGGCCCTCAGGATGAGGAACGAGGATGCTGCGCCAATTTCAACAGGCTCCGATGCTGCTTAGCCTCATCCTGAGGAGACCGCTGAAAGCGGTCGTCTCGAAGGACGAGGCGCGCACTCAGCTCGCGCAACTTGCCGCGTCGTGCTCTTGAACACTTGCCCGCCGAGTCCACCCAATTCCGCCCACCTAACCCATTGATATTGCAACCCCCGTCTACTGTGCATGGGGTTGTTTTCGCAGTTTCGTTGTTCCATGGCTGAACGCGAGGCGTTCAACCGCCACGGCACCACCTCCGCCGCCTCCTACCCAAGCGAGACCAACATGCACTCTTCCGCCAGCGGCTGGGGCAACGGCCTTCTCGGCGTCATCATCTTCAGTGGCTCCCTGCCGGCGACGCGCGTTGCGGTCGGCGGCTTCTCCGCGCTGTTCCTGACGTCGGTGCGCGCGCTCATCGCCGCGCTGATCGCTCTGGCCGTGCTCGGCCTGCTCCGTCAGGCCTGGCCGAAGCGGAGTGATCTCGCCTCCCTCGCCATCGTCGCCGTCGGCGTCGTGGTCGGCTTCCCTCTGCTGACGGCGCTCGCGCTCCAGCACATCACCTCGGCGCATTCGATCGTCTTCATCGGCCTCTTGCCATTGTCGACGGCGATCTTCGCCGTGCTGCGCGGCGGCGAGCGGCCGCAGCCGCTGTTCTGGCTGTTTGCGATCCTCGGCAGCGCCACGGTGGCCGGCTTTGCCTTGTCCGGCGGCGGCTCGGCCTCGCTCACCGGCGATCTCCTGATGGTCGCGGCAATCGTGCTGTGCGGGCTCGGCTATGCCGAGGGAGCGGCGCTGTCGCGCCGGCTCGGCGGCTGGCAGGTGATCTCCTGGGCGCTGCTGCTTGCGCTGCCGCTGATGATCCCCCTCGCAGTCTGGACCTGGCCGCCGTCCTGGAGCGGGGTCAGCGCGTCCGCCTGGATCGGGCTCGCTTACGTCTCGATCTTCAGCATGTTCGTCGGCTTCATCTTCTGGTATCGCGGCCTTGCGCTCGGCGGCATTGCGCGCGTCGGCCAGCTGCAACAGCTCCAGCCGTTCTTCGGCCTCGCGCTCGCGGGCCTCTTGCTACACGAGCCCGTCGCCTGGAGCATGATCGCCGCGACCGTGCTCGTAGTCGCCTGCGTCTTCTTCGCGCGGCGGTTTGCGTGAGGGTTGGGCCTCACGCTCACTCCATCACGGTCTTCGTCAGCGTCGAGCGCGCGAATTTCTTCAGCGGCATCGGCTTGCCGAACAGGAAGCCCTGCACGAAGTCGAAGCCGAGCTCGTTGGCCATGACGAGGTCGGCGCGGCTCTCGACCCCTTGCGCCACCGCGTGCGCGCCATAACCCTGCGCGAGCTCGACGATGTGGCGGCACACCGTGCGCTTGAGCCGATCATTGCCGCTGCCGGTGACGAACTGCCGGTCCGCCTTCAGCTTCACGAATGGAATCCGGTCCAGCTCCATCAGCGACGGCCAGTTGGCGCCGAGATTGTCGATCGAGAGGCCGATATTGTGCAGGCCGACCTCGCGCGCGACCTCCGTCAGGAGATCGAGATCGCGGATCGCCTCCTCGCTGTCGATCTCGACCGTCAGCCCGCCGAAGGCCGGATGCGTCGGCATGCGACGGCAGAGATCGCGCACCGCCTGCGGTTCTTTGAGATAGGAAGCGGGCAGATTGATCGACAGATCGACCGGGCTTTGTTGTTCCAGAAGATAGTGCCAGTCCTGCATGGCGCGGTCGATCACGAATTCCGAGAGAGCGCGCAGATGCGGATCGTGCGGCTCCGAAATGAAATAGGCCGGCGGCACGACGCCCCAGGTCGGATGCCGCATCCGCACCAACGCCTCGGCGCCGCGGCGGACCAGCGTGCGTGCGTCGATCTTCGACTGGTACCACAGCTCGAGCCAGCCGGCGTGCAAGGCTTCGCCGACATGTACGGCCGGGCTTGGCGCCGGCTCGTCCGGCAGCAGCATCGCGACACGCTCGCGCAGCGTCTCCGCGGCAAAGGGCGTGGTCAACGGCGGCAGCATGGCAAGGCCATATTCCTCGCCGACCTGCCGCACCGCTCTGACGATGATCGATTCGCGGGCGCCGACCGCCAGAACTTTTCCGGCGAAGGCCTCGCGGACCAAGATCTCCAGGAACCGTCCCGGCTCGATGCCGTCGGTAGCCACGCCGAGCAGGATCAGATCCGGCAACTCGCTGGCGAGCACGGTCTGCAGCTCGTCCGCGCTGGCGCATTCGCTGGTGACGAACCCGAGGTCCTCGAGCACTTCGCTGAGGAAAGCTCGCAAGTGACGCTTGCTGTCGGCCACGCAGGCGCGCGGCGTCACCTTTCGCCGTCCGAAGGTCACAGGCCTTCGTCCGACGAGTTCAACCATCCCATCGTTCATCGTACACCACTCCCGTTCCGTGACAGTTTCTTAAACGCCGAGCGTGGGTTCAAATAAGGAGAGCTTCACTTCGTTGTTGAATTATTTGAGTAACGTTAAACCCTGCAACTCGAGCTAATTTGTCGACAGATTCTTCGCAAAGGATTCGCATACCGGAGCACCGCATCTGCAACGAGCTGCCGGCGCATGCGGAATTTCTCTCGCGCGATATCGCCTGTGTCGTGCTTGGCGCCGAATGCAGGCGGCGACAAAGTCGTGTGCCCTTTCGGTGCAACGGCGGAGTCTCGGAGGATTAATTGCCGGTGGTGCTTTTGAGGCGTACGACGCGATCGTGCCCGACGAAGGCGGTGAACCGGAGCCGAATCGCCCCTGGTCGGCGTGGCGATATTGCGGCGGACGTGCTACGCGATTCGTTTCTCGCGCGATGTGCGCGTAGTCCTGCCTTCGCTCGCGACAGTTCTGCGACAAGCCGGCAAGGCCCGCTGGTGCGAATGTGAAGCGCATCACACGCCCATTGCTGCACCTGCGCTAATGCTCGGCACAGCCGGTGGAGGGCTGTCGAGGATTTGCGACAATGACGACGCGGCGGTTGATCTTTTGGTGGTTCAGGATCGTGATGTCAGGGCGATTTCTCGATCGCTTCCTGTGCATGCCGCGCGCACACTAAAGCTTGCACATGATCTTCCGGAAGGCCGCTTCGCACTTCTCCGGATCATGCTTCAGGCGCGCGTCGCGATATCAGGTCTGCCCGATCAATTTGCGAAACGCCGCCGCGCCGTCCTGCATCGCGTCGCGTCCCTTCCAGGCCAGATAAGTCAGCTTGCCGCCGAGCGTGTCGTAGCTGCGCAGCCGGCGTGAGCCGAGAATATGGCCGACATTGGCGGGGAAGCGACTCACCTCGGCCGACACCAGTGCTGCGATCGCGTCCATCAATTGCTGAAGGCGGATGCCCCATTCGCATTGTTCGATGCCGTCGATGCGCACCCTGAGTGCATATTCGGTGTCGTAGATCTCGGTGAGCAGGTCGCGTGCGATCAGCACCCGGTTGTGCCGGAGCGCGATACGAAGTGCGAGGCGCTTGTCGTCGAGCCGGTCGAGCACCATGTGAACGACGCAGGCGTAGGGCGTGGCGGCGACGTCAGCGGCGCTCTTGCTGGCGGCGGCCTTGGTGGCGAGACGCACCAGCTGCCAGGACGTCGTCAGGCGTCGCGCCACCAGCGCCAGCGCGTAGGGCAGTGCCTCGGGATGGGCCTTCTTGAAGGCATCGAGTTGCGTGGTGATTTGAGCAACCCGGCTGTCGTCGAACTTCGCGATCTTCTCGGGCAGCTTTTCGTTGAATTTCGCCAGCGCATCGCCGGCGCGCAGCACCTGCAGCATCTTCTTGACGTCATCGAAGGCGCTGCGTGACGCCGTGTACTGCGCGAGCTTGCCGCGCGCGAATTCGGTGCTCTCCGCCGACGCGAAGGTGCTCTCGAGAACCTTCGTGACCTTGGTCTGGAAGGTCGACGCGATCTTCAAGACTTCCTTGGGGTTGTTGGCAGCGACCTGATCGTTGATTGCCTTGATGTAGTCGCGGGCCATGGTCGGCAGCAGGTCGCGACAGATCCATTCCCAGATCGGCGTCAGGGTGTTGCGCGAGATCCGCCCCAGATTGGCGTGCTCGGGCGCGCCGTCGATCAGAAGCAGTTCGAGCGGCGCGAAGAAATAGCGCGAAGGGCTGGTGGCGCGCGCCTGGGTCGATCCATCCTTGCGGAATTCGGCGCGCAGGCGGGCCTGGATGTCGGCCGAACCCGGCATGTCGATGCCGCACAGCTCGAGCCGCTCGAGCTCGCTGAGCAAACAACTCCGCGACAGCGGCGTCAGCCTCTGCAAGAATTCCGACAGCCGATCAATCTCGTTCATGGCACGCAATCTTTCGCAGCGTTTCCCGCGGGCGTGCGGGCCCAATGCGTGGAGGCATTTGCGCGCTCTCAACCTCGCTAAGAGAAGCAAGTCGCCGTTAATTATTCCGTAAAAATCGGGGGGCGCCGTCCGGCGAGAGCGGCGGTTTAGGCGTTTTCCGCCCGTTCGCCCGAAATTTCCGCCGGAGACGCAACCGTTGCATGGTCGCGCGCGACCGCGCGCAAGCACAAATTGTGCCGACGTCGCCTTTTTAGCGCAAAACTGCCAAAATCACCGTAGTCTTACGGAGCAAAAAGTTAACCACAGACCGCCCCGGGTTCCGCTAAATGAGTGACATGGGGTCACAGAATGATACGGCCGCCGATTCGCGGCCGTCGGAATGGTACGAAAGCAGCGCCGCTCCAACTGAAGAGCTCGATTTCGTCCGCCTGAGCGCCGTCAGGGCCAAGGCGGCCGACGAGATGGCGGCTGCCATCGCCCGCGAGCTCAACGGCCCTCTGACTGCGCTCCTGCTCTATATGGGCGAGATCAAGCATCACAGCGATCAGCTTGCGCCCGTCACCGGCGACCGTGCCTATTTGCAACGGGTGATCGAGAACGCGTTGGCACAGACCGAGCGGGTTTGCGGCCTGGTCAAGCAGCTTGCCGGCCCTCACAAGGGTGGCCCGCCGATCCCCTCCAGCGTCGAGGACACCGACGCGAAGGCTGTGCGCGTACAGCAACCCCAGCGCGTGCCGAATGCTGAACTTCTCGGCCCGTCGGGCCAGAAGCGCCTGACCAAGCGCGAGCGCGAGGTGCTGAGACTGATCAGCGAAGGCTACTCGAACAAGCAGGGCGCGCTTCGGATGCAGATCAGTCCGCGCACGTTCGAGAGCCATCGAGCCGAGGCGATGCGCAAGCTCGGCGCGCGCAACACCGCGGACCTCGTCCGTGCGGCGCTGCTGCATTCAATCGATTGAGGCCGGCGTGTAGCATCGCCGGCAGGCGATGCAGACCAGACCCGCTATTTCTCGAGACGTCTCAAAACCCGATCGCGCTCAGAAATAGTCTTCGGCGAAGGGGCGCACGCGCGAGGTGGGACGCAGCGGCTTGATCTCCTGCTTCGGTCCGTTCGGGATGATCGTGATGGTCCAGCGCGGAGGCATGCTCGATTCCTGCTCCAGCACCGAACGCACGAAGCCGGTCACCGTCGAATCGCCCGCCTTCACCGTCGCCATCCGGCCGTTGAACTGAGCGATGCGGAAGCGGCGAACCTCTTTCTGGTCCGCGGTCTCGTAGGTGAACATGGAAACCCTCCTGGTTTCCCGGGACTATCGCCACCTATGATTAGCCATCTCTAAAAATCCCAAGCCGTAGAAGTACGGCGGGAATGCACGCGCGAGTGGTTAGCCTCGCGGCTCCTGTGCGCGCGCGGCGGCGTAGGCGGCATCCATCCGGTCCAGAAGCTCGCGGAATTCGGCATCGCCGAGCTTCTCCGCGGTCTTTTCCAGCGTCCGCGCCAGTGCCGCGAGCCTGACATAGCCAAAGCTTCCGGCCGCGCTCTTCAGCGAATGCGCTTCGCGCGCGATCCTAGCGTGGTGCTGCGCGAGCGCGAGCGTACGGAACAGTTGCAGGCGCGCGCAGGTCTCGCTCCAGAACACCTCGCGCACTTCACGGGCGCCGTCCTCGCCGATCTCGCGCACCAGCGCTTCATAGGCGCGCGGCTCGCGCGCGGGCTCGGTATCGGGCGCCTCCTGCGCGGGGGCGATGGTAGCTTCAAACATGGCCTTGCTGCCTTGATCACGGTCATTCGTCGCGCAGCACGTCCCGGCGCGCGAGCACGTTTCGTGTCTACGGCATTCGAATTTCGGTTCCGGTAGCAGGACGTCAGGTGTTTGTGCGTCGGCATTAGCCGGCGATTTACCATGCGCGCGCGGCGGTCAGCGCGCGCCGAGCAGCCGGTCGTACTGGGCCTTCACCGTGGCGTAGCATTCGCACGCCGTCTGGCGCAGGCCTTCGAGGTTGACGATCTGGATGTGTCCGCGGCTGTAATGGATGAAATTGGCCTGCTGCAAGGTGTTGGCGACCAGCGACACGCTGTTGCGGCGCGCCCCGATCATCTGCGCCATGGCCTCCTGGGTCAGCAGCAGGCGGTAGTCGCCCGACAGGTCATGCGTGTGCAACAGGCAGCGCGACAGCCGCGACTCCACCGGATGGGCGGCGTTGCACCCAGCGGTCTGCTGAACCTGGGCGTAGACTGCAAGGCCGTGGCGCGTCAGCAACGCGCGCAAGGCGCTGCTCTGGTCAGCGGCCATCTGCAGCCGGTCGAGATCCATCACCGATGCGAGGCCTGGAACCAACACGATGGCAGTGTTCAACGCGCATGCATCGCCCAAGATCGAGAGCGCCCCGAGCAGGCTGTCACGGCCGATCATGGCGACCTGCACATGCTCGCCCTTGGCGAGTTTCACCACCAGCGAGATGACACCGCGGTGGAGAAAATAGGCGCGCCTCAGCGTCTCGCCGGTCTCGACCAGCACGGCGTCATGAGGCAGATCGACCGTTCGCAGATGCGGGCGGAGCAGTTCATAATCGTCTGCCGGCAGTGCGGACAGGAAACCGTTGGATGGGCGCACCATCGTTTCCAAAGCTGCCTCCCGTTTCCCGTAGCATCGAAGCGCTATAGGCCAAATTGCGTCCCGCGTCGGCAGGTTCCATCATGTTCACGTCGGGATATATTGGCAATTGGGACAAGTTGTCCGGATCGAACAATCTTTCCGCCACTGCATGCATGCAGTACACAATCGATTGCGCCGAGTTCCCCATGGCAAGGCTTCCACCAAGCGCTGGTGATGGGCCTTGATAGACATATCCGAGCGCAGCGTCCGCCTCTGCCAGGACAGATTTCCTGACCATTTCGACCGTCGCCCGATGCGGGTGCAGCAGATCGAAATCCACCGCGTCGAGCAATTGCAGGAGCTGATTGGGCGGGCGGCCGCTGGCGGTCATAGAGGTCAATCCGACGGGTTCGGTGGACGATCGGCGCGGCGCCTGTTCCTGGTCAGTTGCGCGGCGAATAGATATTATAGTAAAGGTTGTAATGACGTCCATATACCCGTTAGAGGCAGACAGGCTGTCTCATTTGCGGCGGAAGTAAGAAGCGCGCTGATTCGCTCACGAGTGGGCGTGCACCCTGCAAGGATATGCAGGAAAAAGCGGTAGAGGGGCCTTCATGAGCCGGAAGCATTGCATCCGTGCTGCCATCGGACGCCGGTCGAGCCGCGTCGCCTCGTCCGTGGGACGAGCGCTTGCAGTCATTGAACCTTGCCCTGAACCTTGGCGCCCGGTGACCGTGGACTTCAGCTCGGTCGTATCGGTTTTCTCGGACCGCCTGAGACGTTTGCGACCATTCCCCTCTTGATGAAAAGCAAAGGAGCAAGGCGTGCCCCACGGTTCGATTATTGAATCGCCCAAACGGGAAGCTCATACCGGGACCGAAAGTCTACGCCACATTCTCGTTGTCGACGACGACCCGATGGTGTGCATGGCCATCGAGATCTATCTTCAGCGCAACAATTTTCGGGTGACGATTGCCGATGGAGGTGAAGCGGGGCTGCGTGCCCTCGAGCAGGGCGATATCGATCTCATGATCATCGATATCTTCATGCCGCACATGCGTGGCTTCGAATCCATCCGGATCTTCCACGAGCGCGCGCCGGTCGTTCCGCTGATCGCGATGTCCGGCTACGCTTTTGCGAATCTGAATTCGCCCGCTCCCGATTTCCTGCGGATGGCGCTGGAGCTCGGTGCCGCACGCTGTCTGCGCAAGCCGTTCACGCCGCATGCGCTGCTCGCTGCCATCAACGATTGCCTGGCAGAGCATCGTCCCGATGGCGGCATTGCCTCGGCCGCGCGCTTCGGTTAGCGCGCCACGGCCCGCCATGGTGGCGAGGTAACCGTTCGTTTACCGCATGTGCGGACCTTGCGGAGCGCGGCGGCGAGGCGAAACGAGGCGGGCGCGTGCGCTCCCGATTGCAGGCGGCTCGGTTCAATGTCCCGCGAGCCGAGCCTATCGTCCTTCGCGGGCAGGACTTTTCCTGCGCGCTGCGCCTCGCTGTGACCGGGCCGTTCACCTCTCGCCTCCGTGCTGCTGCGACGCTGAGCCGGCTCTGCCGAAAGGCGCTGCTGCATGCCGTCAAACCGCAAACTTCTCTTCAATATCCGTATTAGCACGGAGGATGAAATTAACGGGACTGTGAAAGGGGATGTCTAACGATCCAGAAGAGGACTTCCGTCCGTGCCAAGGGTGGCCCAGGCGTCGAAGTCCAGGGTCAGGTCAGTAAGGCGTAGCTCATGGATGATCTGTTGCGGGAGTTTTTGACGGAGACCAGCGAGAGCCTGGACACCGTAGACAATCAATTGGTGAAGTTCGAGCAGGAGCCGAACAACGCCAAGATTCTCGATAACATCTTCCGCCTGGTTCACACCATCAAGGGCACCTGCGGCTTCCTCGGCCTGCCCCGGCTCGAAGCGCTGGCCCATGCCGGCGAGACCTTGATGGGCAAATTCCGTGACGGCATGCCGGTGACCGGGCAGGCGGTGACGGTGATCCTGTCCTCGATCGACCGCATCAAGGAGATTTTGGCCGGGCTCGAGGCGACCGAAGCCGAGCCTGAGGGCAACGACCGCGACCTCATCGACAAGCTGGAAGCGATGGTCGAGCAGGGCATGGCGGCCATGGCCGCTGGAGCCGCTCCCGTTGCCGAGGCCCCGCCGCTGGTGCCGGAAGCCCCGGCCGCCGCTGCGCCCGCCAAGGAGATGACCACGGGCTCGCTGATCGAGCAGACGCTGGAGCGCCCCTTGCGTCCGGGCGAGGTCTCGCTCGACGAGCTCGAGCGCGCCTTCCGCGAGACCGCGATCGAAGCGCCGGTGCCTGCGCCGGTTGCCAAGGCCGAAGCAAAGGCCGCCCCCGCGCCGGCTGCTGAGGCGCCCGCGGCGAAGGAAGCTGCAAAGCCGGCGGCCAAGGAAAAGGCCGCACCGAAGAAGTCGATGGCCGACGAGGGCGCCGGCGAGGGCGACCGCATCGCCAACCAGTCGATCCGCGTCAACGTGGATACGCTGGAGCACCTGATGACCATGGTCTCCGAGCTGGTCTTGACCCGCAACCAGCTGCTGGAGATCTCCCGCCGCAACGAGGACACCGAGTTCAAGGTGCCGTTGCAGCGCCTCTCCAACGTCACCGCCGAGCTGCAGGAAGGCGTCATGAAGACGCGCATGCAGCCGATCGGCAATGCCTGGCAGAAGCTGCCCCGCATCGTCCGCGACCTCTCGAGCGAACTCGGCAAGCAGATCGAATTGGAGATGCACGGCGCCGACACCGAGCTCGACCGCCAGGTGCTCGACCTGATCAAGGACCCGCTCACCCACATGGTGCGCAACTCCGCCGATCATGGCCTGGAGACCCCGCCGAGCGCTTGGCGAGCGGCAAGGGCGAGCAGGGCACCATTCGCCTGTCCGCCTATCACGAGGGCGGCCACATCATCATCTGCATCGCCGACAACGGCCGCGGCCTCAACACCGAGAAGATCAAGGCCAAGGCGCTCTCGTCAGGCCTCGTCACCGAGGCTGAGCTCGAGAAGATGAGCGAAGCCCAGATCCATAAGTTCATCTTCGCGCCGGGCTTCTCCACTGCTGCCGCCATCACCTCGGTCTCGGGCCGCGGCGTCGGCATGGACGTGGTGCGCACCAATATCGACCAGATCGGCGGCACCATCGACATCAAGAGCGTGGCCGGCGAAGGTTCTTCCGTCACCATCAAGATCCCGCTGACGCTCGCCATCGTCTCGGCCCTGATCGTCGAGGCCGCCGGCGACCGTTTTGCGATCCCGCAGCTCTCGGTGGTCGAGCTGGTGCGGGCCCGCGCCAACTCCGAGCACCGCATCGAGCGCATCAAGGACACCGCGGTGTTGCGCCTACGCAACAAGCTCTTGCCGCTGATCCATCTGAAGAAGCTGCTCAAGATCGACGACGGCGCGGCTAGCGATCCCGAGAACGGCTTCATCGTGGTCACCCAGGTCGGCAGCCAGACCTTTGGCATCGTCGTCGACGGGGTCTTCCACACGGAAGAGATCGTGGTGAAGCCGATGTCGACCAAACTGCGTCACATCGACATGTTCTCCGGCAACACCATTCTGGGCGATGGCGCGGTCATCATGATCATCGACCCCAACGGCATTGCCAAGGCGCTCGGCGCCGCCGGCTCCTCGGCCCATGACATGGGCGACGAGAATGGCGCCCATCACATCGGCTCGGGCGAGCAGACCACCTCGCTCCTGGTGTTCCGCGCCGGCTCGTCCCAGCCCAAGGCGGTCCCGCTCGGGCTCGTCACGCGCCTGGAAGAGCTCCCCGCCGACAAGATCGAGTTCAGCAACGGCCGCTACATGGTGCAGTACCGCGAGCAGCTGATGCCGCTGGTGGCCATGGAAGGCGTCACCATCGCGAGCCAGGGCGCCCAGCCGATCCTGGTGTTCGCCGATGACGGCCGCTCCATGGGCCTCGTGGTCGACGAGATCATCGACATCGTCGAGGAACGGCTCAACATCGAGGTCGGCGGCTCCTCCAGCGGCATTCTCGGCTCGGCCGTGATCAAGGGCCAGGCCACCGAGGTGATCGACGTTGGCCACTTCCTGCCGATGGCGTTCTCCGACTGGTTCACCCGCAAGGAGATGAAGCCGTCGCTGCACGCGCAGTCGGTGCTCCTGGTCGACGATAGTGCGTTCTTCCGCAACATGCTGGCGCCGGTGCTCAAGGCCGCCGGCTACCGCGTCCGCACCGCGCCGACCGCGCAGGAGGGCCTGGCGGCGCTGCGGGCCCAGAGCTTCGACGTGATCCTGACCGACATCGAGATGCCCGACATGAACGGGTTCGAGTTCGCGGAAGTTATCCGCGCCGACAACAACCTCGCCGCGACGCCGATCATCGGCCTGTCCGCGCTGGTGTCGCCGGCGGCGATCGAGCGCGGCCGCCAGGCCGGCTTCCACGATTATGTCGCCAAGTTCGACCGTCCCGGTCTGATTGCGGCGCTGAAGGAGCAGACCGCGAGCGCCGCCGGCGCCTCCGAGCTGAGCCGGGCAGCGGCGTAGAGCATGATCCGGAAAAGTGTGAAGCGGCTTTCCGCCAAGATCATGCTCAAACAGAACAGTGTTCGCGATCAGGAGATGGATCGATGACCAGCAAGACCCAATCCAGCGAAGGCGCCATGGTCGAATACGTCACCGCGATGATCGGCGGCCAGCTGTTCGGCCTGCCGATCTCGCGCGTCCAGGACGTGTTCATGCCCGAGCGCGTCACCCGCGTGCCGCTGGCCTCGCGCGAGATCGCCGGCGTGCTCAATCTGCGCGGCCGCATCGTCACCGTGGTCGACATGCGCGCCCGGCTCGGCCTGCCCAAGGCCGAGGACGGCAAGACGGCGATGGCGGTCGGCGTCGATCTGCGCGGCGAATCCTATGGCCTCCTGATCGACCAGATCGGCGAGGTGCTGCGCCTGCCCGAGGACGGCAAGGAAGAAAACCCCGTCAACCTCGATCCCCGCATGGCCAAGCTCGCCGGCGGCGTCCACCGCCTCGACGGACAGCTCATGGTCGTCCTCGACGTCGACCGTGTCCTCGAGCTCGAAACCAAAGTGCAAATGGCTGCGTGAGCCAACGAACATCGGAGCCGGAGAACCAACATGAAGACCTGTTTGGTGGTCGATGATTCCAGCGTGGTGCGCAAGATCGCTCGCCGGATCCTGGAAGGCCTGGAATTCGAGGTAACCGAGGCCGAGGACGGCTCGAAGGCGCTCGAGATCTGCCAGCGGCAGCTGCCCGATGCGGTGCTGCTCGACTGGAACATGCCTGTCATGGACGGTTTCGAATTCATGGGCCACATGCGCCGGCTGCCGGGCGGCGACCAGCCCAAGGTGGTGTTCTGCACCACCGAGAACAATGTGGCTCATATCGCCCAGGCGCTCAGTGGCGGCGCCAACGAGTACATCATGAAGCCCTTCGACAAAGACATCATCGCCGACAAGTTTGCTGAAGTCGGCTTGCTTCCGGTCGGACAAGACATGGTCTGAGTGAGTCTGGCCCGCGCATTTTGGCCAGAGTGTTCCAGTACAGCTTCGAAGAGGCTTCCGTGACCCCGACCGAGTATGAGTATCTGCGTAAGTTCCTGAAGGACAATTCCGGGCTCGACCTATCCGCAGACAAGCAATATCTGATCGAAAGCCGCCTGCTGCCGCTCGCCCGCAAGGCCGGGCTCTCCGGCATCGCCGAGCTGGTGCAGAAGCTGCAAGGCGGCTCGCGCCAGCTGATCACCGACGTGGTCGAGGCCATGACCACCAACGAGACCTTCTTCTTCCGCGACAAGGTCCCGTTCGATCATTTCCGCGACACCATCATGCCCGAGATCATCAAGGCGCGCGCGGCCAAGCGCAGCGTGCGCATCTGGTGCGCCGCGGGCTCGACCGGGCAGGAGCCCTATTCGCTGGCGATGTGCCTGAAGGAAATGGGCGCGGCCCTCACCGGCTGGCGCATCGAGATCATTGCGACCGACCTGTCGCAGGAGGTGCTCGAGAAAGCCAAGGCCGGCGTCTACAGCCAGTTCGAGGTGCAGCGCGGCCTGCCGATCCAGATGCTGGTCAAATATTTCAAGCAGACCGGCGAGACCTGGCAGGTCAATCCCGAATTGCGGGCGATGATCCAGCATCGCCAGCTCAACCTGCTGCACGACTTTTCCCAGCTCGGCACCTTCGACGTCATCTTCTGCCGCAACGTGCTGATCTATTTCGACCAGGACACCAAGATCAACATCTTCAACCGGCTGGCGCGGCAGATCGAGCCGGACGGCTTCTTGGTGCTGGGCGCGGCCGAAACCGTGGTCGGCCTGACCGATACGTTCCGCCCGCTTCCGGAGCGGCGCGGCCTCTACAAGCCGAACGATCCGCGTGCCGCAGCCGCCAAGCCCGCTCTCGCCGTCGCGGTGCCGCGCCTCGCGGCCGTGGCAGGACGATAGACATGGCCGAGGATGGCAAGGGTACGGAACGCGTAACTTTCAGTCGCGGCTATGATGTTTGCATCATGGCCATCGACGGTACCTGGCGTCGCGACTGCAAGCTGAACGCGATCTCCGACACCGACGCCATTCTCACGGTGGAAGGCTCGATTCAGGGGTTGAACCTGAAGGAGTTCTTCCTGCTGCTGTCGTCCACGGGCCTCGCCTACCGCCGCTGCGAGCTGGTCCGCGTCAACGGTGCCGAAATGGACATCCAGTTCCTGCGCGGCAAGAACAGGAAGAAGCGCGGTGCCGGTGGCGGCCATGACGCCGCGGCGTGATTGCCCGGGTCCATTGCCGCCTTTTCCGACCGCTTGCTTCACATTTTCTGAAAACATCCGAACGAATTCGCGACAGCAGCTTTACGTCGCCTAAGCGCGAACCGTGTATCCATTGACGGTCTCAATGTCAGGATACGGAAATGCCCAGAAGTTCTCTTTCCCCCATCCCGTCCAACCTGCCCGACGGCACCGAACGGCGTGCGCTTCAGCTCCTGGTGGTCGATGACGACGCCACGCAGCGCAGCCTGATCACGGTGGCCGCCAAGCAGGCCGGCCACGAAGTCACCGTGGCGCCGTCCGTGGCGGATGCGATCGAGAAGCTGCGCGCCGCCCGCTTCGATTGCGTGACGCTGGATCTGGTGCTGGAGGACGGCGACGGCATCGATGTGCTGCGCGAGATGGCGGCGGCGAAGTTCGGCGGTGCCGTGATCGTCGTCAGCGGCATGGACGGCAAGCGCCGCAGTGCTGCCCGCAGCTTCGCCCGCTCCGTCGGAATCGAGCTTCAAAGCCTGCCGAAGCCGCTCGATCTTGCGGCCCTGCGCATCAGCCTCGCCAATCTCGGCAAGACCGCGATGGGCCTGCCCGCGATCCACACCTGGGGCGGCGTCGCCACCGATGCGATCGTGGAACGGCACCGCGCCTGATCTTGCGGAGCTGCCATGCGGTGGGATGCAGCCGGCGCGCTGCGCTGATCGCGATCTATGCCGGGTTGCCGGCTTCCGACAAGCATTGCACGGCCTGGTCAAGGCCCGCTCGACAGGCGTTGAGGGCGGCGCTCGCCCTCGCATAGCGCGGCGTCACGTCGTCGAGCACGAAAATATCCGTGGAACCGGCTGGATCGCCGTGCGCCAGGCTGGTTTCCAGCACGCCGGCTTCCATCATGGCGGCGTCGATCAGGCGCATGCTGCTCTCGATCCGTGTGATCAGAGCGCGAAGATCGGCGGCGATCAACTGACGGCTGTCAGTTTGGGGCATCGCGAGGAGCGGGGGTGTGCCTGCGAAATTTAGCATGGATATTCTCCGTACCCCGCAATTAGGCACCTTGCCGCTACTTGTGCGTTAAGTCCATGTCCCGTACAAATACGGGTGGGCCGAATCCGCGCCGAACGCCATAACGATTGGCGCGGACGCGAGTCCTTCATGCCAACCGGATGTGGCACATGGCCGAACAAAATTCTCGCGGTGAAATCTTCGTGGTCGACGACGATCCTGCCGTTCGCGACACTCTGTCGATGGTGTTGAAGGCGGCGGGCTATGAGGTGATCTGCTTCGCGGACGGCGCGGCGCTGCTCTCCGTCGCACGAAACCGTACGCCTGCTGCGATCCTGCTCGACGTGCACATTCCCGGAAAGTCGGGCCTCGACATTCTCAAGGAGTTGCACGGCGAGGACTATCCAGCGCCGATCTTCATGATCTCGGGACAGGGCGACATCGCGATGGCGGTGGGCGCGATCAAGAGCGGCGCGCTCGACTTCATCGAGAAGCCGTTCCGCGGCAGCGAGATCGTCGGCCGGCTCGACGAGGCGATCGGCGCCTATGCGCGCAGGCAGGCGGAGAACGCCTCGCCGAAGTTCGGCTCGCTGCATTTCCCCGGACGCGAGCCGCTGACACGCAGAGAGCGCGAAGTGCTCGAACAGTTCGCCTCCGGTGCGTCCAACAAGGAAGCCGGTCGCACGCTCGGCATCAGCCCGCGCACGATCGAGGATCACCGCGCCAACATCATGAAGAAGCTCGGCGCGCGCAATGCCGCCGATCTGATCCGCATCGTGATGACTGCGGCCCAGCGCGCGTCGTAGAGCTGTTGTAGCCCGGGTGAGCGAAGCGACACCCGGGAGCGCTGCTGCGGAAGTCCCGGATCGCTTCGCTCATCCGGGCCAAGGATTATCGCCTCACCCGCTCAGCGCCTTGCGGATGATCCGCGCCAGATCCGATTTGCGATAGGGCTTGGCCAGCAGCATCACGCCGGAATCCAGCCGGCCGTGATGGATGATCGCATTCTCGGTGTAGCCGGAGGTGTAGACCACCTTCAGATCCGGACGCGTCTTCTGAATCTCGTCGGCGAGCTGCCGTCCGTTCATCTTGCCGGGCATGATGACGTCGGTGAACAGAAGGTCGAACGGCTTTCCGGCGGCGACGATCGCGAGGGCCTCCGCAGCGTTCGCCGCCTGCAAGGTGACGTAACCCAGCGAATGCAGCTGCGCCAGCACGTAGTCGCGCACCAGCCGGTCGTCCTCGACCACAAGGATCGTCTCATGGCCGCCCTCGATCATCGCCGGCGTCACGCCCTCGCCGACTGCTGTGGGCGTCTTGCCGGGCGGCAGGTACATCTTGATCGTGGTGCCGTGGTTCTCCTCACTGTAGATCTTGATGTGACCTGCGGATTGCTTAATGAAGCCGTAGACCATTGAGAGCCCGAGGCCGGTGCCCTTGCCCGGTCCCTTCGAGGTGAAGAAGGGGTCGAACACCCTGGTCAGGATGTTCGCAGGGATGCCGGTGCCGGTATCGCTCACGGCGATCAGAACGTAATGCCCTGGCGGCACATCGTTTGCGCTGGCATAGGCCTCGTCGAGATAGGCGGCGCCGGTCTCCAGGATCAGCTTGCCGCCGCCGGGCATGGCATCGCGCGCGTTGAGCGCGAGGTTGAGGATCGCGGTGGTGAGCTGGTTCGGATCGACGATCGCGACGCAGTTCTCGTCCTCGAACACCGATTCGATCTGGATCTGCTCGCCTAGCGTCGGTCGCAACAGCTTCGCGGTGTCGACCACCAGCGAGTTGACGTCGATCTCGCGCGGCTGGAGCGGCTGCTTGCGCGCGAAAGCGAGCAGGTGCTGGGTCAGATCGGCGCCGCGCGCGGCCGCCTCGTCGATCATCTTCGTGATGGCCGCAAGCTGCGGCTCCTTCTCGACGGCCTCTGCGAGGATCTCGATCGTCCCGGTGATGACGGTGAGAATGTTGTTGAAGTCGTGCGCCACGCCGCCGGTGAGCTGACCGACGGCCTCCATCTTCTCGGCATGGCGGATGCGCTCCTCGGCGGCGATCTTGTCGGTGAGGTCGCGGTAGAAGACGTTGAACAGCAGCCCTTCGCGGCGCTTCAGCGCGGTGACGCTCAGCTCGGCCTTGAATTCCTTGCCGTCGCGGCGGCGGCACAGCAGCTCGCGGCGGCGGTTCAGCGATCTGCCGTCCTCGCTCTCGAGGAAAAGCTTCAGACCCGCCCGCACTCTCTCGCGTTCGCTTTCGGCGACGATGAGGTCGATCGTGCTCTTGCCGAGCACCTCCTCGCGGCGCCAGCCGAACAGCTGCTCGGCCTGCGAGTTCCAGTTCAGGATGCTGCCGGTCTCGTCGGTCTGGATGAAGGCGTCGAGCGAGGTCTCGACAATGTTGCGGGCGAGCCGCTCGCTCTCGCGCAGCGATTCCTGCGCGAGCCGCGCCTCGGTCATGTCGCGCCCGACGAAGTAGTAGCGCTGCGCCTGCTCGGACCAGCTGCCGAGCCAGGACAGCCAGACCTCATGACCGTCGCGGTGTAAGCAGCGGGTGTCGGCGAGCTTGACGCGCTCGCCCTGACGCATCGCGCGCATCTCGGCGCGGGACTGCTCCAGATGATCGGGATGGATGAAGTCGGCACCGCTGCGGCCTACCATTTGTTCCGGACGATAGCCGAGAATGGCCTCGCTGCTCGGGCTGATCTGCGCGATATGGCCCCGCGCATCCATGATCATGATCAGGTCCTGTGACGTCTCGAAGATCTGCCGCCGCTCCTCGAGCTGCTGCTGCACCGCTCGCTCGGCGCGCCGCGCCTCGGTCAGGCTGCGCGCGCTGCCGGAAGCGCCGATGATCTCGCCCGATGGCCCCTTGATCGGCGACAGGCTGAGCGAGATCTCGACCGGGGTGCCGTCCTTGCGCAGGCGCACTGTCTCGAAGCGTTCGATCGGCTCGCCGCGGGCGATCCGCCGCAAATATTCCTTGCCATCCTCACGGCGGTCGGGCGGCACGATGATCGAGGTGGATTTCCCGATCGCCTCGCTCGCCGAATAACCATAGAGGCGTTCGGCCGCAGGATTCCAGCCTGTGATGATGGCATCGAGTGTCTGCATCACGATTGCGTCGTCGGATGATTCGACGGCAGCGCTGAACAAGCGCTCGCGCTCCGCATGATGGCTTCGCGCCGCTTCGGTGCGCCGATGCTCCTCGATCTCGCGTTCGAGCGCGGCGGTTTTCACCCGCGTCTCCTCGACCATCTGAGCGAAGGCCCGCGCCAGCACGCCTGTCTCGCCGCTGGCATCGATGGGGATGTTTGCTGGTTTCCCGCGCCCGATCGCCTCCACGGCCGCGGTCAGGCGGCCGATCGGGCGGGTCAGAGAGCGCGCCAGCAGCACCGCGAGCGAAGCCGCAGCGAGGACGGCGAGCACGCCGACCAGCAGGGACGTCTTTTGAATGGCGGCCGGCACCCGGCCAAAGACGGCGGGGGGAATGGTCACGATGATTGCGACCCATTCCTTGCCGGCCAGCAGCGCCGGCGCCATTGCCGCGCCGCTCGGCCGCCCCGACCCATCCGTCATGAGCCGTGTCGATAAGTCCGAGCTGCCGGCCAAGGCCGAGAAGAATGGAAAATCATCGCGCCAGTTGGTGGGGTGGCCGCGCTGCGAGCCGAATTCGCGCGCGCGATCGGGATGAACGAGATAGTCGCCGTGCGAATTGACGACGTAGATCTCTCCACCCGAGCTCGCCGTCCCGCGGACGCGGTCGAGAGCCGGACGCATGTCGATATTGGCGATGATGATGCCGAACGGCTTGCCATCCGGCGTGAACAGGGGCGTCGCGACCCGCAGCGTCGGAATGTGCAAGTCCGTGGTGCCGCCCTGGCGGGTCGCGAGCTCGATCGGCGAAACGTAGAGCTCGCCCGGCGCCAGCCGTATCGTGTCCTGAAAATAGGCCCGGTCGCTCTTTTGCTCCAGCTCACTGCCGGGGGCGATTCTCACCGCTCCGTTCGGGCCAGAGCGGTCGACGCGGACCAGCTCACGCTGGTCGTCGAGGCCGATGATTCGAAACTGACCGTAACCCGGCTTGGCCTCGATCTCGGCTGCGAGCCGCGTCGCGATACGCTCGCGCCAAGTCTGCTCCGAGACGCCGTCCGCAGGGTCGATTCCCCCAGCGACGTGAGCACGGATCAAGCCGTTGATCGCTGCGGCGGAGCGATAGCCGATCAGATCGCCGCGAGCTCCGGAAACGTAGGATTCCAGACTGGTCGCGAGCAGGCGCGACTGGGCCTCGACTCGCTCCAGCACGCGCGGAATGACCGCTTGCGTGGTGTTGCGGTAGCCCAGCCAGCCGACCGCGGCCACCGTGACGGCGACCAGCAGGATCATTGCGACGGCGAGCCGCGTGGCGAGCGTCATCGGGATGCTCGCAGGGCTTCCCGCATGATTGCGGCCGATCTGGCCTGAAGCAGACGCCCCCTCGTTATCTGTGGCCGGAGCGGACATCGGACCCCTCCGCCTCGCCCGCCTTCAGGCAGCCATCGACCGCGGCGAGCAGCGCGCCGGGTCGGAACGGCTTCTGCAGGCTTGCCACCGCGCCGAGCTTGGTCGCCATCTTCAGGAAGTCCGGCTCTGCATAGGCATCCGGCGCGGCCGAACGCCCGGAAATGACGATGATCGGAACGGTGGGGGCGGAGGCCCGGATATGACGCATCGTCTCCAGCCCATCCATGCCGGGCATGAAGATATCGAGAAACAACAGATCGAACCGGCTGGCCTCGAACAGCGCAAGTCCCTTGCAGCCGTCGCCGGCGACGGTGACGTGATGACCGGCCCGCTCCAGGAGCAGCCGGATTGTGATTTGAACGGCCGGGTCGTCATCCACGATCAGGATGTTGGCCACGTCTGAATTCCTCCGGGCCGGATGGGACATTCCCAGCGGCCACAAATCAAACCATCAAAAATGAAATTGTTGCGCGGATTCTGCCCGGCCTGCAAGCACTTCGCGAGTGGCGAGCGGCCGCTTGGCCAGCCACGCAGATGCCCCTCACTATGCATGGTTCCGTGCATATCGCGCCCCAAGTCTGCGCGCAGCCTGAGAATTATTGTTCTCGCCGTAGTTGTACGGGCGCCTGATTTCACCGGTGATTAAAGGCGGCGGACCAAACTCGGCGCCGTTCCAGACGTCAATTGTCACGGAAGGCATTGCCCCGTCCGGGCGCCAAAGCGAGCCCGCCGATCAGACCGATTCAGTAACGAGACACTTATGTTCAAATCACTGGCGAATACCGGAATTCGGACCCGGCTGCTCGGCGGCTTTGCGCTCATCTGCACGCTGCTCGCGGCGACCGTGATCTACACCGTCACCGCGGTGTTGGGCATCTCCTCGCGCATCGACACCGTCACCAACCAGCGGGCGCCGGTCGCGATTGCGAGCACCGAGCTGGTCGGCAATCTCTATTCCACGCTGTCGACGCTGCGCGGCTACCTCTTGACCGGCGACGCGCAGGGCAAGCGCGACCGCGCCGCGGTCTGGGCCGAGCTCGATCGCACCATGGAAGCGGTCGACCGTATCGCCGAAGGATTTTCCAGCCCGGAGAACAAGGTCAATTGGCGCGAGGCGAGGGCGCTGATTGCGGAATTCCGCCAGGCCCAGGACAAGGCCGAGCTGGCTGCCTTCACCCCGTCGGCCTATCCGGCGAGCGAGCTCCTGACGAAGGAGGCCGCGCCGCTTATCGCGACCATGTTCGCCGAGATCACCGCGATGATCGACGAGGAGGAGACGCTGGAGGCGACGCCGCAGCGCAAGCATTTGCTCAAGACCTTCGCCGACGTCCGCGGCAATCTCGCCGCAGCGGGATCGCAATTGCGGCTCTACGTGGCCTCCGGCGAGGCCGCCGACCGCGATAAATTCGAGAAGCCGCTTGCGACATTCCGGGCCGCGCTCGCCTCGGTCGGGGCCCAGCACGCCCTGCTGACCTCCACCCAGAGAACCGCCTATCAGGCCATCGTAAAAGCGAACGAAGCCTTCACGGCATCGCCGGGGAAGATTTTCGCGATCCGCCAGACGCCGCAATGGAACATGCCCGTCTTCATCCTGTCCACCGAGGCGGCGCCTCGTGCCGCCCGCATCCTCGATCTCCTCGACGGCCGCAAGGACGCGGACGGCAAGCGGTCCGGAGGCCTCAAGAGCGACCAACAATCGAAGCTCGCCGCGGACGCCCGCCGCGTCGCCGACGAGGTCGAGAGGCTGCTGCAGGTGCAATGGATCCTGCTCGCCGCGGGACTTGCGCTCGGCACCGCGATCGCGATCCTGGTTGCGCGATCCATTACGCGTCCGATCATCGCGCTGGTGGGAGATTCCGCGCGCCTGTCCGGCGGCGACACCAGTGTCGAATTCAGGACGGCCGAGCGCGGTGACGAGATCGGAACCGTCTCTCAGGCAGTGGCCAAATTCCGCGACAATGTGATTGCCCAGCAGCAGGCCGCGGCCGGCCTTGTGCGCGAGGCGGAGGCGCGCGAAGCCGCCAATCGCAATATGGAGAACGCGGTCGAGGAGTTTCGGGCAACCTCGCGCGACCTGCTCGCGCTGGTCGGCGAGAATGCGAGCACCATGCGCCAGACCGCGGAGAGCCTCGGCGGCATCGCGCATCATGCGACGAACCAGGCCACGTCCGCAGCCGCCGCGTCCGAGCAGACCGCGGTCAATGTCCAGACCGTCGCCGCCGCCGCGGAGCAGCTTGCAAGCTCCATCGTCGAGATCGGCCGCCAGATCGAATTGTCGAACAAGACGGTGCGGTCGGCGGGGGAGGTCACCGCCCGCTCGGAGGCGGAGATCGAGGGCCTCGCCCATGCCGCCCAGAGCATCAGCTCGGTGGTCGACCTGATTCAGGCGATCGCGGCTCAGACCAACCTGCTTGCGCTCAACGCCACCATCGAGGCGGCGCGCGCCGGCGAGGCCGGCCGCGGCTTTGCGGTGGTCGCCTCCGAGGTCAAGGCACTGGCCGACCAGACCCGCAATGCGACGCAGGATATCACGCGGCACATCGCCGCGATCCAGAACTCGACCGGCGGCGCGGTCGCCTCCGTCAAGGAGGTGACCACGGCCATGCGCAGAATCGACGAGGTCACTGCCGCGATCGCCAGCGCTGTGGAGCAGCAGGGCGCAGCGACCCGGGAGATTTCACAGAATGTCCAGATGGCGGCATCGGGGACCCAGACGCTCGCAACCAGCATCGGCACCGTCTCCGGCGCCATCACGGAAACCAGCCGCTCTGCGGACGACGTGATGGGGGCGGCGAACCAGGTCTCGGGGGCGTCCGAGCGCCTTGCCGCCGAGGTCCAGGCCTTCTTCGTCAAGCTGCGCAACGGCCCGATGGATCACCGCAGCAGCCTGGATCCCGATAGCCGCGGGCCGGAGCGGCATAGCGGCCGCAACGCGGCCTAGAACGGAAGGGGTTCCGGATTTAATCGATTGTCGCGTAGATGCGGCCTGCGCAGCTGGCGGAAATGCCTGCTGCGGCTGTGCATCAGCGTCCAGGCCCCCGCCCTGTCCTCGACATACCTGCAGTCTTCGCGGGCCTCTTGACGGTGCTCATCATCGGGCTCTTTGTCGAGAACCTGATCTTCCGCGCCATCGAGCGGAACACCGTCCAGAAATGGGGCACCCAATCATGACCAAGAAGAAAACGCCCGACCAGCTCCGCAGCGCGCGCTGGTTCGCGCCCGATGATCTGCGCTCGTTCGGCCACCGCTCCCGCGCCATGCAGATGGGCTACGCCCCGGAGGAGTGGAAGGACCGGCCGATCATCGCGATCCTCAACACCTGGTCGGACGCGCAGCCCTGCCACATGCACTTCAAGTCGCGCGTGGACGACGTCAAGCGCGGCATCCTGATGGCCGGCGGCCTGCCGCTGGAGCTGCCGGCGCTGTCGCTGTCGGAATCGCTGCTAAAGCCCACGACCATGCTCTATCGCAATCTGCTGGCAATGGACGCCGAGGAGCTCCTGCGCAGCCATCCCGTCGACGGCGTCGTGCTGATGGGCGGCTGCGACAAGACCACGCCGGCGCTGCTCCTGGGCGCAACCTCGATGAACATCCCGGCGATCTATCTGCCGGCAGGTCCCATGCTGCGCGGCAACTGGAAAGGCAAGACGCTCGGCTCCGGCTCGGACGGCTGGAAATATTGGGACGAGCGCCGCGCCGGAAAGATCTCCGACAAGGACTGGCTCGACATCGAAGCCGGCATCGCCCGCAGCTACGGCACCTGCATGACCATGGGCACGGCCTCGACCATGACGGCGATTGCGGAAGCGATCGGCATGACGCTGCCCGGCGCTTCCTCGATCCCCGCCGCCGACGCCAACCACATCCGCATGGCCAGCGAATGTGGCCGCCGCATCGTCGAGATGGTGTGGGAGGATCTGACGCCCAAGGTGATCCAGACCCGCAAGGCGTTCGAGAATGCGATCGTGGTGGCCATGGCGATGGGCTGCTCCACCAACGCCATCATCCATCTGATCGCGCAAGCCCGCCGCGCCGGCCAGGACATCAGCCTCGACGACTTCGAGATCGCGAGCCGCAAGGTGCCCGTGATCGCCAATGTCCGCCCGAGCGGCGATACCTATCTGATGGAGGACTTCTTCTACGCCGGCGGGCTGCCGGCGCTGATGGGCCAGATCAAGCCGCATTTGCATCTCGACTGCATCACCGTCACCGGCAAGACGCTGGGCGAGAACATCGAGGGCGCCGAGGTACACAATGCCGACGTCATCCGCGGCGTCGACAATCCCATCTACAAGGAAGGCGCGCTTGCCGTGCTCAAGGGCAACCTTGCGCCCGACGGCTGCGTCATCAAGCCCTCCGCATGCGCGCCGCGTTTCCTCAAGCACACCGGGCCGGCGCTGGTGTTCGACGATTATCCGTCGATGAAGAAGGCGGTCGACGATCCCAATCTCGACGTCACCGAGGACCATATTCTCATCCTGCGCAATGCGGGGCCGCAGGGCGGGCCGGGCATGCCGGAATGGGGCATGCTGCCGATCCCGACCAAGCTCGTGAAGCAGGGGGTGCGCGACATGGTGCGCATCTCGGATGCGCGCATGAGCGGCACCAGCTATGGCGCCTGCATCCTGCACGTTTCTCCGGAGTCCTATATCGGCGGCCCGCTGGCGCTGGTGCGGAACGGCGACCGCATCACCCTCGACGTCGCCGCGCGGACCATCAATCTCGACGTTCCCGAAGCCGAGCTGGCAAAGCGCCGCGCCGCCTGGAAGCAGCCCGAGCGCCGCTTCGAGCGCGGCTATGGTTGGATGTTCACCAAGCACATCAAGCAGGCCAATGACGGCTGCGACTTCGACTTCCTCGAGACCGATTTCGGCGCGCCGATCGGCGAGCCGTCGATTTATTAATTCACCGTCGTTCCGGGGCGCGAAGCGAACCCGGAACCTCGAGATTCCGGGTTCGATGCTTTCGCATCGCCCCGGAATGACAGATGAGGATACACAAATGCCAAAACTCAGCGAAGCCACCCGCAACAAACTCAAGTCCGTCTCCACGGCCACCGTCGCCACCGCTCTGTTCAAGCGCGGCCTGCGCATCCAGATGATCCAGGACGTGCATCCGGTCGGTCCCGGCCAGCCGACCATGGTCGGCGAGGCCTTCACGCTGCGCTACATGCCGGCACGCGAGGACCTCAACACCATCGACGTTTTCAGGGACCGTTCGCATCCGCAGCGCAAGGCGGTCGAGGATTGCCCGCCCGGCGCCGTGCTGGTGATGGACAGCCGCAAGGACGCGCGCGCGGCCTCGGCCGGCGCGATCCTGGTGACGCGCTTGATGAAGCGCGGCGTCGCCGGCGTCGTCACCGATGGCGGCTTTCGCGATTCCGCCGAGATCGCCAAGCTCGGCATTCCCGCCTATCACCACCGTCCCTCGGCGCCGACCAATCTGACGCTGCATCAGGCGATCGAGATCAACGTGCCCATCGGTTGCGGTGATGCGCCGGTGTTTCCCGGCGACGTCATCCTCGGCGATGCCGACGGCGTCATCGTGATCCCTGCGCATCTCGCCGACGAGATCGCCAGCGAGACCTTCGAGATGACCGCGTTCGAGGACTTCGTCACCGAGGAAGTCGGCAAGGGCCGCGGCATCTTCGGCCTCTATCCCGCCACCGACCCGCAGACGCTCACCGATTTCGCGGAATGGCGCAAGAAGAACGGGCGGTAGTTTCTTCGCTTCTTCCTGCTTGCGGCAGGGCAATCGCATGGCGATATCGCATGTGGCCATCCTTCGAGACGCCCGCCGTTGGCGGGCCCTCAGGATGAGGACCGAAGTCTTGGCGAACGTTTCAACGAGCACGCATGGTGTTTAGCCTCATCCTGAGGAGACTGCGCAGCGGTCGTCTCGAAGGACGAGGCGTGTGCACTGGCCGATGCTCCAAGCCATATACCATCCTCCTGCTCGCGAGGGGCGAGAAGAGTCACGCCTCCGCCATCCCCGCCGCCCACAGCGCAAACGCATAGACGATCGCGACCTCGTCGAGCCGGTCGAAGCGCCCCGAGGCACCGCCGTGGCCAGCGCCCATGTTGGTGCGGAGCAAGACCGGGCCGCCGCCGGTCATGGTGGCGCGCAGGCGCGCGATCCATTTGGCAGGCTCCCAATAGGTGACGCGTGGATCGGTGAGCCCGCCCATCGCCAGGATCGCCGGATAATCCTTCGTCGCGACATTGTCGTAGGGCGAGTAGGACAGGATGGTGCGGAAATCCTTCTCGCTCTCGATCGGGTTGCCCCATTCCGGCCACTCCGGCGGCGTCAGCGGCAGCGTGTCGTCGAGCATGGTGTTGAGCACGTCGACGAACGGCACCTCGGCGACGATGCCGGCGAACAGCTCGCCGGCGCGGTTGGCGACCGCGCCCATCAGCATGCCGCCGGCCGAGCCGCCATGGCCGACGATCCGCTTGGCGCTGGTGTATTTCGCATCGATCAGCGCGCTGGCGCTGGCGGCAAAATCGTCGAAGCTGTTCGTCTTCTTCTCGCGCTTGCCGTCGAGATACCAGCCCCAGCCCTTGTCGGCGCCACCGCGAATATGTGCGATGGCGTAGACGAAGCCGCGATCGACCAGCGACAGGCGGTTGGCGCTGAACGAGGCCGGCATCGCCATGCCATAGGAGCCGTAGCCGTAGAGCAGGAGCGGCGCGGAACCGTCGAGCTTCAGCCCGCGGCGATAGAGGATCGAGACCGGCACCTCGGCGCCGTCATGCGCCTTCGCCATGATGCGGGTGGTGACGTAGTCGGCAGCATTGTGGCCCGACGGAATCTCCTGGCGCTTGCGCAAGATGCGCGTGCGCTTGACCATGTCGTAATCATAGACCTCCGACGGCGTCGTCATCGACGAATAGGAAAAGCGCAGATTCGTGGTCTCGAATTCGTAGGAGCCCATCGTGTCCAGCGAATAGGCGGCCTCGTCGAAAGCGATGGCATGCTCTTCTCCGCCAGCGAGATCGCGGATCACGATCGACGGCAGCGCATTGGCGCGCTCCAGCCGCACCAGATGGCCGGCATAGAGGTCGAGATCGATGATGTAGATGCCGGGACGATACGGGATCAGATCGCGCCAGTTCTTGCGCTCGGGCGAAGCAAGCGGCGCGGTGACGATCTTGAAGTCGATGGCGTCATCGGCATTGGTGAGGATGAACAGCTCGTCGCCGCGGTCGGCGAGCGAATATTGCACACCCTCCTCGCGGGCCGCGACCAGGCGCGGCGGCGCCTCGGGGTTAGCGAGGTCGATCAGCCGCTGTTCGCTTGTCTCGTGGTCGCCGCCCGCGATGACGCAGAAGCGGCCGCTGGTGCTCTCGTGCAAATGGGTGAACCAGCCGGCATCCTGCTCTTCGTAGACCAGCGTGTCGTCGGCCTGCCTGGTGCCGAGCTTGTGCCGCCACACCTGCATCGGGCGGTGATTGTCGTCGAGCTTCACGTAGAAGAAGCTCTTGCAATCCGCGGCCCAGACCACGCCGCCGTCGGTCTCCTCGACGAGGTCGTCGAGATCCTTCCCGGTGGCCCAGTCGCGGATGCGGATGGAAAAATATTCCGAGCCCTTGGTGTCGGCGCTCCAGGCCTGCAGCTTGTGATCGTAGGAGTGCCGGCTGCCGCCGAACTTGAAATATTTGTGGTCCTTGGCAAGCGCGTCGCCGTCGAGCACGATCTCGCCTTCGCCGCCATGGCGCGGCATGCGGCCGAACAGCTCGTGCTGCCCGCCTTCACGAAACCTGCGGAAATAGGCGAACGGACCGTCGGGCGACGGCACGCTGGAATCGTCCTCCTTGATCCGCCCGCGCATCTCGCGCACCAGCGTCTTCTGCAACGGCGCGGTGTGGCCGAGCAGGCTCTCGGTGTAGACGTTCTCCTCGTCCAGATATTTGCGGATGTCGGGGTCGAGGACCTTGGGATCGCGCAGCACCTCCTGCCACTTCTCGTCCTTCAGCCAGGCATAGTCATCGGTCACGGTGATGCCGTGCCGGGTGAAGGAATGCGGCCGCCGCGGGGCGACGGGGGGCTTCGAAGGCGTCTTGGCTTGTGTCACTCGGTCCTCGTTCGTGTCTCTTCGGAACCCGGCTCGTCATGCGCGGGCTTGACCCGCGCATCCATCAAGGGCGAATTCCTTGTCGATGGATTGCCGGGTCACGCCCGGCAATGACGAGATCGGAAGGCGGCAGGTCGCGCATCATATGGCGAGGCGCCTGCGGATTGCCAGCGCCCGCGCGCCAAGTCGCCGGGTTGTTGATCCGTCCCTTGTATGCTTTAGGCTCCATGTCTCCGCCGCCGGTCCAGCCTGATGCTGTTCAATTCCTATCCGTTCATCCTGTTGTTTCTGCCGATCGTGCTGGCCGGCTATTTTTGGCTGGGTCGGCGCAGCAATCTGGCCCCGGTGATCTGGCTGGCACTGGCCTCGATCGCCTTCTACGCCATCGGCAGCTGGCAGTTCGTGGCCCTGCTGCTGCTCTCGATCGCGTTCAATTACGGCATCGGCCATCTCCTGATCGTGGCGAAGCTCGGGCCGTCACGACGAAAGGCCGCGCTCGCGCTCGGCGTCGCCGGCGACCTGCTCTTGCTCGGCATCTTCAAATATGCCGGCTTTGCCGCCGAGAACATCAACGCGCTGCTTGGCACGGACGTCGCGCTGCACATCCTGCTACCGGTCGGCATCTCCTTCTACACGTTCACCCAGATCGCGTTCCTGGTTGACGCCTATCGCGGCCATGTCGCGGCCTATGCGCTGCCGCATTACGCGCTGTTCGTGACCTACTTTCCGCACCTGATCGCGGGCCCGATCCTCCACCACAAGGACATGATTCCGCAATTCCAGCGGGAGCAATCGAAGCATCCGGACCCGCATCTCATTCTGTGCGGCGTCATCATCTTCGCCATCGGCCTGTTCAAGAAGACCTGCCTTGCCGACGGCATCCAGCCGCTGGTCGCGCTCGCCTTCGAGGTGCGCGCGCCGAGCTTCGACCAGGCCTGGCTGGGTGCGCTCGCCTACACGTTCCAGCTCTATTTCGACTTCTCCGGCTATTCCGACATGGCGATCGGGATCTCGCTGATGTTCGGCATCTTCTTACCCGTGAACTTCAATTCGCCTTACAAGGCGACGAGCATCGTCGCGTTCTGGCGCCGCTGGCACATGACGCTGTCGCAATTCCTGCGCGACTATCTCTACATCCCGCTCGGCGGCAATCGTCGCGGCCGCGTGCTGCGCTACGTCAATCTGCTGATCACGATGCTGCTCGGCGGGCTCTGGCATGGGGCGGCCTGGACGTTCGTGGTGTGGGGCGCGCTGCACGGCGCCTATCTCTGCGTCAACCACGCCTTCAACGCGCTGGTGCCTGACGTTCCGGCGATCCTTGCACGCCCGGTCCGCATTGCCGGCGCCGTGCTGACATTTCTCGCCGTCGTCGTCGCCTGGGTGTTCTTCCGCGCCGAGAGCGTCGCCTGGGCACTGCGCGTGCTCCACGCCATGGCCGACCCCTCGAACATCGTGTTCGGCCGCGAGGAGATCGCCGCATTGGTGATGGTCGCCGTCTACGCTGCGCTGGTGTGGCTGGCGCCGAACACGCAAGGCCTGATGGGCTACGACCACGCCAGCCGCAGGGTCGGCGCAGCTTTGCGGGAAGGGCGGATGCGGCCGCTGTTTCTCTATGCGGCCTCGCTGGTGCTCGCGTTCGGCATCCTGGGCATCCAGAGCCACAGCGAATTCATCTATTTCCGGTTCTGATGCGCGCCACGTACACACATCTGAAGCGTCTTCTGCTCGCGAGCATCGTGTGGATGCTGGGTGCGGCACTGCTCACTTACGCCGTCGATCCCCTGCAATTGTTCCGTCCTTCGCGATCCGCGTTCCATTCCGATGACACGCGCATGCAGAATGCCGGGCTGATCCGCAGCCAATCGTTCGACACCGCCTTCATGGGCACCTCGCTTGCGATCCATTTCCGCCAGAGCGACATCGACCGCGCACTCGCCGTCCATTCGCTCAAGCTGGCGATGACCGGCTCCAACTCGCGCCAGCAGGCCTTCGTGCTGGAGCAGGCGATCGATCGCGGCGCAAGGCGGGTGATCTGGGAGATGGACGATTTCATCTTCGTCGACGCCGCCGACATCGAATCCGATCCCTATCTTCCGGTCGATCTCTATCGCGGAACGGCGAAGGGCATCGCGTCCTATCTGTTCAGCGCGGCGATGGCGAAGGAATCCCTGTTCGCCTTGCTGCGCTCCATCCCGCCGCTGCGGGAGCCGCTGACCCGCGCGACGCCTTATCTGCCTGTCAAGTTCGCCCTTGCCGACGTCGACGATATCTACGCGCTGCCGCGCGATTTCGATGTTGCGCGGGAGTACAACGCGACGAAGGCGCTGGCGTCGTTCTCCTACATCACCGCTCCCTCGCGCCGCCGCTTCCTCGGCGAAGGCTACGGCTTTGAGGCCATGGTCCGGCATTTCGAGCACGACGCCGTCGGCCTGATCACCCGGCATCCGGACGTGACCTTCGACATCTACTTCCCGCCCTATTCGATCCTGCAATTCGTCGCGATGCGCGATGCCTCGCCCGAGACGCTGACGATCGTCACCGATCTCACGGCGGTTATTGCGCGACGGCTGACGCAGCTACCGAACGTGCGCGTGCACGATTTTCGCGCGACCAAGGCGGTGACGCACGATCTCGACAATTACAGCGACGTCATCCACCATTCGCCGGTGGTGGATGCGATGGTGCTGAAGTGGCTGGCAAGCGGGGAGTATCGCGTCGATCCGAAGGCGCCGCTCAGCTCACTGAATGAGCTGAGAGCGCAGGTCGAAGTATATCGCCTCGATCACTGATCTTCCCTCTCCCCTTGTGGGAGAGGGTGGCTCGCCGCGTAGCGACGAGACGGGTGAGGAGTTCTCTCCGCGAGTCCATCTCGCAGTATGGATCGCGGAGAGAACCCCTCATCCGGCGCTTCGTGCCACCTTCTCCCACAAGGGGAGAAGCAAGAAATCGGCGCGGCGTCGGCCGGGAGAGCGTTCCGCCCTACGCCGCCACCTCCTCGCCGAGATACGACACCGCCGCTTCCAGCCCGCCCTTGCCGTGCGGGATCTTCAGCGCGTTGAGGCCGACCTCGATCACCCCTAGCGTGCCGAGCAGCATCGGTGCGTTGACATGGCCCATATGGGCGATGCGGAAGGCCTGTCCGGAGAGGTCGCCGATGCCGGTGCCGAGCACGACGCCGCATTTGTCCTTGCAATAGCGTTGCAGCACGGCGGGGTCGTGGCCGTTGCTCATGGTCACCGTGGTCACGGTGTTGGAGCGCTCGTTGGCCTCCGCGACGTTGAAGCCGAGCACCTGGCCTTCCGCCCAGACCGAGACGGCGCGCCGCGCGGCTTCGCCGAGCAGGCTGTGGCGGCGGAAGGCGTTTTCCAGCCCTTCCTCGTGCAAGAGGTCGATCGCCTGGCGCAGCGCGAACAACAGATGCACCGGCGCGGTGCCGGCATATTTGCGATAATTCTCGGTGCCCTCGCGCTCACTCCAGCTCCAATAGGGCGTCGACATGTTGGCCTTCTTGTGCACCTCGAGCGCGCGCGCATTGGCGGCGACGAAGCCGAGGCCGGGCGGCGTCATCAGGCCCTTCTGCGAGCCGGACATCGCGACGTCCACGCCCCATTTGTCCATCTCGAACGGCATGCAGCCGAGCGAGGCCACGGTGTCGACCATGTACAGCGCGGGATGGCCGCTCGCCTTGATTGCCTTGCCGATCGCCGCGATGTCGTTCTGCACGCCGCTCGCGGTGTCGACCTGGACCACGACGACGGCCTTGATGCTGTGCTCCTTGTCGCGGCGCAGGCGCTCCTCGACCTCGTGCGGCCGCACCGCGCGGCGCCAGTCGCCCTTGAGCACCTCGACCTCGGCGCCCATCAGCGCCGCCGCATTGCCCCAGCCGATCGCAAACCGGCCGCTCTCCAGCACCAACACCTTGTCGCCGCGCGACAAGACGTTGCTCAGCGCCGCTTCCCAGGCGCCGTGACCGTTGGCGATGTAGATGTAGGACTTGCCCTTGGTCGCGAACAGTTTCGAGATATCGCTGAGCAGGCTCTCGGTCAGATCGAGCATCTGCTTGGAATAGATGTCGATCGCCGGACGATGCATCGCCCGCAGCACCTCGTCGGGCATCGTGGTGGGCCCGGGGATGGCCAGAAATTCCCGGCCCGCGCGAACGGTCATTGCTCTTGGTCCTTGTTGCTGGAGGACAGGTTGATGGGTCGCTAAATCACACTCTTACGCGCTGCAGGAAACCAAGAAAAGCACGTAAAATGCAGGGCTGGGTCATCGTTTGGTCTCGCGGCAGCCGGCGGCTTCGGCTTCCTCGACCGAGCAGAACCAGCGGGTGCCCTTGCTGATCTTCATCTTGATCTGGGTGTACCAGCGGCTGGTCGGCTGATGATAGATGCACTCGCCGGCGCTGTTGACGTTGCCCTTGATGGTGCAATCCGGCGACGGCGCGGTCGGCCCCGAGGCCGAGGCGAGCAGCACCGCATGCGCCCCGTCTGGCGGCTTGGTCGCGCCGAGGATGGTGGTCTTCTTGTTGCGGACGCGCCAGTCCCAGGGCGCGATGAAGGCGCCCTGCCACATCCCGGCCTTGGCCTCACGCGCGGCGGCCTCGTCGGACTCGTAGTCCTTGGAGATGCGGGTGTATGCCAGCGCCCAGCCGCTGCGCACCAGCCATTTCTGGATGTCCTCGCCGCCGACCTCGCAGCGCGCCACGGTGCGGCCGCGCCGGTCGATCGACCTCGTGTGGCAAACCCAATTCTTGCCGTCGGCATATTTGGCGAGCTCGTCGCGCGCCGCGACGCCGCAGGTCCAGCGCTCGGCCTTGGTGTTGAGGCAGAGCTGGTCGACCGCGGGCGCGTCGATGCCGCCGAGCCGGATCCGCGTGTTGCCGATCACGACGGCATCGCCGGCGCGCACCTTTGCGGTGCCGGTGATGTCGGCGGCGTGCGCGAGCGAGGGAAGAGCGAGCAAAGCCAGCGCAGTCAGAAATTTTCGCAACATGCCGGTCCGCGTGTTCAGGACGATCTCGATAAGCCGCGCAATTGTGGTCGGCTTTTGGCCGCCGGGCCAGCTTATGCCGAACCATTGAGCTTTCAACTTCCCGTCATTGTGGTGGCTTTCGCTTTACCCTCCCCCTCCGGGGCAGGGCTATGCATATGGCTTTGTGGCGGGGCCCGAGCAAGCGCCTCTCCTTCGAGACGCCCGCTTCGCGGTCTCCTCAGGATGAGGCTGAACTGTATCGATGTCCGTTGAAAGCGCTGCCGCGCACTCCGTCCTCATCCTGAGGGCCCGCCAACGGCGGGCGTCTCGAAGGATGCGCCACAGGCAACCCGACTCATACGCGTTAGCCCTGCCCTCCAGGGGAAGGTAAGAGAGAAGCCTCACCCCCGCGCCATCGCCCGCCTCGCTACGGAAAGGCCCATCAGCACGAAGGCCGACGTCACCTCTGGCCCGCCCACCAGGATCCGCGTCGGCGTCTTCATCTTGTTCCATTCATAGGCGCGGAACGGGCCGCGGCGGCCGCCTTCGCCGACGGCACCGACGATCACGTTCAGCGCCGGTGCGAAGGCGCGCGGATCGGCGCCGAGATGGCCGAGCGCGATCAGCGCCAGCGCCGCGTCGAACGCGTTCATCTCCGCGGCCATCAGCTCGCCCTTGACGTAGGAGAGCACGCGATGACGGATGAAGTCGAAATCGCCCGCAGGATCGATCGCCGCCTGCGCCGCCAGCGGCAGCGCCAGGAAGGCGGCATAGCAGCGGCCGAAATAGGCGCTGTAGAGCTCCGGCAGGTAATAGATGTGCGAGCGCGGATTGGCGAAGGCGCCGCTCGCCGCGAGCCGCTTCTGGAAGCCGATGATGCGATGCACCGTGGCGAGCCGCGACGGCGTCTCCAGAATCTTCCAGCGCGCAAGGTTGCGAAAGCTGACCTCGAGAATGTCGAGATTGAGTGTCGGATCGAGGTCGTTGCCGTAGGGCCGCTCGCCCTTGAGGTTGTCGATCCAGGTCGCGACCCCGCCCTCATAGTCGATATTGTCGTTGAGCGGCACCGTCACGCGGGGTTCGTTGACGCCGGCGCGGACCTGATAAGCCGAGTAGAAGTCCAGCAGCGGCTGGTCGATGATGGGATCGGTGCAGCCGGCCTGCGTCGCGGCGGAGATCGAGCACGCCGTGGTGTCGCAGTCGGGCACGTAAATGCCGAAGCCGAGGTCTTGCTTGATCTGCGCGAAATAGCGGGAGAAGCGCGGATGCGGCGCGGGGGCCAGCGCAGTGACGACGTTGAAGCGCGCGCCGTCGATGCCCTCGACCTCTTCGCGACTGATATTGACGCAGAAATTCACCATGTCGGCGATGGCGCGCTCTGCCGCGATCTTGTCGGCCTGTGAGGCGAGCCCGGTCTCGCCATAGCTCAGCAGCGCTTCGATGAAGAACGCGTCGTAATAGGCTGAACGGTGGCGGATCTGCACCGGCTCCCACATCGGTTCGGCGATCCCCCGCCAGGGCGGATTGACGACGGCGGCGGCCTTCGAGCGCGCGATGAAGACGCGCGCGAGGTTGAACAGCAGCGAGGAATTCTTGTAGCCGCGCGCGTTGAGGCCGGTGAGCGCCATGATCAGCTCGCGGCCGCGAAAATCAGGGTCGCCGATCAGGTTGAAGGCTGCGTAGGTCGGCAGAAAGCCGTTCTTGCGGTACGAGCCGAGCAGATGCTGCGCGCAGTCGCGGATCACGCCGTCGATCTGCGCTGCTGACGGCGCGGAGCCCGTGAACATCGCCGGCGGAGGCTTGGGATGACCGAGCGCAATGCTGTCGACGAGATCGGCGACCGGCTGGCCGATCGCCGCCCAGTCGGGCTCGGCTTCGTCGCGGGCGCGAGCCAACGCCTGTCGCAGCGCCGTCAGCCGGGCCTCGTCGCGCAGCTCGGGCAGCCCGGCCCGCCGCAGCAGCACCCGCAGCGCGGGATTGCCGAGTGCGGTCTTGTAGAATTTGGCCAGATGCGGATCGCCGCCGGCCGGCCCCGCCAAGACGGGATCGCACACATCGTAAAGCGAAGGGCCGTCCTTGGGCGCCAGCAGCACCCGGCAGGCGGCGCCGGCGAAATAATGAAAGCTCATGAAGTACCTGGTCGCGGGGACTTTGGCGGGGTCTTAGCCGGGGGCCGGCCGGCGCGTTCCCAGCCACGCGCCACCCCCTGCAAGTCGTTGAAAAGGCTACCCGGATTCGCAGGAAATACAAATGTGACGGAAGTCACGGAAGAGACCGGCATGAGGGCTGCAGGATCCGGCGCAGGAAGGCGCCGGGGGAGCAAAAAATGCGGACATCTTCCGGGGAAAATTAACTAGCATTTGCAGTGACTTAGCTCAAATTTCGGGCAATCTATTGCCGGGCGCACTATATCCGGTTAAGAGTTTGTTTGGTGCGGCGCCGCAAATTGCGCGCAATTCGGGGGCACATCCCCGGCCAATCCCTCAAACCTAAAGACGCTATCGCGCTACTCAAGCAGTGTGCGCGCGCTTGGCCGGTCTTTGGCACAGGAAACGAACCGAGATGAATCTAAAGCAGCTCGACCTTTCCCGACGCACCATCGCGCTGGCCGCGGCCCTGATCGGCACGGTCTCGCTGGTGATCGGCGCCCATGCTGCTCTCAACATGCGTGCGATCGATGCCGCCAAGGCGGTGTCGACCGACCAGATCACTGGTTCGATCGGCCAGACCTCGCGTCTCGCCCTCGTCATCGGCAACGGACATTATCCCGACGCCAGCGCGCCGCTGACGCAGTCGATCAACGACGCCCGCGCGCTGTCCTCGTCCCTGCGCAAGAACGGCTTTGACGTCGACATGGTGGAAGACGCGACTCGCGACGACATGGTCCGCGCCGTGGGCCGCCTGAAGTCGCGGATCAAGCACGACACCGTCGTCATGCTGTTCTTCGGCGGCTACGGCGTGCAGGCCGGCCGCGAGAGCTACATGCTGCCGGTCGATGCCGTGATCTGGAAGGAAAAGGACGTCCGCCGCCAGGGCGTGTCGATCGAGGGCGTGCTCGACATGATGAAAGAGCAGGGCGCCAAGGCCAAGCTCGTCGTCATCGACGCCTCCCGTCGCAATCCCTATGAGCGCCGCTTCCGCTCCTACAGCCACGGCCTCGCGCCGATCAGCGCGTCCGACAATGCGCTGGTGCTCACCTCGGCCTCGCCCGGCAAGGTCGTCGACGACGACAAGGGCGAGCACAGCGTGCTGGTCGGCGAGTTGCTCAACAATCTCAATGCGCAGGGCAGCGTAGAAAGCATCTTCAACAAGACCCGCCTCGCCATCTCCCGCGCCAGCGAAGGCGACCAGGTCCCGACGGTCTCCTCCTCGCTGCTCGAAGACGTCCGTTTCGGCGAAGCCGGCGGTTAGTCTTTGTCTTACCCTCCCCTGGAGGGGGAGGGTCGATCGCGCGTAAGCGCGAGCGGGTGGGGTGATCTCTCCCCACGAACAGTGCCCGTGTCGAGAGATCACCCCACCCCGCTTCGCATTTCGCTACGCTGCATGCGAAGCGACCGTCCCCCTCCAGGGTAGGGTAAGAGCCAGTCGCGATCGGAATTGCCTACTTCGCCGCTTCCGCGGCCATCACCGGGCGAACCGGATCGCCTTCACGCAAGAGCGCGCCGGCGCGGGCGACGACGACGTCGCCTTCGTTGAGGCCCTCGCGGACCTCGATATTGCCGCCCGACATCAGGCCGATCTCGACACGCTTGGTCTCGACGCGGTTGCGGCGGATCACCTGCACCACGGTGCCGGCGGAGGAATATTGCACGGCCGTCAGGGGCACTGCGACGTTGCAGCTCTGTCCGGTCTTGATCAGCGCGCGCCCGCTCGCCTTCAGCAGCAGCCGCTTCTGCGAGGAGATGCCGATATAGACCATGCCCTGCTGGATGTTGGGCTCGACGGTCGGGCCGATGCGGCGCACCTTGCCGTCGATGTCGCCGGCGCCGGCGATCCGCACGGTCGCTGGCTGGTTGACGGCGAGCTTGCGCACGTCGGTGGTCGCCACGAGGCCGACGAGGTCGTATTCGCTGCGCGCCACGATCGTGAACAGCGCCTCGCCCTTGGCCGATGCGAAATTGCCGATCTGGGCGGTCGACGTCGCGATCACGCCGGCCACGGGCGCGGTGACCTGCAGCGTGCCGCCCTCGGGGAGCGCCAGCCGCGCCAGCACCTGGCCGGCGGTGGTGGTGTCCCCGGCTTCCGCCAATACGTCCGTGACCTTCAAGCCCGGACGCTCGGGCCGCACCGACGTCTCCTCGCGCGCGACGATCGTGCCGGTGGCTTCGACGATATCGGAGAAGCAGGATTTTGCGACCTTCAGCACCGTGACCGCCGGCCCCTTGGGCGCGTCGTCCTCGGCGGCTTTGGCGGGAGATTGACCGAGGACCAGCAGGCTGGCGACGGCCGCGGCACGCAGGCGACGAACGACGGCACGGGGCAAATGACGCATCGGAAATTCCACGGGGCTATGCCTCCAATCGATAGCAGATGGCCGTCTTGCGGACTACGGCAGTGTTGTCCCCAGCAAGGATGTCGCGCCGTCGCGGCCAGTCGTTGATGACAAGTCTTTGATTAGTCGCGGAATTAGAGAACAGGTTCGCCCTTGCCTGGGCCGCCACCCGCGGTCCGTACGCATCCGGTGCGGCCGATCACGGTCTTCTCATCTGCCAGGGGCGCCTGTATGGAACTAAGATCAGGAGGACGCGGCGTTGCGGCCGCTCAACTCACGGTCGAGATGGAATGCAACGGTTCGTTTGCGAGCAGAATATCGTTCATTTCGAGCGGCTGCTCAACGAGACGGCCGATCCGACGGTCCAGACCACCGTGCGTGCGCTGCTGGCCTCGGCGAAGCGGCAGCTGGCATTATTGAGCTCGGCGGAGTCCGGCGCCGATACGACGCCGCTCGAACAGCGCCGGCGGCAGCACGGCGATGCCGAGGCGATCCGGCGGCAATTCCAGCCCGAATTCGATGCTTCACCGCATCCTTACATGTTGCTGGACCCGGGGCCGGGCCTGTCGATCGTCGACATCAACGATGCCTATGCGGCGGCGACCTTCATCAGCCGGGCCGACGTCGTCGGCCGCTCGTTGTTCGAGATATTTCCTGACAATCCCGACGATCCGCTGGCCGATGGCGTCAGCAACCTCTACAGCAGCTTGAGGATCGTTGGCGAAACGGGGCGGGCGCATGCTATGGCGATCCAGCGCTACGACATCCGGGATCCCGGCGGGACCTTCATCGAGCGCCATTGGCAGCCGATCAACTCGCCGATCCACGACACGACCGGGCATGTGGTTTACCTGCTGCACCACGTCGAGGACGTCACGGCACAGGTCGCGGCGCGGTCCTAAAGCATGAGCCGGAAAAGTGCGCAGCGGTTTTCAGAAGGGATCGTGCTTCAACGACGACGCAAAGCGCGATGACGATTCATCCCACTCGCATCGCGCTTTAGGCTGCCCGTTAACCGCGAGCCTCGCCCAATAGCTTGCCGGTGGCGCGATCAATGAGATGCAGGCGGGTGCAGGCCGGACAGGATACGGAAACGTGCGTGTGCCCGGTCGGCTCCTCGCTAAGCCGATGCTGCACATTCATGCCCGTCTGGGGACACTTGAACACAATCTGCCGATCCATGGCCCAGATATGAAGCCAAGGCGCGCGATCCGAAATTACGGATGTTTACGTAGGTCGGTCGTGGCGGCTCCTCAGGGCAGGTTCAGGAATTCCACCCAGTTCGGCTTCTTGCCGGTGGGGTAGGATTTCAGCTTGGCCAGCGCGCCGCTGCTCTGGTCGATCGCATAGACCGTCATGCTGTCGGAGAGCTCGCCGACCGCGGCGAGGTAGCGGCTGGAGGGGTCGATGTGGAAGCCGCGCGGCTGCTTCTCGGTCGGCACGCTGCCGATCGTGGTCAGCATCCCGCTGGTGGCGTCGACCTTGTAGCCGGCGAGCGTGTTGGTGGTGCGCTCGGAGGCGTAGAGGAAGCGGCCGTCCGAGGTAATGTGGATGTCCGCGGCCCAAGGCTTTTTATCAGACTCCTTCTTGTCAGATTCCTTTCCGGTAAAACCTTCCGGCAGCGCGGTGGTGCGCTGGATTTCGTTCCAGGCGCCGCTCCTGGCTTCATAGGCGAATGCGGCGACGTCGCCGTTCAGCTCGTGGACGAGATAGACGAACTTGCCGCTCGGATGAAACACTAGGTGCCGCGGCCCCGATTTCTCCGGCACCTTGTGGGCCGGCGGATCGTTCGGCGTCAGAGTGCCGGTCGTGGCGTCGAATGCGAAGGCCAGCACCTGATCGGAGCCGAGATTGGTCGCGAACACGAAGCGGTTGTCGGGCGAGGGCACGATGGCGTGCGCGTTCAGCCCGGTCGGGATCACCTGCTTCGGCTCGCCGGCGACGCCGTTCGCAAGAAGCGGATTCAGCGCGACCTTGTTGCCGCCATAGGAGGCGCTGAACAGGAATTTGCCGCTGCGATCGATGGCGATACTGGCCATGCTGTCGGCGAGCGGTCCGTTGCCGATATGGCTGAGCTGGCCTGTCCCGGGGTCGATCGCAAAGCTCACCGCCTGGTACGGCTGCGAGCGGATTCCGGCAATCAGCACGCGATGGTCGGGCGTGATCGCGAGCGGCGTCGAGGAGCCGGGCTTGTCGACGCCCTTGAAGGCGGCCGTCTGCACCGGAATCATCTCGCCGCTCTCGGTCATCCTGAACACGCTGATATCGTTGCTGTCGGCGTTGCCGACATAAGCGAAGGTCTCGGCCATGCCGGAATGGACTCCAGAGATGAGAGTGAGGACAGCAAACAGGGTGGTGGTGATCGCAGCGCGTGGCGCTTTGGACGCGGTGCGTCGGGTCGGTCTCAACATGCGCTCCTCCTGAAGGCCGCATCGCGGCTTCGTCGTTTTGCCGATGAGGATAGCGGCCGGCGCACCGCCGGACCAAATTCGAATTGGGATTGATCGATGCCGAAATTGTATCGGTGGTGCAGGAGGCTACCGCACTGCGGCGGTCCGGGATGGGAGGTGCGGGCCGGACGGATGAGCGGGCGGTCCGAGCACGGTCCAGACCGCGACCGCAACCGCAGCACATGTCAGGATGGTCGAGACGATGAGGCGTTTGTGCATCTGGTGGAATCCGCTCGCGTGCCGAAGGTCCCGGGCCCCCCGATCGTGCACTGCAAACCGCGGCGATCCTATGATCTCGTTCACAGGCCGAAAACGCCCGGCACAATGCGAACCAATGCCGCGCCAGCGCATTGAACCCGCATGCCCCGCGAAAACGATCTCGAAGGTAAACCCGACATGGGCGGCAAGCATGGCGGCCAGGCCGGCTTGCCCAAGTCGCCGCCGCGTCCGCACGACGGCGAGCGCGACGAGGACGTCGTGGCAAAGCGCCACACCGGTCAAACCGATCGGGCGGCGGCGCCGACCAAATCAAAATAGCGCGCAAGGAGTCGCGCCGCAAAGGAGGCTGGTACGTGTTTTGGATCTGTTGGAACACCGCCTGGTCGCTCATCATCAGCGGCATCTGGGTCGCCACCATCGTCAGCCATCCCGATGCGGAGTTCGTCGAGGTGCAGGCTGCCAGACGATCGATGTAAGCGTCCCGACCTGGCGATGTAAGCGTCCCGACCTGGCGGAGTTCGTCGCGGCTCAGGTCATGCTGCCAGGCATGAAGCAGCGGATCAGGGGACGGCCATTGACGTAATACGGCCAGACCATGGTGCGCCCGGCGCGGTTGGGCTCGGTGATGACGGTGTCGTCCGGCACCTCGATCCAATTGCCGAGGAGCCGCACCCGGTAATGCCCGTCCCGCGTCTCCCAATCGACATCGGCCAGCGCGGTGCCGTCGGCATCGGCGCAACAAGGGCCGCCGCCCTTGCTGTGCAGGCTTTCGAACCAGCCCTTGAGGGGAGAGTTTGCATAGCGGCCGTCGTCGCGGGCCTGCGCGGTGAGGCCGATCATGGCCGCCACCGCGACGAGAGGGATCATCCTGAAAGCCACGCTCGCCATGTTGCCTCGCTCGCTCTCGCACGCGCGCGATCGCGCAGGCGAAAAGCCACTGCGATGCGCGTGATGCGATGTTGGCCAATGCCCGTCGGCCGGAGTTCCCGGCCGTCTCAGCGAGGCGATAACCGCGAGGTCGAAGGTTTGATCCTATTTTTCGGCGGCGAGAGCGTTTTCGAGCGAAGCGGGCACCGGTTCGCGTCAAGAAAACGCGTCAAAACAAGAGCCTAGAGCTCCGGTTCTGATTCAATCAGAGCCGGAAATGCTCCAGGAGGCTGCCGCCCGAAGGCAATTAAACGGTCCGGGCAACGATTCCTTCAGTCTTCCTCCGATAAGGAATCCTGCCTGAAGTCGCCGTATCATACGTCATCCCGCCGGCCGTACTTGGCCGCCGCCGTGGTCGATCGCGCCGCCATGACCCAGCCCCTCGACTCCGACCTCTCGAAGCATGCCGATCGCATTGTCTGGATTGCAGTCGGGGGTACGGCTGCCGTCGTGTTCATCGCGGCGATGCTGGGGCCTTTCCAGATCGAATGGATTTCATTCTGGAAACCCGCTCTCGTCGCCGTCTTGCTCGGGTCGATGAGCTGGTTCTACGCGACCGTCAGACAGGACGCGGCTCTCGCCAGCGCATTGACCGGGGCAGCCCAGATCATTGCATTTGCGGCGGTGGCGGCTCCTCTGTCCTATGTCGCGGCGAGCGCGGCATTCCCGCTCTGGGACGCTACGTTCGCCGCGCTGGACCGGCGTCTCGGCTTCGACTGGATGTCCTGGCTCGATGCAATGAACGCTGCGCCGCTTCTACATCGGACACTGGCGCTAGCCTATGCGAGCTTTGCCGTGCAAGCGACGGCCATCGTCCTCGTGTTGGCTGCGGCAGGGCATGCTGCGCGATTGCGCCTCTTCATGCTGAGCTTCGTGCTGACGACCCTTCTGACGATCGGCGTGTCGACCCTGATGCCGGCGCAGGGCGTCTGGGGTCATCTGAATCTGTCTTCGATCAATTCTCCGGCCATCGTACCGGTGACGCGGGATCTGCCTCTTCCGGTATTCTTTGGATTGCGCGACGGAACCGTCCGTCAGCTCGTCGCGGAGGGCGCCGACGGAATTATCAGCTTCCCGAGCCTGCATGCCGCGCTCGGATTGCTCTTCCTGTTGGCGCTGTGGCCGGTGAGATATATCGGAAGCATCGCTGCCGTGCTCAATGTTGCGATGATCGCGGCGACGCCGGTGGATGGAAGCCACTATTTTTGTGACGTCATCGCCGGCTTGGCGATCGCGCTCCTGAGCTGGCTCGCCGTGCAACGCACTCTCGCCCGCTTGACGGGGGAACGAAGGCGGCTCGCCGCGGCTGTCGAAAATGCCGCAGCATTGGTCCACGTTCCGAAATAGCCGCGTTCCGCGTTGCTAGGCCGCGGCCTGCCTCGGCAGCAACTGCTTCAACTTCGCCGCCGGCACCGCCGGGCTGAACAGCCAGCCCTGCATCTGGCTGCAGCCGAGCCGGCGCAGCACCTCGCGCTGGGCTTCGGTCTCGACGCCTTCGGCGGTGGTCGCCATGTGGCGGGCGGCGGCCATGTGCACCACGGCCTGCACGATCGGTGAGGAATCCTCCGACCGGCCGATGTCGTTGATGAAGCTGCGGTCGATCTTGATCTTGTCGAACGGGAAGCGGTGCAGATAGCTCAGCGACGAATAGCCGGTGCCGAAATCGTCGAGCGCGATGCGCACGCCAAGCTCGCGCAACTGCTGCAGGATCGTCAGCGCTTCCTCGTCGTCGCGGATCAGCACGGTCTCGGTGATCTCGAGCTCGAGCCGGCCGGGCGCCAGCCCGGATTCGGCGAGGGCCGCCGCGACCTTGAGCGCCAGCGTGCGCGAGCGGAACTGCACCGGCGAGACGTTGACCGCGATGTGGATCTGGCCGGGCCAGGAGGCGGCTTCGAGGCATGCCTGCTTCAGCACCCATTCGCCGATATCGCCGATCAGCCCGGTGTCTTCCGCCACAGGGATGAAGTCCGCCGGCGAGATCATGCCGCGCTCCGGATGGCGCCAGCGCAACAGCGCTTCGCAGCCGGTCACGACATTGGCTGCGAGATCGACCAGCGGCTGGTAATGCACCTCGAACTCGCCGCGAACGAGCGCCTGACGCAGATCGAGCTCGAGCTGGCGGCGCGCCTTTGCCTTGGCGTCGTATTCGGGCGCGAAGACGCGATAGGTGCGGCGCCCTTCTGACTTCGCGGCGTACATGGCGAGGTCAGCGCGCTTGAGCAGGTCGTCGAGATTGTCGCCATGGTCGGGCGCGATCGCGATGCCGATGCTGGCATCGGTCGGGATGTCCTGGCCCTTGCAGTCTACCGGCGCACGCAACGCCTTGAGAATGTCCTCCGCCAGCGCCGTCAGCTCGGCCCGATCGTTGGTGCCGGCCTTGATGATGGCGAATTCGTCGCCGCCCAGCCGCGCGACCATGTCGTTGCCGCTGACGCAGGCGCGCAGGCGGTTCGCGACCTGGCGAAGCAGCTCGTCGCCGACCTCGTGTCCGAGCGAATCGTTGACGCCCTTGAATTCGTCGACATCGATATAGAGGATGGCGAACGGCTTGCCCTCGCCGAGCTCGGCGACGCGCCGCTCCAGATGTCCGCGCATCAGCACGCGGTTGGGCAGGTCGGTCAGCGCGTCGTAATGCGCCATATGCGCGATGCGCTCGTCGGCGCGAATGCGGTCGGTGACGTCGTCGTGGGTCGCGAGCCAGCCGCCAGCGTCGGCAGGCTGGTTCTTGATCTCGATCAGGCGGCCGTCCGCGGTCTCGACGATGGCGCTCTGGGTGCGGTCGACACTGCGCAGGATGCCGTCGCAATAGGATTCGACGTCACCGTGGAACGAGCCGGTGTCGTGACGATGCTGGATCACGTCGCGGAAACTGGCGCCGGGTTTCACCACATCAGCGGACAGGCCGTACATCTCGATGTAGCGGCGGTTGCAGACGATCAGCCGCTCGTCCTGATCGAACATCAGGAGCCCCTGCGTCATCGTGTTCATCGCGGTGTCGAGCCGCTGCTTCTCGAGCGAGAGCCGGTGCGTCACCTGGCGGAAGATCAAGAACAGCGTGAGCACCAGAAGGCTGATCGACAGCACGGCGATGGTGACGAAGAATTTCGTCTGCGTGCGCCAGGTCGCGAGCGTCGCATCCAGCGACTTGGTTGCGATCACGACCAGCGGTTCGCCGGTGAGCAGGCGCGAGGCGACGATGCGGTCCTTGCCGTCGATCGGGCTCACGAGTCGCGTGGAGCCGGTGGTGCGTTGGAACACCTCCATCTGCTCCGGGGTGCCCTTGCGGAAATTCTGCCCGATCATCGCATCGACGCGCGGGACGCGCGCCAGCAATTGGCCGTTCTGGTGATACATCGCGACCGAGGAATCCTCGCCGAGGCCGGTCGAGGCGAAGAACGATTCGAGCTGCTCGGGCGTGATCGCGCGCGAGACCAGCCCGAGGAATTCGCCGCGCGGGCCGGAGACGCGCCGCGCGAACACGATCGCCGGTCCGTTGCCGAGCCGGCCGGGCACGACCTCCACCTCCTCCTGCGCGGTTGGATCGTCCCTGAGACGCTTGAAATAGAGGCGGTCGGCGACCGAGATGTCGGCAACCGGCCAGCGCCGCGACGAGTTGATCAGCACGCCCCGGGAATCAAACAGATTGGCGCCGGCAATGTCGGACCAGCCGCTGGCTTTCGCGCGCAGCACCTCGTGCACGGCCAGCGTGCCCATCTCGCTACGGAACACATCGGCGGATTCGGTGCCGCGGCTCTCCAGCTCGGCGATGATGCTCTTCTGCAGCACGGCGAAGTCCTCGAACTCGCGGTCGAAATGCCGGGCCAGCAGGCGCACGGAGTTTTCAAGGCTGTCGCGGCCGCTCTCGATCGCATTCTGCCGGAAGCGGTCGACGGTGAGCGCGGTGCCGACGGCCGTTGCGGCCATCAGCACGAACCCTCCGATGATCAGCCATGTCAGCGGCGCTCCCCGCCAGCGACGGAGCAGCGCGCGCATACGCGCGGTCCATCGGTTCGATGTGCCCATTGCAGCCCTCCCGTGGGATGCAAGATGCAGCAAAACCGACAAGACCCGGTTACCATTGAGGGTTAGGAAAACATGAATCGAAGCGACATCAGTGGGATGGTTTAGCGCAAGCAACCGCAGATCGAGGCTCGCACGGCGCCGCGAGGGAAGTATGTTCCCTCCCCACAAGGGCAGGGCTATCGCATATGAGAGTGATGTCGCGTGCGGCCATCCTTCGAGACGCCCGCCGTTGGCGGGCCCTCAGGATGAGGACCGAGTGCGTTTCGCTGGTTTCGACGAGCTCCGATGCCGCTTGGCCTCGTCCTGAGGAGACCGCTGAAAGCGGTCGTCTCGAAGGACGAGGCGCGCGCTCAGCTCGTGCAAAGGGCCACATGCGATTCCCCTGCCCACAAGGGGGGAGGGCACGGAGAGAGCACCGTTGAGGCACTCACCGCCTGATCTCCCATCTCAGCGCTTCCGCATTTTGCTTGGCGAACATGATGGGGACGTCGAACTTGCCGGTCTTGAGGTCGTAGCGACAGCGCCAGTCGGCCAGGCCCTTCACGGCGACGTTCTTCGGATGCTTGTCCATTTCGCCCGACAGCGAGATCAGGAGATAGCGGTTGTTGGGCCAGTCGACGCCGAGCCAGCGATAGCCATCCTCGGTGCCTTTCATCAGATTGGCGGAGATGTGATAGTCGAGCTTCATCTTCCCAGTGTCGGGTCGGCTGTGGAAATAGTCCCAGGCGAGATCGCTGAGCGACTTCTTCGTCGCGTTCGCGAAGGCGCCGTTCTCGAAATGATAGAGAAACAGGTCCTGCTCGCCCGAGCCGGTCTTCTGCATCCGCACCAGCCATTGCGAGTCGCTGGTGAAGCGGAAGCCCGCGCCATAGCCCTGCTCCGGCTTCAGCTCCGTTATCTGGTCGCCGCGTCGGGCCCAGACCTGCCATTTGACGCCGAACAGGTCTTCGCTGTCTTTCATGTACTGCTCGATCTTGGTGGCACCGTCGGGCGAGGTGAAGGCGAGATCGGCATTGTCGGTGAGGACGAAGCCCGGCGGCGGGCCGGAGGCGGCCAGCGCCGGGGACGTGGCGAGCGTCAGGGCAAGCGCCAGCCCAAGTGACAGATTTGGGGCGGGACGGCGAAATGAGGTCACGGGAAAATTCCTGGAGAAATGCCGCGATGCGGCCTCAACCGATTTGACGCCGGTGGGATCGCGCCGGTTCATCGCGGGCGCGCCTGGACGGCGCTATCATCCCATCGACCGTCTTGCTGCCGCAGCCAAATCGGCGCACCTTGCCGCCCTCGGTTGATTTGCCACCCAAGGTTCTTTTCCGATGATCACCGCATCCAAGGCCTTCATTGTTTTCTGCCTGCTCGCGCTGGTCGGCACCGTGCTGGTGATCGGCCCGACCGAGCTGCGCCGCCTGCTGCCGGATGGGACCAAGACCGCCGTCGCCGCCAAGCCGGAAGCCAAAGTCGAAGCAAAGGTTGAGGCCAAGGTCGAGACCAAGGCCGATCTCAAGCCGGAGCCGAAACCGGAAGAGCTCAAATCAGCGCAGCTCAAGCCGGAACAGCCGAAGCTTGCCGCCATTGCGCCGCCAGCACCTGTATCGGCGCGCGAGGCGAACCCTGGCGCGCTGGCCGAGACGGAGAAGCAGGCCACGGCGCTGCCCGATCTCGCACCGGCCAAGCCGGCGGCAGCCGCCGATACCGGCCCTCGTTTCGATGTCGCCCGCGTCGACGAGCGCGGCGAGTCGGCGGTGATCGCGGGCCAGGCCGCGCCCGGTGCCAAGGTCGAGCTGCTGCGCGACGGCAAGCCGCTCGATGCGGTGGTCGCCGACGCCTCGGGTCAGTTCGTGATGACCCCGCCGCAGCTTCCCGCCGGCTCCTATGAATTGACGCTCCGGGCCAAGGCGCCGGATGGCACGGTCACGCAGTCCAGCCGCACCATGCCGGTGACCATTGCCGAGGCGGCGCCGCCGCCCGCGCGCCCGGCACCGATTGCGAGACAAGAGACCAAGCAGGAGACGACGCAGGCCGAGAAGCCGGATGAGAAAGCAGACGTCGTCGCTGCCCTGCCGTCGGCCTCGTCGCGCCTGGCGTCGGTGCCCGACCGGCCCGCGCCGCGGCCGAGATTGGCCGGCGCGCCGAAGCCCAAGGTGTTGGCGCGGGCATCCGCGGCGACGACGGTTGCATCGGCCTCGCCGGCGGACGTGCTCCACGCCGCACCTGAGGCAGGCGGCAGCCGGGTCATCACCCGCGGCGACAGCCTGTGGGCGCTCAGCCGGCTCGCCTATGGCGACGGCGCCCGCTATGCCGTGATCTTCAACGCCAATCGCGACAAGATCCACAACCCCAATTTGATCTATCCCGGCCAGACCTTTGTGATGCCGCAAAAGGCGGAATGAGGGCTCCGTCCCGACCGCACGGCTGTCGTACTCTTTGCAGCCATCCTTCGAGACGCCCGCCTTCGGCGGGCCCTCAGGATGAGGACGGAATGTGCGGCGGCAATTCGACAGGCACAAATCTGTCCTAGCCTCATCCTGAGGGACCGCGCAGCGGTCGTCTCGAAGGACGAGGCGCGCGCCCCCGGCTGCGGCCAAAGCATGACAACCGCGAACTCCGCCCCCTCGCCCGCGACGCTTTGCCCTGTGTCCCCAGGGAACATTTGGTTCCCTCGTGCGTCATCCTGCTGAGACGCAGTGGGCGCGTGCGGGCAGCTGGGAGGAGGCCAAATTGGTCAGGTCAGCGGTCATGTCGGGACGCATGGGCCTGGCGCTGACCGGCGCGACTCTCCTGATTGCGGCCGTGCTGCTGCCTGAGAGGGCCGAGGCGCAGTTCGGATTGCGCGGCGGCCCGCTCGGCGTTGCACGTTTCGCCGTCGGCCACATGATCGGCCTGTCGCGGCTGCGCCATTCCCGCATGGCGGTGCGGGGCGGCCGATACCGCTCCGCTGCCCTGAGGTCGCAAGATCCCCGTCAGGACCCGCGCGGCGCCGAGCGCGGCCAGCCCGCCAACCCCTACGTCCTGCGTGCGGCGCTCACGGCGCAAGCCGCGCTTGCGGGCTGGCGCGGTGGTCGCAGCCCGCAAGGCTGGTGGCGCCATCCCGACGGCAGCTATGGCTGGGTCGGCCCGGTGTTCTGGCCGTTCGCGCATGACGACCTCACCAATGCCGTGGTGTTCGGCGATGCGACCAGCCTCTCGCTCTACGGCTATGGCGATATCTACGCCGCGATCTTCGCGCCCTATGCGGCGACCGAGCTCGCGGCCTATACCACGCCGCAAGGCCGGCGCGGACGACGCGTTCCCACTGCGGAGAGCCTCTGCGAGGCCAGCGATACCGGCGGCCTGCCGGTCGAGCGTATCGCCGCGGCCGTCACGCCCAACGAATTGCAGCGCACCGCGCTCGACGAGCTCGCATCCACCTGGGCCAATGCGCGCGACACCATTCGTGCGGCCTGCCCGGCGCAGGCGCCAGCCACGGCCGCCGAGCGCCTTGGCCTGATGCGCGCACGCCTCGAAGCCATGATCAAGGCCATCGACGCGGTCGCGCCGCCGCTGGCGAAGTTCACCGGCGCGCTCGACGACGATCAGAAGGCCCGGCTCAATGCCATCGCCAATGAGCGCCGCGCCGCTCTGGCCTCGATGCAGCGCAAGGATACGAGCAAGGATGCGCAGGCGTCGGGCGCCTGCGACCCCGACAGCGATCCCCGCTATGACGAAAAGCTGCAACGTCAATATGAGCAGCTGGTGCAGCAGCAATGGCCCGCGGACGACATCGCCACCACGCTTCGCCTCGACGAGACCGGCCGCGCCCGCTTCGAGGTGCTTCAGGACACCACGCTGCGCACCATGCAGACGCTGAGCGCCTGCCCGGCGGAGGCCGCTGCGACCCCGCAGGCCCGACTCACCGCCGTAAAGGCGCGGTTGGAGACGATGCTTGCCGCCGTGAACGCCGTTGCCGATGCGCTCGACGATTTCGAGGCCGACCTGAGCGACGAGCAGAAGGCCGGTTTCGAGGCGATCGGGCCGAAGCGGGGAGCGTGAGGCCGCCGCCGACCCGCCTGGCGTGAGGTTATTTCTTGATCATGATCCTTTGGGAAGCCCGCCGCGCGTTTTCCCGATCATGCTCTAACCGATCTCCCGCCTGACCTTCGCCGCGGCATCGCACATGGCCTTCAGCTTTCCGAACGCGGTCGCGCGCGGCATGTATTTCATGCCGCAATCGGGCGCCGCAATCAGTCGCTCGGGCGGCACGTGCTTGAGACCGTTGCGAATGCGGTCGGCGACGGTATCGACGCTCTCGATCGCGGGGTCCGCAAGGTCGAGCACGCCGAGCATGATCTTCTTCGACGACAGGTCCTTGAGCACGCCGAGGTCGAGCTTCGGCTGCGCCGCCTCGATCGAGATCTGGTCGGCAATGGTGTCGTCGAGCTCGGCCAGGAAGGAATAGCCGGCCGGCTTGTTCGAACCGGGCACGACGGCGGCATAGCCAAAACAGAGATGCACCACGGTCGGCACCGTGATGCCCTGCAGAGCGCGGTTGATCGCCTTGACCGCATAGCGCTTGGCGAGCTCGGGATTGTTGCGCACCCAAGGCTCGTCGAGCTGGATCACGTCGGCGCCGGCCTTTTGCAGATCGAGCGCCTCGGCATTGACGGCCTCGGCGAGCGCCATCGCGAGCCCTTCCTCGTCCTTGTAGAACTCGTTCTTGGCCTGCTGGCTCATCGTGAAGGGGCCGGGAAGAGTAATCTTTGCTGCACGCTCGGTATTCTTCCGCAGGAACTGCATGTCGTGCAGCTCGACCGGACCTTTGCGCCTGACAGGTCCGACGACGCGCGGCACCGGCGTCTGGGTGTTGCCAGTGCGCGCCACGATCATCGCGGGATTGTCGGCGTCGATGCCCTCGAGCGCGGTGGCGAAGCGATTGGAATAGCTCTCGCGGCGAATCTCGCCGTCGGTCACGATATCGATGCCGGCGCGCTCCATGTCGCGGATCGCGACGATGGTCGCATCGTCCTGGGCTTCCTCCAGATGTTCCGGCGGCAATCGCCACATGTCGTGCAGGCGGGTGCGCGGCACCACCTTCGACAACATGGCGCGGTTCACCAGCCATTCCGGCTGCGGGTAGCTGCCGACCACCGTGGTCGGCAGGATGTGCGCTGGCATGGGCATGGATTTCTCCTTCTTATTGTTGTCGAGCGCGGCGGTTCAGGCCGCGCGCGTTGCCGCGACCGATCCCTCGTCCTTGACGGGATTGCGCAGGATGCCGATGCCGGAGATCTCGATCTCGACGACATCACCGCCCTTCATCCAGAGCGGCGGCGTGCGATAGGCACCGACGCCGCCGGTCGTCCCGGTGACGATCACGTCGCCGGGCACGAGCTCGGTGAAGGTCGAGCAATAGGCGATCAGGGCCGGCACGTCGAAGACGAGGTCGGAGATCGGAGCCTTCTGCACCTCGACGCCGTTGAGCCGGGTGATCAACGTCTGCTTGGTGACGTCGGTCAACTCGTCGGTCGTCACCATCCACGGCCCGAAGCCGCCGGTGCCGACGAAATTCTTGCCCGGCGCGAATTGCGAAGTGTGGCGCTGCCAGTCCCGGATACTGCCGTCATTGTAGCAGGCATAGCCTGCGATATGGCCGAGCGCAGCCTCCCGCGAGATGCGGCGGCCGGCCTTGCCGATGATGACGGCCATTTCGCCCTCATAGTCGAAACGCTCGGATTCCAGCGGTCGGATCATCGGCTGGCCATGGCCGACCTGGCTGTTGGCGAAGCGGGTGAAGATCATCGGATGCGCAGGCGTCGGGTGGCCGCTCTCGGCCAGATGCGTGGCGTAGTTGACGCCGATGCAGAAGATCTTGTCGGGATCGGGCACCGTCGGCAGCAGCGCGACGTCCGCAAGCGCGTAGTCGGGCTTCTCGGCAGCGAGTTTCTTCAACTCATCGAGCGATCCCCTCGCAAGCAGCGCCTTCAGCGTCGGATATGTCTTCAGGCGCCTGCCGGCGTCGATGACGCCCTGGTCGGTGACGATGCCATAGCTCGCCGTGCCAGATATCGTGAAGCTTGCGACTTTCATCAGTCAAACACTCTCTTCGATGGAGGAAACATAGTCGTCGATCGGAAACGCGATCGCGCCGCTGCGGATCGGAACGCAGGCCGGCGGGAAGTCCTGGCGGAATTGGGCGCCAGCCGCAGCGGCGCGGTCAAGAAAGCGCTCCAGATGCGCCATCGCGCCGGTCGGCAGATCGTGCAGCACCATCAGCGTCCAGGGCTGCCGGCTGCACTGATCGAGCGCACGCGCGGTCCAGCCGTCGGGATCGTCCCAGTCGTGCGGAATGGAATTCCAGAGCACGCAGCTGTGCTTCTCGCGGGTGAGATAGTCGACCACGGACGGCTTGAGCAGCCGCTTGTCCAGATTGCCGCCGCCGCCGAACGGCCGGAACCAGCGCTCTCTATGTGCAAGATGGCCAATCGCGTCCTGGGTGCGGCCGATCTCGCGCTCTGCGGTGTCGCGCCCGGATTGCTCGCCGAGTGGAATGCTGTGCGTAAAGGTGTGATTGCCGATCCAGTGCCCTTCGTTGTGCGCCCGCTCGGCAATGCGGCGCCTGCCGGGATCGGCGAGCTTCTCGCCGATGACGAAGAACGTCGTCTTGATGCCGCGCTTCTGCAGAATGTCGAGCACACGCGGCGTCACGTCGGGATCGGGACCGTTGTCGAATGTCAGGGTCAAGTCGTACACGCGCAAACCTCAGGTCGCCGGCTGCATCGTGCTGGAAGCGATGTCGTCGTTGGTGTGGCCGGCGCGGGTGCCGGTCTGCCAGATCGCCGCCTTGCGCTCGATCCCGCGGATCACGGCGTTGAAGCCGATGGCGAGGAACAGCACCAGCAGCACGCCGGCAAACACGTGCGCGCTGTCGAGGATCGTGCGGTAGCGCGAGATCAGATAGCCGATGCCGGCCGAGGAGATCAGCATCTCCGACACGACCACGCCGACGATCACCAGCGCGCCGCCGACACGCAGGCCCGACAGCACCGTCGGGATCGCTGCCGGTATGATGACGCGGACCAGCCGCTGACTCAGCGTCGCGCCCATGCTGCGGGCCGCGAGCAGGAGCTGCGGGTCGATGGTCTGGATGCCGGCCGCCGTGGCGAGCATCGTCGGCAGGAAACCGTAGATCGAGGCGAATGCGATCTTGGACTCCGAGCCGATGCCAAGCCAGACGGTGAAGACCGGATAGAGGATCACCAGCGGCACCGCGTAGAGGCTCGACACCATCGGCATGATCAGGACGCGCGGGCGCGGCAGGCTGCCGACGACTGCGCCGAGCAGGATTCCGCCGCCGCAGGCGAAGGCCATGGACACCACGACCTCGTAGAGCGTGATCGCGAGCGCGTGACCGTATTCGCCCGCGTCGGTCCATCCAGCGATCAGCGTGGACGATAGCGAGGGCAGGAACAGCTCGGCAACGAGCCCGGTGCGCGGCAGCAGCTCCCACAGCGCGATCAAGCCGATCACGATCAGATATCGCAGCGTCTTCGCACTGATCCTGGCGCTCATCGTCGTCGTCTCACGCCGATTTGCGGATGTGCCGCCAGATGCGGTCGCGCAAGCTGCCGAAGGCATCGCCGCTGAGCATCTCGTAGGTCCGCGGCCGTGGCAGCGGGACCTGAAGGTGGTCGACGATCCGGCCGGGCCGCGCCGACATCACGATCACCTCGTCGGCGAGATAGACCGCTTCGGTGAGGCTGTGCGTGACGAAGACGACGGTCTTGCCGGTCGCCGCCCAGATGCGCAGCAGCTCGTCGCCCATGGTCATGCGCGTCTGCTCGTCGAGTGCTGCGAACGGCTCGTCCATGAGCAGCACCGGCGGATCCTGCACCAGCCCGCGCGCAATCGAGACCCGCTGCTTCATGCCGCCCGACAGTTCGTGCGGATGCCGCCGGCCAAAACCTTCGAGCCCGACCAGCTTCAGCGCATCCTGCGCCTTGGCGTGCCGCTCGGCCTTGGGGATACCTCGCAGTGCCAGCGGAAATTCGACATTGTCCTCGGCGGTCAGCCACGGAAACAGGCTCGCCTCCTGGAACACCACGCCGACCCGGTCGGGATCAGGCTGCAGGATCGGCGCGCCGCTGATGGTGATGGTGCCTGCGGTCTGCTGGCGCAGGCCCGCCATCATCATCAGAAGCGTCGACTTGCCGCAGCCGCTGGGGCCGACCAGCACCACGAAGCGGCCGGGCTTGATCTCGAGCGAGACGTCCTCCAGCGCGACGACGTCCTGCGACCGGGTCTTGAACACCTGGCCGACATTCTTCACCTCTATCGCGCCGGCGCGCGCGGCGGGTTTCAACGGGGTCACGTTCGCCAATGGCTGCATCGCGTTTCCACCCATCTGACAAGTTCGTTGAAGGTCATGGCGATCGCGGCGACCATCACGACGCCGGCGAGAAGCTGCTTCATCTGGAAATTCTCGCCCCAGGTCGCGATCTGGTGACCGATGCCGTCGCGCGAGGCATACATCTCGGCAAGGATCACGCCGGTGAGGTTGAAGATCATGGAGATCCTGAGCGCCTCCAGCAGCACCGGCAGCATGCTCGGCAGATAGACGCGGAACGCAGTCTGCCATGGCGTGGCACCGTAGGAGCGCGCCACCGTCAGATGCTCGACCTTGACCGATTCCACCGCGGTCGTGGTCGACATGATCACGATGAAGATCGTGGAGAAGAAGCCGAAGCCGACCTTCTGGGCAAAGCCGACGCCGAACACGAGGATGAACATCGGCAGGAAGATCGATTTCGGGATGCTGAAGGCGAAGAACAGCAGCGGTTTGGCGACGTCGGCAAAGTAGCGATTCTCGGCGATCAGGAAGCCGATCAGTGCCCCGACAGGCACGGCCAGCGCGAACGCCGTCAGCACCTCGGTCGCGGTCACCATCAGGTCCTTCTGCACCGCCGCGCGCTGCAGGAGATCACCGAGCGTTGCGAGCGTGTCGGACGCAGACGGCAACAGACGCGGATTGACGATGCCGCTGCGCGACAGCAATTCCCACAGCGCCAGGATCGCGACGATGATCGCGATCCGCGCGAGGTTGATGGCGAGCGAGCTCTGCATCGCTGCTACTTGGTCGGGACCGGCTTGAACTTGGTCGAGATCACGTCCTCGGCCGGCACGATCTCCTTGAGCCCGCCGAGCTTGGCGAGATCGAGCGAGAGCTGCACCGCCGCGTTGACATTGGCCGCGCCCATGTCGCCGCTGGTCTCGAGCTTCATGATCGTGTTGTCGTATTCGAGGCCGGCGATCTCCGGCGGCATTTCGTAGAGCTCGGCGATCAGCTTGACGGTGACGTCGCGGTTCGCCCGCATGAACGCGACCGCGCCGTAGAGCGCGTTCACCGCCTTCTGCACCAGCTGAGGCTTGGCCTCGGCGAGTTTGTCGAGCACGATCCAGCCCGCGGTGAGGTTCGGCGGCACCGCGGTCGCGTAGTCGAGGATGGTCTTGGCTTCACCGGATTTCGAGATCTGGAAGCTCAGCGGCGAATAGACCACGGCGGCGTCGACATTGCCGGCCAGGAGGTTCGGCACCAGGCCGCCGCCGCCGACGGGAACGCGGGTGAAGTCGATCTTCTTGTCCTGGATGGTCCACAGCGCAAGCAGGTCAGAGCCCGAGCCGGCCGCGGTGATCGCCACCTTCTTGCCGTTGAGGTCCTTGACCTCGAGCGTCGATTTGGTCGGCACCATCAACTGCCAGCCGAAATTGCCCATCGCGGCGTTGGCGACGATGCGCGACATCACGCCCTTCTTGCGCCCGGCGGAGACCAGCGACGGCGGATCGAGGATGATGTCGGCCGCGCCTGCCGCCATGCCCTCGAACGTCTCGGCACCGCTGCGATAGATGGTCAGCTCGGCCTGGATGCCTTCCTTCTCGAACAGCTTCTGCCGCACGGCCGTTTCGGCGACCGTCGTCGGCCAATATGTCTTCGTGGGAAGTCCGACGCGGATGGTCTCGGCGGCGCTCGCGGGGCCGGCAAGAATTGCGGCGGCGACGAGCGATAGGCACGCGTGACGGCGGTTGATCTTCATTGTTTCCTCCCGGTCTGATGTTTTTTGTGTGCCGGATTGTTCCGGATCGTCAGGTCGCGCGGCTCACCTCCGCAATGCGCGAGGCGGCGAGCTCGACGAACGCCTTGGTGGTGCCGAAATGCTTTGATAGTGCGCGAACGGCCGCGTCGGCATCGCGCTTCACCACGGCAGCGACGATCGCCTCGTGCTCGGCCTCGACGTCGCGCGGCTGGCCGCCGGGCTCGCGTCGGATCGACAGACGCCGATATCTCTCGCTTTGCTCGTGCAACACGTCGCGGAAGCCGAGCAGCCATGGCGAGCCGCAGGCGTTGACCAGCGCGCGGTGGAAAATGCGGTGACGGATCACCCATTCCTCGTAATGCACGGTCGGATCGTCGGGATAGTGATAGGGGACGGCCTTCAGATCCGCCCAGGCCGCCTTCACCGACGCGAGCCAGGCTTCGTCGCCCTGCTCGATCGAGCGGCGCAGCGCCAGCCCCTCGATGTCGATCCGGGTCTGGGTCACGTCGGCGAGATCGGCGAGTGACACCGGGCTGACGCGGAAGCCGCGCTGGTCCGAGGCCTGAACGAGGCCGTCGGCGACGAGGCGCGAGAGGGCTTCGCGCACCGCCGCGAGGCTGACCGAGAATTGCTTGGCGAGGCCGGCGATATGCAGCTTCTGGCCCGGCAGCAGCCGCGCCGCCAGAATATCGGCGCGCAACCGCTCATGCAGCGCGGACGTCAGGCTGCGCGGACCGTCCCCGGGGCTCCCGGACATATCGAACTGAAGCGGACCCATCTGGTGATGATTGCAGTGCGCCGCCGCGGGGTCAACCGAAAATCGAAAATCGATTTTCCTGATCGTTAGAGGCCTGCGATCCTGCGCCTGAGTGCGCTCATAACCCCTTGATCTTGCAGACCCCGTCTACTGTGCATGGGGTTGTTTTCGCACTTTTTGTGTTGGCTACCCCCGCCGCCGCACCGCCGACGCATCCACCACATTGTCCACCTGCTCGCGCCAGTTCAGGATCTCCATCGCCAGTACCGGGTGATTGAAGCCCTTGAGCTGGAGATCGTCGAGGGCGCGGGCCTCCACCCAGGGCTCGACCATGCCGTAGACGCGGCGGCTCACCACGATCTGGTTCGGCTTGGCCTCGCCGCACAGGCGCGAGGCGAGGTTGGTGACGCTGCCGATCGCGGCATATTCCAGCCGCTGCTCGAAGCCGACCTGGCCGAGCGTGGCGTAGCCGAGCGCGATGCCGATGCCGAAGCCGAGGCTGTGCCCGCGGTTGCGCCAGCGCTCGGTCAGCGGGCCGATGGTGTCGCGCATCTCCACCGCCATCTTCACGGCGCGCTTGGTGTGGTCCTCGAACTGGATCGGTGCGTTGAACAGGATCATCACGCCGTCGCCGGCATATTTGTCGAGCGTGCCCTCATATTTGAAGATCAGCTCGCCGAGCGCGGCGTGATATTCGCGCAGCACGTTCATCGCCTCTTCCGGCTCGGTCGCTTCCGTGAACGCGGTGAAGCCGCGCAAATCGCAGAACACCACCGTCACCTCGCGGCGCTGGCTGGTGAGCAAGCCTTCGGGGCTGTCGGAGGAGGCGATCAGCTGCGCCACCTGCGGCGCCAGGAAACGCTCGAGCTTGCGGATGCGCTCGATCTCGCCGAGCTGGGTCTTGACCCGCTCCTCCAGCGACTTGTTCCAGTCCTTGAGCTGCTCGGTCTGCATCCGCAGCTTGTCGGCCTGGGCGCGCACGGTCGCGTTGGCGGCCTCCAGCTCGCGGCCCTTATGGGCAACCTCGGTGAACAGGCGCGCATTGCGCATCGCCAGCACGGCCTGGTTGGCGAAGGTGCGCATCAGGCCGATGATGTTGCCGGCGAACTCGCCTCCGCCGCGGCGCAGCACCACCAGCGAGCCGAGCGTGCCCTGCTGGTCGACCAGCGGCACCACCAGCACCGAATGGAAGCCGGCGGCGATCGCGACTTCGCGCAGCGGCTGCTCGGCGGCCTGGTCGAGATCGGGCAGCGCGATCGGCTCGCCGCTCGTAGCGGCATCGCTCAGGATGTTCTCGCCTTCCTCGATGGTGACATGCGCGCCGTCGGCGGATTTGTCGATGCCGTCAGCCTCCACCAGGTCGAAGCGGCGTCGCTCGGCGTCGAAGCCGTAAATCAGCACCGCATCGGCATGGGTGATCTCGATCGCGCGCGCGGCGATCGTCGACAGCACGGCATTGAGATCGAGCGAGGCGGCGAGCGCGCGGCCGACCTCCTCCAGCACCTTCAGCTCGTTGATCGACTGCGCCAGATCGCGCGTGCGTTCCTCGACCTTGGTCTCCAGGCTCGAATAGGTCTCCTGGATCTGGCCGGCCATGCGGTTGAACTGGCCGGCGAGGTCCTCCAGCTCGTCCGAGGTGTGGACGTCGATGCGATGACTGAAATCGCCTTCGCCGAGCTTGTGCGCGCCGTCGCGCAGCGCCGTGATCGGGATGATCATGCGGCGCGCGAGCAGCGTGCCGGCGAGGATCGCGACCATCAGGCCCATGCCGATCAAAAGCGCGATGCGCACCAGCTGGTCGCGGATCGGCATCAGGGCCTGCGTGCTCGGCTGCTCGAACAGCACGCTCCAGCCGAGCTTCGGCACGGTGCTCGCGGCGCTCATCACCGACTGGCCGTTGAAGTCGGTGCCCGAAGTGTCGGGCTCCCGGCCGGGCGCGATCGCGGCCGCCACCTGCGGCAGCTTCGACAGGTCCTTGCCGACATCGGGCCCCTTCGACGATGTCGCCAGCACGCGGCCGCGCGGATCGACCACATAGGCAAAAGCCGCCTTGCCGACCTGGGCGTCGGACAGGAAGTCGGAGAGAAAGCTGAGATCGATCTCGGCCACAGTGACGCCGGCATTGAAGCCGGAATGCGCCACCGAGATCGACATGAACGGGGTCTGGTCGGCGAACCAGGCCGGCGCATAGCTGATGCCGCGGGCGACAGTCTCGGTGAAGCGCATGTCGCGCGACAGGTCGGCGTTGCTGCCGGTCGTGGTCGACTGTCGCGAGACGCGCAGCACCTCGCGGCCCTCGCCGTTGAGCTGGAACAGCTGGTTGACGACCGACACCTGGTGCAGCAGCTGGGCGTAGTCGGCGCGGCGCTTCTCGAGGGTGTCCTGGCTCGCCCGCGTCACCCAGCTGATCTGGCGATCGAGCTCGGAGATCGACTGCTCGATCCGCCGGGCCGCTGCTTGCGCCTTGTCCTCCAGGCCGTCGATCAGCTGGGTCCGGGTGGCGCGGTAGGAGATCCAGGTCTCCATCGCGCCGTTGACGGCGAGGACGAACACGACGAGGCCGACGAGGGAGACGACGTATTTGGCGAACAGGCCCTCGCGCAGAAACCGTGTCTTGTCGTTCGCTCCTGCCATCCCGATCCTCTCGCGCCGCCATCGACGCCGGCGCTACGGGCCGTTGGCCCATGTCGGGCCGTTCTATCACAATTTGGGCCAGGGGATCGCCGCGTGGCCGGGCACCGGCCGGCGTGGTTACCCTCTGTGGACGCCGGGTCGGGTGGAAGGAGGATGAATTGCCGCAGCCTCATCTGTTTGGGGGAAGCAGAGGGCGGGCCGGCTGATGTAGGGGAGGGGTTGCCGTGGAGACCAGCCCGCCAATCCGCCAATCACCGGTTAAAGAGTTGCCGCAGCACGTCGTTCATTGGCTGACTGTCCTGCTGCGCAACCGGCGGGTCTTCCAGGGCGGGGGATGCCTGCGGTGCCGGTGTGGAGGGCGTTGCCGGCAGGTTGCGGCTGCGGCCGGTGTTTGGCGCGGCCCCAGTGCTGCTTCCTGCGCCATTGGACAGCCCCTGCTGAATCAAATTGCCGATCGCCTCCCCCAGCGGGCCGCCGAGCAGATTATTCTGGCCCGGCTGCTGGACTTGCGGATTGGCATTGCCGGCCGCATTGCCGCCGCCCGGTGTGGCGGTGCCGCCGAGACCGAGGCTGCCCAGAATGTTGCCGAGCCCGGCGCCGTCAGGGCCGAACAGGCCCTTGCCCATCTCGCGCAGCTTGGCGTAGGCGGCATCCGGATTGTCCAGCATGCCGGCCATGTCGGGGTAGATCCGCGGCTGCGACCAGGAGCCCTGGATCATCACGGGAATGCCGAAGCCGACCGGCTCGTTGGTGCGGCCCTGGCCTTCGGTCGTCATGACCAGCTTCGGCTCGACGCGAAAGCCCATCATCTTGGTGTCGAGCGCGATGGTGCCGGCGCCGGTGACCCGCACCAGCGGCCCGATCAGGTTGAGATCGGTCGTCACCGCCTGCCCCTTGTCGATGCGGAAGGAGGCCGAGAGCTGCGACAGATCGGTGCTTTGCTCCTTGCTGTCTTGCCAGCCGGACAGCGTGCCCGTCGTCAGCGAGCGGATCATCTGGGCGACATTGATGCCGCGGATGGCGCCGTCCTGGAAGTTGACGAAGGCCGTGCCCTGCATGTTCGCCATCAGCGCGCGCTGGCTGGTGCCGGCGCTGCGCAAGGCGAGCTTGGCCTGCAGCTTGCCGTCGATGCGGTCGAATTCGGCAAGGCTCTGCAGCAGCGGCAGCGCACGCACGCCGACGAGATCGGAATGCATGGCAAAGCTCGGCGCGCCGGTGGTTGCGTCCAGGATCGCCTCACCGGAGACTTGGCCGCCATAGGCGCCGAGATTGGCCGTGCCGGCCTTCAGCACGCCGCCGGCGAGCTTGGCGTCGAGCGCCAGCGGCGCGATGTGCGCGTCGCCGATCACGGCCTCGTTCGCGGAGATCCGCACCTGCGCGTCGACATAATTGAGCCCGGAGACGTCGATAGGTGCATCGCTCCAGGGCTGTCCGGGCATGCCCTCCGGCGTCTTCGCCAGCGGAATCGCTAGCCGTTGGAAGTCGAGATCGACCTTGACCAGCGGCTTGCTCGCGATGTCGACCGATGCCCAGCCGTTGAACGCGCCCTCGCCAAGCCGGCCGTTGATGCTGCTGAGCATGACGACGTCGCCATTGAGACGCATCTCGGCGTGCCCGGTGAGTTGAGACTTCAGCACATCGGGCATGTCGACGGCGAAATCCACCGGGATCGTCGGCCGTTCGCCTGGCGCAGCCGGCGTGGCCGCCTTGATGTCGAACTTGGTCGGGTGGTCACCGACGCGCGCTGTGCCGGTGACATCGACCTTGCGATCGCGGCCAACGATCGCGTCGGCGTTGATGGCGCTGATGCGGCCCTCGACACGGTCGCGCAAGCGCGAGAATGCGACTTCGCCGTCGGTGATCTTGACGCGCGCGATGGACGCGCCATTGGCATCGAGTGCGAGGGGCGGCTTCGACGAGCCGCCCGCATTCGGCAGCCGCTCACGCAGCAGCGGCTGGTAGAGCACCGGACGGGTGACGATGAGCTCGCTGATCTCAGGGCGGCCCGACCACACGCTGGAGAGCGACATGTCGGCCTGCACGCTGTCGATGGTCAGGCGGGTGATGCCGCTGCGATCCCGGGGATCGGCAAGCGTGAGATCGTTCAGGGTGACGTTCAGCGTCGGCCACAGGCTGATCTTCGTGGTGCCGTCGATCGAGAGCCGATAGCCGGTCGCACTCTCGACGCGCGAGGCGATCGTCGAGGTCAGGAAGCCCGATGGGATTCCGATCACCAGCAGGAGTGCGATCACGATGATGACGGCGGCCAACGCCGCGCCGGCGAATTTCACTGCTCTCATGTCGACTTTCCAACGACGGACAGTCGGCGTCGTATCCCGCCGGCCATCCATCCTTCGCGCGCCCCGAGTTTACCCCCGGACAAGAAGCGGCTCCAAGCGCGTAAAAATAGTCAGGGGGTGCTGCAAAGTTATGTGACTTATGACACACTTCCCCGGCGCGGTTTTACGCGATTCTGATGTTGATGGTTTCAAGCGATTTTCCAAGAGAACTGATCAGGGCGTTCACAAGGACATTGAAATGAGCAAGCAGGCCGAATTTGCGGTCATTCTGAAAATGAACGCGATGTTCGCGGATCTCGGTGCAGACGAGCTCCAGCGGCTGTCCAATCTCTGTCACACCCAGCATCTGGGGAACGGCGAGGTGCTGTTCCAGAAGGGTGATCCCGGGGACGCGCTGTTCGGCGTGCGCCGCGGCCAAGTCCGCATCGAGACCGGTGCCTCCGACGGCAGCCGGCTGACGCTGAATTTCATGGGACCGGGCGACCTGTTCGGCGAAGTCGCGGTGCTGGACGGGCAGAACCGCACCGCGGATGCGACCGCGGGCGAGGCCAGCGAATTGTTCGTGCTGCGGCGCGAAGATTTCCTCAACTTTCTCGAACGCGAGCCGAAGGTCGCGATCAAGATCATCGCTCTGCTGTGCCAGCGCATCCGCTGGCAGAGCGAGCGCATGGAGGAATCCATGCTGCAGCCGCTGCCGGTGCGCCTCGCGCGGCGGCTTTGCGCGCTCGCCGCCGATTTCGGTTCCGAGGTGCATATCTCGCAGGAGCAGCTCGGCGTGTTCGTCGGCGCCGCCCGCGAGAGCGTCAATCGCCAACTGCAGGCCTGGCGCAAGGAAGCCATCCTCGATGTGCAGCGCGGCCGGATATTGCTGCAGAACATGACCAAGCTGACGGCGATCGCCCGGAATGAGTAGGATCAGCCGATCGGGAGTCTGCGTCGGCGGACATGATCGCGGTCGATGGTGATGATGCTGCCCTCGATCACAGGAAACCGCAACCCGCCAATGCAGGGCTTGCCGGTGCAGACCGCAGGATCAATCGTGATGCGCGTAAACGTCATAGCCACCACATAGCGTCAGCGCTCACATTTCGCCAGTGCACGACCGCAACGTTTCGAACCTTACTCCGCCGCGGGGTGTACCAGGTTCTTCGACGCCGGCCCCGCTTCCGCCGGCGCCGCGCCGCGATGCCCGTCCGTCTCCGCATCCGCGCTGTGGACGATCAGCCGCTTGGCGAAGCGCCAGATCAGGCCGCCGAAATCGTCCATCACCATGAACATCGCGGGCACGAACACCAGTGACAGGATGGTCGAGAAGATCAGGCCGCCGATCACGGCGAGCGCCATCGGCGAGCGGAACTCGCCGCCGGCGCCGACCGCGAGCGCGCTCGGCATCATGCCCGCGGCCATCGCGATCGTGGTCATCACGATCGGGCGGGCGCGCTTCATGCCGGCGTCGATCATGGCCTCCTCGCGCGGCTTGCCGGCGTGGATGGATTCGATCGCGAATTCCACCAGCATGATCGCGTTCTTGGTGACGATGCCCATCAGCATCAGGATGCCGATCCACACCGGCGTCGTGAGCTGCTTGCCGGTGACGAGCAGGGCCGCGATGGCGCCCCCGATCGAGAGCGGCAGCGAGAACAGGATGGTGATCGGCTGCAGGAAGGTGCCGAACAGCAGCACCAGCACGGCGTAGACCATCATCAGGCCCGCGGTGATCGCGGTGGCGAAGCCGTCCGACAATTCGTTCAGGCTTTCGGCGTCGCCGGAGGGAGAAACCTTCACGCCCTTCGGCAGGCTCTTCATCACCGGCAGCTCGTAGATCTTCTTGGTGGCATCGCCGAGCGCAGCCGAGCCGACCAGGTCGGCGGCAACCGTGGCCTGCCGCTCGCGATCGTAGCGGTTGATGCTGGTCGGCCCCTGGTCGAGCTTGACGTCGGCAATGACGGAGAGCGGCACGCCGCCCTTCTCGCCGTGCTCGCCGAGCGGCACGCGCAACTGCTCCAGCGTCTTCAGATTGCCGCGCGCGGCATCCTCGAGCTGCACGCGGATCGGCACCAGACGGTCGCCGACATCGAATTTGGCGAGCGCGGGTCCGACGTCACCGATGGTGGCGACGCGGATGGTCTGCGACAGGCTTTCGGTCGAGACGCCGAGCCGTGCGGCGAGATCCGCGCGCGGTTCGATGCGCAGCTCGGGACGCTCCAGCGAGGTTTCCGAGATGACGTTGGAGATAGTGGGAATCCGCTTCATCTGCGTCGCAAGCTCGCTCGCGACGTTGTTGACGATGTTGGGGTCGATGCCGGTCACCACCAGCGAGATCGCGCGCAGGCCGTTCTCGTCGAGGAACCAGAAGCGGATGTCCGGAACGTTCTCCAGCTCCTGGCTGATCGAAAATTCGAGCTCGCGCTGGGTGATGTCGCGGCTGTCCTTGGGCGTGTAGTTGATGATCAGGGCGGCGCGCCGGACTTCCTGCGTGCCCGGCGGGACGCGCCCGCCGTCAACGAAGATGCTCTTCACCTCGGGCCGCTTGCGCAGGCGTGCGACGATGTCCTCGGTGACCTTTTCGGTGTAGGCGAGCTGGGTGCCCGGCGGCAGTTCGAGGGCAAGCAGCGAGCGGGCGCTGTCCTGGGCCGGCAGGAAGCCTTGCGGCAGCAGCGTGATGCTCCAGATCGAGGCGGCGAACACGCCGAGGCCGATCAGCACCGTGATGAAATAGTGCCTCACCGACCACGCCACGATGCGGTGATAAGACCGCAAGATGCGTCCGGGCGGCGGCTCCGCGTGATTGCCATGCTTGAGGAAATAGGCGGCCAGCACCGGCGTGACGAAGCGTGCCGCGAGCAGCGAGAAGAACACCTGCACCGAAACCGTGATGCCGAACTGCTTGAAGAACTGTCCGGCGATGCCCGACATGAAGCTTGCAGGCGCGAAGATCGCGATGATGGTCAGCGAGATCGCGATCACCGCGAGGCCGATCTCATCGGCGGCCTCGAGCGCGGCACGATACGGCGATTTGCCCATGTTCATGTGCCGGACGATGTTCTCGATCTCGACGATGGCGTCGTCGACCAGAATACCCGTCGACAGCGTGATGGCGAGGAAGCTGACGAGGTTCAGCGAAAAGCCGAGCAGATCCATCGCCCAGAACGCCGGGAAGATCGACAGCGGCAGCGAGATCGCGGCGATGATGGTGGCGCGCAGGTCCCGCAGGAACAGCAACACGATGACCACGGCGAGGATGGCGCCTTCGAATAAGGTCGAGATCGCCGCGTGGTAATTGCCCTTGGTGTAGTCGACCGAGGTGTCGATCAGCTTGAGGTCGACGTCGGGATAGGCGGCTTTCAGCGCGTCGATGCGCTTCTGCACGGCCTCGGCCACCTTGACGTCACTGGCGCCCTTGGAGCGCTTGATGCCGAGCGCCACCACGGGCTCACCGTTGAAGCGGGCAAAGGTGCGGCGGTCGGCGATGGTGTCGGTGACGGTGCCGAGATCGTCGAGCCGGACCTCGCCGCCGCCGAACAGCGGGATCATGGTGCCGGCGAGGTCTCCCAGCGTCTTGGCGCCGGCGAGCGTGCGGATCGCCTGGTCGTTCTTGCCGATCTCGGCGCGGCCGCCGGCAACGTCGACATTGGTGCCGCGCAGGCTCTGGCTGACATTGACCGCGGTCAGCCCCATCGCCTGCAGGCGGTCGGGATCGAGCGAGACCAGGATCTCGCGCTCGACGCCGCCGATGCGCTCGACCTGGGCGACGCCGCGCACGCCCTGCAGTGCGCGCTTGACCACGTCGTCGACGAAATAAGAGAGCTGTTCCGGCGTCTTGCCGGGCGAGATCGCGGCATAGGTGACGATCGGCAAGCCGATGACGTCGACGCGCTGGATCAGCGGCTCGGTGACGTTTTGCGGCAGGTTGGAGCGCACGCGCGTCACGGCGTCCTTGACGTCGTTGAGCGCGCGGTCGGTGTTGGTCTCCAGCGCGAACTGGATCGTCGTGACGGACAGGCCGTCGGTGATCGAGGAGGTGATGTGCCGTACGCCCTCCACGCCGGAGACCGCGTCTTCAACAGTCTTGGTGACCTGGGATTCCAGCTCGGCGGGCGCGGCGCCGAATTGCGAGACCGCGACCGAGATCACGGGAATGTCGGCCGAGGGCAGCCGCGTGATCGCGAGCTTGGTGAAGGACACCCAGCCGAGGACCAGAAGGATGATTGAGAAGACGACCGACGGCAGCGGATGACGGATCGACCAAGCCGAAATATTGAGAGCCATCAGCGTACCCGCGTGCGATCGAGTTCATCGGCGAACATGGTCTTGATCTGGTCGCCGTCATGGAGGGAAGAGCCGGCGTCGGCCACGACGATCTCGCCGACGTCGAGGCCTTCCAGGATTTCAGTCGCGTTGTCGGACGAGAGTCCGACCCGGACCTTGCGGGTCTCGACCGTGTTGCCCTTGACGACCTGAATGGTGAGATGGTCGATCGCGGTCTTGGGGATCGAGACGCCGCAGCTTCGCTTGGCGTCGATCGAGGCGCGCGCGAACACGCCGACCTTCAGCGACGGATTGTTGGTGACGCTGATGCGGACGCGGCCGAGCTGCGTGGCGCGGTCAATCTCGGGCGCAACCAGCCGGACCCGGCCGATCAGATCGGGCGCGTCGTCGCGGCTGATGCGCACGGTGGCGCCCGCGCTGAGCTTGGGCATGTGCACTGCCGGGACCTGAGCATCGAGCTCGATCTCGTTGTTGACGGCGATGCGGAACATCGGGCCGGCTTGAGGGGATGCGGGCGCGCCGACGATGGTGCGGACTTCGGTGACGAGGCCCGGCGCGGGCGCCTTCAGCGAAATCGGGCCTTGCGGGCCGGGTCGCTGCGGCTGGCCCGGGATCTGCGGCGGCGCGGTCAGGCGCGCCAGCTCCTGATTGTCGGCGACGACGGCGCCCTCGGTGACCAGGAGATCGGTGACCTTGGAGCCTTCCTGGTCGGCAATCACCACGGCCTCGCGGCGCGGCACGAAGAAGCCGGTCACCCGCACGAGGTCGGAGAAGCAGGCATTGGTCGATTTCGTCACGATGACGAGCGCCTCGCTCTGCGTCTCCTTCGGCTCGGGACGCTTGCGATGCTCGAACAGGTAATAGCCGACGCCGAGGGCGACGACGAACACCACGGTTCCGGCGGGCTTGAGATATTCGGAGAGATTCATCGCCGGATCATCCTGGCCTGGCTCACGGCCATCCGCGCGAGGCCCATCGAGAGCGTTTCCCTGAAACAAAGCGGCGTCCCGCAAGGCTGCGGGACGCGCTTTGGAAGCGAGACTTTACACCACATCACGACTTGTCAATTCGAAGGATTACGTCGTGTCTATTTCGATGCGGTGGTCTTGTTTTCCATGTTGACGACCTGCACGCGTCGGTTGACCTCAGCCAGCGGCTGGCTCGGATCCTTCAGCTTGCTCTTGCCGTAGCCGACTGTGACGAGGTCGGTCGCGGAGATGCTGTACTTATCGACGAGGTAGCGTTTGATCGCATCCGCGCGGCGTTCCGACAGGTCCTGATTGTAGGCTTCGCCGCCGGCAGCGTCGGTGTGGCCGGCAACCACGAAAGTGGAGCCCTTCAGGTCCGGGCTGGTCAGGGCGCGACCGAGCGCCTGTACTGAGGGCATCGACTTGGCGCTGATATTGGCGGAGTTGTAGTCGAACGTGATTTCAAGATCGATGTTCGGCTTGTCCTTGGCGACCGAGGCGATCTCCTCGCGCTCGGTCGACGACAGCGAACGCGTCGAGCGGCCCCGGACCGACTGGATCAACTTGGTCTCGGCCGCGTTCGGCGCGGGATCGGCCTGCGGGGCGATCGAGAGGCCACGGGTCAGGGGCTTCTTGGGCGCGGGCGCCAGCGCGCGGACGATGTCATCCTCGGTGACGTTCTTGCTGTTGCTTTCTTCGCCCGCGAAGGCGGACGAGGCCGGCAGCGACAGGGCGGCGCCAAGAGTAATGCCAAGCGTGATGACGGACAGGATCGCGGTAAGTCCCTTTGCAGCCGATTTCATAGCCAGTCCCTCCTGCGCAGCCAGCTCGCGCGATTCGAAAATTTCTGCAATGAGCCCTCCTGAGAAGGCCGCCTGCGGCATCCGTTGGTTAGTCTTCCCTGGGCCGCCAAGGGTTCGAGGCGCCGCCTGCCGCGACTCAAAAAAATACTAGCGCACTCCGTAGCTTGCGAATTCCTGAACGATGTTCGGATCCATCGCCTTGGCGTTGGCGATATCGAGCGCTCCTTCCTGGGCGGAGCCGTTGCGCTGCTTGGCGAGGCCGCGGCCGTAGAGCGAGGAGGTCAGGCGCGGATTGATCTTCAGGGCCGCATCGAAATCGGCAATGGCATTCTTGACCGCCCCCGATTTCAGGTTGACGAGCCCCCGGCTATCCAGAGCATCGACGAAGTTCGGCCGCAGCCGCAGCGCCTCGTTGCAATCCTTCAGCGCGCCCTGGAGGTCGCCGACCACAGTGCGGGTCCAGCAGCGGTTGTTCAGCGCCTCGACATCCTTCGAATTGATCCGGAGCGTGTCGTCGAAATCCCTGATGGCGAGGGTGTAGGCACCCTTGCTGGCATAGACCTGGCCGCGCCGGTACAGCGCGTTCACGTCGTCCGGATTGGCGGCAATCTTGGTGGTCAGGCTCTTGATCGTGGGATCGTCAGCCAAGGCGGCGGCGCTCGGTCCGCTATCTGTGCTCGGCGCCGGAGCGGTCTCGATCGGCTTCACCGGTGGTGGCGGTGGCGGCAGAGCGGCCTCGATCTGCGGTTTTGCCGTGGGAGCCGGCGCAGGGGCCGGGGGCGCAGGAGGAGGCGCTGGCGCCGCAGCGGTGTCGGCCGGTTTCGGCGGCGGAGGCGGTGTTGGCGGCGCGGGAGGCGCCGGCGGCGGGTTGTTGGCGACCACCGGCGGGGGGGCGGGAGGCGCAGGCGGCGTTGCCGGTGTCGGACGCGATCCGCCGGCTCCCGGGCTGAACGAGAAATCTTCGGCAAGCGAAGAAGATATCCACGGCACCTGCTCGCCGCGGGAAGCCCTCGTGACGCCCATCTTGGTGCGGTTCAGTGTTTCCTCGGCCATCAGGTCGGGGACGCGGATTTCCTTCAGGAGCTCCTGGACGAACAGGCTGTGATCGCCGCCGGCGTCCGAGACCACCGAGGCCAGCGCCGCCGAATACATCACCAGCGTGCCGTTCGGCGCGATGACCGGGGTCAGGCCGGCCGAGAAGCTGCGGAACCGGCGCTCGAACGGGTTGCGCCTGGAGGCGTCGATCAGCGCGATCTTGACGCCGGCGCCGCGGGTGTTGAGCTCGCCGAGCACGGTCTCGAGGCTGAAACCGTCGCGGCGAACATCGGATTCCGTCCAGATCTGCGCGTCGACCGGCAGCATGTAGCTCTGGCGCGCCGACTGGATGCCGAAGCCGCTGAAGAACACCAGCGCCACCGATCCCGGCTTGATCTTGGCGTAGAGCTTGTCGAAGGCGCGGCGCATGCCGTCGCCGGTCAGATTCTCCCCGATCTCGACCGCAAAACCGTCGCGCTTGAGTTCGTCCGCGACATCGCGCGCATCGTTGATCGGTTCCTTCAGCGGAGCATCCGCATCCGGATATTTGGCATTGCCGATGACCAGCGCAAAACGGTCACCGGCCGCTAGCGATGGCGCTGTCGGGACGAGCGAGATGAGCAAGGGAAGAAGAAGAAAGAAGCGAATTTTCATAATCAGCGCGGTCCAGCCAAAAAGGCGCCGTTCCCAGCTTGCGCCGCGGCGACCTTAACTTACGCTTGTTGCATTATCAAACCAGGGACGGGGGGCGTCAACCGCTTGGAAATGCGGTATTATCGCGACGATTGATCGCAACACCCCGGTGCGCCGCAAGGGGAATAAATGGGGGTGCCATGACTGTGCTCGACGCGGTCCGGCTCGATCCGGTCGGCAACAGGCTAGGGCAATCACGGCGACGAAAATGTGATGGCTCTCGCGTTGAAGGCCGCCTCCCTCGCGCCGGGAGGCGTTTGACCTTTGCGGCGGACAATGGCTTGGTGCGCAGCATCGTCCCGGAAGCTCCAACCAGAAAAGCAAAGCCAATAAACCATGGGAAATGCCTACGAGATCTACGCCCTGCGCTATGCGACGATGTCGCCGCGCACCCCCAGCATGAACTTCCTGGCGCCCGACCCGCATGACAGCACGGCGCAGGATCTGGACTATTTCGTCTGGCTGATCCGCGGGGGCGGCCGCGACATCCTGGTCGACACCGGCTTCAATGCCGAGGAGGCGAGCGTGCGGGCGCGCAAGCTGACGCTCAATCCGGTCGATGCGCTGGAGCGTTTCGGCGTCGCGGCGTCGAGCATCCGCGACATCATCGTGACGCATCTGCATTACGACCATGCCGGCAATCTCGATCGCTTCCCGAACGCGCGCTTCCATCTGCAAGAACGCGAGATGGCCTATGCAACCGGCCGCTGCATGTGCAACGGGCTGCTGCGACATCCATTCACGGTCGAGCACGTCACGCAGATGGTGCGCCATGTCTATGGCGAGCGCGTCACATTCCATTCCGGCGACGGCGAGGTCGCGCCCGGCGTCACCGTGCATCGCGTCGGCGGCCATTCCGACGGCTTGCAGATCGTCAAGGTCGAAACCGCACGCGGGCCGGTGGTGCTGGCCTCCGATGCCGCGCATTACTACGCCAATCTGCAGCGCAGGAGCCCGTTCCCGATCGTCTACAATGTCGGCGACATGGCGATAGGCTGGGAGACGATCGAGCGCCTCGCCGGCCATCCGGATCGATTCATTCCCGGCCACGATCCTGTTGTGACCGAGATCTACCCACGGGCCAGCGACAAGGTCGATGCCTGGGCGCTGCATCTGCCGCCGTCGCGATCGTTTGCCAAATGACGCGCTAGCGTCGTTCCGGGACGCGCGGAGCGCGAACCCGGAATCCAGAAATTGTGGCGCGAGATTCCGGGCCCGCCGCGGTCGCGGCGCCCCGGAATGAGGGCATCGTCAATACGCCTGCTTGGCGTCGGCCTCTTCGCTGGTCTGGATCAGGTCGAGGCTCTGCTCGATCTTGCCGAGCAGGGTAGACAGCTGCTTGCGCTCCTGCGCCGAGAGACAGGCGAGGATCTCGTCTTCACGCCGTAGCAGTTGCGGGAAAAGTTCTTCGTAAAGGGAGCGGCCCTTCGTCGTCAGTTGCAGGCGGAATTCGCGGCGGTCGGCTTCGTTCTCGACCCGCTCGATCAAGCCATCGTGCAACAGCGTGGTCACCGCGCGGCTGACGGTGGATTTGTGCGTGCGGGTGCATTGCGCGATGTATTGCGCGCTGCAGGCATCGTTGCGGAACCCGAGCGTGGCAATCACGCGCCAGGCCGGGATGTCGAGACCGTGCCGTTCCTGATATTCGACCGAGAGTGCGGAACTGACTTCGGCGGCGAGCCGGTTGAGGCGGAACGGCACGAATTTGAACAGGTCGAGCCGCGCCTTTGGCCGCACCGAAGCGTCACCGGCCCCGCGCGCCTTCAGTGCGATGTCGCTGGATGTCCTCGCCAAGGAGAGTGCTCCGATTCCAGTTGACGGCCGGCCGGCTCCGGTCCAAAATAGTTGCACGTGAGACTATCTAGCAGATCAGATCTGTCCTGACCAGAGCCGAGGTTCGTGTATGGCGCAGGCCAAGCCGCTTTCTGACAAGCCGCATCAGGCCAAAGCCCAGTTCGGCTATCGCCGCCATCCCGATCAGGACCGTGCCGCTCAAAGTCCGGCCGAACACCCGGTCGTGGTTGTGGGCGCCGGCCCGGTCGGGCTGTCGCTCGCGATCGATCTCGCCCAGCGCGGCCAGCGCGTTGTCCTCCTCGATGACGCCGACCGCATCGGCGAAGGCTCCCGCGCGATCTGCTTCTCGAAGCGGTCGCTGGAATATTGGGACCGGCTCGGCGTCGGCGATCGCATGGTCGCCAAGGGCGTGGTGTGGAGCGTCGGCCGGATCTTCCACGGAGAGTCCCAGCTTTACCAGTTCAACCTGCTGCCGGAAGACGGCCACAAGCGGCCGGCCTTCATCAACCTGCAGCAATACTACGCCGAGGCCTATCTGGTCGATCGCATCAACGACCTGCCTGAGGTCGACCTGCGCTGGCGCAACAAGGTGACGGCCTTGGAGCAGCGCAACGATTCCGTGGCGCTGACGATCGAGACGCCGGAGGGCGCCTATCGGCTGCATGCGCAGTATGTCATCGCCTGCGACGGCGCGCGCTCCTCGCTGCGGCAGATGGTCGGGGCCGAGTTCGCCGGCCAGGTGTTCGAGGACCAGTTCCTGATCGCCGACGTCAAGATGACCGCGGAATTCCCGACCGAGCGCTGGTTCTGGTTCGATCCGCCGTTCCATGCCGGCCGTTCCGCGCTGCTGCACCGGCAGCCGGACGACGTCTGGCGCATCGACCTCCAGCTCAATCGCTATGCCGATCCGGTTGTCGAGAAGAAGCCCGAGAACGTGCGGCCGCGAATCGCGCGCATGCTCGGCCACGACAAGTTCGAGTTCGAGTGGATCTCGCTCTACAAATTCCAGTGTCGGCGGATGGACCGTTTCATCCATGGCCGCGTGCTCTTTGCGGGGGATTCGGCGCATCAGGTCTCGCCATTCGGTGCCCGCGGCGCCAATTCCGGGCTCGAGGACGCCGAAAATCTGTCTTGGAAGCTCGACCGTGTGCTGCGCGGCGTTTCGCCGGCGAGCCTGCTCGAGAGCTATCATCTCGAGCGCAGCCTGGCAGCCGACGAGAACATCCGCGAATCCACCCGCTCGACGGATTTCATGGCGCCGAACTCGCACCAGGAGGCGCGGCTGCGCAAGGCGGTGCTGTCGCTCGCCAAGGAGACCGAGTTCGGCAAGCGCATGGTGAATGGCGGACGACTGTCGGTGCCGTGCAGCTACGACTCCCCATTGTCCTCGCCTGATGCGGATGTGTGGGGCGGCGGCCCCTCTCCCGGCTGCTCGATGCTCGATGCCCCCGTTGCGATGCCGGCGGGCGAGCAGGGTTATCTGACGGATGCATTCCGCAGCAAGGGAACGGAATTCACCCTGCTCTCGTTCAACAATGGCAGCGCGACCGCTGTGCCCGATGGCACCAAGACCATTCGCATCGGTGGCGAGGGCGGTCTCGCCGATTCCGCAGGCCTCGTCGCAAAGCGCTATGATGCCGCGCCCGGCACAGCCTATCTGCTCAGGCCCGACGGCTATGTCGCCGCGCGCTTCCGCCATCCGACCCGCGAGGCGATTGCGGCGGCGTTATCGCGGGCCCAAGGTCTGAATTGAGGTTTCGCATGCCGCTGTCCACAGGCTCCAACTTTGCGCGGCCCGACGACGCTTTTCGCGCCATCGTCGAGGCGCATCGCGGCCTCACCGACGAGCAGAGCGCTGATTTCGACGCGGCGCTGGTGCTGATCCTCGCCAACCATATCGGCGACATCGACGTGCTGCGCGAGGCGATCGCGCTCGCCAGGCGCCGCATGATCGACGGTCAGCAGCAGCAACAACAGCAACAATAGCCAAACATCCAAAGGACGAGCTGATGGCGAAGAACTTCGCATCCACCGGCGATCTCTCCGAGAAGAAGATCACCTTCTCCGAGATCGGCACCGATCTCTATGCCTTCACCGCGGAAGGCGATCCGAACACGGCCGTCATCGTCGGCGACGACGGCTGCCTTGTGTTCGACGCGCAGGCAACGCCTGCGATGGCGAACAAGGTGATCGAGCGCGTGCGCGCCGTCACCGACAAGCCGATCAAATATGTCGTGCTGTCGCACTATCATGCCGTGCGCGTGCTCGGGGCCTCCGCCTACAAGGCGCAGGGCATCGTCGCCTCGCAGGAGACCTATCGGCTGATCGAGGAGCGCGGCAAGCAGGATTGGGATTCCGAATATGGCCGCTTTCCGCGCCTGTTCCAGGATGCCCAGAGCATTCCCGGCCTGACCTGGCCGACGCTGACCTTCGAAGGCGAGATGTCGATCTTTCTCGGCAAGCGCGAGGTGCGCCTGATGCAGCTCGGGGCCGGCCACACCTCCGGCGACATCGTCGCCTGGGTGCCGGATGCCGAGGTGATGTTCTCCGGCGACCTCATCGAATATCACTCGGCCTGTTATTGCGGCGATGCGCATTTGCGCGAATGGCCGACGACGTTGAACGAGATCCGCAACTTCAATCCCAAGGCAATCGCGCCGGGCCGCGGCGATGCACTGAAGGGCGCCGCCACGGTGCGCGAGGCCATCGCGATGACGCGCGACTTCGTCACATCGCTCTATGGCGCGGCCGAGATCTCCGTCGCCAAGGGTCGCACGCTGAAGGAGACGATGGCGGCGACGCGCGAGGTGATGGATCCTAAATTCCACAGCTTTGCCATCTACGAGCATTGCCTCCCGTTCAACGTGTCGCGCGCCTATGACGAAGCGTCGGGGATCGACGATCCCGTGATCTGGACCGACAAGCGCGACCAGGAAATGTGGGCGAACTTGCAAGGAGGAGGATAGTCATGAACATCAATACCTCGCCTGATCAGATCATCCGCAGCTCGGCCCAGGTCACGCCGGGCTACATGTCCGGCTTCGGCAATTCATTCGAGACCGAGGCGCTGCCGGGCGCGCTACCGATCGGGCGCAACTCGCCGCAGCGTTGCGCCTATGGGCTCTATGCCGAGCAGCTCTCGGGCTCGCCCTTCACCGCGCCGCGCGGCACCAATGAGCGCTCCTGGCTCTATCGCATCCGCCCTTCCGTGAAGCATTCCGGCCGCTTCGAGAAAATCGATGCCGGGCTGTGGCGTTCGGCGCCGTGCCACGAATATGACCTGCCGATCGCGCAGCTGCGCTGGGACCCGACGCCGCTGCCGAAGGAGGAGGTCACCTTCATCCAGGGCGTGCAGACCATGACGACGGCCGGTGACGTCAACACGCAAGCGGGCATGGCCGCGCATGTCTACCTCATCACCAAGTCGATGGTGGACCAGCATTTCTACGATGCCGACGGCGAGCTGATGTTCGTGCTGCAGCAGGGCAATCTTCGCGTCGTCACCGAGTTCGGCCGCATCGATGCCGAGCCCGGCGAAATCGTGGTGATCCCACGCGGCGTCAAGTTCCGCGTCGAGATTCCGAACGGCCCCGCGCGCGGCTATCTCTGCGAGAACTACGGCGGCGCGTTCACGCTGCCGGAGCGCGGACCGATCGGCGCCAACTGCCTCGCCAATGCCCGCGACTTCCTGACTCCGGTCGCAAACTACGAGGACAAGGACACGCCGACCGAGCTCTACGTGAAATGGGGCGGCTCGCTGTTCAAGACGCAGCTTGCCCACTCGCCGATCGACGTCGTTGCCTGGCACGGCAATTACGCGCCGTACAAATATGATCTGCGCACGTTCTCACCGGTCGGTGCAATCGGATTCGATCATCCCGATCCCTCGATCTTCACGGTGCTGACCTCGCCGTCAGAGACGGCGGGCACCGCGAATATCGACTTCGTCATCTTCCCCGAGCGGTGGATGGTGGCCGAGAACACCTTCCGCCCGCCCTGGTATCACATGAACATCATGAGCGAGTTCATGGGCCTGATCTACGGCGTCTACGATGCCAAGCCGCAAGGCTTCGTCCCCGGCGGCATGAGCCTGCACAATTGCATGCTGCCGCACGGCCCCGACCGCGACGCCTTTGAGCATGCCAGCAATGGCGAGCTCAAGCCGGTGAAGCTGACCGGCACCATGGCCTTCATGTTCGAGACCCGCTACCCGCAGCGCGTCACCGCGCATGCGGCGAAGTCCTCGACGCTGCAGGATGATTATGCCGATTGCTGGAAAGGCCTGGAGAAGCGGTTCGATCCGAGCAAGCCGTGATGCCCCTTACCCTCCCCTGGAGGGGGAGGGTCGCTCGCGTAGCGAGCGGGGTGGGGTGACAGTCTCTCCAAAGAGGCGTGCCCGTGCAGAGAGATCACCCCACCCCGTTTCGCATTCCGCTTCGCTTCATGCGAACCGACCCTCCCCCTCCAGGGGAGGGTGACACCGTCACCGCTGTGCCACGGGAAACCCATGCCCCACCCCAACGACCCCAGCCTCCGCTCCTTCATCGAGATCGATCCTTCTTCCGACTTCCCGATCCAGAACCTGCCCTATGGCGTGTTCTCGACCGCTTCCAATCCGGCGCCGCGCGTCGGCGTGGCGATCGGAAACTACGTGCTCGATCTATGGGAGCTCGAGCAGGATTCCCGCCTCGACGTCGGCCCGCTCGGCGTGTTCTCCGGCTCCTCGCTCAATCCCTTCATGGCGCTGGGACCGAAAGTGTGGAGCAAGACCCGTGCACGGCTCAGCGAATTGCTGCGGCACGATCATCCGGAGCTGCGCGACAATGAGGAATTGCGCAGCCGCGCCTTGGTGCAGATGGGGGATGTCAGACTGCATCTGCCGTTCGCGGTCTCCGGCTACACCGATTTCTATTCCTCCAAGGAGCACGCCACCAATGTCGGCGTGATGTTCCGCGGCAAGGACAACGCGTTGCAGCCGAACTGGCTGCATATGCCGATCGCCTATAACGGCCGCGCCTCCACCGTCGTGGTCTCCGGCACCCAGGTGAAGCGCCCGCGGGGGCAGCTGAAGCCTGCGAATGTCGAGGTGCCGAGCTTCGGGCCCTGCAAGCGGCTCGACTTCGAGCTCGAGATGGGCGTCGTCATTGGCCAACCCTCGCCGATGGGCGGCATGTTGAGCGAGCAACAGGCAGAGGAGATGATCTTCGGCTTCGTGCTGCTCAACGACTGGAGCGCGCGCGACATCCAGCAATGGGAATATGTGCCGCTCGGGCCGTTCCTCGCCAAGGCATTCGCGACCTCGATCAGCCCCTGGGTGGTGACGCGCGAGGCGCTGGAGCCGTTCCGCCTGAAGGGCCCGGAGCAGGAGCCGGTGCCGCTGGATTATCTCAAGCAGGCCAGGCCGCAGAACTATGACGTCGAGCTCGACGTCTCCTTGCGCGCGGCCGGCGCCAACGCGCCCGCCAGCATCAGCCGCACCAACTTCAAATACATGTACTGGTCTTCAGTGCAGCAGCTGATGCACCACGCCTCCTCGGGCTGCGCCATGAATGTCGGCGATCTCCTCGGCAGCGGCACCATCTCCGGGCCGGAGAAGAACCAGCGCGGCAGCTTGCTCGAGATCAGCTGGAACGGCACCGAGCCGGTCGAGCTTCCTGGCGGCGCCAAGCGCTCGTTCCTCGAAGACGGCGACAGCCTCATCATGCGCGGCTGGTGTCAGGGCAAGGGCTATCGTATCGGGTTCGGAGAGGTCGAGGGGACGATTTTGGCGGCGGAATGAATTTGCTGTCATTCCGGGGCGCGCGTAGCGCGAACCCGGAATCTCGAGGTTCCGGGTCTGGTCCTTCGGACCATCCCGGAACGACGAAAGAGCCTACCGCTTCTCCGGCGGCACGTCGCGCACACGCGCGCAATGCGCCGCGACGTCCTCGATGCTGTACTTCAAATGCACCCGCTTGTCGGACGGCGCCTGCTTCGCCGTGCACACGCCCGGCCGCCATTCCTGCGTTGGCCTGATCGGGCGCGGGGCAAAGCCGCCGCCGCAGTTCGGGCAGACGTTGGAGAGCTTGGTCTCGACACAATCCGCGCAGAACGTGCATTCATAGGAGCAGATCCGCGCGTTCGTCGCGTCAGGCGGCAGATCGCAATCGCAATATTCGCAGTTCGGTCGAAGCTGGAGGGCCATGGTCGCATCCTTGGATCGCTCCGATCATCGCAGATCGCCGGCGCAGCGCGAATGACGTAGTTCCCTCGATTTCAGCCGGGCTTGATCTCCTTGAGCGGCAGCCGCGAGCTCTCCTTCAATCTGTCCAGGACGATCGACGAGCGCACATGCGCCACGCTCTGGTGCGGCATCAACACGTCGTTGACGAGATTGGAGAGGCCCTTGAGATCGCGCAGCACGGCCTTGAGCACGTAATCGGCATCGCCCGTCAGTGAATAGGCCTCCTGAATCTCGTCGATGCGGTTGACCAGCGCGCGGAAGCGCTTGGAATTATCAGGCGAGTGGGTGGCGAGCCCGACTTGGATGAAGGCGATCACGCCGAAGCCGAGCGCCTCGCTGGAGAGGTCGGCATGATAGCCTGATATTACCTTCTCTTCCTCCAGCCGCATCCGCCGGCGCGAGCATTGCGAGGCCGACAGGCCCGCGAAGTCGGCGAGCTCCTGGTTGGTGAGGCGGCCGTCGTCCTGCAGCGCACCCAGGATCTTGAGGTCGAAGGCGTCCACCGAAATCATGCATCCTCCGGCGATTTCATGCGCAGATCGTGCACATGGTAACCAAAATGCATAATGTTTGCACGCTCCTTGCGCGCCCCGTGAAGGATATTTCCTCCTCGCAGGGCAATTTGGGAGAGCCGCCAATGGGACCGTTTCCGCACGATGCACCGCCGGCCACTGTCAGCGCCGACAATCCGATGGGCACCGACGGCTTCGAGTTCGTCGAATATGCGCACCCCAATCCGGGCGAGCTGCATGCATTGTTCAAGCTGATGGGCTATGCGCCCGTCGCGCGCCACAAGACCAAGAAGATCACGGTCTATCGCCAGGGCGACATCAACTATCTCGTCAACGAGGAGCCCGGCACCCACGGCACCGGCTTCGTCGCAGCCCACGGGCCCTGCGCGCCGTCGATGGCGTTCCGTGTCGTCGATGCCAGGGCGGCTTATGACCGCGCGATTGCGCTTGGCGCGGAGCCGGCCGGTGTGTCATCCGCACAGAAGACGCTCGACGTGCCCGCGATCAAAGGCATCGGCGGCAGTCTGCTCTATCTGGTCGACCGCTATGGTGCGAATGGCTCGGCCTATGATGCCGAGTTCGAATGGCTCGGCGCGCGCGATCCGCGGCCCCATGGGGCCGGCCTGTTCTATCTCGACCATCTCACCCACAATGTTCATCGCGGCCGCATGGATGTGTGGGCGGGATTCTACGAGAAGCTGTTCAATTTCCGCCAGATCCGCTTCTTCGACATCGAGGGCCGCGCCTCCGGCCTGTTCTCGCGCGCGCTGACGAGCCCGGACGGCAAGATCCGGATCCCGATCAACGAGGATGCCGGCGATTCCGGCCAGATCGAGGAATATCTGAAGACCTATCGCGGCGAAGGCATTCAGCACATCGCCTGCGGCTGCCGCGACATCTACAGCACCATCGAAGGCTTGCGTGAGGCCGGCCTGCCGTTCATGCCCTCGCCGCCCGACACCTATTTCGAGAAGATCGATGCGCGCCTGCCCAAGCATGGCGAGGATCTCGCGCGGCTCAAGAAGAACGGCATCCTGATCGACGGCGAGGGTGTGGTCGAGGGGGGCCAGACCAAGGTGCTGCTGCAGATCTTCTCGGCGAACGCGATCGGCCCGATCTTCTTCGAGTTCATCCAGCGCAAGGGCGACGACGGATTCGGCGAGGGCAATTTCAAGGCCCTGTTCGAATCGATCGAGGAGGATCAGATCCGGCGCGGGGTGTTGAAGGTGGATACGGCGGCCTGACTGTCATTCCGGGGCGCGCATCAGCGCGAACCCGGAATCCCGATGTGATAATCTCCAGATTCCGGGTTCGCTCGCGACGCGAGCGACCCGGAATGACGTCAGCCTTTCCACGCCTTCATCACCGCGGCGATCTCCGCCGGCTCCGGCTCACGCGCCGCGGACGGCGTGCGCGAGAAGCGCGGTGCGGGCGCGGGCTGTTTCACGCCGTGGCGCTCGATGAACACGTTGCGCGCGACCATGTGCGGATGTTGCGTAGCCTCCGACATGGTCAGCACCGGCGCGAAGCAGATGTCGCTGCCTTCCATGATCTTGCACCAGTCCTCGCGCGTCTTGCTCTTGAACACCGCCTTGAGCTTCTCCTTCAGGGCCGGCCAGGCCTTGCGGTCCATCTGTGCGTCGAAATCGGCGTCGGTCAGGCCCGCATGCTCGCGCAGCAGCGCGTAGAATTGCGGCTCGATCGAGCCGATCGAGATGAAATGGCCGCAGGCGCATTCGTAGACGCCGTAGAAATGCGCGCCGCCGTCGAGGAAATTCTGGTTGCGACTTTCGGTCCAGCGCCCCATCGCGGTCATGTCGAAGAAGAACGACATCAGCGAGGCCGCGCCGTCGCACATCGCCGCGTCCACCACCTGGCCCTTGCCGGATTTCTGCGCTTCCAGGAGCGCGGCGAGCACGCCGACCACGAGATAGAGCGCGCCGCCGCCGAAGTCGCCGACCAGGTTGAGCGGTGGTACCGGTGCTTCCTTGGTGCCGATGGCGGCGAGCGCGCCGGTGATGGAGATGTAATTGATGTCGTGGCCGGCCGCGTTCGCGAGCGGGCCTTCCTGACCCCAGCCGGTCATGCGGCCATAGACCAACTTGGGATTACGTGCGAGCACGACGTCCGGCCCGAGCCCGAGCCGCTCCATCACGCCGGGACGGAAACCTTCGACCAGCGCATCGGCGCTGGCGAGCAGGTCCAGCACCTGCGCGATCGCCGCCTTGTCCTTGAGGTCGAGCTCGATCACCTTGCGGCCGCGGCCTGCCACTGACGTCATGCTCTTCTTGGCACCGACGCGGTCGAGCGTGACGACGTCAGCGCCCATGTCCGCCAGCATCATGCAGGCGAACGGGCCGGGACCAATGCCGGCGAATTCAACGATGCGGAAGCCCGAGAGCGGGCCGGTGGTGCGGACGGAGGAGGTGGGGGCTGATTTGTCGAGCACGTTATTGTTTCCTCGGGTCGCGGGCAGGTGCCGGTGATCCGGCAAGCGCCTCACGTTGCTCTTGGGGGCGAGTTAATCGGCTGATTAACTTTTCTCGCCTTCATGTCCGCGAGGCAAGCGGTTTTCATGCCGCACGCGCAAAATAAAACGGCGCGCACCGAAGTGCGCGCCGCGGAAAATTGCGTCGAGGCGCTATCAGCGCGCCGCGGCGACCGCGCGCTGTGCCATCACCTTGACGAGATTGGCGCGGTACTCGGCCGTGCCGTGGATGTCAGCCAGGAGCCCGTTCGCCGAAATCGTCACGCTGTCGATCGCCGATGGCGACCAGTTCCCCTTCAGCGCCGCTTCGATCGCCGGCACTCGCATCACGCCGGTTTGCGATGCGCCGGTGGCGGCGACCCGGACCTCGCCCGACTTGGTCTGCGCCACGAACACGCCGGTCAGCGCGAAGCGCGAGGCCGGGTGCCGCATCTTCTCGTAACCTGCCTTGGCCGGAACAGGAAAGGACACGGCGGTGATGATCTCGCCATCCTCGAGCGCCGTCGTGAACAGGCCCTGGAAGAAATCCTCCGCCGCAATCGACCGCTTGTTGGTCTTCACGGTGGCGCCGAGTGCGAGCAGCGCGGCCGGGAAATCCGCCGCCGGATCGTTGTTGGCGATCGAGCCGCCGATCGTACCGCGATAACGCACGGCCGGGTCGCCGAGCACCGAGGTGAGATAGGCGATCGCGGGAATCGCCTTCTTCACATCGGCATTCGTCATGATGTCGTAATAGGTCGTGGCGGCCTTGATCGTCAGCGTGTCGCCGGATAGTTCGACGCCTTGCAGCTCCTTGATCTTGCCGAGATCGATAACATCGGAGGGGCTTGCAAGGCGCTGCTTCATGACCGGAAGCAGCGTCTGGCCGCCGGCAAGGAACTTCGATTCGCTGCCCTTGGCGAACAGGCTGGCGGCCTCGTCGACCGAGGAGGCGCGATGATAGGTGGTCTGGTACATCTTTGATGCTCCTGAAATCTTTTCTCTGTCTTCCGGGATTCGCCGTCAGGCGCAGACCCGGAATCCCGAGGTTGAATTCTTCAGCTCCAGATTCCGGGTTCGACGCTTCACGTCGCCCCGGAACGACGATGATGAGCGGTCAGGCCGCATGGATCGTGCGCCACACCCGGTCGGGGGTAGCGGGCATTTCCAGATTGTTCTTGCCGATCGCATCCGTGATCGCGTTGATGACGGCCGCTGATGCCCCGATCGCGCCGGCCTCACCGCAGCCCTTGATGCCGAGCGGATTGCCCGGGCACAGCGTCGTGGTGTGGGACAGGTTGAACGACGGCACGTCGTCGGCGCGCGGCATGGCGTAATCCATGAACGAGGCCGTGACCGGCTGGCCGTTGGCATCGTAGACCGCATGCTCGAGCAACGCCTGCCCGATGCCCTGCACCAGGCCGCCATGGACTTGGCCTTCGACGATCATCGGGTTGATCAGCCGGCCGAAATCGTCGGCCGCGACGAAGTTGACGAAGGATGTCTTGCCGGTGCCGGGATCGACCTCGACCTCGCAGATATAGGCGCCGGCCGGGAAGGTGAAGTTGGTCGGGTCGTAGAAGGCGCTCTCCTTCAGGCCCGGCTCCATGCCTTCGGGCAGATTGTGCGCGGTATAGGCCGCGAGCGCCACCATCGGCAGGGCGATCGCCTTGTCGGTGCCGGTCACCTTGAACTCGCCGTTCTCGATGACGATGTCGGCCTCGGAGGCCTCCAGCGCATGCGCGGCGATCTTCTTGGCCTTCGCTTCCATTTTCTCCATCGCCTTCAGGATCGCGGTGAGGCCGACGGCCGCCGAGCGCGAGCCGTAGGTGCCCATGCCGAACTGCACCTTGTCGGTGTCGCCATGGACGATCGAGACCTGGCTGATGGGAACGCCGAGCCGATCGGCGACGAGCTGGCAGAACGTGGTCTCGTGCCCCTGGCCGTGGCTGTGCGATCCCGTGAGGATCTCGATGGTGCCGACCGGATTGACGCGCACCTCGGCCGATTCCCACAGGCCGACGCCGGCGCCGAGGCTGCCGACCGCCTTCGACGGCGCGATGCCGCAGGCCTCGATGTAGCAGGACACGCCGATGCCGCGCAGCTTGCCGTCGGCTTTCGCCTTGGCCTTGCGGGCAGGGAAGCCGGCATAGTCGATCGCCTTCATCGCGGCATCGAGCGAAGCGTTGAAGTCGCCGGTGTCGTAGGCCATGATGACCGGCGTCTGGTGCGGGAACTGGGTGATGAAGTTGGTCCGGCGCAGCTGGGCCGGATCGACGTTCAGCTGCCGCGCCGCCGTCTCCATCAACCGTTCGATCAGGTAGCTCGCCTCCGGGCGGCCTGCGCCGCGATAGGCGTCGACCGGCGTGGTGTTGGTATAGACCCCGATCACCTCGGCATGGATCGCCGGGATGTTGTACTGGCCCGACAGCAGCGTCGCGTAGAGATAGGTCGGGACCGAGGACGAGAACAGCGACATGTAGGCGCCGAAATTGGCGTAGGTCTTCACCTTGAAGCCGATGATCTTGTTGTTGGCGTCGAACGCCATCTCGGCGTGGGTCACATGGTCGCGGCCATGGGCGTCGGTGAGGAAAGCCTCGGTGCGGTCGCCGGTCCACTTCACGGGACGGCCGACCTTCTTGGAGGCCCACAGCGCCACCATCTCCTCGGGATAGATGAAGATCTTGGAGCCGAAGCCGCCGCCGACGTCAGGCGCGATCACGCGCAGCTTGTGCTCGGGGGCAATGTTGTAGAACGCCGACAGCACGAGCCGGGCGACGTGCGGGTTCTGCGAGGTGGTGTAAAGCGTGAAATGTTCCTCCGCCGCGTCGTAGTCCGCGATCGCCGCGCGCGGCTCCATCGCGTTCGGGGCGAGGCGGTTGTTGGTGACGTCGAGCTTGACGACATTGGCGGCCTTGGCGAAGGCGGCATCGGTCGCGCCCTCGTCCCCGATCACCCAGTCATAGACCTGGTTGCCGGGCGCTTCGGGGTGCAGCTGCGGTGCGCCGGGCTTGATTGCCGCGAGCACGTCGGCGACTGCCGGCAGCTCTTCGTAATTGACCACGACCGCTTCCGCGGCGTCGCGCGCCAGGTTCTTGCTTTCGGCGATCACGACGGCGACGGCCTGTCCGACGAAGCGCACCGTCTCCGGCGCCATCGCCGGCCATGCGCCCATCTTCATCGGGCTGCCGTCCTTGGAGGTGATGGCCCAGCCGCAAATCAGGTTGCCGACCTTGTCGTCGACGATCTGCTGGCCCGTGAGCACGGCGACCACGCCCGGCATCTTCAGCGCGGCGGAGGCGTCGATCCCCTTCACCTTGGCGTGGGCGTGCGGACTTCTGATGAAATGGGCATGGGTCATGCCCGTCAGCTTGATGTCGTCGACGTAGCGGCCCTTGCCGGTAATGAAACGCTTGTCTTCCTTGCGCACGACGCGCGCGCCGATGCCTTCAACACCCATGTCTGGTCCTCCCGACCGGAAATTTTATGACTGCGCTTTCCTTCGAAAGCAGCAAGCGGTGGTTTTCTTTCGAGGCGCGCCGCTCTACTCGGCCGCCTGCGAGACCTTCATGCGTCCGGCCGCGTCCAGCACGGCTTTGACGATGTTGTGGTAGCCGGTGCACCGGCAGATATTGCCTTCCAGCTCTTGGCGCACGGTGGCCTCGTCGAGCTGGCCGCCGTGACGATGCACGATGTCGATCGCGGACATGATCATGCCCGGCGTGCAATAGCCGCACTGCAGGCCATGATTGTCGCGGAAGGCGGCCTGCATCGGATGCAGCTCGTCGCCCTTGGCGATGCCCTCGATGGTGGTGATGGTGGCGCCATCGGCCTGGCCCGCCAGCATGGTGCAGGATTTCACCGCCCTGCCGTCCATGTGCACGACGCAAGCGCCGCACTGGCTGGTGTCGCAGCCGACATGCGTTCCCGTGAGATTGAGGTGATCGCGCAGGAGCTGGACCAGCAGCGTGCGGTCCTCGACGTCGACAGCAACGGCCTTGCCGTTCACCGTCAGTTTGACTGTAGACACGTGGAGTCCTCCCAGAATGATTTTGATTGGTTCTAATTAGAAACAGCGCAACGGAACTTTGCAACTGGCATTTTGGTGACCTCGCGTCATGGAAAGGTCATCGTGGCGGCCGTCACGGCGCGACGATCGCCAATGCATGGCGCAGCCGCAAGGTGGCTTTGGAATGTTGGGTGTCGCGGCCGCTGGCCATGCCGCATCGTCGACGCCGCGTGCCGCCGCTGCTCGCCCGCAAGTTCAGCCCCGTGGCACGTTGCTCTCCCCTGATGTGTTGTTCCTTGGCGTGAATAGGAGCACGTGCCCGCAACTTTGTAATCGCGATCTTGGTAGTATGCGCCGGAGCGCTAAGCCTTTGATTTTGCTGTGGTCCCTCTGCCCGCCGAGCGCCTTGCGGCGCAGCCGGGCGCGATTGCTCGCCTCCTACTTCCTGGCGATTGATCGACGGCGCGTGCCGCCCTATCCGCACTGAACAAACACAACGGAGGGTGGAAGCGATGCAGATGAACGACAGCCAGCGCATTCCGGCGTCGAAAGCGAAGGTGTGGGCTGCGCTCAACGATCCCGAGATTCTCAGGCGCTGCATTCCCGGCTGCCAATCGATCGAGATGGCCTCGCCCACGGAGATGACGGCAACGGTAGTGTTGAAGGTCGGCCCGGTGAAGGCGACGTTCAGCGGCAAGATGACGTTGACCGACATCGATGCACCCAACGGCTATCGCATCATCGGCGAGGGCGCCGGCGGCGTCGCCGGTTTCGCCAAGGGCGGTGCGAAGGTCAGGCTCGCGGAAGAGGCGTCGGAGGTCACCATCCTGCATTACGAAGCCGAGGCGCAGATCGGCGGCAAGCTCGCGCAGCTCGGCTCGCGGCTGATCGATTCGACCTCGCGAAAACTTGCTGCGAACTTCTTCGAAAGCTTTGCCGCGGTGGTAGCGCCATCATCGTGACTGATGCGCGATCGCGGCAGCGATGCTGCTGGATCCGACGACGCATTTCGAGCGGCAAAAATACGGGGAAGACGCGAGCGCGGACAACGAGATGAGCGGCGAAAGTCGCCAATGATTTGCACTACTACCTTCCGCCTATACTAAGCGCGAAAAGCCGATGCTGTAATTTCGAACGATGGCTCGCAGACGAACTGCGCATCACGGGCGCAGCGCGCTCAGGCGCCCAACATGGCGTGCACAACAACATCGTGGAGGGAATACATGACCTTTGGAACGAAGGGATTCTTGGCTGGCATCTCGATGATTGCGATGCTGGCCGCCGTTACTTCAGGCGTTCGCGCCAACGACTCGCTGATCAAGGCGCAATCCGATTCGAATCAGTGGGCGGTTGCCGGCCACGACTACGGCAATACACGTTACAGCCCGCTCAAGCAGATCAATACCGAGAACGCCGGCAAGCTGACACTTGCCTATTCGTTCTCGCTGGCCTCGCTGCGCTCGAATGAATCCTCGCCGATCGTCGTCGGCAACACGCTGTACGTCTCGAGCTCCTGGGGGCCGAAATACGTCTACGCGCTCGATGCCGCGACGGGGCAGCGCAAATGGACCTGGGAGCCCGAAATCCCCGAGGACGTGCTGCAATATGCCTGCTGCGACGTCAACAATCGCGGTGTCTCCTATGCCGATGGAAAGATCTTCGTCGGTCGTCTCGACGGCAAGCTGACGGCGCTCGATGCCGCGACCGGCAAGTCGCTGTGGACCACGAAGGTCGTCGACTACAAGCAGGGTTCGGTCATCACCTCGCCCCCGCTGGTGGTGCGTGACAAGGTCATCACCGGCTTCGGCGGCGGCGAGTACGGCGTGCGCGGCTCGCTCCAGGCTTTCGACATCAACACCGGCAAGCAGCTGTGGCAGACCTTCACGGTCCCCAGTCCGGACGAGCCCGGCGGTGACACCTGGAAGGGCGATTCCGCCCAGCATGGCGGCGGCGCGGCCTGGCTGGTCGGCTCCTACGATCCCAAGAGCGACACCGTCTATTGGGGCACCAGCAATCCCGGTCCGTGGAATACCGGCGTTCGTTCGACCGGCGATGGCAATTTCGGCAAGCTGACCAACCTCTACACCGCCTCGACGCTCGCGCTCGATCCCAATACCGGCAAGATCAAGTGGCACATCCAGTCCACGCCGGCCGATGCCTGGGACTATGACGGCGTCAACGAGGCCGTGCTGGCGGATCTGAAGATCGGCGGCAGCACCGTGCCGGCGCTGATGAAGGCGGATCGCAACGGCTACTTCTTCGTCGCCAACCGCGAGACCGGCAAGGTGCTCTCGGCGGAGAAGTACGTCTTCTCCAACTGGGCGAAGAAGTGGGACGTCAACACCATGCGCGCGGTCGAAGATCCGGACAAGCGTCCGGGGCCGGGCCATCCCGCCAAGGACATCTGCCCGAACCTGATCGGCGGCAAGAACTGGCAACCGATGTCCTTCAATCCGCAAACCGGGCTCGTCTACATCCCCTCGAACAATGTCTGCATGGACTGGTCGGTTTCCGATGTCGCCTACAAGCGCGGCGTGTTCTATCTGGGCGCCGAATTCCCGACCAAGGAAGGTCCCGGCGGCTTCCTCGGCGAGCTCGTGGCCTGGGATCCGATCGCCCAGAAGAAGGTGTGGTCGATCAAGGAAGACCTGCCGTTCAACGGTGGCACGCTGACCACCGGCGGCGGCCTCGTTTTCGCCGGCAACATTCATGGCGACTTCCGCGCCATCGATGCCAAGACCGGCAAGGTGCTGTGGAGCAAGAATCTCGGCTCCGGCATCGGCGCGGGCCCGGTGACCTACAGTGTCGACGGCAAGCAATATGTGGCCATCGTCGTCGGCCGCACGGCTGCATTGCCCGCGTTCCTGGGCGAGGTTGGGAAGAAGATGACGGCCGCAGCCCCCGAGGGCGGTTCGCTCTTCGTGTTCTCCGTCCAGTGACCACTCGCGCGCGTATCCCGAAGGAGACGGGATACGCGCGCGCTTTCTCGACATCGCGCGGCGACGGCACGGGCCGGATCTTGGGTGAGGTCCCGTGCCGCAACGCCTGGTCCAACAATTCCCAACTTCCGGAGATGAGGATGCGTCCGATCAATCCAGGAAACGGCAACAACCGGCATCGCGCCACCGCGGGACGGCTCGCAGCGGCCGCCGCGGCCACGTGGATCGCATCGACAGCAATCGGTTATGCCGACGAGACCAAGCCGTTCCGTCTGTGCGCCGATCCGACCAACCTGCCGTTCTCGAGCGATAATCCGTCGCAACCGGGCTTCTATGTCGAAATTGGCCAGGCGCTGGCGCAGGCACTCGGCCAACCCATTGCTTATGATTGGTACAAATCCTATTTCGGCAAGCGCACCGTGCGGGTCACGTTGCTGGGCAAGCAGTGCGACGCCATGATCGGCCTGCCGCGCTCGGAGGATTTCATGGGGCCCGCCGTGATCTTCTCCAACACCTTTGCCAGGGAGGGCTACGCCCTGGTTTCGGCAAAGGGGCAGGCGATCGGCGGCGTCGACGACCTCAGAGGCAAGCGCGTCGCCGTCCAGTACGCCAGCACCCCGCAAAACCTGCTTGCGACCCGTGACGACATCCAGAAGGTGACCGTGCTGTCGCCCGAGGAGGCCATGCAGGCGCTCGACCAGGGCAGGGCGGACGTTGCCTTCATCTGGGGGCCGGTCGCCGGCTGGTTGAACATGACTGCCTACAACGATCGCTATCAAATCCGACTCACCGAAGGCGAAGGCCTGTCATGGGATGCCGCGATCGGCTTCGCGAAAGGGTCGACCGAGCTCCGCGATCGTGTCGACGCGATCCTGCCGACACTTCAGAGCACAATTGCCGACCTCGCGGTGAAATACGGCTTGCCGGCCGGACAGCCGGTTCGCTTCAGCGCAACTGAGACCGTGCCGGCGGGAACCACGGTCGGAACGGGTCCCGGGGCGGGCGTGGCGCAGGTCGCAAATGTGGTGGCCACCGAGACCAAGGGCGATGCAGCCGCGCCGAATGCGGAAATCGCCGGTGCGGGCAAGGAGATCTTCAACGGAACCTGCGCGCATTGCCACGGCCCCGACGCCATCCAGAGCGAGCGGAAGATCGACCTGCGGCTGTTGCGTCACCGCTACGGCGACGACATGCGCAACACGTTCTGGAAGACCGTGCATGAGGGGCGTCCCGCCAAGGGCATGCCGGCCTGGAAGGAAGTCTTCACCGACGATCAGTTCGCCAGCATCTATTCGTTCCTGCTGACGGTTCAGGTCGAATCGAATGACTGAACGGTCTTGACCGGACGGCATCGGGAAGATGTGGTAGCGTTTACCCCTGCATCTTTCCGGCGCCGGACCGGCACAGGATGGGTGCGCTGCTGCCGCGCGTGCGGTGGATCCTTGGAAGGCGCCATGGCCAGCTTCCTGATCATCGACGATCATCCGCTGTTTCGCGAAGCGCTGGGCAGTGCAGTGCGGCTGGCCCTGCCGGAGGCTCGCATCCTCGAGGCGATGTCGATCGAGGACGCACTGGAGATCCTGTCGGCGGAGCAGGGGATCGATCTCGCGCTGCTCGATCTGTCGCTGCCGGATGCGACCGGCTTCTCCGGTTTCCTCCGCTTGCGCGAAACATATCCGCGCCTGCCGGTCGCCATCGTCTCGAGCGAGGAGGACCAGCATGTGGTGCGCGAGGCGCTGGCGCTCGGCGCGGCCGGCTATCTGCCGAAGTCGACGTCGAAGCGCGAGCTGGCCCAGTCGATCGAGGGCGTGCTTTCCGGCTCGGTTTCGGTGCCGCGAGATTTCGTGGCGACGCCGCAGCGGCGCAAAGCCGAGACCAGCAAAGCCCTCGAGGTCAAGCTCCGCGAGCTCACGCCGCAGCAGATCAGGGTGCTGGACCTGCTGCGTCGCGGTTATCCCAATCGGCAGATTGCGCAGGAGCTTCAGCTCGCCGAATCCACGGTCAAAGCGCACATCACCGAGATCCTGCGCAAGCTCGGACTGTTCAGCCGCAACAAGGCGATCATCGAGATCGGCAAGATGGAGCTGCCCGATCCCAGGAACCGCTCCTATGCGAAGGCCGACCGCGGGAGGCCGCAATGATCCGCCCCGCCATTGTTGACCTCGATCAACCCGGCCGGCGCGGTCTGATACATCCTCGTTCAAGCTCGAAATCCAGCAACGATTTGGAAATGGCTCACGCGTGACGCGATTTCTGATTGTCGAAGACCACCCGTTGTTTCGCGAGGCGCTCGAAGGCGCGCTGCAAATGGTGGCGCCCGGGGCCGAGATCCTGCAGGCCATGTCGGTCGACGGCGCGCTGGAGCAGCTGTCCACGGGCGCCGAGCTCGACCTCCTCCTGCTCGATCTGTCGATGCCGGGCACGACCGGCCTCTCGGGCGTCGTTCGCATCCGCAAGGCCTTCCCGAAAGTCCCTGTCGTCATCGTGTCGGGACATCAGGATCCCAGGATCATCTCCGGCGCGCTGTCGCTGGGCGTGGCCGGCTACATCTTCAAATCCTCGTCCAAGCAGGAGCTCGCCCGGTCGATCGGTGAGGCGCTGCAGGGTCTCGTCTGCATTCCCGACGCCTATCGTGCAGCCCGGCCGCAGCGGGCCCCCAGTCCCGCTCATGATCTGCTGAAACGGCTGCACAACCTGACGCCGCAGCAATTGCGCGTGCTCGAAATGCTCAAGCGGGGTCTCCAGAACAAGCAGATCGCCTATGAGCTGAACATTTCCGAGACCACCGTGAAGGTCCATGTCTCCGACATCCTGCGCAAGCTGAATGTGGTGAGCCGGACCAAGGCGATCGTCGAGATGTCGAAGATCGACTTTGCGACGCTGGCGAGCGACGGGAGGCGGGCCAAGCACGATCGCGCGCAGTCGGAGTAGATCGCCGTCACGTCAGCAGGAACGACAACAGCGCGCGCATCTCGGCAGGCTTGACCGGCTTCTTCAGCACTTCGAGGCCGGAGAGGCTCGCTTGCTTGGCGGCCTTCTCGGAGTAGTCGGCGGTGATGATCATCGCGGGTACATCGAGCTTCAGGTGCTCCCGGATGTCGGCGATCGCCGACAATCCGTTCTCGCCGTGATCGAGATGAAGATCGGCGATCACCGCGTCGGGGGCACCGCCGAGCTCACTGAGGCGCAGCAGCGCGTCCGCCGCCGATGGCGTGGTCGCGACGTCGCAGCCCCAGCCTTCCAGCAGGGCGGCCATCGCGTCGGAGCCGGACGGATCGTTCTCGACCAGCAGGATCTTGGCGCCTTCGAGGCCGCCATACTGATGCTCACTGAGCTTGGTCTCGTGCACCTCGTCGGTGACCTCGGCGAGATCGGCCGGCTCGAGCTCGAGGACGAACGTCGACCCCTTGCCGACCTGGGACGACAGCCGGACCTCGTGGCGGAGCACGGTCGCGAAGCGGCGAACGATGGAGAGGCCGAGCCCGAACCCGGCCTGGTCGGTTGCGCTGACTTCGCCGCGCTGGAATTCGCGAAAGATGGCTTCCTGCTGTGTCGGCGCAATTCCTGGTCCGGTATCGGAGACCTGGACGCAGATGCGGTTGTTTCGGCGCCTGCACCCCATCACGACGCCGCCGCTGCGGGTGTAGCGGATGGCGTTGGCGAGCAGGTTTTGCAGGATGCGCCGGAGCATCATCGCGTCCGATGACACCGCGAGTGGCGAGCTGCGGATGCGCAAGGACAGGCCCTGCCGTGCGGCGATCGGCGCGAATTCGTTGCGAAGCTGCTCGAACAGCGGCGCCAGCGCCAGCGGACGCACGTCGGGCCTGAGCGCGCCGGCGTCGAGCTTGGCGATCTCCAGCAACGACCGCAACAGGTCCTCCAGCGTCACCAGCGAGCGGTCGACCTGGTCGATCAAAAGACCCGCCTCCTGCGCCTCCATCATCTCGGCCAGCGCCGACAGCGTCAGGCGCGCCGCGTTCAGCGGCTGCAACAGATCGTGGGTGACCGAGATCAGGACCGACGATTTCAGCGAGCTTGCGGCCTCGGCCTGCTGCTTGGCGCGATACAGACCCTCATTGGCGCGTTCGATCGAATGCAGCGCCTCACGCAGCTGGCAGGTCCGGTCCCGGACCTGGCGGTCGAGCGCGATCGCGGTCTCGAACAGCGAGAAGGCGTTGAGCTGCTGGTCCATCGAGCGCTCGACGCGGGACATCAGCGCGGCATTGATCTTCTTCAGCTTCGCGGTTTCCCGCTGCAGCTGCGCGACCGTGTCAGGGTCCTGCCAAAGCTCTGTCACGACGGACGCCTGCCGATGGCGACGCCCGTGAACGTCTGGTTCACGTGCATCGAGCCGAACTGCTCGCCATAGGTATGAAAACCGACCACGCGATTCTGACGGTAGAGCTCGGACATGTCGCGGGCGAGCTGGTGCTGCTCGGCATCGAGCCGGCGCAGCAGGCATTCGAACCCGATATAGAGCGAGACCTCGCCGATCTGGTCGCGCGTTTCCGCGAAGGCTTCGCGCGTCGTGCCGACGAGGCTGCGCGACGTCGCTGCCGTCAGCACCATGCCTTCGTCGATGGCACAAAAGAAGTGCAGCGACCCATCCGGTTCGACGCGCTGGATCGAGCGGGCGTAATAGGAGCCGCCGACGCGGACCAGGACGGGATGTGAGGCGAACGAGAACGGATCAAGCTTGGCGTCCATGATCCCGACGACGCGGGAATATTCCTGGGCCGCAGGCTCGGCGTTCAGCTCCCTGACCGTTCGATTCTCGATGTCGGCCTCGGTGACCACCATCTTCTGAGGCCGCGGTTCGAAATTGTCGCATTTGAAAACCCGGAACGGCAGCGACGTGCTCAAGAGGATCAGGAGCGCGGCATTCGTGTGCGCCTTGCCGTCGAGGAACACCCAGGTCCGCTCGAACCGCATCCCGTCGCCCGCAGATCCACCGACGATGGGAATGTCGTCCAGCGAGGCGTAGATCGCGGACATCACCGCTTCTTCCCGGCGGCAGAGGCCGTCGATCAGGACCAGGCCGAACGGATTTCCGCGCTCGACCTGGGAGGACACCCGCAGCAATTCCTGCCGGAGCTCGGCGCCGATCCTGCGGCCGTCCTCGACGCGAAAGCTGTCGAGATTGAGAATGGGGCGGACCACGGCCGAGAAGTCGGCGCGGCTGAAGGCCAGGGCGACGACGCTGTTCTCGTCCCAGCCGTCAGGCGCCAGCTCGCCGGCGGTGGTGCAGCCGCAGACCGGGATCCCGTCGAATTGCCGGCTGATCTCGGCGATGAATTGGTGCGGATCGTAGGCCGGGGAGACGAAGAGCAGAATCAGCGCCAGCTCGTCGGATGGGAGCTGGGCGGCAAGGTCGGCAACGGCTTGCTCGATGCCCGCGGCCTTCGACTTCGCGACGGCAACGCCAGACGCACCGCCAAACCGAAAGTCGGTTTGCCCCACTCCGTTTCTCCCTCAAGGTCCGGCTCGGTCTGATGCCAAGTGCCTGACAAGTGCCCACAGAGTATGGCCTTTTTCGTCTGGTCGCAACCTGGCGGGCCGCCCCGCGGAACGTGTGCTCCGCCCGAGCCGTCTCTGCTGGACGAATTTACCGCCCCTTGACGATTCTGCCCTAATTTTCATCGCCGGTCGGGGAAGGGCTGCTCCCAGGCCGGGCTGCACATGCAAGAACAGATCTTTTGGGGGTGGGAATGTCCGGGCGTATCGCGTCGCCGTCAAAGCGCACAATTTTTCCCACGCTTAGGTTCCGCGCCAAGATCATCCTCGGGTTTGCCGCGGTGCTGGCGATCTCCGCCGGCAGCATGGCCTTTTCCTATTTCGGCTTCGAGCGGGTCTCGGCCGGGGTCGGCTCCTACCGCAGCAGCGTGTCGGAGGCCGACCTCGCCCGCAACATCGATCGCGAGCTGCTTGCCTACCGTTCGGCCGTCAAATATTTCGTCGTCACCGGCAAGGAAGACGACGCCAAGGCGGCGCTTGATGCCGAGACCAGCCTGAGGAATGCCATCGACCAGGCCGTCAAGAGCGCCAAGTCCCCGGCGCGCAAGGAGGGTCTCGACAAGCTCGCCAAGGAGTTCTCGAATTTCTCCGCGACCTTCGCCAAGGTTCTCCAGGCCAAGCGCGACAGCACATTGCTGGTGCAGAACCAGCTGCAACGCCAAGCCAATCTCCTCAAATACAAGCTCGACGACATCGGCAACAACGCCTCCGATTCCGAGGCGCAGGCGATCGAGTTCGGCACCAAGCAGGTCAATGCTCAGTTCCAAACCGCGAGCGCCGCAGCCACCAACTTCGTGCTGACGTCCGATCAGGCGATCGCGAGCAGCGCGTTGGCGCGGCTGAAATTCGTCGAGAACTCGCTCGGCGCGGTCTATTCGATGGACGACAAGATCGTCGCCGGCCTGAAGGACGCCAAGACCATCCTCGGCGCCTATCGCGAAGCGCTGGAGAAGCTGATCGCCAACGCCAAGCTGGTCGACGAGCTCGTCACCGAGATGAGCGGTTCGGCGGGTGCGATCCTGCAAGGTGCGACCGCCATGAAGGCGGACCTCGTCGCCGAGCAGCAGCGGCTGGATTCCGAATCGGAAGCGACGATCGGCAAGACCGAGCAACTGGTTCTGATGCTGGCCATCGGCGGTACTTTGCTTGGTGCGGTTCTCGCGTTCCTGCTCGGTACCGGCATCTCGCGGCCGATGATCGCGATGTGCAAGGCGATGCGCGAGCTCGCCTCGGGCAATTTCGACGTCGTGCTGCCGGGTCTTGGCCGCAAGGACGAGATCGGCGAGATGGCGGGCGCGGTCGAGGAGTTCAAGGTCCAGGCCATCGCCAAGGCCGAGCGCGATGCCGCCGCCAGCGAAGTCCAGAACCGGGAGCAGGCCGCAAGCCGCCGCGCCGAGCTGATCCGCTTTGCCGATGATTTCGAAAGCGCGGTCGGCGCCATCGTCTCCAACGTCTCGGCCTCGGCCGTGCAGCTGGAATCGGCGGCCTCCACCCTGACCCGCACCGCCGAGACCACTCAGAGCCTGTCGAGCCAGGTCGCCGGCGTCTCCGAGCAGGCCTCCTCCAACATGCAGTCGGTCGCCACCGCGACTGAAGAGCTCTCCGCCTCCGTCGAGGAGATCGGCCGCCAGGTCCGCGACTCCAGCCGGATTGCAGAAGCCGCCGTGCTGCAGGCCAAGGAAACCGACGGCCGCATCGGCAAGCTCTCGCATGCCGCCCAGCAGATCGGCGAAGTGGTCAAGCTGATCACGGCGATTGCCGAGCAGACCAATCTGCTCGCGCTCAACGCCACCATCGAGGCGGCACGCGCCGGCGAAGCCGGCCGCGGCTTTGCCGTGGTCGCCAGCGAGGTGAAATCGCTGGCGAGCCAGACCGCGAAAGCCACCGACGAGATCTCCTCGCACATCGCGGGCATGCAGGGCGCCACGGCCGAATCGGTCGCCGCGATCAAGGAGATCGGCGCGACCATCGGCCAGATCTCCTCGATCTCGACCTCGATCGCCAGCGCAGTCGAGCAGCAGGGTGCGGCCACGCAGGAGATCGCGCGCAGCGTCCAGACCGTGGCGCAGGGCACCCAGACCGCGGCCGCCGATATCGGCCAGGTCAACCGCGGTGCCGCCGAGACCGGCTCGGCCTCGGAAGAGGTGCTGAACTCGGCCAAGACGCTGTCATCCGAAAGCACCCGCCTTCGTGCCGAGCTCGACCGCTTCATGGGCAATATCCGCGCGGCGTAAGCCGCCGCCGTCGCCTCACACACCGCTGTCGTCCCGGACAAGCGCGCCCTCAAGCGCGCGCCGATCCGAGACGACAGCGGAGCAAGGGGCGCGGCAAGTCGATTTGTAACGGCGCGGGAAGGCGCACCTTAACAATTCCCTGCATCACCTAACCGCCAGTTGCGGCGCCGCAAATTTACCACAGCTTATCCTTTGCCGATTACCGTGCGGTCCGAGTCGGAGAGCGGGCTGCTCTCGGGCTGCGCCTGGTTTTCCGCGAATGGAATGGGGTGGGGGAATGTCGGTCAAGTCGAAGTCGAACCAATCGAAGCTGCCAACTTTGCGGTTTCGCGCAAAAATCATCCTCGGCTTCGTGGCGGTGCTAGCCATTCTCGCCGTCAGCATGGGCTTCGCCTATTTCGGCTTCGAGCGAATCGCAGGCGCCGTGGCCTCCTATCGCACCAGCGTGTCGGAAGCCGATCTGGCCCGGACGGTCGATCGCGAGCTGATCGCCTATCAGGGCCTGGCACGAGCCTATACGCTGACGGGTTCGGCGGACGACGAGACCGCAGCCAAGGCCGCCGAGGAAAATCTCAAGAGCGCGATCGCCAAATCAATGTCCGCCACGACCGGCGCCGCCCGCCGCGAGCAGGTCGGCAAGCTCGAGGCCGAATTCCAGCGCTTCACGAAAGTGTTCGGGGAGATCATCACCCTGACGCGCGAGAACAACAAGATCGCGGCCGAGGAGCTCAACAGCGTCGGCAACAAGATCCGTTTCAAGTTTGACGATCTCTCCGATACCGCGGCGCTGGCGGGGCTGGCCTCGGTCCAGACCACGGCCAAGGACATCACCTCGCAATATCTGGCGGTCTCCACCTCGGTCAGCGCCTTCGTGGCCAAGCCGGAGCCCAAGACCGCAGACGGCGTGATCGCTCGCATCAAGTTCCTGGAGACATTGCTGGTCTCCATCTACGCGAATGACCAGAAGATCACGGATCGCGTCAAGGAGATCGGCGATCTCCTGAAGCAGTACCGCATCTCCTTCGCAAAGCTGACCGAGAACGTGAAGGTCATCGTCAAGGCGAACGCCGAGATGACCAAGACGGCGGCGACCATCCTCAAGCTCTCGGCCGAGCTGCGTTCGGATCTGACCGCCGACCAACAACGTATCGAGACGAGCGCCAACGAGACCATCGTGGATACCGAGCGGCTGATGCTGATGTTGGCGCTCGGCGGCCTTGCCATCGGCATCGTGCTCGCCCTGATGCTGGGCAACGGCATCTCGCGGCCGATGATCGCGATGTGCAAGGCGATGCGCGAGCTCGCCTCGGGCAATTTCGACGTCGTGCTGCCGGGTCTTGGCCGCAAGGACGAGATCGGCGAGATGGCGGGCGCGGTCGAGGAGTTCAAGGTCCAGGCCATCGCCAAGGCCGAGCGCGATGCCGCCGCCAGCGAAGTCCAGAACCGGGAGCAGGCCGCAAGCCGCCGCGCCGAGCTGATCCGCTTTGCCGATGATTTCGAAAGCGCGGTCGGCGCCATCGTCTCCAACGTCTCGGCCTCGGCCGTGCAGCTGGAATCGGCGGCCTCCACCCTGACCCGCACCGCCGAGACCACTCAGAGCCTGTCGAGCCAGGTCGCCGGCGTCTCCGAGCAGGCCTCCTCCAACATGCAGTCGGTCGCCACCGCGACTGAAGAGCTCTCCGCCTCCGTCGAGGAGATCGGCCGCCAGGTCCGCGACTCCAGCCGGATTGCAGAAGCCGCCGTGCTGCAGGCCAAGGAAACCGACGGCCGCATCGGCAAGCTCTCGCATGCCGCCCAGCAGATCGGCGAAGTGGTCAAGCTGATCACGGCGATTGCCGAGCAGACCAATCTGCTCGCGCTCAACGCCACCATCGAGGCGGCACGCGCCGGCGAAGCCGGCCGCGGCTTTGCCGTGGTCGCCAGCGAGGTGAAATCGCTGGCGAGCCAGACCGCGAAAGCCACCGACGAGATCTCCTCGCACATCGCGGGCATGCAGGGCGCCACGGCCGAATCGGTCGCCGCGATCAAGGAGATCGGCGCGACCATCGGCCAGATCTCCTCGATCTCGACCTCGATCGCCAGCGCAGTCGAGCAGCAGGGTGCGGCCACGCAGGAGATCGCGCGCAGCGTCCAGACCGTGGCGCAGGGCACCCAGACCGCGGCCGCCGATATCGGCCAGGTCAACCGCGGTGCGGCCGAGACCGGCTCGGCCTCGGAAGAGGTGCTGAACTCGGCCAAGACGCTGTCATCCGAAAGCACCCGCCTTCGCGCCGAGCTCGACCGCTTCATGGGCAATATCCGCGCGGCGTAAGCTCGCTGCTCCACACTCTGTCGTCCGGGACAAGCGCGCCCTCAAGCGCGCGCCGATCCGGGACCCATACTCCCAGGATGTGGTTGTGGTTGGGACTGCTAACTCCGAGTTTTCGCCAAACCCAATCCTGTGGCTGAGTCCGGATCGCCGCTCCGCTCCTGACAACGCTGTGCGCTGCCGGAGCTCCGCTTGTCCGGGACGACAGCGGGAATCTGAAACTCACTCTCGCCCAAACGCCCGCCTCAGCTCCACCTTCGCCTTTTCCAGTCGCGCTCGCTGCGTCTTCGGCAGCGTCTTGCCGGCACGATTGATGTAGAAGGTCAGCATCGACAGCGCCGAGCGGTAGGCGCCGGTCTTGCGGCGTGAGCTGTGCTCGGCCGATCGCTTCAGAGATGTCGCGATCTTCCTCGGGCTGGTCAGCTTGAACACGCCTTGCTTGAGGTCGAGCGCGTCGCTCTCCTTTGTCACGCGTTGCGACCAGCGCTTCGGTGCGGCACGTTTCGAGCTCTTCCGCGTCGCGCTCTTGCGCGCAGTGCTGCGTCTTGCGCTCGTTTTCTTGCGCGCAGGTTTGCGAGATTGTGTCGTCTTTCTGACCTGAGCCATGCGTCAACTCCTTGCGGCACCGACGAAAACGGACAGGCCGGGGAGCCGTTCCAACGGGAACCCGGCCTCGCCGCAGGCGTTGTCGCAGGTGGCAGGCGGAATGCCGCACCCCGATGATCGGATCGTCCCCGTTCACATCATGTGAGCCGGGGCCGCTTCCATTGATCGAACGCACAACCCGATGGAATTGCAGCAAAGCCCAGCGCTGAACTACGCACCTGCGGTTGCGGCGGAGGCGACCGACCGCATCGTCGAGACCAGCATTCCCTCGCGGCTCGACGCGCTGCCCTGGAGCGGTTTTCACACCCGCGTCGTGCTCGCGCTCGGCATCACCTGGATCCTTGACGGGCTCGAGGTGACGCTGGCGGGCGCGCTCTCCGGTGCGTTGAAGCAGAGCCCGTCGTTGCATTTCTCCAATCTCGATCTCGGCATTGCCAACTCCGCCTATCTCGCCGGCGCCGTGCTCGGCGCGCTCGGCTTCGGCTGGCTCACCGATCGCATCGGCCGCAAGAAGCTGTTCTTCATCACGCTGGCGCTCTACCTCTCGGCAACAGCCGCGACCGCCCTGTCGTGGGACGTCGCGAGCTACGCACTGTTTCGTTTCCTCACCGGTGCGGGCATCGGCGGTGAATACACGGCGATCAATTCGACCATTCAGGAGCTGGTGCCTGCGCGCTATCGCGGCTGGACCGATCTCGTCATCAACGGCAGCTTCTGGATCGGCGCCGCGATGGGCGCGGTCGCCGCCATCGTGCTGCTCGATCCCGCCGTGATCGCGCCCGATCTCGGCTGGCGTCTTGCCTATCTGATCGGCGCAAGCATCGGCCTCGTCGTGCTGTTGATGCGAATGTGGATTCCGGAAAGTCCGCGCTGGCTGATGATCCACGGCCGTCCCGATCAGGCCCATGCCATCGTCGACGAGATCGAGCGCTCGGTGATCGGACATTACCAGGATACGAGCGAGGCGCGCTTCACCAGGGTCCGGCTGAAGATGCGCGATCACACGCCGATCGGCGAGGTCGTGCACACGCTGTTCTCGGCGTACCGGCAGCGCGCGCTGGTCGGCCTCGTGCTGATGAGCGCGCAGGCGTTCTTCTACAATGCGATCTTCTTCACCTTCGCACTGGTGCTGACCGACTTTTACGGCATCCGTGCCGATCACGTCGGCTGGTACCTGCTGCCCTTTGCGGCCGGCAATTTCCTCGGGCCCCTGCTGCTCGGCCGGCTGTTCGACACGCTCGGCCGCCGCACCATGATCATGTTCACCTATGGCGTCTCGGGCCTGTTGCTGGCGTTGTCGGGCTATCTGTTCTCGATCGGCGCGCTCTCGGCGCAGGGGCAGACCATCGCCTGGATGGTGATCTTCTTCTTTGCCTCGCCGGCCGCCAGCGCGGCCTATCTCACTGTCAGTGAGACCTTCCCGCTGGAAGTTCGCGCGCTGGCGATCGCGGTGTTCTACGCCGTCGGCACCGGCATCGGCGGCGTGATCGGGCCGGCGCTGTTCGGTGCGCTGATCGACACCGGATCACGCCCCAGCGTGTTCGCCGGCTATCTGCTGGGGGCTGTCTTGATGATCGCGGCCGCGCTCGTGGCGTGGCGCTATGCCGTCTCGGCGGAGCGCAAATCGCTCGAACAAATCGCGCGGCCGCTCGCCCTCATGGAGTAGACTGATGAAATCGGAACTTGCAGAAATGGCCCTGGACCAGCAGCCCGCCGGACGCGACGACGACACGCCGGAAACGGTGCCGGTGCCGCATGCGCTCGTGCCGCATCTCGACAAGATCGCAATTCTGCTCGACATCGACGGGACCCTGCTCGACCTGATGCCGACGCCGCGCGAGGTGTGGGTGCCGCCGGGCCTGTCGGACACGCTGAAACGGTTGACCGAGCGCACCTCCGGCGCGCTGGCGCTGGTCAGCGGTCGTTCGCTCAACGACATCGACCTGATCTTCGCGCCCGATGTGTTTCGTGCCGTCGCCGGTCATGGCGCCGAGATGCGGCTGTCGGTGGACAACGAGGCCGATGACATGCATGCGCCGCCGCTGGACAAGGAGCTGAAGCGGCGTCTGGCCGCCATCGCCAAGCTTTCGCCTGGCATTCTGCTCGAGGACAAGGGCTATTCGCTCGCGCTGCATTACCGCCTGGCGCCGCATGCAGAGAAGGCAATCTACGAATCCGTCTCGGTGATCCGCGCCGACCTGCCCAATGCGCCGATCGAGGTGCTGCCCGGGAAGTTCGTCTGCGAGATCAAGCATTCCGGATTCACCAAGGCGACCGGCGTGCGTGAACTGATGAAGCGCGAGCCGTTCAGGGGTCGGCGTCCGATCTTCATCGGCGACGACGTCACAGACGAGACCGTGTTCGCGATCATGCCCGACATGGACGGGCTCGCCTTCTCGGTCGGACGTCGTGCCATGGGCGTGAGTGGCCATTTCGACGCGCCGGCGGATGTGCGTGCATTCCTGGCACGTCTGCTCGACCCAAGGTGAAACGAAGGCAGCGCCATTTCGCAGACATAATGCCGATCGGAACGGTGCCATCTTGCGCCGCAAGACTTGCTGCGCAACACGATCGCACAAGCTGTCTTTGCAGCGAAATCTGCGGGTTCCGCGAGCGAAACCAGTTCCAACGCGCACGCCCGATTTTGGTTTCAATTCGTTGAAACGATGATCAGGAACCATATTGATGAACGGCAGTTAAACGGGGTGGAATGAACAGGAGGGGACGACCTGTGAACTTAGTCGTCGTTTCAAATCGCGTCGCCCGCGGCAAGCCCAACGAGCCCATGACCGGCGGCCTCGCGGCAGCCTTGCTGCCCGTGGTGGAACATTCGGGGGCGATCTGGGTGGGTTCCTCGGGCCGCGTGCGTGATGGCCATCAGAAGGAACCGTTTGCGGAGATCGAAGCGCTGGGCACGGGCGCGATCGCGACGCTGGATCTGCCGGCGGCGCATTACGGCGGCTATTACGAGGGCTTTGCCAATTCCGCGCTATGGCCGGCGCTGCATTCGCGCAGCGATCTGATCCGCGTCTCGCAGGGTGACTATGTCAGCTATCGCGAAGTCAACGCCTTCATGGCGCGCGCCCTGCTGCGCTTCCGCAAGACCCAAACAGCGTTCTGGGTGCAGGATTATCATTTCCTCGCGCTCGGCGCCGAGCTGCGGGACCTCGGCGTCGACGACCCCATCGGCTTCTTCCTGCATACGCCGTGGCCCGTTACTGCGGTGATGCAGGGCGTGCCGCATCATCGCGAGCTGATCACGGCGATGCTGGCCTACGATCTGCTCGGCTTCCAGACCGAGGAGGATCGTCAGAATTTTCTCGGCTATGTCGGCGGCGAGCTCGGCCTTGTCGTCGAGGACGGCGTCGTGCTGTCGCAGCACGGCCGCACCCGCTGCGAAGTCTTCCCGATCGGCATCGATGCGGAGAAGTTCGCAGCTTATGCCGCCAAGTCGGCCTCCCATCCGGACGTGTCGCGGCTGCGTCGCAGCCTCAATGGCGAGCGCCTTGCGATCGGCGTCGATCGGCTCGACTATTCCAAGGGCCTCGTCAATCGCATCAGCGCGTTCGACCGGCTCTGGACCGAGCAGCCGCAATTTGCGCGCAGCATCTCGCTGCTTCAGATCGCCAATCCCTCCCGCGGCGGCATCGAGGCCTATGGCAATCTCCAGAACGAGGTCGCGCGCCTCGTCTCCGACGTCAATGGGCGGCACGGCGAGGTCGACTGGACGCCGATCCGCTATTTGAACAAGGGCTTCAGCCAGGCCGTGCTCGCGGGACTTTATCGCACCGCGCAGGTCGGCGTGGTGACGCCGCTGCATGACGGCATGAACCTCGTCGCGAAGGAATATGTCGCTGCGCAAAACCCGGCCGATCCCGGCGTGCTGGTGCTGTCGAAATTCGCCGGCGCCGCCAACGAGCTCGACACCGCTCTGCTGGTTAACCCGCATGACATCGACGGCATGGCGCGCACGATCGCGGTCGCCGCGGCGATGCCGCTCCCCGAGCGCAAGATGCGGTGGGAGGCGATGATGAAGAAGCTGCGCGGCCACACCATCCAGCAATGGTCGGCCGATTTCGTCGCCGAGCTCGAGAACTGCCGGACCAGAAAGGCTGCCGTCGCCCCTCTCGCCGCGCAACCGCCGCAGGCGCTGCGCTGGCTGAAATCGGCGATCTCAGGCGTGCGGTTGATTTAGGATCCTGCGTCATGGCCGGGACAAGCCGGGCATGACGGCACATCTGCGGCTTCAATAACAATACGACACGCCATCCAGAATCGCGCACTGCCGCTTGTTCGGCGCGTTGGGATCATCCATCGGCACCACGCCCTTGCCCTGGCCGACGAACACGCCGGGCCCGACATGGATCGAGCTCTTGTTGCCGATGATGACGCTCTGATGCGGCGTCGAGCTCGAGCGCGTGCCGTCCGGCCAGAGGATGGCGTCGCCGGACAGCACCCCGCGCCGCCCGTCGTCGCAGCTCACATCGACGCCCTGCCGGGTGCAGACCTGGGCCAGGGCCGGCGCGGCGGAGGCGGAGACAAGGGCCGAGATCAGGCTCAGCATGGCGATGGTCCTGCGGATGGTCATGATGTCCCGGCAGCGTGTTTGGCAGCTTCCTGTGAATCGTCGCGCCAAACCCGTCACAGGTTCAGCCGCGGGGCGGATCAGGGCGTCGGCGGCGCCAAATATTGTCTTTTGAATACAATCGCTTGCGGAAAATTCGCCCGTTTCCCTCGCAGTCCCTTGCAAAATCGTCGGCGCCCCTTCAAGAGAGGGCGCTCCGGAGAGATGGCCGAGTGGCTTAAGGCGCACGCTTGGAAAGCGTGTGTGCGGGAAACCGTACCGTGGGTTCGAATCCCACTCTCTCCGCCAGAGTCTCTCAGAATCCGGGAATTCTGCGGGCTTTTCCTCAAATCTGCTGCTTGTACCCCCTTGCCTACCAATTAAGCATATTGCGCCTTCCCGGTGGGGCATGCGGCTCGCAGCAGATAAGCTTTCGACATGCTCGAAAAGCTCAGCGCCGCCGCCATCACACGAAAGCCAGAATATCGGAAGCCCGGCCGATACGCTGACGGCGGAGGCCTCTATCTGCAGGTGACCGCTCGGAAGACTGGCGGGGTCACGCGCGCATGGCTCTTTCAATATTCGTGGAAGGGCAAGGTCCGGCAGATGGGTCTCGGCTCACTGGAGCTTGTGACACTCGCTCAGGCCCGCAAGCGGGCTAAGCTGGCGCGGGAAAAGGTAGCCGATGGCATCGATCCGATAGCTGAGAAGCACGCTGAGCGCAGGGCCGCCATCGTGGAAGTCGCGTTACCCCAGAGCTTCGAGGCATTCGCCGCCGAGTACATCGCGACGCATTCACCCTCATGGCGGAATGAAATCCATCGCAAGCAATGGACATCGACGCTTCAAGCTTATGCCTATCCGACTATCGGCAAGATGAACCTGGCTGAGATCGAGACCGCAGATGTGTTGCGCGTCCTGAAGCCGATTTGGGCCACGAAGCTGGAGACAGCTGATCGCGTGCGCGGCCGGATAGAGAAAATCCTCCACGCGGCAAAGGCGGCCAAGCTGCGCTCGGGCGACAATCCGGCGATCTGGAAGAACCATCTCGACCATCTCTTGCCCAGCAAGAAGAAGGCGGAGCGACACCATCCGGCTATGCCGTATGCCGAGCTGCCCGCCTTCATGCGCGACCTCGTCAAGCAGAATGGCATTACGCCGCGTGCTCTGGAGATGCTGATCCTTACCGTCGCGCGGACGAACTCGCTAATCGGCATGAGAGATGAAGAGCTTGATCTCCGCAATGCTCACACTTGGACGATCCCAGGGGAGCGGATGAAGGGCGGCAAGGAGCATGCGGTCCCGCTTTGCCAGCGCGCTCAGCAAATCGTGCGCACCATTCCACGCGAGAAAGGCAGCCCTTTCATATTCATGGGCCAAAAGCCCGGTACGCATATTAGCAACATGGCCATGCTGGAGCTAATGCGGAAGATTTCGCCGGAGTACGTCCCGCATGGCTTTCGGTCCAGCTTCAATGATTGGGCCAGCGAGCAGACTGACGCGAAGCATATAGTCGTCGAAAAGGCTATGGCTCACACGATCAAGGATAAGACCGAGGCTGCCTATCGGCGCGGAGAGCTTTTAGAATTGCGGCGCAGCCTGATGAATGAATGGGAGGCCTATCTCTATGGCGCCTAAGGTAACAGAGACTGCTGGGGATGATCTGGATCAAGAGCGCGCGACACTGAAGATGCTCCAAGAGGATCTCAAGTTACAGATCAAGGTACTTCAAGCTGAACTGAGAGACGTGCAGACGAGGCTTAAGCAATTGCCGAAAGCGCCTCCCGGCCGGCGCTGGACCCATTATGTTCCGAAGCCCGGTTCAGTAGCAGCGGATTTAGAGCGGGCCGCGCGAATTGGAATTCAGCTCATTCACAAATGGCAGCATGATCAGCGGCAGCTCGGCAAGTCAGACCGGCTTCCCTCTGAAAGGCGCGAAGAAATCATCGAGCGCATGCACGCTCTCTTTCCTCAAGCTAAGAAGAGGAGCATCAGAAGCAAGATTGCTCGATATCGCAGCTACAATCCGGAGCGTCCGGGCAGGCCGGTTCAAAGGTACCGAGCGCCGGATTGGTACGATGGCGTAGATGAGCGCTTAGTGCCGCATAATCCCGGGGCGTCGAAATAATAAGTCCGCATTTTCATCCCCCTCGATAGATTTACGCTGCTCCTCGGCTTCCAGCGAAGCTCTACGAGGAGTAAAGGATGAGCATCATTTTCTTGCGGCTGCCGGCCGTCAAAGAGCGGACAGGGCTTAAAGAGACGACGATCTATAAGGGCATCAGCGAGGGGACGTTCCCGCCCTCAATTCCATTGAGCGAGCGTTGCGTCGGATGGCGCGAAGATCAGATCACGGCATGGTGCAAGGCGAAAGCGGACGGTCGCGCTCTGATCTTCGATCGGTCTGCCCGCAGCATCAGGCGACGCAGATCATAGGCGGCTAGAACCTCATTATGAAGTGAGGTTCTGTCCCGGTTGATCCACTCGATCGAAAAATGCCAGCTTCAATGGAAAGGGGCGCCTCGACCACCAAGAGGCGCCCCGATCACTTGCGCAGCCGCTCCGCCAAGAGCGCTGTCGCCGACAGCATGAAAGGGATGCTGTGTCGAAAGCTTGCCATAGTGCGCCGATAGGCGCCACCCCAGCCGCAGATCACCAGCCGACGCGACGCGCTGACCGTCAGAGACGGGCGTCCAAGCGCCTGCCGCAGCCGGCTGCCTCTGAAGATGCCCCCTTTACCGAGACGCACCTCGACGGCCTCGGCAAGCCACTGCAGGCGACCCCTTATTGCGATGTGATATCCGGCTGGGCAAAGCAGCCGCTTACAGCTGATGATCTGGCTTACCTCCGGCGCCAATGTCGCGGCAGGCTCGATGCGAAAGAGCGAAAGCCGCGCTTCCGGCGATCCGGCCGGCCGACGCTCGAATATCGCCAGCGCTTGACCCTGAGGCAGCCGACCCGAGCGGCGCTCGAATATCTCAGGCAGCATGACTTCATGCTCAACTACAGTGAATTCGCGCTGGATCGCTTCTATGGCTCGGAGCAAGACTTGCGCCATGCCCTGCAATTTGTCCTCGCACATGCACTCGTCAAGAACCGAGGTGATCAGCGGGTCAGGGTCTGCTTCGGCTTGAAGGGCTTCACAGTCTATAGCGGCGAGCGAAATGCACCGCAGGTTAGCGTCACCTACGCCGATAAAGCATCCAAAGTCTCCAGCTCGGCAATTCCCCCTCTGCACGATGAGCGCCGCACCAGAGGCGCCAGAGCGCATCGGCGGAAGCAGCTCGGCTTGATGCCGGACCCGACCGCCTTCTGGAAAGAGAACCAGCGCTTCTACTATGTTGCCGATGTCGAAGGTCTGGGACGCGCTTACAACAACGCAATAGATGCCGGCAATTCTCTCCCAAGGAAGTCGCGAAGAAAGCCGCTCATCAAGAAGATCACCGAACATATGACCATGAACATCGATCTGCGCACCGGAGCATTGCTGATCCGCACACTTGGATCATTCCGGGCTGAGCAGCTGACGATGAGCAAAGAGGCCAAAGCTGCGCGCTGCAAGCTGGAGAACCTGCCAGGGTATTGGAGCATTCGATCTTTGATCAGCATCCAGAACATCTATGACCGCCTCAATACCATCATTCCAATGCATCGCTTCATTGAGCCAATCCATGTGGAAGCCAATTTCGATCTGGCATGCTAAGAGATCAGATCAGAGATCAGCCGGCAGTCGAGACCCGGATCGTCGCTAAGCAATCCAACGGTATCGATCCGCTAGCTCCGCGATCTAAGACCCCAGAAAAGGCGGACCTCGACTCCCTCGCGCGCACGAAAGGCTGACATAGCGCGGGCGAGCTGAGCCGATACGCTGATGCCTACTATGCAGCAAAGCAGGGCTTTAGCGATAGCGACATACCCATGATCCGGAATTGAGCCGGAGCCGACAGGGCCAAATTTGACGGCATATCGGACAAATCAAGCCGGATGAAATCGGAAGGAATTTGCGCGATCTGCCAATCGTCGGCGGACATATGGTCCGCCTAACCTAACGCGATTGCCTGCCTTTTAGAGGCGGGTTGCATTGATCCCGAGAGCTGACGCTAGCTGTACCCTTCACCCGCTGCCCAGTAACTCGCAGCGCAAATCGGGTATTTCGAGCGATGCTGAAGCGCGTAAAGGCGACTGACAAAAGATCACCTGGATGCCCGCGGGATGGCAATGCTGATGGCCGGCAGTCGTCGCGCATCAGCACGGGCCGCGATCTTCTGCCAAATGAAGATGGACGATCGCGATGGGCTCGCTTGCTCAAGGCAACCTATCGAGCGCTCATCCAGCATTGTGGTGGTGACGACGCCGTGACCGATCCGCAGCGCATTGCGTGCCGGCGCATCGGCGCGCTAGAAGCCGAGCTTGTGCATATCGAGGATCGGCTCGCTCGATTGCGGCGCTCGCGCAAGGAGCCGCCCCAGTCGCTGTTGCAGAGCTATGCATCGCTGACGGCTCAGCAGCTTCGCCTGAGCAGAGAGATCGGATGGGAGCGGCACGCAAAGCCGCTCAATGACGAACCGCAAGACCTGCATAGCTATTTGGCGAGGCGGAGCGCCAGCCATGGCAGCGTGATCCTCGATCATGAGGAGGCTGACTGATGCCAGCAAAGATGATCCATCGCATCAGGTCGCATTATCCGCGCTATCTAACTCAAGCTTTCTTGCGCCGGCTGCGCACCGACTTCATTGAGCATCGCGTCAATGCGAAGGATCGCGGCATCGGCTTCGAGTTGACCTTTTCGCAATGGCTGGAAATTTGGATCGCCAGCGGCAAGGTACGGAAGCGGGGATGCCGGCGCGGCCAATATGTGATGGCAAGGTATGGCGATCGCGGTCCTTATGCAGCCGGCAATGTGAAGATCATCCTCGCCAGCGAGAACATTGCCGAGGCTCTGAAGGGTAGGCCTCGATCTCCGGAGACTCGCGCTCTGATTTCGCTCGCGATGCAGATGAGCTGGAGCTTCCGTCGAGCTGCCGAGCGTGCGAGGGCCCAGCTATGAAGCGCTTCCAAGCCAAAGAGAGCCGGACGAGCTCGCCATGGGCGCGCAAGGGTATCTCTATCCTTGATGCTATTCGTGATGCACGGCTCTTCTGGCCTTGGTTCGCCAAGAAGCCGGAGAGCTGGGCGGCTTGGCTGATTTTTCTGGCGGCGCTCTTTGCGCTTGAGATGACGCCCGCGCAAATGCAGCTCTATCGGAAATGCACGGGACGCAAGAAGCCGCCGACATCGGTTGCTCGATATGCCTATCTGATCTGCGGGCGAAGGGCCGGGAAGTCCTTCATTCTGGCGCTCGTCGCGACTTTCCTTGCCTGCTTCTTTGATTATCGGCCGTATCTGGCTCCGGGCGAGCGCGGCACGGTCATGATTGTCGCCTCTGATCGCCGGCAAGCTCGGACGATCTTGCGGTATATCCGCGCGCTGCTGAATCAAGTGCCGCTGCTCGCTCGGATGATTGAGCGCGAGACGGCGGAGGGCTTCGATCTCGACAATCGGGTGACGATCGAGATTTCGACAGCCTCGATGAAATCAGTGCGCGGGTATACGGTCGTCGCCGCTCTCTTGGACGAAGCGGCCTTCTTCACGACTGACGAGGGCTCGGCATCGCCGGACGCGGAGATCGTCAAGGCGATCAAGCCGGCTATGTCCACAATTCCAAATGCGATGCTGCTCGTCGCCAGCTCGCCTTATGCCAAGCGCGGCATTCTTTACGAAGCTTATCGCGACCATTTCGGCAAGGACGGCGATCCGGCGCTTGTATGGCAAGCCGATACTCGCACGATGAACCCGAGCGTGCCGCAATCGGAGATCGACGAAGCTTATGCCGCTGATCCGGCGACCGCGTCGGCTGAATTCGGCGCGCAATTCCGCAATGACATTGAAAGCTATATCTCGCTTGATGCCGTCCTTGCTTGCGTCTCTGAGGGTATCTACGAGCGGCCGGCCGAAAGAGGGATCACTTATTCAGCTTTCCTCGATCCGGCCGGCGGATCGGGACAAGATAGCTACACGCTAGCAATTGGCCACCGCGATGCTCCGACTGGCATCGCGATTGTGGATTGTATCCGCGAAGCAAAGCCGCCCTTCAGTCCCGAAGAGACGACTGCGGCATTTGCCGCGACTCTCAAGAGCTATGGGATCAAGAAAGTTATCGGCGACCGCTTCGCGGGAGAGTGGGTGCGCGAGCCCTTGCGCAAGCATGGCATCAGCTACGATCCCAGCGCCAAGGCAAAGAGCGACCTCTATCGGGACGTGCTGCCGCTGATCAATAGCCGCAAGATCGATTTCCTCGACCATAAGCGGATGGTTCAGCAATTCGTCGGCTTGGAGATGCGGACATCCCGGGCCGGCAAGCCAAGCATCGATCACGCTCCTAATCAGCACGACGACCTGAGCAATGCCGTCGCTGGCTTGATCGCGAATATCGGTACCCGCCGCTATCGGTACCTGAGCGACCTTTCTTGGGTAGGCGGCGAGGATCTCGACGAGAACGCGACTTTCCGCGCCGGGCGGATCACCCGGTATCTCTTCTCAGGAGGACTGATCAGATGAAGAGCGAAGTATTCGACAAGGACGGCAAGCGGATTACGCTGACCGGCAATGTAATCCCAGATGGCGCCACCGTCCGAGTAGCGCAGATGATCATGGATGCGGCACCGGCGGGGCTGCACCGTCCCGGATCACTGCCGCTGGCGGATGCGGAGCTGGATGCTCGGCAGACCGCCTATGACGATCGCAAGCGAAGCTTGTCAGATCGGTGGCGGCATCCGGCGCCTGCTCAGTCCCCGGCCGGCGCGATACCGCGTCAGACGCCGCCGCCAGCCCCCATGGCGGGCCTGTCAGATGCCGATGCTCGATATGCCGAGCGATGCGCGGCTCTTGAGCAGGCGTGGCGGAGGGTCTGACATGCTGCAATTGCCAACCCTGGCCCAGGTGAAGCTGGACCGGCTCGACACGCGGGCCATGGAGCTGCATGAGGCCGCCGGCTCGGTCGCACGCCGAGCTTCCGAGCTTTCCAGAGCGCGGAGCACGGCTCCCGCGTCCGAGCTGGCGTCCATGGATCAGGAGCTAGCGCGTCTTCAAGGCCGGCTAACCGATCTCCAAGAGCAGCATCGAAAGCTGGCGAACCTCGTCGCCAATATCAAGCATTGGCTCTTGGGCGCGGCCGGGACCTACGAGATGGCAAAGCCCGGTCGCGCCAAGCTTGATGCGACGAAAATGACTCCGGCGCAAGCCGTGTCGAACCTGCGAGCGCAGATCAAGGCGCTCGCCGCAGAGCGCGTGCGGGTACTACAAGCGGCGCTCCCCGCCGCCGACATCAAGAAGCTGGCATCAGGTTATGTTGCGGCTCAGCGCGAACGCGGGCGCCCAAAGATCACCTTCGATCATGGGCGGCCTTTCCAAGCGGATTTCACCACGTCGGTTGAGGGCGCTTGGACGGCAAAGCTGGATGTGGCGCGGCGCTCTCTTGGCTCGACCCCACGGCTTTCGAGAAGAGGCTGCACGAGGAGATCGACAACCTGCCGCAGCCGGCGCTTGCGATGTCGGCAGATGACCGCGCGGCCAAGCTGCTGCAGCTGGAGGCCGAGCTGCTGGCCCGCGAGCGGGAGGAGGAGGCCCTGATTGAACTCGCCGAAGAGCAAGGAGCAGCCATCGCGCGCAGGCTAGACGCCGACCCCCGAGCCGTACTCGGCATCGCCATAGCGCGCGCCAAGAAGGCGAAGACGGAGCGCGTCAGAGCCGCTTAGCGAATACCCTCCCGATAAGCCGTCGTCTCGGGAGGGCGGTACCCGGATCGGCATCGATAACGATCCGGGGGCGGACAAGTCGGCGAGTGTCCGACCTTCATGGAATAACCCCGACAGCTTGCGGATGGGCCTTTCACCCGTCGCGGCAGGCGAAGCGAGCCGCCGCTCCCTGTCCGGCGTCCCAGTGGCGGCTCGCTCTCTTGCGCCGGCCAACTCGTTCGTCTTTGGCCCGACAAGCAGACACTTCGATCTCACGACGCATCTGTCTTGTGCGGATTCAGGTGACTTGATGAGAGAGTCTGCCATGCGGCTTACTCCTCCTGATCCGTCCCCGCGTGCAGCTCGGCCTTCTTGGCAATCATCTCCGCGATCAGCTCGGCTATGCCGTCCAAAGTTGATTTGTCGGTGATGCGGGGGGCGAGCCGCCGGTAATGCTCAATTTTCTTATCGATCTCACTGCATTGATCACACATGACCGCACCGCACGGGTATCTGCGGTTCCTCAATTATCAAATGAGGTAGGCGTTCCAGAGCTTGAAGCTTAGAGGGCTTCTAAATTACTTGGCGCGGCTATTCACGGCCCCGCTTCCCGATCCGCAGCGGTTCACCGCCGACTCCAGGTTTGCGGTCCGCTCGCGGTATTCTTCGGCGATTTCAAGCAGCGCGGCTTTGGCCCTCGGTTCGTCCGTCAAAGCGGCCTGTCGGCGGGCAACAGCTTCTAGATGTCGAAGATCGTCGGTCATGGCGCCTCGTAAAGAGGTTCGAGACCTTTCGCATTCACACAGGTAAATGTGGACGCTCCGTCCACCCTCTCGGGGCAACTAGCTACAGCAGCCCTTTCCCTTCTCCTGAACGGGCGGGCAGGGAATGGTGCCGAAAGAGCAGAACACGCAGCAGTCGCCGGGGAGCGGCTTCAGGCGCTCGCCGCAGCCTTGGCAGTCGTAGAAGAACTGGCAAGCGTCGGTCGGCATGACCTCGTCAGCAGCATGACCGCAATTGGGGCACGTGATGGTGGAATTCACGATCATTCCGGGCTGGTGTTACCGGGAGCGGTACTCCGGATCAAGCAGAGCCTAAGCCACGCTTAGCTGCGGACTCGACTCTTGTTCCTGTTATGTTCTAGTTTGCTTATGGGCAAAGAGCGGATGGCGAGCTGGCGGATGTACTCAAGGAAGCAGATCGACAAGCTGACCGAACGCGCCGAGCCGAAGAGAAGGCCGTCGGCGACCGATCTGGCCCCCTCCGAGCCGATCCCTGATGCCCTTTGGCAATCGCTGCTGGACGACCCGCGCGCGGCCGGCAAGCCCACGGTGCCGATCCAGCAATGCCGCCTCGCTGATATCGAGAGCCATATGCTGCGTGTCGAATGCTCGCGCTGCTCTCGCATTGTCGAGATGCAGAAGGCGGAAGCCATCCGCTACTTCGGAGCCGACGCGATCTGGAAGAATGTCGGCCAGCGCTGCTGGATCAGACTTGCACCAATCGCACCGGCCGCCATGAAGAGGATGGCTGCTGGCCAGACTGGTCTGGCTCCTAAAGAAGCATTGAGCTTTCCACTCTAGGTCACTACCTTTGGGCGAATTGATTCACCCGAGCTATGTTATGGCGATTGACCCCTTTACGTGGACCTGCCCGCATTGTCAGCGACCGCAAGTTGTCAACTACCAGAACCATTTCACTCAGAACATATCGATCCAAAATCCGCCCGCATCGGATTTAGGCGATGTTGGGGGGCGGATCACTTCGATCACCTGCCAAAACCCTGATTGCAGAAAGCTCACGCTAACCTTTGACCTATTTCAGAGGCTTGATGTCAGAAATGGCTGGCATGTGGGAGAAGATCTCGCCAATTGGCGACTGATACCTGAAAGCGTTGCAAAGCCGCAGCCTGATTTTATCCCGCGCGCGATCGTCGCGGACTACACGGAGGCCTGTCGCATTCGGGAGCTTAGTCCGAAAGCAAGCGCAACTCTCGCGCGGCGGTGCTTGCAAGGGATGATCCGTGACTTTTGTCAGATCAAGAAGGCTAGGTTGGTTGATGAGATCAAGGAGCTGCGAACCCAAATCAATGAGGGGCGCGCGCCGCGCGGCGTCACGCACGAGAGCGTTGATGCCATCGATGCGGTCCGCGAAGTGGGTAATATCGGGGCGCACATGGAGAAGGACGTCGGCTTAATAGTCGATATTGACGATGGTGAAGCTCAGGTGCTGATCGACCTGATAGAGACGCTGCTTGAAGATTGGTACGTCGAGCGAGAGATGAGGCGCGCGCGCTTCGCAGGTCCTCTGGCCGTCGCGGAAGCGAAGCGAGCTGAAAAGCAAAAGCTCATCGAAGAGCAAAAGGCCAAAGCACTCCCCGCCCCGCAAAAATAGTTACTTGGGTTTCAAGGAATGCCTCGTACTGGGATTACCACCCGAGCACCTGATGAGCCGCCGGATGCAGATTTTGCAATCTACATCGATTTCGAGAAAGGCGCCGCGAGACCTCAGCGGATATTCAAAGCCATTGACGGTCTGATTTCCGCGTTCGAGCGGCTCGACCGGGCGCTCGCTGAGGCGATATCTCCCACCATCGAACCTGTCTTAATGCTGGAGGATATCGAAGCCGGCTCTCTGAAAGTCTGGCTCCGCGATAGATTGAAGAATACCGATGACGATGCTCTGCATAAATTGGATTGGAAGCAAGCGGTTGGCAAATACCTGGTTGCTGCAAAGTACGCTTTTGTAGCTTGGGTGAATGATAGTGAAAGACGTGGGGAGAAGGGCTCGCTAGCCGATCTCCGGCGCGAGTTCGTCCAGCTAGCGGCCCAGACCGATGTCAAGAAAATGGCTGACTATTCGCCGCCGAGCGCAACCGAACTAATATCCAGCGCCGGCGAAATGACAAAGGCTCTTTCGTATCTCGACACAAAAGACAAAGCAAAGCTCATTACCGCTCAGGGCGAGCAGAACTTTGATCTGACGATTGACTGGGGTCCGGACACAATCGCTGACCTGGCAATCAGGGAGACCTTGACGATGCCGCCAGCTCCAATGATTTTGGCGGTTCGTCGGCCGGACTATCTTGGTGAGACCCAGTGGGAGTTCAGGCATGGAAAAAAGCTTCTGCGAGCCAAGATTGAAGACAAGGTGTGGCTGGCTGGATTTCTTAATCGCAAGATAGATGTCCGTCCTGGCGATGCACTGAAATGTCGCGTCGGGGTCGAGCTGGCCTACGGGTATGACAACGAATTGGTGTCGGAGACCTACCGCATCGATGAGGTCGTCGAAGTGCTTGAGAATGAATACAGCCACCCGGATTTCTTTAGAGACGATGGGCAAGCCCGATGAGGTGCCCAAGCGGACGCTCCCTAGTTGAGCTTGCGAGCAGAGCGCGGATTGCGAACCGCTAGAAGGGTTTGTTGGTGTTCCTTGAGCTGGCGGGCGACTTTTGTCCAAGACTCCGCGACAATTGAGGCCTCTTCAACAAGTTCCTGGATTGCTGCTTCGCTTGCATCCTTCAGCTGCTCGATGTCGACCATGCCATTCCATGGGCATAATCGATAAGCCTTGCTTGCCCGCATCAAGAAATCTGCGCTCCAATTAAAGTAGCCTTGGGTTTGTTCAGAATTATGCCCGATCGCCTGCCCGGACTCTCCGTTCTGCTCTGGCTCATGAGGCTGCCGGGCACCGAGACCGTCTTCGCTCGCCCGAGCCCGTCTGCCCGCGACCACCTCTTGCAGCTTGCTGACCGGCCACCTGAATTCTGCCGCTCTGGCCAGCAGTTCTTTTTGGTCTTCGGCAGTAAGAGCCGCCACAGCCACATGATGGCTCCAGCTAAGAGCCTCATTTCGAGATGAGCTTGTCACTCGGCGGGCAACACTGCCGAGGTTCATCAAGCTGCCAAATTCATAAGGGAGCTTCTTCGCCAGCGCCGCCGCCTTGCGGGTGCCATAAGTCTTGTCGCCATATGCCCACCAATCTCCAATGGCCCACTGCATCGCTCTATCGATGGTGCAGAGCTTGGCTCCAATCTCCTCCCATTGAGCAACATCCAGCTTCTTGGGCAAGATCAGTCCCGTCGCGCAAATCTCGACGCCATGGGGAAGCGATCTCTCGACCGGCTCGCCGCTTTTTGGTGGGGGGACATAGTCAGTGTTCTTAGCCACGCGCTCATAGTCCGCCGCCCGTCCTTTTCCCAGATACATTTTGGAGGCCCTTCTCCTTGAACTCTCCAAGTAGCGCCGAAAAGAGGGATTGGCTTTGCTGGATAATTCCCGATTTTCACGAATAAGGATGCAATGAGCTGTACCAATCGAGATACCCATTCCAGGCGGGTGGCATGAGACGGGCTTCCGCGAAGCTCGGCGGGCTTTCGACGGGCGTAAGCTGCTGAATTCTAAAGACTTGGCGAGCTTAGACGAACTTCGACGGGGGCTAAGCGAATGGACACTCTCTCCGCCATCGGCCTCACACCAATTTCCACCTCCCATCCCCGGCTCGCTTCAGCGCCGGATCGCTCACCTTCACATGCTCCGCCAGGAAATCGATGAACGCGCGCACGCGTGCGGGGAGCGGGGCGGTGTGGCCGACATAGACAGCGTGGATGTCTTCGCGGTCACCGGGATTGTAGCCTTGCAGCACCGGGACGAGGCGCCGGGCCTCGATGTCGGGGCCGATGTGGAAGAGGGCGAGGCGGGCCAGGCCGACGCCGCCGAGGCAGAGGCGGCGGGCGGCTTCGCCGTCGCTGGCGCGCGCGACGGGCGGGGGCAGTGCCTCCTCGGCGTGCTCGCCACGCTTGAACGGCCAGCCGCGGATGCTGCGCGGAAAGGTCCAGCCGATGCCGCGGTGATCGGCGAGGTCGGCCGGAATCTTCGGCGTGCCGCAGCGGGCGAGATAATCCGGCGCGCCGACCACGACCATGCGGCTGGTGCCGAGCTTTCGCGCGACCAGGCTTGATGCGCGCAACGGGCCGACGCGGATGGCGACATCGGCGCGCTCCTGCATCAGGTCGATCACCGTGTCGGTCAGCACGAGATCGAGCGTGACGTCGGGATGCTGCTTCAGAAAGCGCGGGATCAGCGGCATCACATGCAGCATGCCGAAGGGAATGTTGCAATTGACCGTGAGGCGGCCGCGCGGCGCCGCGCCCGAGGCCGCCTCGCGCTCGGCCTCCTCCATCTCCGCCAGGATGCGCAACGCGCGCTCGTAGAAGGCCTGGCCTTCCTCCGTCAGCGTCAGCTTGCGCGTGGTTCGGTTGAGGAGCCGCGCGCCAAGGCGCGACTCCAGACGCGAGATCAGCTTGCTGACGCCCGACGGCGTCAGGCGCAGCTTTCTCCCGGCCTGGGTGAAGCCGCCGAGGTCGACGACCCGGACGAAGACCTCCATCTCGGCCGAGCGGTTGGTGTCAAAACGAGCCATGTTGAATTCATGTCACAAATGATTGGATTGCAGACATTCTAATGATTTCACGACGGTGCCGCTATCTCCGCGGCTGGTTTCATCCATTGGAGCAACGCATGCCTCCCGCCGTCCTCGCGCTTACCGCCGGTGCCTTCGGTATCGGCACCACCGAATTCATCATCATGGGCCTGCTGCTGCAGGTCGCCGCCGACATGCATGTTTCGGTGCCGGTCGCGGGCCTGCTGATTTCAGGCTATGCGCTCGGCGTGTTCGTCGGCGCGCCGGTGCTGACGCTGGCGACGCGGCGGATGCCGCGGAAAACCGTGCTGCTGGCGCTGATGGCGATCTTCACGCTGGGCAATGCGGCTTGCGCACTGGCGCCGAACTACGAGCTGCTGATGGCCGCACGCGTGCTGACCTCGCTTGCCCACGGCACGTTCTTCGGTGTCGGCTCGGTGGTCGCCACCAGCCTCGTCCCCGACGACAAGCGTGCGTCTGCGATCGCCACCATGTTCATCGGCCTGACGGTCGCGACGCTGCTGGGCGTGCCCTTCGGCGCCTGGTTCGGCCTTATGCTCGGCTGGCGCGCGGCGTTCTGGGCGGTGACGGTCATCGGCATGGTAGCCTTTGTGGTCGTGGCGGTGCTTGTACCCGGCCATGTCGGCAATGGCGACAAGCCGATCTCGCTCGCCGAAGAAGTGGCCGTGCTCGGCCGTCCGCAGGTGCTGCTCGGTCTTGCCATGACCGTGTTCGGTTTCGCCGGGCTGTTCGTCGTCTTCACCTACATCCAGCCGATCCTGACACGCTTCACCGGCTTCTCGGAGGCTGCCGTCTCACCGATCCTGCTGGTGTTCGGCGTTGGCCTTGCGATCGGCAACGTCGCCGGTGGCAGGCTTGCGGACCGCGGCCTCGCACGGGCCCTGACCGGCACGCTTGGCGCGCTTGCGATCGTGCTGCTTGGCCTGGCCGCCGTGCTATCGATCAAGAGTCTTTCCATCGCGCTGATCTTGCTGCTTGGCGTCGCCGCCTTCGCAACCGTCGCCCCGCTCCAGCTACGGGTGCTGGAGGCCGCCGGCCCCAGCGGTCGCACGCTTGCTTCCAGCCTCAACATCGCCGCGTTCAATCTCGGCAACGCGCTCGGCGCCTGGGCCGGGGGCGTCACCATCGATCGCGGACTTGGTCTGTCCGCGCTGCCTCTGGCCGCAGCCGGGATCACGGCCATCGGTCTCGTGCTGGCGCTGTGGAGCCTCCGGCTCGACCGTGCGCCGGCCGGCGCCGCAGCGTGTCCGGCCGAGTAGAGCGAAGGTGTGGGGACCGGTGACGGTTGGTCGCATCGGTCCTCACGCCAACGCGCCATGCAGAAACGCACCTATACAGGGCCGGGTGTCGTCCGTAACCTCCGCCGCGCAATTGAAGGAGATGCTGGCGTGGCGAAGCAGACGGCGACCAAGAAGAAAAGTATCTTGAAAAAAGCGGCGAAGACTCCGAGCAAGGCGAGCCCCAACCGCAAGAGCGTGGTCGCGAAGCCGGCCAGGAAGGCGGTTCGAGGGACGTCCGCCGCATCACAGCGTCCGAAGGGGCCAGCCTGGCAATGGTCGGCGGTGGAGACCGCGGCCGCAATCCGCTCCGGCGCGATCTCCGCAGTCGAGACGGTCGAAGCCCATCTCGAGCGGATGCGCGCCGTCAATCCGAAGCTGAACGCCGTCGTCGTCGATCTCTCGGAAGAAGCGCTTGCCGCCGCCCATGCGGCCGACAAGCAGCGCGCCAAGGGCGGTGCGCTCGGCCTTCTGCACGGCGTGCCGATCACGATCAAGGAGAACGTCGATTACGAAGGCCGGCCGAATTTCAACGGCGTGCCCGCCAACAAGGATCTGGTCGCGCCGTCCGATGCGCCCGTGGTGCGCAACCTGAAGAAGGCCGGCGCGATTGTCATCGGGCTCACCAACACGCCGGAATTCTCCTTTCGCGGCTTTACCGACAATCCTCTGCATGGGTTGACGCTCAATCCCTGGGATCCCGAGATCACCTGCGGCGGCTCGTCGGGCGGTGCGGGTTCGGCGGTCGCCGCCGGCATCGGCACCATCGCCCACGGCAATGACATCGGCGGCTCGCTGCGCTGGCCGGCGCATTGCAACGGCGTTGCCACGATCAAGCCGACCCAGGGACGCATCCCCGCGTTCAACGGGAGCGCAACGGCGGAACGGCCGATGTTGGCGCATCTGATGTCGGCGCAGGGGCCGCTTGCGCGCCACGTCGCGGACGTCCGCCTTGCGCTCGAGGTGATGAGCCAGCGCGATCCGCGTGATCCCTGGTGGGTGCCGGCGCCGCTCGTCGGCGAGAAGCCGAAGGGACCGATCAAGGTGGCGCTGGCCAAGATCCCTGAGGACATGGACGTCGATCCGTCCGTCGCCGCGGCGCTGCGCCGTGCCGCGGATCATCTCGAACGTTCCGGCTATCGCGTCACCGAGCTCGAGGTGCCCGACATCAACGGCGTCTGGCAGACCTGGTGCGACATCATCACCAACGAGACCGTGGTGATGCAGGAAGCCGGCATGCTGAAGGTCACCTCCGAGGACTTCCACAAGGCCTGGGGCGGCATGAAGGCCAAGGCCAATTTGCTCGATCTCAAGGCCTGGATGCAGGCGACCGCCGCGCGCAACGGCCATATCCGCGCCTGGCAATTGTTCTTCGAGGAGTATCCGGTCGTGCTGGCGCCGACCACGGTGAAGCCGACGCCCGGCCCGCGCGAGGACACCGTCAGCGCCGAGCGCGTCCGCGAGATCTTCTGGGGCGAGATCCGCTTCATCTCCGCGATCAACGTGCTGGGCCTGCCCGGCGCGGTGGTGCCGGTGGCTCTCCACGACGGCAAGCCGATCGGCGTGCAGCTCATTGCCGGCCGCTATCGCGAGGATCTCGCGCTCGATGCGGCAGCCGCGATCGAGAAGCGCGCCGGCGTGCTCACGCGCCAGCTCTGGGCGAGGATGAAGTGAGGCTAAGCAATCTGTCGACGCAATGAAGGTGCCCCCTCTTCCCTTTGGGGGCAGGTCAATCGCATATGGTGTGCACGATGCGGCGGCAGTGGCAGTCGGCTCCCTCTCCCGCTTGCGGGGGAGGGCTGGGGTGGGGGCTGTCTCCGCATCGGGATTGCTAGAAATTGCGGAAGATGCCCCCGAGTGGCGAAAACCCTCACCCGCCGCGCTCTGCGAGCGCGTCGGCCTCTCCCGCAAGCGGGAGAGGCGGAGCAAGCCCGCGGTCCTCGCGAAATCCATATGCGATTGCCCTACCTTTTGGGGGAGAGGGTGGTTCGGAGCCCACGCGGCGGACCAATCAGCAATTTCGTTAATTCGCTTTAACCCGAATCCTGGGCAATTCCCCGGCAAACGTTAGGGTTACTTCCTCGATCTCTATGCGAATTATTGTCCGCTTTACCACCCGCCTCTAACACGGGCGTGGCGGATAACGCGCATGCCTCATTCCAGGCCAATAAGTGCGGTCCGCCCCACGCGGAGGTGGCACGATGCGCAACGAGACGATCGCTATTCACGCCGGCTACGAGCCCGAAGCGACCACGCACGCGGTCGCTGTGCCGATCTACCAGACGGCGGCCTACGCCTTCGACAGCGCCGATCACGGCGCGGCGCTTTTCAACCTCGAGGCAGAGGGCTTTCGCTACAGCCGCATCGCCAATCCGACCAGCGCGGTGCTGGAGAAGCGGATCGCCCAGCTCGAAGGCGGCGTCGGCGCGCTGGCGGTGGCGACCGGCCAGGCGGCGCTGCATTTCGCCTTCGTCAACGTCGCCGATCACGGCGGCAACATCGTTTCCGTGCCGCAGCTCTACGGCACCACGCACACGCTGCTCTCGCACATCCTGCCGCGGCAGGGCATCACCGGCCGTTTCGCCGAGAGCGACAAGCCCGAGGCGATCGAGAAGCTGATCGACCAGAACACCCGTGCGGTGTTCGCCGAAACCATCGGCAATCCCGCCGGCAATGTCTGCGACATCGAGGCGCTGGCCAGAATCGCGCATGCGCATGGCGTGCCGCTGATCGTCGACAATACGGTCGCAACCCCGATCCTGCTCAAGCCGTTCGATTACGGCGCCGACATCGCCGTGCATTCGCTGACCAAGTTCCTGGGCGGCCACGGCACCACGCTCGGCGGTGCCATCGTCGATTCCGGCAACTTCCCCTGGGCCAAATACGCCGACCGTTTCCCGGCCTACAACAAGCCGGACGCCTCTTATCACGGCCTCGTCTATGCCGAGCGCTTTGGCCGCACCGCCTATATCGAGCGTGCGCGCAGCGTCTACCAGCGCACCATGGGCTCGGTGCTGTCGCCGTTCAACGCCTTCCTGCTGCTCCAGGGCATCGAGACCGTGGCGCTGCGCATGGAGCGCCACGTCGAGAACGCCCGCAAGGTCGCCGAATTTTTACGCGGCGATCCCCGTGTGGCGTGGGTCAATTACACCGGTTTCCCGGACAGCCCGTACTACCCGCTCGTCCAAAAGTATCTCGACGGCAATGCCTCTTCGCTGTTCACCTTCGGAATCAAGGGCGGCATGGAGGCGGGCAAGACCTTCTATGACGCACTGAAGCTGATCACGCGCCTCGTCAATATCGGCGATGCCAAGTCGCTGGCCTGCCATCCGGCCTCGACCACCCACCGGCAGATGTCGGCCGAGCAGCAGCGGGTTGCCGGCGTGCTGCCGGAAACCATTCGCCTCTCGATCGGCATCGAGCACGTCTGCGACATCATCGAGGACATCGACCAGGCGCTGGAGAAGGCCTGCCGGTCGGCGCGCCTCGAGGCCGCGGAGTAGACGGCCGCGCCAATGACGATCTTGATCGACAGGGATCAAGCCATCTCGAGCCCGGCATTGGCGCCGACCGAGCGCGATCTCGCGCGCGACCACGGCGTCGAACTCACGATCGGGCTCGTCAACAATATGCCGGATCCGGCGCTGAAGGCGACCGAGCGGCAGTTCATGAAGCTGCTCCAGGCCGCAGCCGGCCCTTGCCGCATCCGCTTCCACTGCTTCTCGCTTCCGAGCGTGCAGCGTTCACCGGAAGCGAGGTGGCATGTCGAGAACGAATATTCCGACCTTTCCAACCTCCAGCGCCAGAAATTTGATGGGCTGATCGTGACAGGCGCGGAGCCGGTCGCGCCCGAGCTCGACCAGGAGCCATACTGGCGCGACCTCACCGAGCTGATCGACTGGGCCAAGTCCAACACGCGCTCGACGATCTGGTCGTGCCTTGCCGCGCACGCCGCGGTGCTGCACCTCGACAATATCGAACGGCGACGGCTGCCGGCCAAATGCCACGGCATCTTCGATTGCGATGCGGTAGCGAGCGATCCGCTGACGCACGGCGCGCCGGCGCCGCTGAAGGTTTCGCATTCACGCCTGAACGAGATCGCGGAGAGCGACCTGGTACAGGCCGGTTACCAGGTGCTGACACGCTCGGCGCAGGCCGGCGTCGACGTTTTCGTGCGCCAATATGCCAGCCGTTTCGTGTTCTTCCAGGGCCACCCCGAATACGACGCCCTGTCGCTCCAGCGCGAATATCTGCGCGACATCGGCCGCTATCTTGCGCGGGAGCGCGAGACTTATCCGCGCCTTCCGGTGAGCTATTTTGACGCAGTGACGGAAGAGAAATTGCTCCGCTTCGAGAAGAAGGCGGCGCACGAGCGCCATCCCGCGCTCACCAACGAGCTGCCTGGGCTGAATTTGCGTGCCGATATCGGCGCCGGCAGTGCGGCAGCGGTGCTTTTTCGCAATTGGTTGCAATATCTCAGCGCGGAGGCAGATACCTCGATCCCTGTGCGCCGGGCGAAGAATATTGGCTCCGCGTTAGGATTGCGCAAGCGTTGAGCTTGCCTCATCCGGCGCAGGAATGTTTCAGTACGGGACTACGGAAATCACGGGAAATGCGGTCGTGTGGTCGGCACTCCAGGGACGCGTGAGCAATCGGCTGGCCCGGCATTTCCGCGCCGCGCCGCACCGGCTGCCCGCTCATGCGCCGATGGTGAGCTTCACCTTCGACGATGCGCCCGATAGCGCCGCAGGCGAGGGCGCTGCGCTTCTCGAGAAGCATGGCGGCCGGGGCACGTTCTATCTTGCCGGAAGCCTGATCGATCAGCCATCGGACTACTGGCGCGGCTTGTCGGGCGACGCGATCGTCCGGCTTCACCGCGCCGGGCACGAGATTGCCTGTCACACCTTCTCGCACCGGAGCTCGGCCAACCTCGACGAGGCCGCGATGGCGCGCGAGATCGAGCGCAACCGCGCCCATTTTCGCGCGATCGACTCCTCGATCACGCTGGAGAACTTCGCCTATCCCTTCGGCATCGCCTCGGTCTGGCGCAAGCCGCAGCTCGCCAAGGCGTTCCGTTCGGCGCGCGGCATCCTTCCCGGCGTCAATCGCGACGTCATCGATCTCCAGTTCCTGCGGGCTTCGCCCTTGGTCGATTGCGAGATCGATAGAGCGGGCGTCGACCGCTATTTCGACGAGGCCGTCGCGAGCGGCGGATGGCTGATCTTCTACGGCCATGACGTCGCCGACAGGCCAAGCCCCTACGGCTGCAGGCCGGATTTGATGCGTCATGCGCTGGAGGCCGCCGGCAAGCGCAACATGCCGATCGTGACGGTTGCGGAAGCGCTCCGGCGAATCGGGGCGTAGCTTTTCACCTCGCCCCGCTGGCTGCAGGGCAGTCGCATTGGCGTTTAGCGAGCTGAGTGCGCGCCTCGTCCTTCGAGACGACCGCTTCACGGTCTCCTCAGGATGAGGCTAAGCAGCACCGGTGCTCGTTGAGCCTGCAGCCGCGCATTCGGTCCTCATCCGCCAACGGCGGGCGTCTCGAAGGACGGCCACAGGCGAGTCGCCCCCATATGCGATTGCCCTGCCGCAAGCGGGGAGAGGCGGAAGATGGACTTGCCACGCCCGCGCCAGCATGCGACTGGCGTTGTGACGAATCTCTTCGGTCTTGTACCCTGAACGCCCATGTCCGTTCCCTCCACCGCTCCGCTGCCTGCGCCGGCCAACGGCCGCGATGCGCTGTCGGTGCTGCATTCGGTGTTCGGTCTGCCCGGCTTTCGCGGTGCGCAGGGCGAAATCATCAGTCACGTTACCGACGGCGGCAACTGCCTGGTGCTGATGCCGACCGGCGGCGGCAAGTCGCTGTGCTATCAGCTTCCCTCCCTGCTGCGCGAAGGCTGCGGCGTCGTGGTGTCGCCGTTGATCGCCTTGATGCGCGACCAGGTCGCCGGGCTGATCGAGGCCGGCGTCAACGCCGCCGCGCTGAACTCGTCGCTGACGCCGCAGGAGGCCTCCGACATCGAGCGGCGCCTGCTCGCGGGCGATCTTGATCTGCTCTATGTCGCGCCGGAACGCCTGGTCACGCCGCGCTGCCTGTCGCTGCTGGCGCAGGCCAAGGTGGCGCTGTTCGCGATCGACGAAGCGCATTGCGTTTCGCAATGGGGCCATGACTTCCGCCCGGAATATGTCGGCCTTTCCATCATCGCCGAGCGCTTTCCCGGCGTGCCGCGCATCGCACTGACCGCGACCGCCGACGAGCTCACGCGCAAGGAGATCGTTGCGCGGCTTCAGCTCGCGGACGCGCCGCAATTCGTGTCCAGCTTCGACCGGCCCAACATCCGCTACGAGATCGTCGACAAGCGCAACGCGGTGTCGCAGCTGAAGGAGTTCATCCGGGAGCGGCATGCGGGCCATGCCGGCGTGGTCTACTGCCTGTCCCGCAACCGCGTCGAGGAGGTCGCCGCCGCGCTTCAGGACGCCGGCATCACGGCGCTGCCCTACCACGCCGGGCTCGACGGCCAGCTGCGCTCGCGCAACCAGGACCGCTTTCTCAACGAGGACGGCATCGTCATCGTCGCGACCGTCGCGTTCGGCATGGGCATCGACAAGCCGGACGTGCGCTTCGTCGCCCATCTCGACCTGCCCAAGAGCATCGAGGCCTACTATCAGGAGACGGGACGTGCCGGGCGTGACGGCAAGCCGTCGGCGGCCTGGATGGCCTATGGTCTCTCGGACATCGTGCAGCAGCGGCGCATGATCGACGAGTCCAGCGCCTCCGACGAATTCAAGCGGGTCTCGATCGGCAAGCTCGATGCGCTGGTCGGCCTTGCCGAGACGCCGCATTGCCGGCGCCGCCGGCTGCTCGCCTATTTCGGCGAGGTCGTGATGGGCGAGAGCTGCGGCAATTGCGACAATTGCCTGACGCCGCCGAAGATGCGCGACGGCAAGGTGCTGGCGCAGAAGCTGCTGTCCTGTGTCTATCGCACCGGGCAGCGTTTCGGCGCCATGCACCTGATCGACGTGCTCGTGGGGCGCCTGACCGAGAAGGTGACGCAGTTCGGCCACGACAAATTGTCCGTGTTCGGCATCGGACGCGAGCTCAACGAAAAGCAGTGGCGCACCGTGCTTCGGCAACTGGTGGCGATGGGCCATCTGCAGAGCGACAGCGAGGCCTATGGCGCGCTGAAGCTGATGGAGACCGCGCGCGGCGTGCTGCGCGGCGAGACGGAGGTATGGCTGCGCGAGGAAGCGCCCGCCACGCGCGTTCGCGCCAGCCGCGCCAAATCCCGCCGCGGCGATCTTGCGACCCCCGCAAGCGCACCGCAAGGCGATGTCGATCCCGAGCTGCGCGCCCGGCTGCGCTCATGGCGCGCGGAGGTGGCGCGCGAGCGCGGCGTGCCGGCCTATGTCGTGCTGCACGATGCCACCATCGACGGCATCGTCCGGGCCTGGCCGACGACACTCGACGAGCTCCGCAACATTCCCGGCATCGGCGACAAGAAGCTCGAGCATTATGGCGAGGAATTGCTGCAGATCGTCAGGACGCGGTAAGGCGCGCTAATTCCTCCATATCGTCATCCCGGACAAGCGCGCCCAAAGCGCGCGCAGATCCGGGATCCATACCGCGTGATCTATCTCGAGGCAGGCGCGACGACGTTCTTCGTCAAACCACTCCCTGTGGTTATGGGTCTCGGGTCTGCGCTGACGCTTGCCCGGGACGACACGGGTATCCTCACCCGTTCCGGAACGCGTAGCCGTAGCCGTTCAGCGCCGGCGCACCGCCGAGATGGGCGTAGAGAATCTTGGCGCCCTTCTCGAAGTAACCCTTCTTCGCGAGGTCGATCAGGCCCTGCATCGATTTGCCCTCGTAGACAGGGTCGGTGATCATCGCCTCTAACCGTGCGGTGAGGCGGATCGCCTCCTTGGTCTCTTCCGACGGCACGCCATAGGCGGGATAGGCGTAATCCTCGATCAGCACGACGTCATCGGCAACGATGTCCTTGCCGAGCTCGACGAGGTTGGCCGTGTTCTTCGCGATTTCGAGCACCTGCGCCTTGGTCTGTGCCGGCGTGAACGAGGCATCGATGCCGATCACCTTGCGGGCGCGGCCGTCGGCGGCGAAGCCGACCAGCATGCCGGCGTGGGTGGAGCCCGTCACCGTGCAAACGATGATGTAGTCGAACTTGAAGCCGAGTTCGGCCTCCTGCTTGCGCACCTCCTCGGCGAAGCCGACATAGCCGAGGCCGCCATATTTGTGCACGGAGGCGCCGGCGGGAATGGCGTAAGGCTTGCCGCCGGCAGCCTTCACGTCCTCGATCGCCTGCTCCCAGCTCTTGCGGATGCCGATATCGAAGCCGTCGTCGACCAGGCGCACGTCGGCGCCCATGATGCGCGAGAGCATGATGTTGCCGACGCGGTCATAGACGGCGTCCTCGTGCGGCACCCAGGCTTCCTGCACCAGGCGGCACTTCATGCCGAGCTTGGCCGCGACCGCGGCGATCATGCGGGTGTGGTTGGACTGCACACCGCCGATCGAGACCAGCGTGTCGGCGTTGGAGGCGATCGCGTCGGGAACGATATATTCGAGCTTACGCAGCTTGTTGCCGCCATAGGCAAGGCCCGAGTTGCAGTCCTCGCGCTTGGCATAGATCTCGACATTGCCGCCGAGATGCTTCGATAGCCGCTCCAGCTTCTCGATCGGCGTCGGGCCGAAGGTCAAAGGATAGCGCGGAAATTTGTCCAGCTTCATGGGTCATCCGGATTGGCGTTGGTGTTGCCCGCTGCCTAGCATCGCGTCGTAAAAATGTGCTCTCGAATATTGCGTCCATGTTGTGTACCTTGTTGCAGAATTGACGCTATCTTCCACTAAATCTTCCATAATCATAGCTATCTATGAAAGCTTCTTTCATGGCTTCCCGGCTCGACCGCACTGACCTTAAGATCCTGAGATTGCTGCAGAATAACGGTCGGCTCAGCAATGCCGAGCTGGCCGAAACGGTCGCGATCAGTCCTGCGACCTGCCACCGCCGCACCCAGCGACTGTTCGAGGATGGCTTCATCGCTGCCGTCCGCGCCATGATCGCCCCCAAGAAGGTGGCCAAGGGCACGCTGGTGATGGTCGGCGTCGTGCTGGATCGTTCGACGCCCGAGAGCTTTGCGATTTTCGAGCAGGCGATCGCCAAGCTGAAATTCGTGCTCGACTGCCATCTCGTTGCCGGCGACTTCGACTACTTCCTCAAGATTCGCGTCGGCGACATGGAGGACTTCAACCGCATCCACGGCGAGCAGCTCATCGCGCTGCCCGGCGTGCGCCAGACCCGCACCTTCTTCGTGATGAAGGAGGTCGTCGACAACGCGCCGCTGGAATTTTGAGCGGGAGACGCGATGCCCCTCATGCTAGATGGGCGTCAGTTTTCAAGGATTCGCATGGTCATGCCGATGGAGCCGCTTCCCTTCCGCCACCATCATCCAGCCGGACCGGCCTATCGGCGCGGCTGGGTCGACGAGGCTGTGGCCGCGATCGAGGCCGACCAGTGCCGCACCGCCGACACGCATCTGATCAGGCTGATCGTGCCGGCCCTATCGGGCATCGACATCTACCTCAAGGATGAATCCACGCATCCGACCGGCAGCCTGAAGCATCGCCTCGCGCGCTCGCTGTTTCTGTATGCGCTCTGCAACGGCCACATCCGCGAAGGCACACCCGTGGTCGAGGCATCGTCGGGATCGACCGCGGTGTCGGAGGCCTATTTCGCGGAGATGATCGGCGTGCCCTTCTACGCGGTGATGCCGCGCACGACCTCGGCGGAGAAGATCGCCGCGATCGAGCATTATGGCGGCAACTGCCATCTGATCGACGACGGCCGCGCGCTCTACGCGGAAGCTGCCGCGCTCGCGACCCGGCTGAACGGCCATTACATGGACCAGTTCACGTTTGCCGAGCGCGCAACCGACTGGCGCGGCAACAACAACATCGCCGAATCGATCTTCACGCAATTGGCCGGCGAGCCGCGGCCGCTGCCGGACTGGATCGTGATGGGCGCCGGCACCGGCGGCACCTCGGCCACCATCGGGCGCTATTTGCGCTATCGCCAGTATCCGACCCGGCTATGCGTCGCCGATGTCGAGCATTCCGCTTTCTTCGATTGCTTCCGCACGCAGGACCGCTCCCAGACTTGCGATCGCCCGTCGCTGATCGAGGGCGTCGGCCGGCCGCGCTGCGAGCCGTCCTTCGTACCCGGCGTGGTCGACCGCATGATGAAGATCCCGGATGCAGCAACGATCGCGGCAATGAACGTCTTGTCGCGCCGGCTGCGCCGCCCGGTGGGCGGCTCCACCGGCACCAACTTCCTGGCACTGTGCCGGCTCGCCTCGGAGATGCGCAAAGCGAATGTCGCGGGATCGCTGGTGACGCTGATCTGCGATTCCGGCGAGCGCTATCGGCAGACCTATTATGAGCCCGCTTGGCTCGCCGCACGCGGTCTCGATCCGGCGCCGTTCGAAGCCATGTTGTCGTCATTCCTCGCGACGGGGGAGCCGCTGACACTTGCCGTCGATGACGTCGCAAATCCACAGAGCGCCCGGAGCGCCGAGGCGACATAATCGAATTTTGTCAGAACGCCCGCCCGGCGTGCGATGTCACGGCAACTTCACTTGCGTTGCACGCACATGCGGGCAAGCCTCGTCTTATCAACGAGGAGATCTGCGCCGTGCGCCTTCCCATTCTCGATCCCAAGGATCTGACCGACGAACAGAAGCCGCTCTATGACGACATGCGGGCGGGCATCAAGGACCACTTCAAGGGCTTCGTGAACATGCGCGAGGACGGCGCGCTGCTCGGGCCCTGGAATCCCTAGATCCGCGAGCCGCGTTTCGGCAAGCCGGTGTGGGATCTGGTCAAGGCGATCGCCTCGAACCCGCTGCTGCCGGCTCCGGTGCGCGAGGTCGCCATCCTCGTCACGGGCTCACATTTCCGCTCCGGCTACGAGCTCTATGCCCATGTGCTGGTGGCCGAGCAGCGCGGCCTCTCCGACGAGAAGCTCGCGACCATCGTCGCCGGCCAGCGGCCGGTCGATCTCACGAGGCAGGAGGCGGTCGCCTACGACATGGCATCCGCGCTGGTCAGCGGCGGCGTGCTGCCGGAATTGACCTGGCGCGCCGCGGTGAGGGAGTTCGGCGAGCATGGCGCGGCCGAGCTGTCCTATCTCGTCGGCGTCTATTGCATGGTCTCGGTCACGCTCAACACGTTCGACGTACCGGTGCCGGAACAATAGCTGCGTCCGTCCATCACTCCGCCGCCTTGCTTGCTGGCGGCGGGGCTGCGAAGGCGATGCAGCGGTTGCGGCCCTCGGCCTTGGCTTGGTACAGCGCATTGTCGGCCGCGCTCATCAGCGCGTCGATGCCGGACATGCTGACGGTGGCCTCGGCGATGCCGACGCTCACGGTAATGCCGAACTGGATCTGGCCGGCGACGACCTGCGCGCCCATCACGCGTTTGCGGATACGATCGGCGACAATCCGCGCGCGCGACAGGCTGGTCTCGGGCAGCAGAACTGCAAATTCCTCCCCGCCGAGGCGGCCGACGATGTCTGATTTGCGCTTGCCGTCGAGGCACGCGGTCGCCACAGCCCTGATCGCGGCGTCGCCCACCGCATGGCCGTAGCGGTCGTTGACCGATTTGAAGTGATCGATATCGAGCATCAGCACCGAGACCGAGCGATAGTAGCGCTGGAACCGGCTCCATTCGGCATCGAGGCTCTCGAGGAAGTGGCGACGATTGTAGAGGCCGGTGAGCGGGTCGGTTTTCGCGAGCGTCTCCAACAACGCGGCTTTTTCCGTGAGGTCGGTGATGTCGACATAGGTCAACATGCGGCCGCCGTTCGACATTGTGGTACAATGAGCCCTGATGCGCCGCCCGTCCGGCGTCTGCAGGTCGCGTACATGGTCGCCAGCCTTGACTTCCGCCACCCGCTTGGCCGGAAATCGTGCCAGCTCATTTGTCGGAATGTCCGGCGCGCTGGCGCGATGGGCGCGGGTCACCAGTGATGCATAGGACGGCCGGCTCGCGGCCTCCCGCTCGCTTACATCCCAGAACCGGCGCATCCGCCGGTTCATGAAGGTGGCGTGTAGGTCGTGATCGAGCAGCAGCACGCCGTCTTCGACATTCTCAAGCGCGTCGCGCAGCAGTTTCAGCTCGTCGGAGTAGCGCACGATGTCGGTGACGGGCGTATAGGTCAGCATCCGCCCACCATCGGGCAGCGGCGTACATTGCATGCGAACGACGTCGCCGACGGAGCGGCGGAGGTCAAGCGGCGATGCGTCCCCGGCCTGAACGTGGCGGACCCGCTCAGCGACATAGGCCTCGAGGTCAGCCTGCGGAATCTCGTAAGCGAGTGTGTCACGGCCATGATGCATCAGGGTCATGAACGACGGATAGCTGTTGGCGACTTCATCCGGCAATTGCCACATCTGGCGGAACGCGCGGTTGATCAACCTTGCTCGAAGATTTGCGTCCAAAAGCACGATGCCGAGCGGGACAAAATCGAGGGCTGCGCGAAGCGCGAGCATTTGTCCGCGCATCATTGCGTCGGACGAGCGCCCGCGCTCCTCGCCGGCGAGGCGATCGACACTGCCTTCCTGCTCGAAGACGACGCCGACCTGACGGTCCGATCGCCAGACGACGCGGCAGGTCAGGACCTCGCGCCCGCCGAGCCTGAGCTGGAAGCGCTCGGGCACGCCGAGGCCGCTCTCCATCTCGAGCGTCGCCGCCTCTTCGGTCAGCCGGCGCACGACGCAATCGATCGTCGACTGGCCGAAATTGAAGAAGATCTTTCCGGCAAGGAACGTCCGTTCCGGGACCAAGTGGGGCATTCGCACCTCCCAGCGTCACTCCGGCCCAGTCTGTCGCAAGCATATTGCCGAGAGGTAACTGGATGGGCTCTCCGGCGAGAGAACTCACAAGCAGGCCATGGCCCGGAAGGGCCGCTGACGGCCCGCAGCGATGCGAAAGTCGTTCATCTTCAACGTCAGGGGATCGCCCGCTGGAGCGACCCCCGGAAATCGGCAGATTCGGTTTACCACCTATCCACCATGATCCCAGTCAGTTGCGCACGGCGTAGAGCGGCGTTCGCAACGTCACCTGGTAGGACGGCTTCGGCATCCACGCGATCTGCGCGGTGACGCCGAACAGGCGGTTGTCGCTGTCGTCCATGCGATCGAGGTCGAGCCGTAGGACCGGCTGCGTGAAAGACTCTGCCAGCGTTCGGCCCGCGAGTTGCGCGCCGCCAAACGATTGCATGCCGAGGCGCCCGGTGAATTTCCAGTTGCTCGGCCATTGATAATAGCCGCCGGCATAGAGGATCGTGTTCGGCCGGATTCTGGAGAACGGGCTGGCGATGGTGGCGTAGGTATACTGCATGCCGGCAAGCCAGCCTCGCGTCTCGTCCTCGTCGAGCGCGTAATCGAATTCCAGGATGTTGTTGAACGAATTCGTCATGCCCTGATCGTTCGGCACCGATTGCGTCAGGGTCGATTGCAGAGTGATGGTTGGGATTGTCCCGCCATTCTGCTGGTAGAGATCGGCCTGCACGCCGATGTTCCAGCTCGTGATGTCGAAGGTCGACCAGCCGCCGCCAATATCGGTCGTCGAGCCCGACACGCCGCCATAGAGTGAGACGCGGTCGTTGACGTCGACGGTCAGCGGCAGGTCGACGGCAACCGATTTCGCCGCCGGCAGGCCGTTCGCCAGCGCTGCGCCTCTCCGCACCGCCAGGGCTTCGAGCGCCGCCGACAGTGCCGTGGTGCCGAAGCCGAGCCCGAGCGTCCCAGCCGGAATCGACGCATAGCTCGTGCGCAGGTCGAGGTAGATGTTTGGGACCGCAGGTTTCGCCGGTGCGTCCTCCTCATCGTCGGCTTCGGCGGAGCAGGCCGCGCTGGCCGAAATCGTCAGGCAGGCCAGCCCCATCGCGACAGCGCGCAAGGCCGGACGATGCGATGGGCGAGGGGACACGTGACAATCCGACGCGTGGGGCCATGTTGGCGGGATGGCGTGCTAGATGGAACGTGATCGTTCCCGTGGTCAAGCACTATCCGCAAGCCATGGACTGCATCGATAGGCGCAGCTACCTTGCCATGACTGCATCGACTCGCTCGCAGGAGCAGTCGGCCGGACAATGGAGGACGACAGCCATGACCACGTCACGCCGCATCCTGCTCGCTGGAATGGCGGGGCTCGCCGTCGCTCCGACCGCGGTCGCGGCCGCATCTGCGCGCAGGCCTGATGACACCACGGTTGCCGAAGAACGCTTTGCCCGCATGATCGCTGCCGCGCATGCGCCAGACATCACCTGCGCCCGCCAGGCGGAGCGCTATGCGGACGCGCATTGGCCCGATTATGTCGTGGCAGCCAGGGCCGTGCTCGACGCGCGCGCGTGATTCGCATTACCTCTCCACCGCTCGCCGCACCTGTTCGCCGATCTGCGACAGCACGAGCTGCGCCTGCGGCAGGATCGCACCCATGGCATGGAAATTGTGAACCATGCCCTCGTGGCAGACATGCTCGACGGCGACGCCTGCGGCGAGCAGCTTGCGGGCATAAGCATTGCCTTCATCGCGCATCGGGTCGTACTCGGCGGTGTGGATGATCGCGGTCGGCAGGCCTGTGAACCGTGCGGCGCGCAGGGGAGACACGCGGGGATCGGCGGTGTCGATGCCGTCTGGCAGATAGTCGGAAAGGTCGGCCTCGATGGTGACGCGATCGATCAGATGACCCTCGGCAAAAGCTTCGCGTGAAGGCGAGGTTTCCTCGAAGTCGAGCACCGGGCAGATCAGGCATTGCGCGGCGATGGCGAGGCCGGCGGTTTGCGTCGCCTCCTGGCATACGATCGCAGCGAGCGTTGCACCGGCGGAATCGCCGCCGACCACGAGGCGATCCGCATCGATGCCGAGCGATGTGGCCTCGCGCGCGACCCATTCAGTGGCGGTGATCGCGTCCTCGACGGCGGCAGGAAATCTGTGCTCCGGCGCGAGCCGGTAGTCGACCGAGACGAGGCGGCAGCCGGTGGCATGCGCCAGCGCCGCCGCAATGCGGTCATGCGTGGCAATGCTGCCGGCGACGAGGCCGCCGCCATGAAAGAACACGAAGCCGGGCGCAAGCTCATCGGCATTTGCAGGCGTGTAAAGGCGATAGGCCAGTTCGCCGGCGCGGCCGGGCAGCACGCCGTCGCGTGTCGCCACATCCGGCGCATCAGTGCGGGCGAGCTGCATCAGCTTTGCCAGCGATTGCCGCCGCGCCTCCACGCTCGGCCGACCTCGCGCCTCCGGCGCAGCCGCAGCCATCATGGTCAACAGACGCTTTGCGAGCGGATCGAGCGGCATGGGACACTCCGTATCGTGGTCGACAGTATAGCCGGTTTGTCACGTCTTTCCCTCCCTCCAGGGCAGGGCCATCGCATATGGAGTGAACCATACGGCGGCATCGGCGCTAGGCTCCCTCTCCCGCTTGCGGGGGAGGGCTGGGGTGGGGGTGTCTCCGCGTCGGGATTGCTAGGGATTAGGGAGGATATCCCTACGTCGAGAGACCCCTCACCCGCCGCGCTCTGCGCGTCGGCCTCTCCCGCAAGCGGGAGAGGCGGAGCAAGCCCGCAGAGGGAGATGCCCAGTTCCCGCAGTAAATCGTTTAGAAATCGGGACAATAGTGCCGGGATCTTTTCAAGGGGGAGGCCTGATATGGCCGAGATCAAGAAGCCGATCGAATATTCGCCGAGCTGGACCTTCTTCGAAGGCAAATGGCACGACGGCAATGTGCCGATCATGGGTCCGCGCACGCATGCGGCCTGGCTCGGCTCGGTGGTGTTCGACGGTGCACGCGCGTTCGAGGGCGTCGCGCCCGATCTCGACCGTCACCTCGCGCGCGCCAATCAATCCGCCATCAATTTCGGCCTGAAGCCGGTGGTCGAGACCGACACCTGGCTCACGCTGGCAACCGAAGGCATCGCGCGCTTTGCGGCCAATGCCGAGCTCTACATCCGTCCGATGTACTGGGCGCAGAACGGCTCGGGTGGCGGCGTGCTGTTCGACCCCGAGACCACCAATTGGTGCCTGTGCATCTACGAGGCGCCGATGCCAAAGCCCGTCGGCAATGCCATCACCCTGTCGCCGTTCCGGCGGCCCACCGCCGAATGTGCGCCGGTCGAGGCGAAGGCGGCCTGCCTCTATCCCAACAATTCGCGCGCACTGGCGGAAGCCGCTTCACGCGGCTTCCAGAACGCGCTGATGCTCGACATGCTCGGCAACGTCGCCGAATTCGGCAATTCCAACGTGTTCATGGCCAGGGACGGCGTAGTCTACACGCCGGTTCCCAACGGCACCTTCCTGAACGGCATCACGCGCCAGCGTGTCATCGACCTGCTTCGCGGCGACGGCGTCACCGTGGTCGAGAAGACGCTACGCTATGCCGACTTCCTGGCCGCCGACGAGATCTTCTCCACCGGCAATTTCGCCAAGGTCGCTCCGGTGATCCGCATCGACGCGCGCGAGCTGAAGCCGGGCCCGCTCTATGCCAAAGCGCGAAAGCTCTATTGGGACTTTGCGCATGCGGTGAAGCTGGCGGCTTGATCTCGCTGCTTCCGTGAACATGCCAAGCTTGCGTCGCGTGCTTATCAGCCTCGTCGCATGAACCGGCTGAACTGAAATGCCTGCGTCGAACCCCACGGCGTCTGATGCGTCTCGCTGCGCGTCTCGGCCAGCTCGAAGTCCGGCCCGAGCTCTGCTGCGAGGCTGGCGCTGTCATGGCGCTGCACCGGCAGGCCGCTGCATTTCTCCGGACCATCGAGCGCGAACGTCGCGATGACGACATAGCCGCCGGGCGCAACCGCAGAGCGCAGACGTTCGACGTAAGCGGCTCGGTCGCGTGGATCGGTCAGGAAGTGAAACGCTGCGCGATCGTGCCAGACATCGTAGGTCTTCCCGGGCCGCCATGTCGTGGCGTCGGCGACGATCCAGTCGACCATCGAAGCGGTCGCGCCGATGCGCCTCCTGGCTGTGTCGAGCGCATTGGCGGAGAGATCCAGGACGGCGATGTTGCGATATCCGTCCTGCAGCAATGCATCGACCAGACGCGAAGCGCCGCCGCCGATATCGATGATGGCGGCCTCGCGATCGGAATTGGCCGCGCGGATCATCGCGAGCGAAATGGCCGGGTCATCCTGAAACCAGCTGACCTCGGCTTCGCCCTTGGTGGCGTAGACGTTCTGCCAGTGCGTGGTGCGGTCGGACATGGCGGCTCTGGCCTGGGCCGGAACGGCAGCGCGCATGGGCGGTGCCGCAATGAAATTCGCGCGCCCGCACGCGGACGCGCCGGCGCGAACGAAAGACCTACTCGTCCTTCTTCGACATCCGCTCCAGGCGTTCCTGCATTTCCTTCATCTGCTGGCGCAAATCGTCGATGTTGCTGTCCTTCGGGGCCTCTGCATTGGCATCGGGCTCCGGCTCGGCCGTGGCCGCCGGGCGGGGCGCGGCGAACGGCTTGAACATCGAGAAGGTCTGCTGGAACAGCTCCATGTTACGGCGAACTTGCTCCTCCAAGGGAGCAAAGGGAGTGCCGGACAGGGTGTTGGCGATCTGCTTGCGGAACTTCTCTTGCTCCTGCGTCAGGGTCGCGATCGACTGCTCCAGATATTTCGGCACCACCATCTGCATGCTGTCGCCGTAGAAGCGGATCAGCTGGCGCAGGAAGGTGGTTGGCAGCAGGTTCTGGCCGGCCTTGTTCTCCTGCTCGAAGATGATCTGGGCGAGCACGGAGCGGGTGATGTCGTCGCCGGTCTTGGCGTCATAGACTAGGAAATCTTCGCCATCCTTGACCATCGCGGCGAGGTCTTCCAGCGTCACGTAGGTGCTCGTTCCGGTGTTGTAGAGCCGGCGGTTCGCGTATTTCTTGATGGTTGTGGGTTGGTCTGATTTCGCCATGGGCTCTCACTTGCAAACGCGGAGAACGGGAACCCGGCGGGCGATGCCGCAGGGCGGGAAGAGTACGCAACGCAACAAAATAAACATTTTCAAAGGGCTTACGCTACCGTTTTGTGCGGCACGGTTAATCGCCGGGCAAAATCTTGCTTGCGAAAGCGCCAAGAACGCTATTTTGAATGCGCTGCGGCATGAATTCGGTCGTCGGCCAATTGACATGCCTCAACGACGTTAAGAGGATGGCTCACGAGACTGGCGAGCCGTTTTCCCAAGCCCCGCCTGCCCCTTTCAAGAACCTCAAGCCTCAGGAGATGCCCATGTCAGACGATGTCGTCATCGTCAGCGCCGCCCGCACCCCGGTCGGAAGCTTCAACGGAGCGTTCGCGACCCTTCCCGCCCATGATCTCGGCGCCATCGCCATCAAGGCTGCGCTGGAACGTGGTGGCATCGAGCCCGGCCGGGTCTCGGAAGTCATCATGGGTCAGATTCTGACCGCCGCGCAGGGCCAGAACCCGGCCCGTCAGGCCTCGATTGGCGCCGGTATCCCGGTGGAGAGCCCGGCCTGGGGCGTCAACCAGCTTTGCGGCTCGGGTCTGCGCACCGTCGCACTCGGCTACCAGGCGCTGCTCAACGGCGATTCCGAGATCGTGGTCGCCGGCGGCCAGGAATCCATGAGCATGGCCCCGCACGCCCAGCATCTGCGCGGCGGCGTCAAGATGGGCGGCCTCGAACTGGTCGACACCATGATCAAGGACGGCCTCTGGGATGCCTTCAATGGCTATCACATGGGCAACACCGCCGAGAACGTCGCGCGGCAGTGGCAGATCACCCGCGCCCAGCAGGACGAGTTCGCGGTCGCCTCGCAGCAGAAGGCCGAGGCCGCGCAGAAGGCCGGCAAGTTCAACGACGAGATCGTCCCCGTCACCATCAAGACCCGCAAGGGCGACGTGGTCGTCAGTGCCGACGAATATCCGCGGCATGGCGCCACGCTCGACGCGATGGCCAAACTCAAGCCTGCCTTCGAGAAGGACGGCACCGTCACCGCGGGCTCGGCCTCCGGCATCAATGACGGCGCTGCCGCCGTGGTGCTGATGACCGCCAAGCAGGCGGCCAAGGAAGGCAAGAAGCCGCTCGCGCGAATCGTCTCCTGGGCGCAGGCCGGCGTCGATCCGAAGATCATGGGCTCGGGCCCGATTCCGGCTTCACGCGCCGCGCTGAAGAAGGCCGGATGGAGCGTCGGCGATCTCGATTTGATCGAGGCCAATGAGGCCTTTGCGGCCCAGGCCTGTGCCGTCAACAAGGATCTCGGCTGGGACACCTCCAAGGTCAACGTCAATGGCGGCGCGATCGCGATCGGCCATCCGGTCGGTGCCTCCGGCGCACGCGTGCTGGTGACGCTGCTGCACGAGATGCAGAAGCGCGATTCCAAGAAGGGCCTCGCCACGCTGTGCATCGGCGGCGGCATGGGCATCGCGATGTGTGTCGCGCGCGACTGAACGATAGCTGACGTCCAGCTCGCGCGCGTGCGCTGCACACCTCAGTGAGTGCGTTGCACGCGATTAAAAAGCAGCGGTTGCAAATCATATATTCTTCGCAACCGCGCAGGCCTCGACTAAATACAAACGCCCGGCTCGACGCCGGGCGTTTTGTTCTTGATGTCCGTCAAACCAACCGCATAATCCAACGCTAAAAACGATCACTCCAGAAACGTCCGAGAGTCCAAGGGAAGGAATCCGACATGGCACGTGTTGCATTGGTCACGGGTGGTACGCGGGGCATCGGTGCTGCGATCAGCAAGGCGCTGAAGGCGGCCGGCTACAAGGTTGCGGCGAGCTATGCCGGCAACGATGCGGCGGCGGAGAAGTTCAAGGCCGAGACCGGCATTGCCGTCTACAAATGGGACGTCAGCAGCTTCGATGCCTGTGCCGCGGGCGTGAAAAAGGTCGAGGCCGATCTTGGGCCGATCGAAGTGCTGGTCAACAATGCCGGCATCACCCGCGATACCGCCTTCCACAAGATGACGCTCGAGCAGTGGAATGCCGTCATCAACACCAATCTTGGCTCGCTGTTCAACATGACGCGCCAGGTGATCGAGGGCATGCGTGCGCGCAAGTTCGGCCGCATCATCTCAATCTCGTCGATCAACGGACAGAAGGGGCAGTTCGGTCAGGTCAACTATTCCGCGGCGAAGGCCGGCGACATCGGCTTCACCAAGGCGCTGGCGCTGGAGAATGCCAAGGGCGGCATCACCGTGAACGCGATCTGCCCCGGCTACATCAACACCGAAATGGTGCAGGCGGTGCCAAAGGATGTTCTGGAGAAGAACGTGATCCCGCAGATCCCGGCCAACCGGCTCGGCGAGCCCGAGGAGATCGCGCGCGCGGTCGTGTTCCTCGCCGCCGACGAGTCCGGTTTCATCACCGGCTCGACGCTGACCGTCAACGGCGGCCAGTACATGGTGTGATGCGATCGCATCACGCGGGTTGATATTTTCCACATCGTCATGCCCGGGCTTGTCCCGGGCATGATGCCCTGTCATTCCGGAGCGCCGCGCCAGCGGCGAATCCGGAATCTCGAGGTTCCGGGTTCGGCTCTTCGAGCCGCCCCGGAACGACGAGGCCCTGGAATGACTCCCCGTACCGCCACGCTGATCGGATTGACCGCGATCCTGATGTGGTCGCTGCTTTCGGTGATGACGGTGGCAACGGGAAAGATCCCGGCGTTTCAGCTCGCCGCGATGACGTTTGCGATCGGCGGCCTCGTTGGCCTGCTCACCTGGATCGGCCGCGGCGATGCGGCGAGAAGCTTGCGTCAGCCACTGGTGGTCTGGGTCATCGGTGTCGGCGGCCTGTTCGGCTATCACGCGCTGTATTTCCTCGCGCTCCGCTTCGCGCCGCCGGCCGAAGCCGGCCTTCTGAACTACATGTGGCCGCTGCTGATCGTGCTGTTCTCATCCTTCCTGCCCGGCGAGCGGCTTGCTCTGCATCACATTGTCGGCGCCGTGCTCGGCCTGGTCGGCACCGTGCTGCTGTTCGCCGGCAACACCTCCGGCTTCGCACCGGGAGCGGTGCCGGGATTGATCGCGGCCTTCATCGCAGCCTTCGTCTGGGCAACCTATTCGGTGCTGTCGCGTCGGTTGAAGGCGGTGCCCACCGACGCGGTGGCGGGCTTCTGCCTTGCCACGGCCGTGCTCGCTGCACTGATGCATGGCCTGCTTGAGGCCACTGTCTGGCCGGAGACGACGCTGCAATGGCTCTCGGTGATCGCGCTCGGCATCGGTCCCGTCGGCGCCGCCTTCTACGCCTGGGACGTCGGCATGAAGCGTGGCGACATCCGCGTGCTCGGCGCCGCCTCCTATGCGACGCCGCTCTTGTCGACCGGTTTCCTCATCGCCGCCGGTTTTGCCAAGGCCAGCGCCAACATCGCCATTGCCGCAATCCTGATTGCAGGCGGTGGCCTGATCGCAGCCAAGGACATGGTGCTGCGGAAGCGATGATCGTCGTGCCCGGGTGAGGCTACGGCTCCCAGCCCTGCGGCGCGAGCTCGAAGCCTGCGAACTCGAATGCCGGCGCGACGGTACAGCCGACCAGCGTCCATTCGCCGGTGCTTTCCGCCATTTGCCAGGCCTGCGCCGGTACGATCGCCTGCGGCCGCTCGCCGCCGGTAAGATCGGTGCCGAGGCGCACGACATGCTGCGAGCAGCCGTCATGGGCGATGCGCAGCGTCAGGGGGCTGCCGGCATAATAATGCCAAGTCTCGACCGCATCGACGCGATGCCAGTGCGAGCGTTCGCCGCGTGCCAGCAGGAAGTAGATCAGGGTCGAGCGCGAGCGCCCGTTGGGGTCGGTGGCCTGATCGCGAAACGTCTCGCGATAATGGCCGCCCTCGGGATGCGGCCGCAGTTCAAGGCGCGCGATGATCTCGGCTGCGGTTGGCATCGGTCCTCGTCAGGATTTGTCCGTCAGGACTTGTTCTTGCGTTCGCGCAGCTCGCCGAACACCGCCGCGGCATCGGCGCCCTTCATGTGCAGCCTTGCTGCGATCTGCGGCTCGTCGGCGCGCAGGAACACGTTGGCCCGCTTCTCCTCGCCAAGCAGCGTGGGAATGGTCGGCTTGTTCTCGGCCCGGAGCTTCGCCACCTCCGCGGCGCGCGCCTGCAGCGCCGCATTCTCGGGATCGACGGTCAGCGCGAACTTGACGTTGGAGGCGGTGTATTCGTGGCCGCAATAGAGCTTGAAGTCGTCGGGCAGGGCGCGCAGCTTCAGCAGCGAATCCCACATCATCGCGTAGGTGCCCTCGAACACGCGCCCGCAGCCGATCGAGAACAGCGTGTCGGCTGCGAAGACCGTCTTCTCGGTGTCGAACACGTAGGAGATGTGGTCGAGCGTGTGGCCCGGCGTCTCGATGACGCGTGCCAGCAAATTGCCGATCTTGACCACGTCGGCGTTGGCGACACGCAGATCGACGTCCGCGATTGCGGTGGTCTTGTCGTGCGGTGCAACGACGCGGCAATTGTATGTCCGCTTGAGTTCGGCGACCCCGCCGACATGATCGCCGTGATGATGGGTGATCAGGATGTCGGTGAGCTGCCAGCCCTCGCGCTCCAGCGCCTTGACGATGGGGCCGGCTTCCGGCGCGTCGATCGACGCCGTCGCCTTGGTTTCGACATCGTGGATCAGATAACCGAAATTGTCGTTTAAACAGGTGAAGGTACGAATTTCGGCGGCCATGTCATCTCCATCGCGCTCAGCCCCGCCAGACAAATATGGCGTTAACGTTGCGCAGGCAATGCAATATTCCGCGCGCGGGCGTGGCCCAGCGCGTGTTACATTGCGGTCATGACCATCGATGTCGTCGATCTCCGCGAGTTCTATTCCCGTCGCCTCGGAATTGTGGCGCGTCAAATGATCAATCGCGGCATCAGGGAACGCTGGCCGAGCGCCGAGGGCCAGCGCGTGCTCGGCCTGGGCTATCCCACGCCCTATCTGGGGTTGTTCCGCGAAGATGCCGAGCGCTGCATCGCTTTCATGCCGGCGGCCCAGGGCGTGCTGAAATGGCCGACGGGGCGGCCGGCGCTGGCCTCACTGGTCGACGAATTCTCGCTGCCGCTGCCTGAGGCCGCGGTCGACCGGATCCTGCTGGTTCACGCGCTGGAGATGTCGGACGATCCGGCCGCGCTGCTGCGCGAGGTGTGGCGGGTGCTGTCGCCGTCCGGCCGGGTGATCGCGGTGATCCCGAACCGGCGCGGGGTGTGGACGCGCACGGACAGCACGCCGTTCGGACACGGCCGGCCCTATTCGCGCTCGCAGATCACCGAGCTGCTGCGCCAGACCTGGTTCACGCCGACCGCCTGGGGCGAAGCGCTGTTCATGCCGCCTTATGCCGGCGGCTGGGTGCTGAAATCGGCGCAGATGTGGGAGCGTGCCGGCGCGGCGCTGTCGCTGCCTTTTGCCGGCGTGCATATCGTGGAGGCCACCAAGCAGGTCTACCGCGCGATCCCCGCCAAGCGGGAGCGGGCGCGGCTGATCCCCTCGCTGGCGAAGCCCGTGCTGGTGCCGTCCTCGACCACCGTGACGCGCAGCTAGCTTCACCTCTCCTCGACGCAGAGAGCTGATCCGCGCCTGGGGGCCATCAATGATCGGCAAAAAAAATCGTCCCGGCGAGGCCGGGACGATCGTGGTCAGAACATCAGAACAGACTTACTCGCCGGGGGCGACCTCGTCGCTGGACGCGGCGGGCGCCGCTTCACGATCGGGGCGGGGGCCATGCGGCCGGCGCCGACGGCGCGGATAGCGCTCGCCACCGCCGCCACCCTCGAAGCCGGGCTGGCCGCCATTCACTTGCGGCTGCGCGCCGGTGATGAAGGAGGGCAGGCGGTCGACGCCGCCGGCATCGGCGATGACCGGCTGCGGCTGGTTCGCAGGCTGCGGCTGTGGCTGATATTGCGGCTGCGGACGGTGCTCGCGCGGCTGCTGCTGTTCGCGCTGATAGGGCTGGCCCTCGCGGGGCTGATGGTCACGCTGGTGGTGATCGCGCTGGCCGTCGCGGTCGCGCATGAAGGGCTGCTGCGGCGGCTGCGGGACGAAGCCAGGCTCCTGGCCAAAAGCCGAGAAATTCTCGCCGTCGTCGTCGCCGTCGTCGCCATGGCTGCCGATTGGATCGTCGCCGCGCGGCTGCTGGTTCTGGCGGAACTGCTCCTGGGCCGCCGCGATCAGGCGGAAATAATGCTCGGCATGCTGGTAGTAATTCTCGGCCGCAACGGGGTCGCCGGAGGAGCGCGCGTCGCGCGCGAGTTGGAGATACTTTTCGGCGATGTGCGAGGCGGTGCCGCGAATCTTGATGTCGGGTCCGTTGGACTCGTAGACCCGGGTCATCGGGTTCTGACTGCGCCGATTGTTGTTGTTATTGTTGTTGCGGTTGCGCATCCGCTGCTTGTTCTGACCGTTTCTCATGTCCTGCCTTTAATTCCAGCCCTAAAGGTTGCACGCATTACTGATTGCTAGGAGTGACCTGATGACAGCAGCTCACATTGCTCATGCGCACCGCGCGCAAGAGCGGATTGATCCCTGCCAATGTTCGTCGACCGTCGCGCTCAACAAAGACGCGTTCCCCACCCGCCAGCATTGATTGCCAGCGAACCATTCATTTCGCTTGCCGAAACAAGCCCAGCTTTCTTGCGTAAGTCTTCAAGCGCAATATCAGGCTTTCGTTCACGTTGCGGTCGGAGAGCAGCGCAGCTCTACTGGCCATCGCGCTCAACAGGACCTGCGGCTTGGAACCTATAATCAGTAAAGCTCTCGCCCGAGAGCCCGGCTTTCACCCGTAGGTCTACGGGGCCGGCACCGATGTGTTGACCGGAACGTAGTCGTTCCCAAGGGATATTCCAAGAGCTTTTTGCAGGCCAATCCGGCTTTTATGGGGGCATTTTTCGGGCCGAAACGGCCCGCGGAATGCCCGCCAGGTCGGCCTTGGGTGGCCTGTCCACCGTTAACCCCGCAGCCACCATCAGGGTTTCAATATTTCTCGCCTGGCCCTGTCCGGCCTCGACGATGAGCGCCCCACCGGGGGCGAGGCATTCGCTCGCCTGTGGGATCAGGGCGCGGTAGGCGTCATATCCGTCATTGCCGCCGTCGAGCGCCAGATGCGGATCGTGCTCGCGCACCTCGATGCTCAATGTCGCAATTTCGGCCGAGGGGATATAGGGCGGGTTCGACACGATGAGATCGAACGGGCCGCCGAGCGCCGACGCATAGGAACAAGCGACGAAGGCAGCGCGGTCGGCGAGGCCGAGCGCGGCGGCATTGTCGCGCGCGGTGCCGAGTGCGGTCAGGCTGACATCCGTGCCGACGCCGAAGGCATCGGGAATTTCGTGCAACAGAGCGAGCAGGATCGCGCCCGATCCGGTGCCGATATCTGCGATGCGCGGACGTAGGCTCGTCGCCTGTTCGCGAAACAGCTCGAGCGCGCGCTCCACCACCGTTTCGGTGTCGGGACGCGGCACCAGGGTCGCGTCCGAGAGACGAAAGGGCAGGCCCCAGAATTCGCGCGTGCCGAGGATGCGCGCCACCGGCTCGCCCCCGATCCGGCGCTGCGCATATTGCTCAAGCTGCATCGCCTCGGCGTCCGTGAGCGCCCGGGCGCCCTGCGCGATCAGGCCGGTGAGATCGAGGCCGAGCGCCGCTCCGAGCAGGATGCGGGCGTCGAGCTCGGCTTCGTCGAGCTGCGCGGATCGCAGCTGCGCGGCCAGCGCGCGGCGTGCGGTCTCGATCGATTGTCCGGTGAAGGAATGTTTCACGCGGAGCGTCACGCCGCCGCGCCCTGCGCGGCGAGCTGTGCGGCCTGATGCTCGGTGGTCAGCGCGTCGATCAATTCGCCGAGCGCTTCGCCCGCGATCACCTGCGGCAGCTTATAGAGCGTCAGGTTGATGCGGTGATCGGTGACGCGCCCCTGCGGAAAATTGTAGGTGCGGATGCGCTCGGAGCGGTCGCCGGAGCCGACCTTCTCCTTGCGCTCGGCCGAGCGCGCGGCATCGACGCGCTGGCGCTCGGCGTCATAGATGCGCGAGCGCAGGATGTTCATGGCGGAGGCGCGGTTCTTGTGCTGCGAGCGGCTGTCCTGCATCATCACCACGATGCCGGTCGGGATATGGGTGATGCGGATCGCCGATTCGGTCTTGTTGACGTGCTGGCCGCCGGCGCCTTGCGCGCGCATGGTCTCGATGCGCAGATCCTCGTTCTTGATGTCGACGTCGACGTCCTCGACCTCAGGCAGCACGGCGACCGTCGCCGCCGAGGTGTGGATGCGGCCTTGCGTCTCGGTGTCGGGCACGCGCTGCACCCGGTGCACGCCGGATTCGAACTTCAGCTTGGAGAACGCGCCGCGGCCCTGCACCTCCGCGATGATTTCCTTGTAGCCGCCGACGGTGCCCTCGCTGGCCGAGATCACCTCGACCTTCCAGCCCTGCAAGGCAGCGAAGCGCTCGTACATCCGGAACAGGTCTCCGGCGAACAGCGAGGCTTCGTCGCCGCCGGTGCCGGCGCGGATTTCCAGCACGACGTTGCGATCGTCCATGGCGTCCTTGGGCAAGAGCGCGACGCGGATCTTCTGGACCAGTTCCTCGATCTTCGGCGCCAGCTCGTCGCGTTCGGCTTCCGCCATGGCGCGCATGTCGGCATCGGTTGCGGGATCGGCGATCAGCGCCTCGGTGTCGGCGAGCTCCTTGACGGCAGAACGGTAGGCTTTCACCGCTTCGATCAGCGGCGTGATCTCGGCGAGTTCGCGGGTGATCTGCACGTAGCGTTCGGAGGCGAGCTGACCCAGCGATTCCGCCTCGAGCGAGGCGTGATGCGCGAGCAGGAGATCCAGTTTGGCTTCGGGGAGTGACGACATCGGTTCAGTCTCGGATGGGCGGACGACGGCGAGCGGGCAGGCAGGGGCGCGAGGCCCGCTACAACGCCAGGCCTTCGGCCTCGGCAAATTCCGTCAGCTTCTGCCGGATCGAGACGCTGCCTGCGGGCGCATCCAGCAACGGATCGAGCATCGCCTCGGCCTTCCTGGCATCGAGGTCGAGCACCATGGCCTTGACGGGGCCGAGCGCGGTTGCCGAAAGCGACAGCGAGCGGTAGCCCAGCGCAATCAGCGCCAGTGCGCCGATCGGCTTGGATGCCATCTCGCCGCAGAGCGAGAGCGACTTCTTCGCCGCATGGCACTTGCGCGCGATCTCGCGCAGCGCACGCAGGATCGGCGCCGACATGGTGTCGAAGCGCTCGGAGACCTTGGGATTGCCGCGGTCGACTGCGAACAGGAACTGGAACAGGTCGTTGGAGCCGACCGAGATGAAGTCGACCTTCTTCAGGAGCTCGTCGAGCTGGTAGAGCAAGGCCGGCACCTCGACCATGGTGCCGATGTCGATTCGTTCAGGCAGCGTGTGGCCGTGCTGGCGCAAATAGGTGAGCTCGCGCTCGACCAGCGCCTTGGCGGCATCGAATTCGGCGACCTCCGAGATCATCGGGAACATGATGCGCAGCGCGCGACCGCCGCCGGCGCGCAGCAGCGCGCGGATCTGGCCGCGCAACAGGCCGGGGCGGTCGAGCCCGAGCCGGATCGCCCGCCAGCCGAGCGCGGGATTTTCCTCGATCACCGCTTCCATATACGGCAGCGCCTTGTCCCCGCCGATGTCGAGGGTGCGGAAGGTGACGGGCTTGATGCCGGCGGCATCGAGCACGGTGCGATAGAGCGCGAGCTGGTCGCTGGTGCGGGGCAGACTCTGGCCCACCATGAATTGCAACTCGGTGCGGAACAGGCCGATACCGGCACTGCCGGTGTCCTCGATATGCGGCAGGTCGATGGCGAGACCCGCATTGATCATCAGCTCGACCTTCTGGCCATCCTTGGTGACGCAGGGCCGGTCGCGCAGCGCCAGATATTGCGCCTGGCGGCGGGCACGGAAGCGCACGCGTTCGGCGAACGCCGCCTCGATCTCCTGCGAGGGCCGCACATAGATCGAGCCCGAGGTGCCGTCGACGATGATGGCATCGCCCGGATCGGCGATGCCGGGCGCGTTCGGCACCTCGCCGACCGCGGGAATGCCGAGCGCGCGCGCCACGATCGAGACGTGGGAGTTGGCGGTGCCTTCTTCCAGCACGATACCGCGCAGGCGCTTGCGGTCGTAATCGAGCAGCGCCGCCGGGCCCATCGCGCGCGCGATGACGATCGCGTTGTCGGGCAATTGCTCGCGTGAAGGCGCGTGGTCCTGGCCGACCAGTTGCCGCATCAGGCGGTAACCGAGGTCTTCGAGATCGTGCAGCCGGTCGCGCAGGTAAGGATCAGTCGAGCGCAGCATGCGCGCGCGGGTGTCGGACTGGACGCGCTCGACCGCGGCTTCCGCGGTGAGGCCGGTGGCGACCGCCTCGTGCAGCTTGTGCGACCAGCCCTGGTCGTTGGCGAACATGCGGTAGGCTTCCAGCACCTCGCGATGCTCGCCGCCTTCGGCGACGTCGCCGCGCTCCAGCATGCGGTCGAGATCGGCGCGCAGCTTGGCGAGCGCGGTGTCCAGCCGCTTGATTTCCTTCGGCAGGTCCTCGGCGATGTAGTCCTTGATGACGACGCGCGGCTCGTGCAGCACGACATGGCCGAGCGCGATGCCCTCCGACAGGATGGCGCCGACCTTCTGCGCGGAATGACGCGCGGCCGGCTCCTGGCCCGGTTGCGCCAGCGCGGAGAGCTCGCCGGACGCAATCAGCTCCGCCAGCACCATCGCGGTGGTCTGCAGCGCCTCGAGCTCCTCCTCGACATAGTTGCGCTTGGCGCGGTTCTGCACCACCAGCACGCCGAGCGTGTTGCCGGCCCGCAGGATCGGCACGCCGAGGAAGGAGTGATAGATCTCTTCGCCGGTCTCGGGGCGGAACGAGAAGGCCGGGTGGCTCTGCGCGTCGCTCAGATTGAGCGGCGTCGCCTCGCTGGCGACGAGACCGACCAGGCCCTCATGCGCGCTCAGCACGGTGTGGTGCACGGCCTCGCGGTTGAGGCCCTCGGTGGCGTAGAGCTCCAGCGTGTTGTCGATACGCAGCACATAGACCGAGCACACCTCGGCCACCATGTTGGCGGCGATCAGCACCACGATCTTGTCCAGCCGCTCCTGGGCCGAGACCTGCTCCGCCATGGTTTCGCGGAGCCGTCTCAACAAGACGCGGGGACCTCCCGACGCGCTCCGCATGAACCGTCAATCTCCTCCGTCTGCCGGGCCCGGCGATATCGGCCGGCGGCTGGTCCAAAATTCCAGAAAAACAACCAAATTGTTCGTCCGGCGCAGGCGCAAACCCAAATCTTCTTGAAATTTAGTGCTTGCACCGAATCAGCGGCCTGAACTGGGACACAGTCTGCGGCAGCCCACCCGTCCGCCGTATAGCGAATTGGGGCTTGTTTTGCCAAGCAAAACGCCTGCCAAACGCGAATGTGTGGACACCTCGGCGTTTGCTGCGACCGCTAAGAGAAAATTCGTTCAGGCGTGGTCCGGAAAAGTGCGAAGCGGTTTTCCGGACAGGCCATGCGCGAACAGCAATCTGAAGCGCGGCGACGGGCCGCGATTCAGGCCTGATCGAGCCCGTAGAGCGTGTGCAGGGTGCGCACCGCCAGCTCAGTGTAGGCGGTGTCGATCAAAACCGAGAATTTGATCTCGGAGGTTGTAATGGCCCGGATGTTGATATTCCGTCCCGCGAGGGCGGAGAACGCCTGGGCGGCGACGCCGGCATGGCTGCGCATGCCGCTGCCGATCACCGAGATCTTGGCGACGTCGGTGGCGGTATCGAGCCGGGCATAGCCGATCTTGGCCTTGGCCGCGGTGATCGTATCCTTGGCGCGGGTGTAGTCGGCGGCCGGCACCGTGAAGGTGAGGTCGGTGGTCTTGCCGTCTTCAGAAACGTTCTGAACGATCATGTCGACGTTGATGTTGGCATCGGCCAGCGGGCCGAAGATCGACGCGGCAACGCCCGGCTTGTCCTCGATCTGGCGCACCGAGATCTGGGCCTCGTCCTTGGAGAAGGCGATACCGGTGACGACGTGGCTTTCCATGATCTCCTCCTCGCTGCAGATCAGCGTGCCGGGCGGCTGGTTGGCATGCGGGTCGATATCCTCGGGCTTGTCGAAGCTCGAGCGGACGAAGATCGGCATGTTGTGGACCATGCCGAGTTCCACCGAGCGGACCTGCAGCACCTTGGCGCCCTGGGAGGCCAGTTCCAGCATGTCCTCGAACGCGATCTTGTCGAGCCTCTTGGCCTTCGGCACGATTCGCGGGTCGGTGGTGTAGACGCCATCGACGTCGGTATAGATGTCGCACCGGTCGGCCTTGACGGCTGCGGCAACCGCCACGGCCGAGGTGTCCGAGCCGCCGCGGCCGAGCGTGGTGATGCGATTGGTCTTGGGCTCGATGCCCTGGAAGCCGGCAATGACCGCGACCTCCTTGCGCTCCCTGAAGCGCTTGATGATCTCGCTGCCGTCGATGTCCTCGATCCGGGCCGAGGCATGGGCGTCGCTGGTCTTGATCGGGATCTGCCAACCCTGCCAGGAGCGGGCCTGAATGCCCATGCCCTGAAGCACGATGGCCAGCAGACCGGACGTCACCTGCTCGCCCGAGGCGACGACGGCGTCGTATTCGCGCGCGTCGTGCATTGGCGAGGCCTCGGTGCACCAGGCCACCAATTCGTTGGTCTTGCCGGACATCGCCGAGACGACCACGGCCACTTCGTGGCCGGCATCGACCTCACGCTTCACATGGCGTGCGACGTTGCGGATACGTTCGATGTTGGCGACGGATGTGCCGCCGAATTTCATCACGAGGCGGCTCATGACGACGCGTGCATTCCTTCATAAGGATCAGTATGGTGACCCGCGCGAGGCAATGCCGGGGACACCCGACCGCGCGTATACAGAGGGGCGGGGCCGGGGGCAAGCGGGTTCCTGCTCCGGCCAATCCGGGCAATGGGTCGATCGAGGTTATGGCGCGCTATATTGACGAGATCCTGCAGCCGGGCGAGCGGGTGCTGTATTCGACCAATGCGCACTGGATCTTTTATTTTCCGGCGATTCTGGCCTGGATCGCGACGCTGGCCCTGCTGATCCTGTCGCGACAGTCAACCGTCGACTGGCTCGTTCTGCTTTGCCTGGGAGCGGCGGCCCTCGCGGCGCTGGCGGCCCTGTACTGGACCATCAAGGGCTGGTTCCATCGCTTCACCACCGAGACAGATGTCACCAACCTCCGGGTCGTGCACAAGACCGGGTTCATCAAGCGCCGCACTTTCGAGATGGCGCTGGACAAGGTCGAGAGTGTCGATGTCGACCAGACCATTCTTGGACGTATTCTCAACTACGGCGACGTGACGATTCGCGGCGTCGGCGAGGGGATCGAGACGATCAAAACGATTGCCTCGCCGCTCGCCTTCCGTAGTTCGATCACCACGCGGTAGGACCGCGCCTGACCATGAGCATGCAGCAAAATACTTCCCTCTCAGCGAACCCGCAGCAGGGTTCGACCGTCGATGCCGCCGAGATCGCCAAATTCTCGAAGCTCTCGGCAGAGTGGTGGGACCCCAACGGCAAGATGGCGCCGCTGCACCGGATCAATCCCCTGCGGCTCGGCTATATCCGTGACGCCGCCTGCCGCAAGTTCGAGCGCAATGCGCGCAGCCTCAACTGCCTCGGGTCCTTGCGCGTGCTCGACATCGGCTGCGGCGCCGGCCTGTTGTGCGAGCCGCTGTCGCGCCTTGGCGCGCAGGTCGTCGGCGTCGATCCCTCGCAGAGCAACATCGCCGCGGCGAAGCTGCATGCCGACAAGGGCCATCTTGCGATCGACTATCGCTGCACCACGGTCGAGGAGATCGATCCGCGCGAGCGCTTCGACATCGTGCTGGCGATGGAAGTGGTCGAGCACGTCGTCGACGTCGGCGTCTTCCTGAAGCGCTGCGCCGCGATGCTGAAGCCGAACGGCCTCATGGTGGTCTCGACGCTGAACCGCAACTGGAAGAGCTTCGCGCTCGCCATCGTCGGCGCCGAATACGTCCTGCGCTGGCTGCCGCGCGGCACGCACGAGTGGAACAAGTTCGTCACCCCCGACGAGCTGACGAAATATCTGCTCGACAACCGTCTCGTCATCACCGAGCAGACCGGCGTGGTCTACTCGCCCTTCGCCGACAAATGGTCGCTCTCGTCGGACATGGACGTGAACTACATGGTGGTGGCCGAAGCGATGGTGTGAGGGCGCAGCGGGATGGAGCTGTCGCTCCGAGAATGCCGTCGTCCCTGCGAACGAAGGGACCCATACCGCGGAATCTATCGATGGGGCGTGGTATTGGATGCGCGGGTTGGCAGCCTCCGCAAAACGACTCCCTGGTGGGGTTATGGGTCCCTGCGTTCGCAGGGACGACACCGAGTTTGTGGTGCGGGCATCGCTCCCATGACATTGCCGCGGTTGACCGCGCCGGTCTCAGCTTGCAGGTTGGCTGAACTCTTTTCGTAACGCTCATCCTCACCCCCATGCTCGCCGTCACCAGCCTCTGGATTCCCTTCACCATCATCGCTGCGCTCGGCCAGGTCGCGCGCAATGCGATGCAGCGGTCGTTGACGAAGCCGCTGGGCACCTGGGGCGCGACCAATATCCGCTTCCTGTTCGGCTTTCCGTTCTCGCTGCTGTTCCTCGGCGTGGTGCTGGTCGCGACCGGCGATCATATCGGTATGCCGCCGGCTGCGTTCTGGCCGTGGCTGCTGCTCGGCGCACTCAGCCAGATCGTCGCAACCGGCCTGATGCTGCTGGCGATGAACGACCGCTCTTTCGTGGTGACCACGGCCTATCTCAAGACCGAGGCGATCCAGACCGCGATCTTCGGCTTCGTCTTCCTCGGCGATCACCTGACCTGGCTCAATGTGCTGGCGATCGTGATTGCGACAGTCGGTGTCGTCATCACCGCGCTGCGGCCTGGCGGCGAGAAGAGCTTTGCCGAGCTGAAGCCGACCATCACCGGCCTCGTCGCCGCGGCGGCCTTCGCGCTCTCCGCAGTCGGCTTCCGCGGCGCCATCATCACCGTGCCGAACGTGTCGTTCGTGACGGCCTCATCGTTCACGCTGGTGCTCGGACTATTCGTGCAGACGCTGGTGCTGACGATCTACCTGCTCTGGCGCGCGCCGGACGTGCTGCGCGGCATCCTCGGACTATGGCGGCCGTCGATGCTGGCGGGCTTCACCGGCGCCTTCGCCTCGCAGTTCTGGTTCCTGGCCTTCGCGCTGACCGCGGCGGCCAATGTCCGCACCCTGGCGCTGATCGAGGTGCTGTTCGCGCAAGGCGTCGCCTACTACTCGTTCAAGCAGCCGATCGCGCTGCGCGAGATTCTTGGCATCGCGCTCATCGTGATCGGCGTTGCGGTGCTGGTGGGAGTGTAAGCAACGTCGTTCCGGGGCGCACGCAGGGCTAACCCGGAATCTCGAGGTTCAGGGTTCGATGCTTCGCATCGCCCCGGAACGGCCGCAAGCCTCAGTTCCGGTCTTCCGGCAGCGTCGGCAGCGGCGAGACCTCGATGCCTTCGTCGATCAGCGACTTTGCCTCTTCCGGCGAGGCCTCGCCGTAGATCGGGCGATGCTCCTTGTCGCCGTAATGCATTGCACGGGCTTCGTTGGCGAAGCGCTCGCCGACATTGTCGGCGTTCTTGACGATGTGATCGCGCAGCTCTTTCAGCTTGGCGCGCAGTTCGCGCTCCTGCGCCATCAGCAGCGAGGTCGGTCCTGACGGCGCAGCCCCGGTCGCGGTCGCGGCAGCGGGCTCGGGCGGCGGCGCGGCGGCCCCGCGGCCCTTCTTGCCGACGATGCGCGGAGCCATGATCGCCTTCTCGACCTTGGCGGAGCCGCAGATCGGGCAGGTCACGAGCTTGCGCTTGACCTGCGACTCATAGGCCGACGAGCTTTGGAACCAGCTCTCGAAATCGTGGTCCCGGTCGCAGCGAAGCGCGTAGCGGATCATGCCGAGCCCCGCACGAGATGCAGATGATCCGGTCCCGCCTTGGGGTCGGAGACGCCGAAGCGGCGTCCGTGCTGGAGCGAGGGGATCGCGCGGCGCGCGGTCTCGACCTTGGCCGGATCGATCTTGGCCATGATGATGCCGGGCTCGACGTCGCCCTCGGCGAGGATCTCGCCCCAGGGGTCGATGATCAGCGAGTGACCATAGGTCTCGCGCTTGTTCTCGTGCAGGCCTGCCTGCGCCGCGGCAAAGATGAAGCAGCCGGTCTCGATCGCGCGGGCGCGCAGCAGCACGTGCCAATGCGCTTCACCGGTCTTGCGGGTGAAGGCCGAGGGCACGGTAATGAAATAGGCACCGCTTTCGGCGAGCGCGCGGTAGAGCGCGGGAAAGCGCACGTCGTAGCAGATCGTCAAGCCCACGCGGCCCCAGGGCAGGTCGGAGATCACCGCGGTCTCGCCCGGCTGGTAGTTGGCGGATTCGCGATAGCTCTCGCCGTCCGGCAGCTCGATGTCGAACATGTGGATCTTGTCGTAGCTCGCGAGCACATTGCCCTCGGGCCCGATCAGGAAGGAGCGGTTGACCGCCTTCTCTGGCGAGAAGCGCAGCGCCAGCGAGCCGACATGGAGATGGATCTTCAGCTCCGCTGCGAGCGCCCGGTAGGCCTTCAGCGAGGCGTCGTCCTCCTCGCTCTGCAGATGCTCGAACAGCGCCTTGCGGTTCAGCTGCATCATGTTGCTGACTTCGGGCGTCTGCACGTAATCGGCGCCATTGGCTGCAGCCTGCCGGATCAGCTTCGTGGCCTGTTCGAGACTTGGCCCCGGCATCAGGCCGGTGCGCATCTGCACCATGGCGGCCGTGAACGTGCGGTTCTCGCTCATGACACTGCCTTCACGTTTTCGAGCATGCCGTCGAGCTTGCCCTCGCGATCGAGCGCGTAGAGGTCGTCGCAGCCGCCGACATGGGTTCCGCCGATCCAGATCTGCGGGAAGGTCGAGCCCTCGCCGGCGCGGTCGTACATCTCGGCCCGCCAGGACGGATTCTTGGCGACGTCGAATTCCGTGAAGGCCGCCTTCTTGCGGCTCAGCAGCGACTTGGCGGCGGAACAATAGCCGCAGCCCGGCCGGGTGTAGATCTCGACAGCAGCAGTCATCTTGTCTGGCGCTCTCATGTCATGAATTCGTTGAATTATATGGGATTTCACCTGACCTCCACAACCCGGGCGAACACCAGCACGTCGACCTGGGTTGCCTTGGCGCGAAGCAGGGCACGCGCGCAGGCATCCAATGTGGCACCTGAGGTCAGGACGTCGTCGATCAGGACAATGCGGCGCCCCTGGACGTCAGCCTGGCGGTCGGGAGATACCTGGAACGCGCCCTGGACATTGCTCGCGCGCTGGGCTCGCGACAGGCCGATCTGCTGCTCGGTCGCGCGCACCCGGCGCAGGACGTCGCCCCGGACCCTGACGCCGCTCTGCCGCTCGATCACGCGCGCCAGCGCCCCGGATTGGTTGTAGCGGCGGCGCCAGGCCCGCCGCCAGTGCAGGGGAACGGGCACCAGCATGTCGGCGCCCGCCAGCAATTCGCCGCCCGCCCGTGCCATCCAGCGGCCCATGGCGGGCGCCAGATCGGTGCGGTCCTGGTATTTCAGCGCATGCACCAGCGTGCGCGCGACGTCGTCATAGCGCACCGCCGCGCGGGCCCGCATGTAGGCCGGCGGGCTCGCGATCGCCTCCATCGACAGCATGTCGGGGCCGGGATCGTAGACGAAGGGAATGCCGAGCCGCGGGCAGTAGGGTCGCTCGATGAACGACAGCCGCGCCCAGCACGACGCGCAAACGCCCTCGCCCTCGACCGGCTCGCGGCAGGACACGCACAGTGTCGGCAGCGCGATGTCGAGCGCGAGCCGCGCCGCACGCGCCAGCGCGTGGCGGCCGGCCGTCCATGCGGCTCGCAGCGGTGCGGTGATGGAACGGGAAGGGGCGGTATCGGCTTCCATGAGGAGAGGCTAGCGCTGCACGCAGCGGATTGCCAGAACCGTGGAGATCGGCGTAACCAGCGGCATGGCCCACAACCCGCAAATCCCGCCCGCCTTGTTCGATCGTGCCTTGCTGCACGCGCGGCAACGTCGCGCGCAGGTGCAAGGTGCCGCGAGCTTCCTGCTCGATCGGGTCGCCGAGGACATGTCCGACCGCTTGGCGGCGGTGATGCGGGAGTTTCATGCGCCGGTCGATCTCTGGACGCCCGGCGCGGGGCTCGCCGCCCTGCGCGCGAGGCTTCCGTCCAGCGAGCACATCGCGCTCGATGCGGCCGGTGTGGAGAAGCTGCCCTTCGCGCCCGAAAGTCTCGATCTCGTCGTCTCGGCGCTGGCGCTGCAATTCGTCAACGACCTGCCGGGCGTGCTCGCGCAAATCCGTCGGTCGCTGAAACCGGATGGCCTGCTGCTCGCCGCGATGATCGGCGGCGACAGCCTGACCGAGCTGCGTCAGGCCTTTGCCGCGGCGGAGGCCGAATGCGAGGGCGGCGTGTCGCCGCGCGTGGCGCCGTTCGCGGACCTGCGCGACATCGGCGCGCTGTTGCAGCGCGCCGGCTTTGCGTTGCCTGTCACCGATGTCGATCGCGTCGTGGTGCGCTATGCCAATGCGTTCGCATTGATGCAGGATCTTCGCCGCATGGGCGCGGCCAACGTGCTGATCGAGCGGCGGCGGACGCCGTCGCGGCGCGCGACGCTGCTGCGGATGGCCGAGATCTATGCCGAGCGCTTTGCCGATGCCGATGGCCGCATCCGTGCGACGTTCGACATCGTCTGGCTCTCCGGCTGGGCTCCGCATGCGAGCCAGCAGCAGCCGCTCAAGCCGGGATCGGCCAAGGCGAGTCTCGCAGAGGCGGTGAAGAAGGCGGGCGAGACGTAAGCCTTGCACCGTCACGTCAGCAGATCGATCAGATGCGGGATCAGCGGGATATCCGCCGGCGGCATCGGATAGTCGCGCAGCTTGTTGGCGCGGACCCAGGCCAGGGCCTGGCCTTCACGTGACGTCACCTGTCCTTCCCAGCGCCGGCAGATGTAGAGCGGCATCAGCAGATGGAGGCCCTCATAGCCGTAGCTCGCGAAGGTCAGCGGGGCGAGACACGGCTCGGCGACGGTGATGCCGAGCTCCTCGTGAAGCTCGCGGATCAGGCTCTGCTCCGGCCGCTCGCCCGGTTCCAGCTTGCCGCCGGGAAATTCCCAGAGACCGGCCAGCGCCTTGCCTTCGGGGCGCTGGGCGATCAGGACGCGCTTGTCGGCGTCCACGAGGGCGCAGGCTACCACCAATGTCAGCTTGAGATCGGCCATTCAGCTACGACCTGTAATCCCCGTTGATGGCCACATATTCCTTGGTGAGATCGCAGGTCATGACCCGGTCGCGGCCCTTGCCGAGGCCGAGCGAGACCCGAATCGCGATCTCCGGCGCCTTCATCGCCTCCGAGACCTGGGCCTCGTCATAGGAGGGATCGCGCGCGCCGTTCCTGGCGACGCGGATGCCGTTGAAGGAGATCGAGAGCTTGTCGCGGTCGGCCGGCTCGCCGGCCTTGCCGACGGCCATCACGACGCGGCCCCAATTGGCGTCCTCGCCGGCAATCGCGGTCTTCACCAGCGGCGAGTTGGCGATCGACATCGCGATCTTGCGCGCCGAGGCTTTGGTCTTGGCGCCCTCGACCGTGATCTCGACCAGCTTGCGCGCGCCTTCGCCGTCGCGGGCGACCTGCTCGGAAAGATTGGCGAGCACCTGGTTGAAGGCTTTCACGAAAGCCTTCAGGCGCGGATCGCCGGCGCGGCTGATCTTCGGCGCGCCGTGCTCGGCGGCGGCGCCGGTGGCGAAGGCCAGCAGCGTGTCCGAGGTCGAGGTGTCGCCGTCGATGGTGACCGCGTTGAAGGTGTCCTCGACGCCGCTCTTGAGCAGCGCCTGCAGCGCGGCGGGCGCGATCGGCGCGTCGGTGAAGATGAAGGACAGCATGGTCGCCATGTCGGGGGCGATCATGCCGGCGCCCTTGGCCATGCCGTTGATGGTGACCTTGGCCTTGCCGAGCTTGACGGTCGCGGTCGCGACCTTCGGGAAGGTGTCGGTGGTCATGATCGCCCTGGCCGCGGCGAGATAGTCGCCGGGCGCGGCGGCTTCAGCCATGCGGCCCAGCACGCCGTCGAACTTGGTTGCATCCAGCGGCTCGCCGATCACGCCGGTCGAGGCCAGGAAGATCTCGCTTTCGCTGCATCCGACCGCCTTGGCCGCAATCTTGGCGGTCAGCGCGGTGGAGGCACGGCCGGTCTTGCCGGTGAACGCATTGGCGTTGCCGGAATTGACCACCAGCGCGCGCGCCTTGCCGCCCTTCAGCTTGGCCCGGCACCATTCAACCGGTGCGGACGGGCATTTCGACTTGGTGAAGACGCCGGCGACCGCCGTGCCCTTGTCCATTACCGCCAGCAGCACGTCGGTGCGGTTCTTGTAGCGGATGCCGGCTTCGGCCGTCGCGAGGCGGACGCCCGCGATCACGGGCATGTCGGGGACGTTTTTGGGGGCGAGGGGAGAGACGGAGGAGGACATCGCGAGGCGCCTTGATAGGGTCTGGACATGCAGATGGCCGGGGGAGCCCCGGCCATTGCGACGTTAGATACTCTCGGCGTCCGCGAAGTGACAGCGAATTCTTACTTCTTCGCCGGCGGCGCCATCTTGCTGTCGGAGGGCTTGGCGTCCTTCGAGGCGTCGGCTGCCGGCTGGTCCAGCCGCTCGACCTTGGCTTCGGTGCGCAGCTTGGCGACATACTCGGCCTGCGCCTTGCGGGTCACGTACTGCTCGATCTGGGCCTTGACCTGCTCGAAGTCCGGCGCCTTGCGGTTGCGCTTTTCCTCGACCTTGATGATGTGCCAGCCGAACTGCGACTTCACGGGGTCGGAAATCTTGCCGGGCTCCAGCGAGAAGGCCACGGCGGAGAATTCCGGCACCATCTGCTCCTTGGTGAAGAAGCCGAGATCGCCGCCGTCGGCCGAGCCGGGATCCTTGGACTTCTTCTTGGCCAGCTCGGCGAAATCCGCGCCCTTGTCGAGCTCGGCCTTCACCGCCTTGGCCTCGTCCTCGGTCTCGACCAGGATGTGGCGGGCGCGCACCTCCTGCTCGCCGGTGATCTGCTTGGAGGCCTCCTCATAGACCTTCTTCATGGCGTCCGGCGTGGTGGCGGCCTTGCCCTCGCCCGCGAGCAGGCTGTCCATCAGCAGCCGGTTGCGGGCGAACGCCAGGCGCTTCTTGAACTCCTCGCTGTCGGCGACCTTCTTGTCCTCGGCAGCCTTGCTGACGATTTTCATGTCGATCAGGAACGACAGGACGTTCTCATCCTTGGTCGCGGGGTCCATCTGGGCGAGGCTCGGCCCGAGCTCCTCCTCGGCCATGGCGACGTCGCTCTTCTTGATTTCCGCGCCATTGACCTTCGCCAGCACCGGATCGTCGGCAGCCCGGAGCGGGCCCGCGAACGCCAGGGACAGCGCCAGCGCGAGGCTGCCAGCCAGGGCGGAGGCATGGCGGAAACGCTGGCCGGTGGTTACCGGGAACGAGGTGGTCATGGAAAATCCTTATGTTGAAGCAGGGGGCTGCTCGAAGCGGGGCGGACACTCGCCCAATCAGGGGGGCTTGGCAACGCGAAAAGTCTGTCAAAATGATGAATTAGCCGCAATGCACCCGCCGTTGACAAGGCCCTGACCGGGCCATATCTCTGCCCGGTCGCGACCATGGCGATGGCGTTTATTTTGCTGCGTTTTTGGCCGTTGAACCCAGACTTGCCCAATTCCCACCCATATGGCGGATGACCCCGCGCAGTCCGGGCTCTGACGCCGCGAGGCGTCACGGTGAGTTGATAGGCAGGCGGGTGACAACTTCTTAGGCCAACGCGGTTGAATCGCGAACACAGGAACTAGGCATGATCGGCGCGCTCGCCCGCAAGTTTTTCGGCTCCGCCAACGACCGGCGGGTGAAGGGATATCAGTCCCGCGTCAACGCGATCAACGCGCTTGAGCCCGAGCTTTCGAAGCTCTCCGACGAGGCGCTCAAGGCCCGCACCGCGGAATTCAAGAAGCAACTCGCCGAGGGCAAGACGCTCGACGACCTTCTGGTGCCCGCCTTCGCCACCGTGCGCGAGGCCGCCAAGCGTACGCTCGGCCAGCGCCATTTCGACGTCCAGCTGATCGGCGGCATGGTCCTGCACGAGGGCGACATCGCCGAGATGAAGACCGGCGAAGGCAAGACGCTGGTCGCAACGCTGGCGGTCTACCTCAACGCGCTCGCCGGCAAGGGCGTCCACGTCGTCACCGTCAACGACTATCTCGCCCGCCGCGACTCCGGCTGGATGGGTCAGATCTACGGCTTCCTCGGCATGACCACCGGCGTGATCGTGCACGGTCTCGACGATGCCGAGCGCAAGGCGGCCTATGCCTGCGACATCACCTACGGCACCAACAACGAATACGGCTTCGACTATCTGCGCGACAACATGAAGTACCGGCTCGAGGACATGGTCCAGCGGCCGCACTTCTTCGCCATCGTCGACGAGGTCGACTCGATCCTGATCGACGAGGCGCGCACGCCGCTGATCATCTCCGGCCCGCTCGACGACCGCTCCGACTTCTACAACACCATCGACGGCTTCCTGCCCAAGCTCGACAAGTCCGACTACGAGGTCGACGAGAAGCAGCGCACGGTGACGCTCACCGAAGGCGGCATGGAGAAGATCGAGACGCTGCTGCGCGATGCAGGCCAGCTCAAGGGCGAGTCGCTCTACGACGTCGAGAACGTCTCCGTCGTGCACCACATCAACCAGGCGCTGCGCGCCCACACGCTGTTCACGCGCGACAAGGACTACATCGTCCGCGACAACGAGGTCGTCATCATCGACGAGTTCACCGGGCGCATGATGCCCGGCCGCCGCTATTCGGAAGGCTTGCACCAGGCGCTGGAAGCGAAGGAGCACGTTCAGGTCCAGCCCGAGAACCAGACGCTGGCCTCGATCACCTTCCAGAACTACTTCCGCATGTACGAGAAGCTCGCGGGCATGACCGGCACCGCCGCGACCGAAGCGGATGAATTGTTCGACATCTACAAGCTCGAGGTCGTGGAGATCCCGACCAATCTGTCGATCGCGCGCCTCGACGAGGACGACGAGGTCTATCGCACCCAGAAGGAAAAATATCAGGCCATCCTCGCCGAGATCGAGCGCGCCAATGCGCGGCTGCAGCCGGTGCTGGTCGGCACGGCCTCGATCGAGAAGTCGGAAGTGCTCGCCGAATTCCTCAAGAAGAACGGCTACAAGCAGATCGACTTCGGCAAGGAGGGTGCGCTCGACAAGCTCTACGCCGCCGCCCGCGCCGGCAAGCCGGCAAAGCTGTTCGCGGTGCTGAACGCGCGCTTCCACGAGCAGGAAGCCTATATCGTCGCGGAAGCGGGCGTGCCCGGCGCGATCACGATCGCGACCAACATGGCCGGCCGCGGCACCGACATCAAGCTCGGCGGCTCGCTGGAGATGCGCATCCAGCAGGAAACGGCCGGGATCACCGACGAAGCCGAGAAGGCCAAGAAGATCGAGCAGATCAAGGCCGACATCGAGCACTTCCGCGATATCGTGCTGAAGGCCGAGGAGACCGTCGAGGTCGAGCCGGCGAAGGGCAACAAGCCCGCCAAGACCGTGAAGAAGCCCGGCGGCCTCTACATCATCGGCTCCGAGCGCCACGAATCCCGCCGCATCGACAACCAGCTGCGCGGCCGTTCCGGCCGTCAGGGCGACCCCGGCCGCTCGAAGTTCTTCCTGTCGCTGGAAGACGATCTGATGCGCATCTTCGGCTCGGACCGCCTCGACAGCATGCTGCAGCGTCTCGGCCTGCAAGAGGGCGAGGCCATCATCCATCCCTGGATCAACAAGGCGCTTGAGAAGGCGCAGCAGAAGGTCGAGGCGCGCAACTTCGACATCCGCAAGAACCTGCTCAAGTTCGACAACGTCCAGAACGACCAGCGCAAGGTGATCTTCGACCAGCGCGTCGAGCTGATGAAGGACGAGAGCGTCGCCGAGACCGTCACCGACATGCGCCACGCCTTCATCGACGACCTCGTCGCCAAGCACGTGCCCGAGCATGCCTATGCCGAGCAGTGGGACGTTGCGGGCCTGAAGGACGAATTGAAGCGCGTGCTCGACCTCGACCTGCCGGTCGACGACTGGGCCAAGGAAGAGGGCATCGCCGACGAGGAGCTGCTCACGCGCATCGAGACCAAGGCCGACGAGCATATGGCGGCCAAGGTCGCGCAATGGGGTCCCGACGTGATGCGTTACGTCGAGAAGACCATCCTGCTGCAGACGCTCGACCATCTCTGGCGCGAGCATCTGATCATGCTGGACCATCTGCGTCAGGTCATCGGCCTGCGCGGTTACGGCCAGCGCGATCCGTTGCAGGAGTACAAGACCGAGGCCTTCAATCTCTTCCAGGAGATGAGTGCCCACTTGCGCGAGGCCGTCACGGCGCAGCTGATGCGCGTCGAGATCGTCCCGCCGGAGCAGGAAGCCCCGGTGCTGCCGGCGATGGAAGCGCACAAGTTCGATCCCAACACCGGCGAGGACGAGATGGCGCTTGCGAGCGTCACCCTCGGCGCGCAGGCCACCGACGCGGCGCTGCGCGATCCGAAGAACCCGGCGAGCTGGGGCAAGGTCGGCCGCAACGAGGACTGCCCCTGTGGCTCGGGCAAGAAGTACAAGCACTGCCACGGGCGGTACGCGTAAGACCTGATTGAGGCGGCACATCGCCGCCCCCATTCTCCGTCATTGCGAGGAGCTCTTGCGACGAAGCAATCCAGACTCTTTCCGCAGAAAGAGTCTGGATTGCTTCGCGGAGCCTGTCATCGGGCAGCGCCTTGCGCGGACCCGTTGGCTCGCAATGACGGTGTCGTGGCAGGAATTGTTGAGATCTTTGCCGTCGTCGCCCGGCTCGACCCAGTACGCCGCGGCTTCCCGATTCAATCACGACGGTCTCTGGAGTACTGGATCGCCCGATTAAATCGGGCGATGACAGTTGCGCGTATGGCGCGAGACTCTCCACATCGTCGTCCCCTGCGAACGCAGGGACCCATACCGCGGAATCTATCGAGAGCGCGCAGTCGTCGTACCGCGCATAAGCGTCACTACCAGTCATTAAAACAATCACGGCCTGTGGCTATGGGTCCCGGATCTGCGCTCCGCTTCGCTGCGCTTGTCCGGGACGACGACTGTTGAGTACTCGCCAAGCTGGCGTTTCAATTCACACGCTCTCAATTCGAGCTGTCGATCAAGCTCTCCAGCAGCCGCTTGAGCTCGCTCGTCGACTTGTCGCCGTAGCTCTCCAGGATGTGCTCCTCCTGGTCGACTGCGAGCGAGTTGAGCTTCTTGCTCAGCACCTTGCCGCGCTCGGAGATGAACATCAGCACCTTGCGGCGGTCGTTCGGGTCCTGCACGCGATAGACCAGCGTGTCGGAGACCATGCGGTCGATCATCTTGGTCAGCGTCGGATGGTTGAGCAGCACGGCGTCGGCGAGCTCGCCCATCGAATGGCCGTCGCCGTCCGACAGCACCTTCAGGATGCGCCACTGCTCGACGGGAACACCTTCCTTGCTCAACCGCAGTTCGAGCTGCCGGTTGATCTCCCGGTTGGCTTGCGCGAGCAGATAAGCGAGGTGTTCGGTGATGGGTGCGTTCGATTTTGCCACGGCTAAGACTTCGTCTTGACCCAAATGAGTGAATGTCTTGCAATCAATGCTGCATCTATATGCACTTCAATTGTTGAATATTCAATATTTTCAAAATAGGATCATTGCCCAACAAAAGGGCGGAAGCCGCGGCCGCCCGAACAATGTGCTTTCAGGTCTGGTACCAGACAGGAGTTGGCGTGCGCGCGACGGTAAACTTCCCGGCTCACGGCGGTCCGGCGTTGCCGCCGTCCTTGCTGTTCAGGAATCTGTCGTCACCGGCAGCTGACGGCGCGTTGTCGCCGCACGATCAGGCCTTGTTCAAGCGGCGCGGCACCAGCAAGCTCCGCGTCGGCGGCTTCATCTGCTGCACCGGCTCGCCCGGCGTCTGGGGGCCCTGCGCCACCAACAGCGCAAGGCTCGCCGTCGCCGAGATCAACAAGCGCGGTGGCATCCTCGGCCGCGAGGTCGAGCTTTCGATCTACGATGCCGGCGGGCCGCTCGATGAGGTCCTGAGCCGCGCCGAGCAGGCGGTCGCGTTCGACGAGGTCGATCTGATCGTGGGCCTGCACACCAGCGCGGTCCGCGTGGCCTTGCGCGACGTCACCACGCGTCATCGGATCCCCTATATCTACACGCCGGTCTACGAGGGCGGCGAGCGCACGCCCGGCGTGATGGCGATCGGCGAGACGCCGCGCTGGCAGAGCCGGCCGTCGATCCACTGGCTCGCGGACGTCAAGAAGGCCAAGCGCTGGTACCTGATCGGCAGCGATTATGTCTGGCCCTGGCAATCGCACCGCGCGGTCAAGAATTACATCAGGGAAACCGGAGGCCACGTCGTCGGCGAAGAGTTCGTTCCGCTCGGCGAGGACAATCACGAGCCGCATCTGGCGCGCATCCGAGCTGCAAAGCCTGACGTCGTGTTGATCTCGCTGATCGGCACCGACAGCATCACCTTCAATCGTGCCTTCGGCGAATGCGGTCTCGGCGCCACCACGCTGCGCCTGGCCGGGGCGATGGACGAAACCGTGCTGCTCGGCATCGGCGCCGACAACAGCGAGAACATGTTCTGCGCCTCGGGCTATTTCACCGGCACCGGCGCGCGCGCCAATGACGATTTCCAGAGCCGTTATCACGCCATGTTCGGGCCGAATGCGCCGCCGATCGGCTCGGTCGGACAATCCAGCTACGAAGGCCTGCGTTTTCTGGAAGCCGTCGCAAACAAGGCCGGCTCGTTGGCGCGGGCGCCGATGCTCGCGGCCGGCCGCAACATCGTCTACAGCGGCGCGCGCGGTCCGGTCACCGTTCGCAACGGGCACGCACGAATGCCGATGCATCTCGCCGAAGCCGACGGTCTCGACTTCAAACTGATCAAGCCGATCTGACACGGCGCGGCAATCGGCGCAGGCGCAATTGCAAAATAATACTTGAAAAGGAAAATATTTCCGTTTTGAATGTTTTGGCGAGGCCGGTGGTGCGTGCGTCGCGCCTGGGCGGCCGCGCCCAAGGATCTTTCCAAGGATCGTTCCGAGGACCGTTTCAAGGATCGTTTCAAGAAACTTCAGGAGAGCGCCGTGACAGTTGTCCTTCCCACGCCAGCCCAGCTTCGCAGTGTCGCCGAGCAATGCGGCCTTTCGCTCACCGATGAGGACGTCGCCTCGTTCCGCGGCCTGATGCAGGGCTCGATCGAGGCCTACAATCTCGTTGCCGCCATGCCGGACGAGCTGCCCGAGGTGAAATACCCGCGCACGCCTGGCTACCGGCCCTCGACTGAGGAGAACCCGCGCAATGCCTGGTACCGCAAGTCGACCGTGAAGGGCGCCGCCAGCGGCAAGCTCAAGGGCAAGACCGTCGCGCTGAAGGACAACATCATGTTGGCTGGCGTGCCCATGACCAACGGCTCGTCGACGCTGGAAGGCTATGTGCCCGATTTCGACGCCACGATCGTCACGCGCATGCTGGATGCCGGTGCCGAGATCAAGGGCAAGGTGCATTGCGAGCATTTCTGCCTGTCCGGCGGCAGCCACACCGGCTCCTACGGGCCGGTGCACAATCCGCACAAGATGGGCTACTCGGCCGGCGGCTCCTCGTCGGGGTCGGGCGTCGTGGTCGCGCTCGGCGAGGTCGACATGGCGATCGGCGGCGACCAGGGCGGCTCGATCCGCATGCCGTCCTCGTTCTGCGGCGTCTACGGCATGAAGCCGACCTGGGGCCTCGTGCCCTATACCGGGATCATGCCGATCGAGATCTATGTCGACCATACCGGCCCGATGACGGCGACGGTCGCCGACAACGCGCTGCTGCTCGAAGTGCTCGCCGGCGACGACGGCTACGATCCGCGCATCAAGGCACCGAAGGTCGAGGAATACACCAAGGCGCTCGGCCAGGGCGTCAAGGGCATGAAGATCGGCATCCTCAAGGAAGGCTTCGAGCAGCCGACCGCCGAGGCCGCGGTGAATGAAAGCGTGCGCGAGGCGGCAAAGCGCTTCAGGGACCTCGGCGCCACCGTCGAGACCGTCTCGATTCCGATGCATCTGCTCGGCGGCGCGATCTGGACCCCGATCGGCACCGAGGGCCTGACCCAGACCATGATGTTCGGCGACGGCTACGGCCTCAGCCGCGGCGATCTTTATTCGACCTCGCTGATGGATTTCCATCGCGGCTGGCGCCGGCAGGCGGACTCGCTGTCCGAGACCACGAAGCTGTTCATGATGCTCGGCACCTACATCAACAACAATTTCGGTCCACGCTTCTACGGCAAGGCGCTCAACATCTCCCGCCGGCTGACCGCGGCCTACGACAAGGCCTTCGGGGATTACGATCTGCTGCTGATGCCGACCACGCCGATGAAGGCGACCAAGCTGCCGGAGCCCACTGCCAGCCGCGAAGAGTACGTTGCCCGCGCGCTCGAGATGATCTCCAACACTGCGCCGTTCGACATCACCCATCATCCCGCGATGTCGCTGCCCTGCGGCATGGTCGACGGCCTGCCGGTCGGCTTGATGCTGGTCGGCCGCATGTTCGAGGAATCCACCATCTATCGCGCCGCGCACGCCTTCGAGCAGATCGGCGACTGGAAGAAGATGTGAGAGAGAAACTCATGCGGACGGACGGAACACCACCACATGGCTAACGCGTTCGTCGCCGCGTTCGAAATCCTGAGCTTCGGCGCGATCATCGTGTTGATCGTGCTGGGGCTCGGGATCATCGCCAGCATGATGGGCATCTTCAACTTCGCGCAGGGCGAGTTCGTCCTGCTCGGGGCCTACATCACCTATCTCGCCTATGCCAAGGGCCTGCCGATCTGGGCCGGCATGGTCGCGGCGCCCTTCCTGGTCGGCGGGCTCGGCTTCGTGCTGGAGGCGCTGATCATCCGCCGCTTCTACGCGGCGCCGATCGTGGCGATGCTCGGCACCTATGCGCTGGGTCTGATCATCCGCGAATCCGTGCGCGGCCTGATCGGCGGCTTCTATCTCACCGTGCCCGAGCCGATCGGCGGCTCGATCGACATCGGCGCCATGCACATCTCGGCCTGGCGCTTCACCATCATCGTGATCACGCTGCTGGTGATGGGCCTCTGCTATCTGCTGCTGTCGCGCACCAGCTTCGGCCTGCGCGTGCGCGCCACGCTGGAGAACCCGTCGCTGGCGCGTGCCTCCGGCATTTCCACGCCGCTGATCTACGGTGCGACCTTCGCCTTCGGTGCGGCGCTGGCCGGCCTTGCCGGCGCGCTGATCGTGCCGGTGTTCAGCCTGTTCGCCGATCTCGGCCTGCGCTTCCTGATCCAGGGCTTCGTTGCCGTCATGGTCGGCGGTGTCGGCTCCTTCATCGGCCCGGTCGCGGGCGCCGGCGTCATCGGCACGCTCAGCGCGGCGCTGCCCTGGGTGATGGCGCCCGTCGTCGCCGACGTGCTCGTCTTCGTGCTCGCCATTGTCTTCATCAAATTCCGCCCGCAGGGCCTCATCGCTGGAAAAGGGGTTTAGTCATGTTCGATCGCACGCAGCTTTCACGCCGGCGCTTCCTCTCCAATTTCGCCTTTGCCTCCGGCGCGGTCGCGACCGGCGTCGGCAGCTGGGTGATCCCGGCGCCCTGGGCCAATGCGGCCGAAGCCCCGATCAAGGTCGGCATCGCCACCGACCTCACCGGCCCGATCGCCTATGCCGGCAATGCCGATGCCAATGTCGCCAAGATGGTGATCAAGGAGATCAACGCGGCCGGCGGCCTGCTCGGCCGTCCGCTCGAACTCTACATCGAGGATACCGCCTCCAACGAATCCGTTGCCGTCGGCAACGTCCGCAAGCTGATCCAGCGCGACAAGGTCGACATGGTGCTCGGCGGCATTACGTCCTCGATGCGCAACGCGATCAAGGATCCGATCGTGGCGCGCGGCAAGACGCTCTACATCTATCCGCAGCTCTACGAGGGCAAAGAGTGCACGCCCTATCTGTTCTGTACCGGGCCGACGCCGGCGCAGCAATGCGACGAGTTCATCCCCTGGCTGATCAAGAACGGCGGCAAGAAGTTCGCGTTGCCGAGCGCCAACTATGTCTGGCCGCACACGCTCAATGTCTATGCCCGCAAGGTGATCGAGGCCAACGGCGGCGAGGTCGTGTTCGAGGAATATTATCCGCTCGACCAGGTCGACTTCTCCGCGACCGTCAACCGCATCATCTCCAACAAGGTCGACGTCGTCTTCAACACCGTCATTCCGCCGGGCGTCGGGCCGTTCTTCAAGCAGCTCTATGAAGCCGGCTTCCTCAAGAACGGCGGGCGGCTCGCCTGCGTCTACTATGACGAGAACACGCTCAACATCAATCAGGCCGCCGAGATCGAGGGCCTCGCCAGCTGCCTCGACTATTTCAAGGTGCTGACCAAGGAGAACCCGTTCGACGCCAAGATTCAGGCGGCTTATGAAAAGGACTTCCCCGGCAACTTCCTGTTCGCCGCCGGCAGCGCGGCCACCGGCACCTATCGCGGCCTCAAGCTGTGGGAAGCTGCGGTGAAGGAAGCCGGCAAGCTCGATCGCGAATCGGTTGCCGCCGCGCTCGACCACGCCAAGATTGCGGAGGGTCCCGGGGGACCGGCCGAGATGGTGCCGGGCAAGCGGCATTGCAAGATGAAGATGTACACCGCGGTCGCCAAGGGCGGAAACTACGAGATCGTCGCGCGCAGCAACGGCCTCGTCGATCCCAAGGAATGCTGAATCTTCACCTCTCCCCGCTGGGGAGAGGTGTCGGCTCCAACAAGCGTTGAATTCGGAATGCTGAAATCCATGGGTGCAGCCAAGCAAGCGATCCACGCCGACGTCGGGGACGAGATGGACGTTTCGGTGGCCGAAGACGTGTCCACCGAACGTTCGGCAGGACGAAAGGTCCTACCCATCGTCGAGGGTGTCGTGCTCGTTGCGGCGCTGCTCGCCCCGCTGGTGCTGCAGGATTATCTCACGGTGTTCGCGACGCGCGTGATCATCCTGGCGCTGTTCGCGCTGTCGTTCGACCTGGTCTGGGGCTATGCCGGCATCATGAGCTTCGGCCAGGCCCTGTTCTTCGGCTCGGCCGGCTATGGCGTGGCGCTGCTCGCGCGCGACCTCGACATCACCAACATCTTCCTGGTGTTGCCGGCCGGCACGCTAATCGGCCTCACCTTCGCGCTGCTGCTCGGCGGCTTCCTGCTGCTCGGCCGGCATCCCTCCAGCGTGATCTTCGTCTCACTCGGCACGCTGACAGGCTCCTACGCTGCCGATCGCCTGGCGCGCGGCTGGTATTATCTCGGCGGCCAGAACGGCATCCCCTCGATCGCGCCGATGTCGCTCAGCGGCTACGAATTCTCGGAAGGTCCCGCGTTCTATTATCTCGTGCTCGGCATCCTCGTCGTGGTCTATCTGCTCTGCCGCTTCCTGGTGCGCTCGCAGTTCGGCCTTGCGCTCGCCGGGCTCCGCGAGAACGAGCAGCGCATCGCCTTCTTCGGCTACAAGGCGCAGCACCTGAAAGCGATCATCTTCACCATCGGCGGCGCCATCGCAGGCCTCGCCGGCAGCCTCTATGCCTTCCACGAAGGTTTCGTCTGGCCCAACATGGTCGGCGTCGTGGTCTCGACGCAAGTGGTGCTCTACGTGCTGTTCGGCGGCTCCGGCACGCTGATCGGTGCCGTCATCGGTGCCGTCATCGTCGAAGGCGTCAGCTTCTGGCTGTCGGACAATTACCGCGACATCTGGCCGATCATCCTCGGCATATTGCTGCTGCTGGTGATCCTGTTCCGGCCGCTCGGTCTGATCAGTTTTGTCCTCGGCGAGCGCGAGCGGGTCGGCAGCTTCGGCGCCAAGCCCAAGGAGAACGCTAAGGAGAAAGTCAAGGAGAAGCGCAATGCTCCTTGAAGCCGCGGGCATCAAGAAAGTCTTTGGCAAGCTCACCGCGCTCGACGGCGCGGCGCTCACCGTCGGCGAGAACGAATTTCACGGCTTGATCGGCCCGAACGGCTCCGGCAAGAGCACGCTGATGAAATGCATCGCCGGTGCCGAGGTGCCGACGCAGGGCAAGGTGTCGTTCGTCAACACCGACATTACCGCGTTCACGCCGACCGAGCGCGCGCGGGCCGGCATGAGCCTGAAGTTCCAGATCACATCCGTGCTGCCGTCCCTGACGCTGTACGACAACATCCTGCTCGCACTGCAGGCGCAATCGTCGCTGATCGATCTCGTGTTCTCGCGCACGCGCGGGCTCCTGCACGATCAGGTCATGACCATGCTGAGGCAATTCCGTCTCGCCGACCGTGCCTTCGAGGCCGCGGCGGCGCTGTCGCACGGTCAGCAGCAATGGCTGGAGATCGCGATGGCGCTGGCGAGCAAGCCGAAACTGCTTCTGCTCGACGAGCCCACCGGCGGCATGAGCCTGGAGGAGCGCCGCGTCACCGGCGAATTGCTTCAGCCGATCAAGCAGCATTGCTCGCTCGTCATCGTCGAGCACGACCTCGACTTCATTCGCGACATCTGCGATCGCCTCACCGTGCTCGACCAGGGCAAGGTGCTGGCATCAGGCACGGTGTCGGAGATCCAGGCCAACACATCCGTCCAGGAGATCTATCTGCGCCGTGGCTGAATTTTTGCACATCAAGCATCTCGACGCCGGCTATGGCCGCAGTCAGGTCCTGTTCGACGTCACGCTCGGCATTCCCTGGCGCGGCGGTGTCGCCGTGCTCGGCCGCAACGGCGCCGGCAAGACCACGCTGATGAAGACCATCGTCGGCGAGCTGCCGGCGTGGAAGGGCGAGGTCGCCTTCGACGGCCGCGACATCAGCCGCCGCGCCACCCAGGAGCGCGTGCGCGCCGGCATCGGCTATGTGCCGCAGGAGCATTCGGTGTTCGCGCGCCTGTCGGTGCGCGACAATCTCGCCGTCGGCTCGCTGGCGAACAAGGATGCTTCCGCGGTCGATCGCGTGCTGGCCATCTTCCCCAAGCTCGGCCAGCGTCTCGACCAGCCCGCCGGCACGCTGTCCGGCGGCGAGCGCAAGATGCTCGCGATCGGCCGCGCCATGCTGGGCGATCCAAAGCTGCTGCTGCTGGACGAGCCCACCGAAGGCGTCTGGATCGGCGTGATCGAGGAGATCACCGAGCGCCTGATCGAGCTCGCCAAGACGATCGCCGTCATCATCGTCGAGCAGCACCTCGATCTGGCTTTGCGGGTCGCCGACTACGCCTATGTGCTCGACCGCGGCCGCGTCGCGCTGCAGGGCGAGGCGAGCGAGGTGAGGGGCAATCCCGAGCTGATGCGTTATCTGGCGCCGTAGTGGCTGACTGAAGCGCGACGCTCCTACCCCGATCTTCGGTCATGCCTGCAGCGGGGGGCGCATCCAGTACGCCTCGGCCTCGCGGTTCAATCCAAAAGAGCCTCTGGAAACCTGAATCGCCCGCTTTCGCGGGCGATGACCGTTGAGTGTGGGAAGAGAGCGAAAGTCGCCGTGTCTTACTTCATCGCCCCGAAGCGGCTGTCGAACGAGTTCGACGACACCACGGGTGCAGCGCCGGCCATCTGGCCGCTCTCAGCCGCGCCATCGCTTACCGACGGCTTCAATGCGGGGCGCGTCTGGGCAAGCCGCGTATCGGGCTTCGCAGGCTCTGCCGGCTTGGCCGCAGCAACTGCCGGCTTCGGCGGTTCCTTCGCGGCATCCTTTGTCGCATCCTTGGGCTTGTCGTGCCCCGGCACGAAGCGGGTCACGGCAGCCTTCAGCCTGGACGCCGCGGTCGTCGGCGTCGGCGTCGTGGCGGCCGGGGCCACGGAGGCGGTGGCCTGAGGCGGCGGGGTGGTCGCCGTGGTGTCGGCGGTGCCGAGGCCGATCTTGCGGCCGAGGTTGGAGAAGAAGCCGCCCGACTTCTCGGCCGGCTGGGCCGAGGCGACACGGGTGCTGGTCGCGGGCGCGCTGACGGCGACGACGGGCTCTTCCTGCGCCGCAGGCGCGGACGCCACTGCATCGAGATTCGGCTTGGGCGGATTGACGTGGCCGGGGATCGTGCCGGGGGCCTTCGCCATCGCCAGCATCTGCAGCGTGGTGCCTTCGGCGCCTTCGGACAGGCCGGTCGAGCCTTCCGGAATCTTCGCGGCGAAGATCTTGTTCATGCCGCCGTCGATGCCGGTGTTCATGCGCGCCACCGGCGTGCCCTTGGCGACGAGCCTTGCATATTCCACTTCGTCTTTCGCCTGCTTCTCGCGCACGGCGCTCGCGATCTCCTCGGGGATCACGTAGGCCGGGCACTTGGCGGAGGCGTCGAACACCGGATCGCGCTTGGCATCCGCCGGCTTGGCGGCGTCGAACACGTACTTCTTCTCGCAGAAATCGACCTTCGGCTCCTGCCGCGTCACCTCGAAATGATCATAGCCTTCCTTGATCATCTTCCAGAACGGCATGTTCGGGTTGTTCCGGTGCTTGGCCATGTTCACCGGCGTCATCTTGAACGGATAGGCCTGCAGCTGGAACGCCTTCTGGCCGCCGAAGAAGGATTCGCGCCCGAGCGAATAGATCTCCGCGATCTGCTCGTCGGTCATCGCGTAGCAGCCGCGCGAAGAACAGTCGCCATGCACCATCAGCTGCGAGCCGGTGCGGCCCAGCGCCTTGTCGAACGCGTTCGGGTAGCCGGTGTTGAACGACAGGTAATAGGCCGATTGCGGATTCATCTGGCTCGGGTTGATCGAGTAGAATCCTTCCGGCGCCTGGCGATCGCCTTCGCGCACCTTGGGGCCGAGGTCGCCCGACCAGCGGCAGATCGGATAGGTTTTGAGCAGCGCGAACTGGCCCGAGCGGGTCTGCTTCCAGACCTCGAGCTCGGCCTCCTGCTTGAACAGGCGCACCAGGATCGGCGATTGCAGATCCATGTCCTTCTCGGCCATCGCGGCGATCAGCTTCGGCGGCACCGGCTGATTGGCCTTGGCATTGGTCGCGAGCGAGACCTGGTCGGTGTCGCAGCCGGCGAGCAGAACGCTGGCCGTCATCAGCGCAACCGACGCCAAGAGCGCGCGGGCAAGCGAACGAGAAATCAAGATGGACCCCACACCGTGCCGGGCAGAGAGCGCAAACCCCGATTGTTTCGAAGCATGATCCGACCGGCGAACCGGACCCGTCATGACGGGCTTTTTCAGCTCACGCCCCAGCGCTTATGCCCTGAAGCCATTGATTAAAATTCTAACCTCTGGGTCATGTGGTCGCAACCCGAGCGGGGATCACGAGCCCGTTGGCCCATTGGCATGGTCAACGAAGACTGAATGGACGCGACTTGGGACGGAACTTGGGCTTTTCGCGCCCATCGGGACTCAGATCGCCGATTTGGGCAAAAAAAGGGTTAATGCGGGGTTACCGGCGGGCCAGCCGTCATTCCGGGGCGGTGCAAAGCACCGAACCCGGAATCTCGAGATTCCGGGCTCGCCCTGCGGGCGCCCCGGAATGACGTCCCAAAAAGGCCGAATCAGCCCAGTTTCCGGCCGATATCGAGGAATTTCTGCCGGCGCTGATTGCGGATGGCATCGCCGTCCAGGCCCCGCAGCTCGTCAAAGGCCTTGGCGATAGCATCCCCGGTGGTGGCGATCATGGCGGCGGGGTCGCGGTGGGCGCCGCCGACCGGCTCCTTGAGGATGGCGTCGATCACGCCGAAACGGAGCATGTCCTGGGCGGTGATCTTCATGTTGTTGGCGGCTTCCTGCGCCTTGGTGCCGTCGCGCCAGAGGATCGAGGATGCCGCCTCCGGCGAGATCACGCTGTAGATCGCGTGCTCCAGCATCAAGACCTTGTTGGCGGTGGTGATGGCGATGGCGCCGCCCGACATGCCCTCGCCGGTGATGATCGCGACGTTCGGCACGGTCAGCGCGAGGCACGCATCGGTCGAGCGCGCGATCGCCTCGGCCTGGCCGCGCTCCTCGGCGCCGATGCCGGGATAGGCGCCGGCTGAATCGGCCAGCGACAGCACCGGCAGGCCGAACCGCTCGGCCATCTCCATCAGCCGCACGCATTTGCGGTAGCCTTCGGGCCGCGCCATGCCGAAATTGTGCCGGATCCGGCTCTCGGTGGAATCGCCCTTCTCCTGGCCCATCACGCAGATCGGCTCGCCGCGGAAGCGGCCGAAGCCGGCGACCAGCGCCTCGTCCTCGCCGAACTTGCGGTCGCCGGCGAGCGGGGTGAACTCGGTGATCAGGCCCTTGATGAAGTCGTTGAAATGCGGCCGCTGCGGATGCCGCGCCACCAGCGTCTTCTGCCACGGCGTCAGGTTCTGATAGAGGTCGGCCAGCGCCTGCGCTGCCTTGTCCTCGATCCGTCCGATCTCGTCGGTGATGTCGGTGCCCGAGGCGGCGAGCGCGCGCAATTCGTCGACCTTGGAGTCGAGCTCGGCGACGGGCTTTTCGAAGTCGAGATAGCTGCGCATCTGGTCTTGCATCAACTCAATATAGGGGGACGGGGCTTGAGAGCGAAGCGAGGTTGGGGTCGCGGAAAGAAGTGTAGCTTCTTCAACGGGTTGGCTTGTGTGCTCGTGGGCGGGAGCCAAATCAGTCGAAAGGCCCCGGCTCTTTCTGCGGAGATGTGGCCGAAGTCAAGGTGGATTAGTTCACCTCTGCCGCTTGCTTAAAAAGGGGCGCGCGTCTCGCAGGCCTACTTCTCCGCCAGCGGGTGCAGGTCCCGCACCAGGCTCTTCAGCCGCTCCTCGACGACATGGGTGTAGATCTGGGTCGTGGAGATGTCGGTGTGGCCGAGCAAGGTCTGCACGATGCGCAAATCGGCACCATTGTGCAGGAGGTGGCTGGCGAAGGCGTGACGCAGCACGTGCGGGGAGACCAGCCGGGCCTGCAGGCCGGAGGCCACCGCGAGCTCCTTGAGGTCGCGAGCAAAGTGCTGGCGCGTCAGATGCCCGCTCTCGCCGAACGAGGGGAACAGCCATTTCGAGGCGGCGAGGCTGTCCTTCTTCTTCTCGGTCTTCGCGGCCTCCGTCGCGGCGAGATAATCCGCCATCGCCTGCCGCGAGGCCTCGTTGAGCGGCACCAGGCGTTCCTTGTTGCCCTTGCCGCGCACCACGATCATGCGCGCGTCGCGCTTGGCCGCCGAGCGCGGCAGCGCCACCAGCTCGGAGACGCGCAGGCCCGTGGCATAGAGCAGCTCGAGCAGGCAGTAGAGCCGCAAAGCGCGCAGCCGCTTGGCGGGCGAGGCATCCTCCGCCTCGCTTAATTCCTTGGCGCGGCGGAGCATGCGGTCGACATCGGCGATCGAGAGCACCTTGGGCAGGCCGCGGCCGCGCTTCGGGCCGGACAGGATCGCGGCGGGATCCTCAGCTCGGATGCGCTCGTTCAGGAGAAAGCGATAGAGATGCCGCATCGCCGACAGCCGTCGCGCGACGCTGGTGGATTTGAAGCCGCGGCTGTCGAGATCGGCGAGATAATCGCGCAGCGTTTGCGTCTCGGCGTCCGCAAAGCTGTGGCCGACGCGGCCCAAAAATTCCGAGAAATCTGTGAGGTCGCGGCGATAGGCGTCGAGCGTATTGGGGCCGGCGCCCTGTTCCGCGGCGAGCATGTCGAGGAACAGGCCGGTGAGCTTGGCGTCTGAGGGCGGGTTGCGCATGCCCCGGAGGCTAGCTCCTATTTCTTGAGAAATTTGTCAGGTGGAATCGTCACCGTCATTTCCCGCGACTTGGGGCTGACGAAATTGGCCAGTGCGAAGACCACGCCATAGACGATGCCGGCGATCACGGCGACGACCGTCAGGAAGCGGAACAGGCTGGGCATCGTTGCAGGGTCTCGGCTAGAGGGACTTTTCGGTCCGGCGCTTTTCGTCAGCCCTTGGCGGGCAAATTAACCAATGAAATCATCCAACATGTTCGCCGTTTCGTGGCAAGAGTCCTCTGGCGAGGGCCCCTTTGGGGTCGTATAGGTGGCCCAAGCCTGCCGCCTTGGGCGGCAGATCGAGCGAGATCCAATCGAGCGAGACATGTCCGACGCCGCGTTGCCGATACCCGCTTCGCCTGAGGCCGACATCCTGTCGGCGCTGGGAACGCGGTCGATCGTGCTCGTCGGTATGATGGGGGTGGGCAAATCCACCATCGGCCGTCGCATGGCGGCCCGGCTCAAGCTGCCGTTCGTCGATGCCGACACCGAGATCGAGACCTCGGCCCAGATGTCCATTCCGGAGATCTTCGAGCGCCACGGCGAGCCCTATTTCCGTGATGGCGAGGCGCGGGTGATCGCACGGCTGCTCGACGGCGGGCCGGTGGTGCTGGCGACCGGCGGCGGCGCCTTCATGCGCGAGGAGACGCGCGCACGCATCGCGGCAAAGGCGGTTTCGATCTGGCTCAAGGCGGATCACGACGTCATCATGCGCCGCGTCCGCCGCCGCGCCGACCGTCCGCTGCTTCAGACCGCCGATCCCGAGGGAACCGTGACGCGACTGCTCACCGAGCGCGAGCCGGTCTATGGCCATGCCGACCTCACCATCGCCTCGCGCGACGTGCCGCACGACCGGATCGTCGAGGAATGCATCGAGGCGCTGCGCGCCCATCTTCGCGGCGAGCGGGCCGCCGAACCATCTGCCGACGTTGCGAGTGCGTTGAGATGACTGCGCCGTTGAAACATTCCGATCCCGTCAATGTCGAAGTCGCACTGGAAAATCGCGCCTATGACATCGTCATCGGCCGCGGTGTGCTGGCATCGCTTGGCGAGCGGGTCGCCGCGTTGCGGCCGGGCGTGCGCACCGCGATCGTGACGGATCGCAACGTTGCAAAGCACTGGCTCGAGCCGACCGAGGCCTCGCTCGCGGCCGCCGGCATTCCGACCGCGCGCGTCGTGGTCGAGGAAGGCGAGATCTCGAAGACCTATGCCGGCCTGGAAAAGGTCAGCGAAGCCCTGATCGCCGCGAAGATCGAGCGCAACGATCTCGTCATCGCGCTCGGCGGCGGCGTGGTCGGCGATCTCGCCGGCTTTGCCGCGGCAATCCTGCGCCGCGGCGTCGATTTCGTGCAGGTGCCGACCTCGCTCCTGGCGCAGGTCGATTCATCCGTCGGCGGCAAGACCGGCATCAACTCGCCGCAAGGCAAGAACCTGCTGGGCGCCTTCCACCAGCCGGTGCTTGTCATCGCCGACACCGCCGTGCTCGACACACTGTCGCCGCGCCAGTTCCGCGCCGGTTATGCCGAGGTCGCCAAATATGGCGTGCTCGGGGATGAAGCCTTCTTCAGCTGGCTGGAGAAGAACCATTCCGAGATCTTCAAGGGCGGCTCGGCGCGCGAGCACGCGATCGCAACCTCCTGCCGCGCCAAGGCCGGTGTGGTGTCGCGCGACGAGCGCGAGACCGGCGAGCGCGCGCTGCTCAATCTCGGCCACACCTTCGGCCATGCGCTGGAGGCGGCGACCGGCTTCTCCGACCGCCTGTTCCATGGCGAGGGCGTCGCGATCGGCATGACGCTGGCGGCGCAGTTCTCGGCAAAGCTCGGCATGATCGGCGCGGCCGATGCCGAACGCATCGAGCGCCACCTGATCGAGGCCGGCCTGCCGACGCGCCTGCAGGACATCGCGGGCTTTGCTCAGGAAGGGCTTGCCGATGCCGACGCGCTGATGACCCTGATGGCGCAGGACAAGAAGGTCAAGCGCGGCAAGCTCACCTTCATCCTGCTGGAGGCGGTCGGGCGCGCCGTGATCGCTGGTGATGTCGAGCCGGGGCCCGTGCGCGACTTCCTCAAGGAGAAGCTCGCGCAGAAGGCTTGATGCGCGGCTGATTGGTGCCAAAGCGTTTTCGAGCGAAGTGGATACCGGTTCGCGACTGGAAAACGCATTAAAGGAAACTCGAGTGGTGCATGGACTGGCTCGGATTCACCATCGTCGTCCTCTGCCTCCTGGTCTCGGCGTTCTTCGCCGCCAGCGAGACCGCGCTGACAGGCGCCTCGCGCGCCAGCATGCTGAGGCTCTCCAAGCAGGGTAATCGCGACGCCGACGTCGTCTCCGATCTGCTCGACATGCGCGAGCGCCTGATCGGGGCGCTGCTGCTCGGCAACAACATCGCCAATATCAGCTCCTCGGCGATCGCGACCGCCATCTTCACCGCCTGGTTCGGCGACGTCGGCGTGCTCTATGCGACCGGCGTGATGACCGCGCTGGTCGTGATCTTCGCGGAGGTGCTGCCCAAGACCATCGCCATCAACGCGCCCGATCGCGTCGCGCTCGCGGTGGCGCGCCCGATGCGGCTCACCATGTACGTGCTGGGGCCGCTGCTGCGCATCGTCGAGGTCGTCGTGCGCCTCTTGCTGCGCCTGTTCGGCCTCGCCGGCGAGCACCAGGCGATCCTGTCGCCGACCGAGCGTCTGCGCGGCGCGGTCGACCTGCTGCACCACGAGGGCAAGTTCGAGAAGCAGGACCGCGACATGCTCGGCGGTCTCCTCGACTTGCGCGAGCTCCAGGTCTCCGACGTCATGATCCATCGCACCGAGATGATGATGATCAACGCCGACCTGCCGCCGGAAGAGCTGGTGCGCGAGGTGCTGGCGACCGAATACACCCGCATTCCGCTGTGGCGCGAGAAGCCGGAGAACATTATCGGCGTGCTCCACGCCAAGGATCTCCTGCGCGCGATACGAGCCGCGGATGGCGACACCTCGCGGATCGACGTCTCGACCATCGCGCTGCCGCCCTGGTTCGTGCCGGAGATGCGGCCGGTGTCCGATCAGCTGAAGGCCTTCCGCCGCCGCAAGACCCATTTCGCGCTTGTCGTCGACGAGTACGGCGAAGTCGAAGGTCTCGTGACGCTGGAAGACATTCTGGAAGAGATCGTCGGCGACATCTCCGACGAGCACGACGTCGTGGTCGCGGGCGTGCGCGCCCAGCCGGACGGCTCGGTCGTGGTCGACGGCTCGGTGCCGATCCGCGACCTCAACCGCGCCATGGACTGGCATCTGCCCGATGAAGAGGCAACCACGGTCGCCGGCCTCGTCATTCACGAGGCGCGCTCGATCCCAGACCGCGGCCAGAGCTTCACCTTCCACGGCTTCCGCTTCCGCGTCCTCCGCCGCGAGCGCAACCGCATCACCGCGCTCCGTATTTCGCCGGTGCCGCGCGAGGCGGAGCTGGAAGAGGCCAAGCCGAGGCGGGCGGGGACGTCGTTCTAGATCCTCATGGTGAAGAGGCGCGTGAGCGCCGTCTCGAACCATGAAGGCCCGGCTGCGACATCTCGGCCTGTATCCGTCGAGACGCGCGCAAGAGCGCGCTCCTCAGGATGAGGGGAAATGGCGTGATTTGCCTTGCGAATTGGCGAAGCTAGCTCCCGCCTTCCCCCGGCGCCTTGGCCTGGATCGCCAGCGCGTGCACGCTGCCGGCAAGTTCCGCGGCCAGCGCCGAATTTATCATGCGATGGCGCTCGACCCGGCTCTTCCCTTTGAAGGCATCAGACACAATATAAACGCGGAAGTGCGTCTCACCGCCGGGCCGATGGCCGGCATGGCCCTCATGCAAATGTGACTCGTCGACGACTTGCAGGCTTTCCGGCGTGAAAGCTTCCTGCAACTTGTTGCTGATAGTGTCGCGCATAACCATGTTGTGCCATTCGGGTGCAGAGGTCGCACCCGTTATTTGCCGGGTTTGCCGCGAATTGCAATGTCAAGACTTGAAGGTTTTTGCATTGCGTAGTCAAAGTCAGCCATGCCGATCGATTCATCAAAATTCTTCGACTCCATCCGCGTGAAGCCGCGGGGCAAGCAGCCGGAATTGAAACCGCGCGACACCGCGGTCAATTGCGAGTGGGCGGGCTGCGCCAACAAGGGCCCGCACCGCGCGCCGAAGGGCCGTGAGAACCAGCGCGAGTACTGGCACTTCTGCCTCGACCACGTGCGCGAGTACAACCAGAACTACAATTTCTTCTCCGGCATGAATGCCGAAGCCGTCGCGCGCTACCAGAAGGATGCGCTGACCGGCCACCGCCCGACCTGGAAGATGGGCGCCAATGGCGGCAAAAAGGGTGCCGAAGAGATCGACATGGCGTCCGATCCTTTCAGCATGTTCAGCGAGATCAACGGCCGCGCCAGCTGGCGCAAGGGCCCCGAAGCTGCGCCCAAGGCCGAGACGCGCAAGGTGATGAACGCCGAGCGCAAGGCGCTCCAGGTCATGGGCCTCGGCCCCAGCGCCACGCTCGCCGACGTCAAGACCAAGTACAAGGCGCTGGTGAAGCAGCACCACCCCGACGCCAACGGCGGCGACCGCTCCACCGAGGATCGCCTGATCGAGATCATCAAGGCGTATAATTATCTGAAGACCGTGGTGCGCGAGGCCTGAGCCTCTCACCACATTCTCGGTGTCGTCCCGGACAAGCGAAGCGCAGATCCGGGACCCATAACTCCAGGGAGCAGTTTGGCGAAGACTCGTAGTGAAAAAGTCTTCGCTGGTACTGACACCTTCATTTCATCGATAAATCACGCGATATGGGTCCCTGCCTTCGCAGGGACGACAGCGGAGGATTGGCTCCGCCATCGCCTCACCCAGCCCTGCTGCGCACCTACGCCTCCGGCATCGCCCCGACATAGGACGAGCTCGGCCGGATCAACCGCCCCGTGCGCTGCTGCTCGCGGGCATGCGCGGTCCAGCCTGCGGCGCGCGCGACCGCGAAGATCGGCGTGAACGCCTGCCGCGGGATCGCCAGCGCATCGAGCAGGATCGCGGTGAAGAACTCGACGTTCGTCTCCAGCGGCCGCTCCGGATTCTTCTTGCGCAGCGCGCTGCGGATATAGGCCTCGACCTCGCCGGCAAACGGCAGATCGGTGCCATTAGCCGCCAGCGCCTCGACCGCGGTCTTGAGCACGTCGGCGCGCGGATCGCGGACGCGATAGACGCGGTGGCCGAAGCCCATCATGCGCTCGCCGCGGGCCAGCGCCGCATCCACCCAAGGCTGGATGCGCTCGCGCGAGCCGATTGCGTCCAGCATTTCCAGCACCGGCTCTGGCGCGCCGCCATGCAGCGGGCCCGTGAGTGCGCAATAGCCGGCGGTGACGGCCGCGAACAGATCGGCCTGCGTCGAGGCCACCACGCGCGCGGTGAAGGTCGAGGCGTTCATGCCGTGGTCGCTGGCGGTGACGAGATAGGCGTCGAGCGCCGTGACCTCGCGCGTTTCGGGCGCGTGCCCGTGCAACATGCGCAGCGTGTCGGCGGCATGGCTCACATTCGCATCGGGCGCGACCGGCTCCAACCCCTTGGCGCGCCGGACCAGCGCGCCCGCGATCACCGGAAATGCGCCGACGATCGTCGCCTCGTGCTCCAGCCCGTGCTCGGCGCGCAGTCCGGCGACGGCCGCACGAAACCCATCGATGATGCCCATGCCGCGCGTGGCCGGCAGCAGGTCCGGCAGCCGGGCGAAGGCGCGCTCGCGCGCCGCGCCCAGCTGTGAGCGCACATTGGCTTCGGTGAGGGTGGTCTTGCTGGCGCCGTTCCAGAGCCGGGCGGTGACGCCCTCGAAGCTCGAGAGGGCGGCGAGCCGTCCGACATGCTCCCCGGCGATGATCAACTCGCCGCGTTCGCCGTCGACATGGCTCAGCACGGTCTCGGCCGCGGGAACGCCGTCCAGCCCGATCTGGCTTTTGGTGAGGTGGATGTTCATGGCCCAAATCTCCTGTTCACGGAGAACAAGGTCAGGCCTCTCGACACATTGATCAATCTTGATTACATAAATCAATATGAAAAATTCTTCGGCGCTCTATTTGTCCGCTCGCGAGGCCGCCGCCGAGCTCGCGATCTCGCCGGCCACGCTCTACGCCTATGTCAGCCGCGGCCTGATCCGCTCCGAGCCGACCCCCGACTCCAGGAAGAACCGCTACCGCGCCGAGGACGTTCGCGCCCTGAAGGAGCGCCGCGTGCCGTCGCCGGAGCCGCGGGGCCTGCGCAGCTTTGATGCTGATCTGCCGGTGATGGACACCGAGATCTCGACCATCACCGAGGAGGGCGCGATCTACCGCGGCGTCAACTGCGTCGATCTCGCCGAGAACGACACGCTGGAGCACACCGCGACGCTGCTTTGGGACGTCGCCGACGTCGATCCGTTCGCCCCCGACAATCAACCTGAGCTCTCCGAAGAAATGCGCGTCATCGCGGAGGCCGCACGCCGGGCGGCACCGATCGACCGTGCCATCGCCGTGCTTGCACTGGCCGCCAGCGTCGATCCCCGCGCCTTCACCCGTGCACCCGACGGTCGCGCCATGGTCGGCGGGCGCATCGTCCGTCTGCTGGTTGCGACCATGCTCAATGCCGAACCCTCGCCCTCGCCGTTGCATCAGCAGATCGCAACAGCCTGGGCGGCGGACAACAAGCACGCGCCCGACCTGATCCGCCGCGCCCTGGTGCTGCTTGCCGATCACGAGCTGAATGCCTCGACCTTCACCGCGCGCTGCGCGGCCTCGACAGGTCTCAATCTCTACGACGCCGTCATCGCCGGCCTCGCCGCATTGAAGGGCCCGAAGCATGGCGGCGCCGGCGTGCTGGCCTCGCAGCTCGTGAAAACGTTGATCGATCGCGACGTTGCGCCTGTTGTGCGCGAGCGCGTCGCGCTCGGCGAGCGCTTTGCCGGCTTCGGCCACGGCGTCTACAAGCGCGGCGATCCCCGCGCGCAGTCGCTCCTCAACGCGCTCTCGCGCGCCGGCGCTCCGCGCAAGTTCACCAAGGAAGTGCCCGAGCGGATCGCGGAAGCCACCGGCGAGTTCGTCAACATCGACTATGCGCTCGCCGTGCTCGCGCACGCACTGCGCCTGCCCGCAGGCAGCGAGCTCGCCTTGTTCGCGATGGCCCGCAGCGTCGGCTGGATCGCCCATGCCAGCGAGCAATTGCAGTTCGGCAAGTTGATCAGGCCGCGGGCAAGGTATGTGGGACCCGCGCCGGGGCGCAGGGTGGGGACGGGTTCTTAACCTCTCCCGCTTGCGGGATAGGTCGCGCCGGAGGCGCGGGTGAGGGCTCTCACCTCTTGGGGAATCCCAACGAGGAGACACCCTCTCCCCAACCCTCTCCCGCAAGCGGGAGAGGGAGCGCACCTCCATCGCGGCAAGCATCCAGGGTCAATCACCCCGCGGCTCCGCTTCCGCGACAGCGCCAGCATTCCGCCGCCGATAGATCCACACGCCCACACCCCCCACGATCGCGACGCCCACCACCGTCAGCATCCAGATGTGCTTGCCGACATGGCCGTGGTGATGCAGCCCGGCATATTCGTGCAATGCCGACACCGCCAGCACGCCGGGCAGCACATGGGCGGGCGCCCAGACCAGGATCGCCGGAATGTTCACCGCGTAGAACTTTGCGGGGGCCATGCCGAGCGCGCCGGCCGTGACCGGGACGAAGGCGCGGATCGGCGGCACGAAACGGGCGAAGAATACGGCCCAGGTGCCGAAGCGGTGGAAGAAGCTCTCGCTCTCGGCAACCACGCGCGGATAATTGGTCAGCGGCCAGGTGTTGAGGATCTCGCGCTGGCGCCGGTGCCCCATCCAATAGGCCGAGCCGTCACCGAGCACCGCGCCGCTAGCTGCCGCCAGCAGCACCCATGGCAGCGCCAGCTCGCCGCCCGGAACCAGCGCGCTCAGCGCCAGGATGATGGTCGAGCCGGGGATCACCGATCCCACAACTGGAACGGCTTCGAGCAGGGCCGCCAGGAACAGGGTCAGATAGGCCAGCCACGGATGGGCGGAAACGAAGGCGATGAGGGGATCGAGAAAGGACGTCACGTCGTCTCTTGAAAGGGCTGGAGCATGGGACTTTGGACCCTACATAAGTAGCTGCATAGGGCCAAAGCGCCATTCGCACGGGAGCGGGCGTGACCCGCCCGAATTTCGGCGTGATTCGCAAGGCAGCCCTCCAAAAACTGCGTTCCTTGCTTATCTAAATGAAAAGACAACGGAACTTTGATTGGTGGGCGGGCTTCTGCCGGCCACTTGTCTCTGATAGGTTGATTTTCAGCACCCAGCCGCAGCCAACGTGCGAATAACCGGTTTCGGGACCGCCCGGGACCTCGGAGGATTGATGACGACCGCCGCCATGTCCAAAGTTGAGGAAGTTTCCGGTTTGCCCGACATGAAGGTGTCGGTGCGCCAGGTGTTCGGGATCGACAGCGATCTCGAAGTCCCGGCCTATTCCGAAGTCGATCCTCACGTGCCCGAAGTCGATTCCGATTACCGCTTCGACCGCGCCACCACGCTCGCCATCCTCGCGGGCTTTGCCAAGAACCGCCGCGTGATGGTGACCGGCTATCACGGCACCGGCAAATCCACCCATATCGAGCAGGTCGCCGCCCGCCTGAACTGGCCCTGCGTGCGCGTCAACCTCGACAGCCACATCAGCCGTATCGACCTCGTCGGCAAGGACTCCATCGTGGTCCGTGACGGCAAGCAGGTCACCGAATTCCGCGACGGCATCCTGCCCTGGGCGCTCCAGCACAACGTCGCGCTGGTGTTCGACGAATACGACGCCGGCCGCCCGGACGTGATGTTCGTGATCCAGCGCGTGCTCGAAGTTTCCGGCCGCCTGACGCTGCTCGACCAGAACAAGGTGATCAAGCCGCACCCGGCGTTCCGCCTCTTCGCCACGGCGAATACGGTCGGCCTCGGCGACACTTCGGGCCTCTATCACGGCACCCAGCAGATCAACCAGGGCCAGATGGACCGCTGGTCGATCGTCACCACGCTGAACTATCTCAGCCATGACGAGGAAGTGGAGATCGTGCTGGCCAAGGCCAAGCACTATCGCACCCAGGAAGGCCGCGACATCGTCAACAAGATGGTGCGCCTTGCCGATCTCACCCGCAACGCCTTCGCCAATGGCGATCTGTCGACGGTGATGAGCCCGCGCACGGTGATCACCTGGGCGGAAAACTCCGACATCTTCGGCGATATCGGCTTCGCCTTCCGCGTCACCTTCCTCAACAAATGCGACGAGCTCGAGCGTCCCCTGGTCGCCGAGTTCTATCAGCGCTGCTTCAACGCCGAGCTGCCGGAATCGGCGGTGAACGTCGCGCTCAGCTAAGGTTCGAGATGTCGTCCCCGGTCTCCGGGGACGACGGATCAAGGTGACATGACCACCTCCAACTCCAAATTCCGCAACAACAAGGAAGCGCCGACCGAGCCGTTCAAGCGCTCGGTGGCGTCCTGCCTGAAGGCGATCGCCAAGTCGCCGGAGCTCGACGTCTCCTTCGCGGCCGAGCGGCCCGGTCTTGCGCCGGGCAAGGCGCGGCTGCCCGAGCCCGCGCGCAAGATGACCAAGCGCGATGCCGCGATCGTGCGCGGCCACGCCGACTCCATCGCACTCAAGATCGCCTGTCATGACGCCAAGCTGCATCGCAAGCTGATGCCGGGCAACCCGCAGGCACGCGGCGTGTTCGAGGCCGTGGAGCAGGCACGGGTCGAGGCGATCGGCGCGCGCCGCATGGCGGGTGTTGCCAAGAATCTCACCGCGATGCTCGACGACCATTTCCACCGCGGCAAGTTCGACGAGATCACCGACCGCGCCGACGCGCCGCTGGCGGACGCTTTGGCGATGCTGGTGCGCGAGCGCCTGACCGGCCTCGCGCCGCCCACGGCCGCCAAGAAGATGGTCGACCTCTGGCGGCCGATTCTCGAGGACAAGATCGGCAAGCGGCTCGACCGGCTCGATAGCCTGGTCGAGGACCAGACCCGGTTCGGCGATGCCGTGCATGACCTGCTCTCGGCGCTCGAGCTCGGCGACGAGCGCAACGCCGACAGCGAGGACAACGACGACAACGACGAGAACCAGGACGGCGACAACGATCAGTCGGGCGCCGAAGGCTCGCCCGATTCCGATGCCGCCCAGGAGATGAGCGCCGACCAGGCGCAGGCGACATCCGAGGAGATGAGCGAGAGCGCGATGGAAAGCGCGCAGGCCTCGACCTCCGACACCTTCGACGACGGCGAGCTCGGCGACGACGAGACGCCGGGCGAGGCGACGCGTCCGAACCAGCACGGCAAGAACGAGCCGCGCGGGCCGGAATATCACGCCTTCGCGCCCAAGTTCGACGAGATCATCGCCGCCGAAGACCTCTGCGACCATGACGAGCTGGAGCGCCTGCGCGCCTATCTCGACAAGCAGCTGGCGCATCTGCAGGGCATCGTCGCCCGCCTCGCCAACCGGCTGCAGCGCCGGCTGATGGCGCAGCAGAACCGCGCCTGGGAGTTCGACCTCGAAGAGGGCATCCTCGATCCTGCGCGGCTGTCGCGCGTCGTCACCGATCCCTATCACCCGCTGTCCTTCATGCATGAGAAGGAGGCGACGTTCCGCGACACCGTGGTGACGCTGCTGCTCGACAATTCCGGCTCGATGCGCGGACGCCCGATCACGGTCGCCGCCACCTGCGCCGACATCCTCGCGCGCACGCTGGAGCGTTGCGGCGTCAAGGTCGAGATTTTGGGCTTCACCACGCGCGCCTGGAAGGGCGGGCAATCGCGCGAGGCCTGGCTTGCCGCCGGCAAGCCGGCCAATCCCGGCCGTCTCAACGATCTCCGCCACATCATCTACAAATCGGCGGATGCTCCGTGGCGCCGTGCGCGGAAAAATCTCGGCCTGATGATGCGCGAGGGGCTGCTGAAGGAGAACATCGACGGCGAGGCGCTGGACTGGGCGCACAAGCGCCTGCTCGGCCGGCCCGAGCAGCGCAAGATCCTGATGATGATCTCGGACGGCGCGCCGGTCGACGATTCCACGCTGTCGGTCAATCCCGGCAACTATCTCGAGCGGCATCTGCGCCACATCATCGAGGAGATCGAGACCCGCTCGCCGGTCGAGCTGATCGCGATTGGCATCGGCCATGACGTGACGCGCTACTATCGCCGCGCGGTGACGATCGTGGATGCCGAGGAGCTTGGCGGCGCCATCACCGAGAAGCTCGCCGAGCTGTTCAGCGAGACCAACACCGCACCCAGCCAGCCGGCCGGTCGCCCGCGACGCAAATTGCATTCGTGAGCACGCATTCATCCCGCCGCAGCTTCCTTCAGTACGCTGCGGCGGGATTCTCCACTCTCGCAGTCTCCCGCGTCGCATTGGCGCAAGGTGCGATCGAGCCACCGCGCGCGCTTGCGATCGAGAACGCCGTCACCGAGCCCGTCAGGGTCGAGGTCAATGCGCGCGCCATTCCGAGTTTCGAGCCGCGCGACCGCACGCGCACGCGCTTCGGCTCGCTGGAGTATCGCAGCGGCCTGGTGCTGACCTCGCCCTATCGCGGCTTCGGCGGCTTGTCCGGCATCCGGCTCGATGCCAAGGGCGAGGGTTTTCTCGCGGTCTCCGACCAGGGCGGCTGGTTCACCGGCCGCATCCGCTATGCCGGCGGCAAGATGGCCGGCCTCGACGACGTCGAGGCCGCGCCGCTGCTCGGTGCCGAGGGGCGGCCGATCACGGAGAAGCGCCTGTGGTGGGATTCGGAATCGCTCGCGCGCGACGGCAATTTCGCCTATGTCGGGCTCGAGCGCGTCAACCAGATCCTGCGCTACGATTTCTCCAAAGGCGGCACGCACGCGCGCGGCGAGGCGATCGCGGTGCCGCCGGGCGTGCGCAGGCTGCCCTCCAACAAGGGGCTCGAGGCGCTCGTCATCGTGCCCAAGGAAAAGGACAAGGGCCAGGGCCAGCCGCTTGCGGGCACACTGATCGCCTTCTCCGAGCGCGGGCTGGACGCCGACGGCAATCTCGTCGCCTTTCTGATCGGCGGCCCCACGCCCGGCCAGTTCAGCGTGCGCCGCACCGAGAAATACGACATCAGCGACGCGGTGCTGCTGCCCTCCGGCGAGATCCTGATCCTGGAGCGCAAATTCTCCTGGTTCACCGGCGTCAACATCCGCATCCGCTCGATCCCGCTGAAGGGAATCGCGCCCGGCGCGCTGGTCGACGGCCCTGCGCTGTTCGTCGCCGATCTCGGCCAGGAGATCGACAACATGGAAGGCATCGACGCCCACGTCACGAGCGAGGGCGAGACCGTGCTGACCCTGATCTCCGACGACAATTTTTCGATGCTCCAGCGCACGCTGCTGCTGCAATTCACGCTGGCGGAGTAGGGGCGGTCTCTCCTCCGTCATTGCGAGGAGCCCTTGCGACGAAGCAATCCGGAAATCCCTCCGCGGAGAGATTCTGGATTGGCTTCGCGGAGCCTGTCATCGGGCCGCGCTTCGCGCGGACCCGTTGGCTCGCAATGACACGGGGCGGGCAGCCGGTGTCCAATCCTCTCTGCAATGCATAGCCTCATTGGTCGCCATTCCTCCGAGACGCCTAGCAATTCGCCGTTCACCTACTAAACTTCATGCAATAGCTTCCATACCTCCCACCGGAACTCCCCCATGAGCGTCCTGTTTTCCCCGATCAAGCTGCGCGGCCTGACGTTGAAGAATCGCATCGTGGTGTCGCCGATGTGCCAGTATTCGGCCGACGACGGCGTCGCCAATGACTGGCACTTCACCCACATCAACAATCTCAGCCTGTCGGGCGCGGCGATGTTCTGCATCGAGGCGACGCATGTCGAGGCGATCGGCCGCATCACGCCGGGCTGCCTCGGGCTCTACAGCGATGCCTGCGAGGCCGCGCTGAAGCCGATCCTCGCCTCGGTGCGCAAGCATTCCTCCACCGCCATCGCGATGCAGCTCGCCCATGCCGGCCGCAAGGCCTCGAGCGCGCGCCCCTGGGACGGCGGCCAGCTGATTCCGGAAGGGCTGGGCGGCTGGCAGACGGTGGCGCCATCGGCGGTGCCGCATAAGGAGGGCGAGGCCGCGCCGCTCGCGCTCGATGCCGCCGGCCTGACGCGCATCCGCGACGCCTTCGTCGATGCCGCAAAGCGCGCGGATCGCCTCGGCATCGATGCCATCGAGCTGCACGGCGCCCACGGCTATCTCTTGCATCAATTCCTCTCGCCGATCTCCAACAAGCGCACCGACGAATATGGCGGCTCGCTCGAGAACCGCATGCGCTTCCCGCTCGAGATCTATGACGCGGTGCGCGCCGTCTTCCCGCACGACAAGCCTGTCGGCATGCGCGTGTCGTCGACGGACTGGGTCGAGGGCGGCTGGGATCTGGCGCAGACGATCGCGTTCGCGAAAGCGCTGAAGGCGCGCGGCGTCGACTGGATCGATGCCTCCTCCGGCGGCGTCTCGCCGCTGCAAAAAATCCCGCTTGGCCCCGGCTATCAGGTGCAGTTCGCCGACGCCATCCGCCGCGAGACCGGCCTGCCCACCATCGCCGTCGGCCTGATCACGGAGCCGAAGCAGGCCGAGGAGATCGTTGCCTCCGGCAAGGCCGACATGGTCGCGCTCGCCCGCGGCATGCTCTACGACCCGCGCTGGCCCTGGCACGCCGCCGCCGAGCTCGGCGGCGAGGTCGAAGCCCCGCCGCAATATTGGCGCTCGCAGCCCTCGACGCAGAAGGCGCTGTTCGGCAAGACCACATTCGGAGCGCGGTGAGGGCGTGCTGCATGTGCGGCGCGACGCCTGCGCCGCACCTCTCTCACCGCCCACCCTGCCTCCGTAAATCTCCCCAGCTTCCACGCACCGCAAAACTGGCCTAACTTGCGCTCATCCAGCTCCGCCGGGAGGGCGTGCCCATGCATTTTCGTGTCCGCAAGACGGCTCATGTGTTCGAGCGTGTGGGCCTTGCGATGGCAGGCGCGGCCTGCGGGCTGTTCATCGGCGCCTATGTGGGATCGGCGATCCCGCAACTCACCACGCAGGGCTTCCTGCTGCTGATGATGCTGCTCGGCTGCATCGGCTTCTATCTCGGCATCGACACGCCGCAGATGCCGTTCGACGACGCGCATAGCGAGATCGACGCCGCGGAATTCCTCAGCTCCGCCGGCACGCTGTGCGCCACGCTCACCGCCTTCGCCTCCGTCGCCGTCATCGTGCTCCGGCTCGATCCGCACATGGCCTGGACCTGGCTCGTCTTCATCGGCTGGCTCGCCGGCGTCGCCATGCAGATCGTGGCCGGCGCCAAGGCCAGGATGCGGAAGTAGCCGTCCCACCCTCCCCTGGAGGGGTCCGGGACGAGCGTAGCTCGCCCGTGGTCGATCGCGCGCAGCGCGAGCGGGGTGGGGTGATCTCTCAACGCGGGCGCTGTGCGAGGTGGAGGGACCGTCACCCCACCCCGTCACGCAATCTCGCTTCGCTCGATCGCGTGCCGACCCACGGGCGAGCTCCGCTCGTCCCGGACCCCTCCAGGGGAGGGTAAGCAGGCAGCGCGCTCTAAAACACCACGCCGATCCGCGAGCCGCGTTTCCAGGCGATGCGGCAGCGCTTCTTGGTGTTGACGTGCAGCAGCTCGAAGCGATCGGGAATGCTCACTTGTCCGCCGAGATCGACGCAGGCCCCGCCGGGCGAATAGTCGATCAGCGTGCAGTTGATCACAGGCGCGCGCGGGCCGGTGATGATCTTGGCCTGGCGCGACACCAGGCCCGAAGGCTTCACGCGGGCAAATCGGCGCGGATAGTGTGGCACGTCTCCTCCAGCTGCGCAGGTTTCGCGGCGTGTTCGGACCGCCATGATGACGTGCAGAAGATGCGATCCGGCTAAACCGCGCGGGAGAATTTTAATGAAAAGTGTCGGCGAAGGCAGAAAGCGGCGGTAGCGGAATGCCACCCTCCCCTGGAGCGGGAGGGTCGATCGCGCGCAGCGCGAGCGGGGTGGGGTGATCTCTCCACACGGGCAGTGCACCCGTGGAGAGACCGTCACCCCACCCCGTCACGCAATCTCGCTTCGCTCGATCACGCGCCGACCCACGGGCGAGCTCCGCTCGTCCCGGACCCCTCCAGGGGAGGGTAAGAGCGCTCGCCCCATCACCCCGTCACGATCTCCTCCGCCGCGGCGCCCGCGGCCAGATCCACCCCCGGCTCCAGCGGCATGGGCACCGTCACATAGTCCTTCGGCAGGTTCACCGGCCGGTACGCCGGCTCCGCTGCCATCCGCTTCAGCACGCTCTCATGCACATGCGCGCCCTCGGGGATGAGGCGCGGCTCGCAATCGGGGATGTAGAAGCCGAGCACCACGGTCCGGTCCGGCCACTCCTTGTAGGTCGCGCGCTTCGGCAGGAATTCCAGCAGCCGCCAGCCCGGCGTCATCGAATCGTGCAGCACGCCGGTCTTGCCGGTGAAGGCCGGCGCGACATAGCTGAACGGCGAGTTCTTGCGCTGGACGCCCCAGGCGAGCTGCTTCACGGACGCGGGGTTGAAGTTCAGCCCCGCCTTCTCCGCTTCCGCGATCATCCAGAGCAGCGGATATTTCGACTCCCCGCTCTCGGCCTCCGGATAGCCGCCGCCGACGTCGCTGTGCACGCCGGCGAACCATACCTGCAAAATGTCCTGCGGCACCTTCTTCTCGTCAGGCACGTAGCGGTTGCTCCAGAACTCCTGCGGCTCGCGGTACTGCTTCAGGCGGAACATGCAGCGCCGCTCGTCGATCGCGATCGCCTGCCGGAAGATCCGGACGCTCGGATTGCGCAGCGTGAAGGCGAGCTCCTCCAGGCTCGGCCAGAACAGCCGGTCGGCGCGCGGTACGATCACGCTCGCCACGGTGTCCCACACGCCGATGAAGTGGATGGTCGGCCAGCGCGTCGAGGTGATGCGCGCGAACTGCGCGGCGAGGTCGAACTGGTCCTTCGGCAGCGGCCCCTGGTCGTCGAAGGAGACGCCCGCTAAGTCCTCGATATCGTTGCCGCGCCCGGTGCCGGAATATTCCTTGTAGGCGACGAGGCCCGAGCCTGCGAGGTTCGCCTGCTCCGGCCTGATCAGGCCGATCTTGTGGATCAGCCCCGCCAGCACGCGCACGGTGTAGGCGCCGCGCGAAAAACCGAACAGATAGATCCTGTCGCCGGCCGAGTAATGCTCGACCAGGAAGCAATAGGCCGAGAGCACGTTGTCATCGAGCCCGTAGCCGGTGGCGAGCCCCAGCACCAGGTTGATATTGGCCTTCAAGCGATGCCACGTCGTCGGCTTCGTCACCGTGCCGACGCCGGGATCGTAAAACACCATCTGCCGCGGCTGCGTCTTCTCCGTCTTGCGCAGGCAGCGATAGAGCTTCAGGACGTTGGAGATGTTCTCCGAGATCTCGTTGCCGGTGCCGTCACAGCAGATGACGAGGTTTTTGGGTTCGGCTTTGGATGCGTAATCCATGGGACGCGCTCCGGGAAATGCTACCCCGGCGAGTATAGCCGAACCGCGCGACGGCGAGGAGACGATGCTGGCTTAGCTTTCATGGAGGATAGGGATATCGCATATGGGAGTGATATCGGCAGCAAAGGGGTTCTTTTGCGCTGCAAGGGAGCTAAGTCGTCCACTTACCGAGACTAGCAGGGGGTGCGACACGCCTTGACCATTTGGCCAGGAGTTCAGCTCCTACAAAGCCCAAGATCTTGTACGCTCCTTGATACCTTGCGGGGGCAGCCGGACCGGAGAGCGTAATTAATTTCAAGCTCTGGCAATGTCTGAACAATCGAATGGCAGCAGAAAGATCATACCTGGCGAGCGTCCGGCACATTTCGAAGCAGGCTTGACCTGCAATTGACTGGTGACTGGCACTCCAACGGTCCCTCTGAAGCAGCCACGCTCGCATTTCTTGAATCAAGCGAGACTTGTTGGAAATAAGAGAAATGGGCTGTCGGTGCGCTCGGGTCTGATCTGACCAAATGCGGTACACTGCATTGGCAATGGGGACGAATTGAAAAGAGCCTTCGGCCTGGAGTGCACGCATATAAAGTTCGTGTTCATCGCATATAAGATCGCGATCGGGGTTCCATCCTCCCAACTTTTCAAGAAAGTCCTTGCTCCAGAGAGAGCCGCCAGTTTGAGGCAGTTGCCAACCAAACCATTGGGCGTAGACGTCGATTGAGCAATCGATGACTGACTTGATCAAAGGTAGGGCTCCGCAAGGAGTCCAATACTCCAGGAATACAGGACTGTAGATAACATCAACCTTCTTCGAGCTGTTAAGCTCGGTCAGCTGAGACGTTAGCTTCTCAGGAAGCAAGTAATCATCCGCATCCAAATATTGAATCCATGCACCGCGGGCGAGCTCAATGATCGAATTGCGAGCAACGTTAACTCCTCGGTTCGGTGTGGAGATAAGGCGGATCTCGCCTCTAAAGCTTTCCAGTATTTGCAAGCTCTCATCGGTTGATCCATCGTTTATGACCAATACCTCCTTTTCGGAAAGCGTCTGTGTCAGAGCGCTTTCAACGGCTTGCCGAACCCAACGTGCGCCGTTGTAACAAGGAATGCCAATGGTGACGATTGGATCTGCTATCATTCCGCTCGCGACGCTCGCTCTGCATTCATCAACGAACGGTAGCATTCCGACGTGGCCTGAGCCACCTTGCGCCAGGAGGTCAACTCCCGCCACTCACGAGCACCCTCATAACTGTGGCCGACCGCCAATGCTTGATGAAGGCTGGTATCGAAATCGCTCTCCATTGTATTGAAACGGAACACACGGGGATGAGGCTCCATGAGATCAATCGTTGAGAGCCGATGAGGCAAAAGGATAGGGACGCCATAAGATCTCGCCTCGCTAGCAGCGCCTGACGTGAGTATTGCAGAATAGTTGAATAGTGCGCAGTCGACGGCTGCGAGCCAATTCCGCAACTGTTCTCCGGACTGCCATTCGAGACAGAGTCTTACGCGACTGCTAGCGTGGGCGAGGTCCCGAATTCGGTTGCTATATTGAAGTGAGATAGGTTCACCAACTATCGCGAGTGTGACGCTCTCTCTTTTGACCCACCACCTAATTACTTCTTCGATCCCTTTGTAAGGCTCCACTCGGCCAAACATCAGACAAATCGCCTCATCTTGAGGAAGACCGAGTAAGTCGCGAGATACGATCCTATTTGGCAGGTGAAGTCCCGACTTCGCGAGATCACCGTGCGGAATTACGCGGCACTTGCGATCGTCAAATCTATATGTCTTCGACAATGCAGCTGCGGCAGCGGATGAGTGGGCAAACACGACTTTTGCGCGATTAAGCGTGTATTGATAGTTCGACTGTAAAAATGACTCCCCAGCCCGATTGTGCGGCAAAAGATCGTGTGCGGTAAACACCAGTGGCAATCGGCGCAAGGCTAGCCTGAGGTCCGTCGGATAGCGCAGCCTCCTAAGCAGATCGATGCCATCTCCGCGCCGCTGATAGTACTTCTCTGGCCAATGAAGATGCAGCAGGTCGCAATCAAAGTCTTTGACGCCACGCCACAGTGGGAGGAGTCTGCGGTAGTCAGAAAGGAATTCAGTTTGAATGCTATGATCACGGAGAGCGTCCGCGAGCATTTGCTGGTAAGGATTGCCAGCTCGATAGTCAGGAGCGAACAAAACTCTCATTGAGACTATTCTCACACTTTGTTAGCGCGCGATATTGCTTTCTCCCTCGATCTGCGAGAGCGATCGCAATCGGCGTATGTCGTGATTACTGCGCCACCTTCTTCGGTTCAGCCTTAAGTGGGTCTCTCCCAAAGTGAGAATTCCAGGAGTATTGAACTTCGCCTAGTCCTTCCTTCCATCGCTGAGCGAGAATTTTCGGACAAACGATTAGGACTTTCGACAGTCGAGACCGAACGACAAGTTCGCTAATGATCAGGCCTGCGCTGATTGTCTTTCCGAGGTCGACATCGTCCGCGAGCAAAGTCATTGGAAGACGACAGAATGTTATGAGGTTGGTGACTTGGTGGTGGTACCGCCCCAGACCTGAGAGGTCTCAACCGCAGGATGCTAGGTTCTACCCTTGCGGGCAAGTGAGCTTTCGTTAGTGAGCTACTGGCCTACGTCTCCACAAAAACAAAAACGGCCGGATCTTTCGATCCGGCCGCAAACGCAGAACGCTACTGGCTAAGCTTACGCCACGCGACGCAACCTAGCCCCCGCCCTAACTTCTAAAAATCTCAGCTCGCCTTCTTCGCCGGCGCGGTATCGCCGACCTTCTTCAGGATGGCGCGCTTCAGCTCGAGGGCGCGCGGGGAGAGGTTGTCGGCGTTGGCCTTGAGCAGGAAGGCATCGAGGCCGCCATTGTGGTCGACGCTCTTCACCGCGTTGGTGGAGACGCGCAGGCGCACGTTGCGCTCCAGGGCTTCCGAGATGAAGGTCACGTTGACCAGGTTCGGCAGGAAGCGGCGCTTGGTCTTGATGTTGGAGTGGCTGACCTTGTGGCCGACGAGGGGGCCCTTGGCCGTCAGTTCGCAGCGGCGAGACATGGTAGAAATCCTTACAGTTCGAGCCCCAAACGAGTTGCGGCCGCCATCCGGGGCGCCACAGGGGCAAATTCTCTGTCCTTGAGGGAGCGGGCGGACGTATAGGGGGGAAGGGGCGGGACGTCAAGGTTTTGGGGCGGGTTTCGTGGCCGCCCGGGCGGTGCGCTCCTTCCCCGCGTGCGGGGGAGGGTGGGGGAGAGGGTGTCTCCGCAGAGGGGCAGTCGTGTCCCCCAGAGGAGAGAGCCCTCACCCGCGCCTGCGGCGCGACCTCTCCCGCAAGCGGGAGAGGTGACCGCACCCGCGGCTACCTCCCGATCACCAAAACGGCAATGATTGTCGCGCCTTACCATCACATAAAGGGCGTATTCGCCGCCGAAGACTCCGGTGGAGTTCCCGGCAGAGATGCCGGGGGCACATTGTTTGGCGCGGGTTTTGGCTTAAGTAACGGCCATCGCGCCCCGATTGGATTGTTTCGTGCCCATAATGCCTCCTCCTGCGCCAGAATCGCGCGCAGCCCGCCCGCTCTGGGCCGGCTCGCTGGCGGCGTTTTGCGGCGGAATGCTGGGCTTGGCGTTGGGCTTGGCGCTCGGCTTCGGCGCGGCGCCGGCGGCGGCGCAGGGCAAGCTCGAGGCGCAATATGAGGCCTCGCTCGCCGGCATTCCTGTCGGCAAGGGCGCCTGGAACATCGATATCCAGGACGACGTGTTCGCGGCCGCGGCCTCCGGCGGCACCTCGGGCCTGTTGAAATCGTTCACCGGCGGGTCCGGCACGGGGGCCAGCCAGGGGCGCGTCGTCGGCGGCGCGCTGGTGGCGACCGGCTACCAGGCCTCCACCACCACATCGAAGAAGACCGAAGAGATCCGCATCACGCTCGACAAGGGCAATGTGAAGGATTTTGCGATCCTCCCCGAGCCGCCGGTCGATCCCGACCGCATCGTCGTCACCGAGGCGCACCGCCGCGGCGTCTGGGACCCCATGACGGCCTCGCTGCTGCGCGTGCCCGGCACCGGCGATCCCGTCTCGCCTGAGGCCTGCCACAGCTCGGCCGCCGTGTTCGACGGCCGCATGCGCTACGATCTGAAGCTCGATTTCAAGCGCATGGAGACCGTGAAGGCGGAGAAGGGGTACAAGGGCCCGGTCGTGGTCTGCGCGCTCTATTTCGTGCCCGTCTCCGGCTACATCCCCGACCGCCCCGTGATCAAATACCTCGCCGCCCAGCGCAATATCGAGATCGCGTTCGCGCCCGTCGCCGGCACCCGCATCCTGGTCCCGTTCTGGCTGAAAGTGCCGACGCCCCTCGGCCCGGCCATGCTGGAAGCCACCAGCTTCATCACCACGGCCCAGCCGCCACGGGTGGCGAAGACGCAGTAGGGGCTGCGGCGGCCGGCGTTTACCCTCCCCTGGAGGGGGAGGGTCGATCGCGCGCAGCGCGAGCGGGGTGGGGTGATCTCTCAACACGAAGACTGCCCGTGAGGAGAGATCACCCCACCCCGTCGCCCATCTCGCTTACGCGCGATGGCCGCCGACCCACGGGCGAGCTACGCTCGTCCCGGACCCTCCAGGGGAGGGTAAGAAAGATTCAGCAATTTCAAGTACATCCCTACTGTGCATGGGGTTGTTTTCGCGAAAATGAGATTGAGGCGGCCGGTTCCAGGAATCCATTTGACTCCTCCCCGATTCTGATTCGACTCCGCGCCGTCCCCAACTTAAGCCTTTCCGCCATCGAAACGTCACTTGTACGGCGGCCGAAAACTCCATCTAGTTGCAGCCCGCAAGCCTCCCGCGAGATGTTGCGTGAACGTAACGGGACTCCGCGGCGAGTCAGCGATTCGGCCGCGATTCGTTCTAGAGTCGTTCCGAAGCTTAAAGGCAGAGGGAAAAGCGTCGCAAAGTGAGACAGTTGCGCGGGATTTGGCGAGCGGATGTCCACACGCCCGGTGTGCCCCTCACCCTGAGGAGGCCGCGCAAGCGGCCGTCTCGAAGGACGAGGGGCTTGGCTCAATGGCGCCAGCCGGGCCTTCATCCTTCGAGACGCGCTGACGCGCTCCTCAGCATGAGGAGCAGGTCCCGCCGCAATCCGGCACTGACATTCGCCTAAATCGGCACTACCTAATCCCCCAGACATGGCTTTTTCTTCCTCCCCCTTCGCCTCCGAGCGCGCCCTTCACGATCGAGTGCCTGGCGCGGGCGTCACCGCGGTGCTCGGGCCGACCAACACCGGCAAGACTCATCTCGCCATCGAGCGGATGCTGGCGCATCCGTCGGGGATGATCGGCCTGCCGCTGCGCCTATTGGCGCGCGAGGTCTACAACAAGATCGCTGGCCGGGTCGGCAGCGAGGCGGTCGCGCTCGTCACCGGCGAGGAGAAGATCAAGCCGAAAAATCCGCGCTATTGGGTCTCGACCGTCGAGGCGATGCCGCGCGACCTCGACCTCTCCTTCCTCGCCGTCGACGAGGTCCAGATCGCCAGCGATCTCGAGCGCGGCCACGTCTTCACCGATCGCATTCTCAACCGCCGCGGCCGCGACGAGACGCTGCTGCTCGGGGCCGCCACGATGCGGCCGATCATCGAGCGGCTGTTGCCGGGCGTCTCCATGATCACGCGGCCGCGCCTGTCGCAGCTCGAATTTGCCGGCGACCGCAAGATCACGCGCCAGCCGCGCCGCACCGCCATCGTCGCGTTCTCGGCCGATGAAGTCTACGCCATCGCCGAGCTGATCCGACGCCAGCATGGCGGCGCCGCCGTGGTGCTGGGCTCGCTCTCGCCCCGCACGCGCAATGCGCAGGTGGCGATGTTCCAGAACGGCGACGTCGATTATCTCGTCGCCACCGACGCCGTCGGCATGGGCCTCAATCTCGACGTCGATCACGTCGCCTTCGCCTCCGACCGTAAGTTCGACGGCTACCAGTTCCGCCGGCTGACGCCGTCCGAATTCGCGCAGATCGCAGGCCGCGCCGGCCGCGCCACGCGCAACGGCACCTTCGGCACCACGGGCCGCTGCGCGCCGTTCGAGCCCGAGCTCGTCAACGCGCTGCAGAACCACACCTTCGATGCCGTGAAGATGCTGCAATGGCGCAACGCGAAGCTGGATTTCTCCTCGCTCGGTGCGCTGCAGGTGTCGCTCAACCTCGCGCCCGGCCATGAGGCGCTGACGCGCGCGCCGATCGCCGAGGACATGCGCGTGCTCGATCATGCCGCCCGCGACGGCGAGGTGCGCGATATCGCGCACGGCAAGCAGGCAGTGGAACGGCTGTGGGAGGCCTGCCAGGTCCCGGATTATCGAAAACTGTCGCCCGCCGCCCATGCCGAGCTGGTGACGACGCTGTACGGCTTCCTGATGCGCAAGGGATGCATTCCCGATGCCTGGTTCGAAGCCCAGGTCACCCAGGCCGACCGCATCGACGGCGACATCGACACGCTGTCGGCCCGGATCGCGCAGATCCGCACCTGGACCTTCGTCGCCAACCGCCCGGACTGGCTGAAAGACCCCGATCGCTGGCAGGGGATCACGCGGGAGGTCGAAAATAAATTATCGGATGCGCTCCATGAACGCTTGACTGAGCGTTTCGTTGATCGCCGGACCAGTGTATTGATGCGCCGCCTGCGGGAGAACACGAGCTTGAATACTGAAATCGGCAAGACCGGCGAAGTCATCGTCGAAGGCCATGTCATCGGCCGCCTCGACGGCTTCACCTTTGCACCGGACGCGGCGGAAGCCGGCTCGGATGCGAAAGCCTTGCAGGCTGCAGCGCAAGCGGTGCTCGCCGGCGAGATCAACACGCGCGCCGAAAAGCTGGGCAACGCGCCGGACGATCAGTTCGTGCTGACCTCCGAGGGCATCATCCGCTGGACCGGCGATGCCGTGGCGCGGCTGTCTGCCGCAGACGACGCGCTGCATCCGCGCATCCGCATCATCTCCGACGAGCGCCTGACCGGCGGCCCCCGCGAGAAGGTGCAGGCCCGGCTCGAGCTCTGGCTCAAGACCCATATCGAGAAGCTGCTCGGGCCGATGTTCGAGCTGTCCAAGGCCGAGGACGTCACCGGCATTGCCCGCGGCATCGCCTATCAGCTGGTCGAGGCGCTCGGCGTGCTCGAGCGTCCCAAGATCGCCAATGAGCTGAAGGATCTCGACCAGCCCTCGCGCGCGACCTTGCGCAAATACGGCGTCCGCTTCGGCGCCTATCACATCTATTTCCCCGGCCTGCTCAAGCCCGCCGCCCGCGCGCTCGCCGCGCTGCTCTGGGCGCTGAAGCAGGACAATGTCGATCTGTCCTCGCTCTCGGGCGCGCAGCATCTGGCCTCCTCGGGGCGCACCTCGTTCCCGGTCGACAAGGCGCTGCCGCGCGATGCCTATCGCGTGCTCGGCTACAAGCAGGCCGGCGAGCGCGCCGTGCGCGTCGACATCCTGGAGCGCCTTGCCGATCTGATCCGCCCGGCGCTGGCCTGGCGCGAGACCGCGTCCGGCGAAAAGCCGGCGGGCGCCTTCGACGGCCGCAGTTTTGTCGTGACGCAGGCGATGACCTCGCTCACGGGATCTGCCGGCGAAGATTTCGCCTCGGTGCTGCGCGCGCTCGGCTATCGCATGGAGAAGCGTCCGCCGCTGCCGGTGAAGCCCACCGTGCCCGCTGCCGAGACGGTCGCGGCCGAGACGCCGCCCGCCGAGGGCAGCGCGGACACGTCGACCGAGACGGCGGCGGAGGCCGTGGCCGGCCTGCCGGAGCAAGCGGCGCCCGCTGAGGCTGCCGCTGAAGCCGTCAGCGTCGAAGACGCGCCCGGCATGGAGCCGCACGACGAGCCCGCCCACGAGGAGCCGGTGCTCGAAGCGTCGCCAGAGGCGCCCGTCACGCCGGAAGATGCTCCCGGCATCGCGCCGCCCGCCGAAGAGGCCGCGGCACCGATCGAAGCCGCTCCGGCCGAGACCGCCGCGACGGAAGCTGCCGCGTCACCGGACGCCGCCGCGCCTGAGGCCGCACCCGCGCCCGCCGAGCCCGAGCTGATCGAGGTCTGGCGTCCGGGCGGCCGTCACGAGGACCGCAAGCCGCGCCACGAGCGCCATCGCCACCCGCGTCACAACAACCAGCGTCCGCAGGCCGGTGCCCAAGCCGGCGCTGCGCCCGCAGAAGGCGAAGCGGCCGACGGCGCCAAGCCCGGTGAGCGGCATCGTCACGGCGGGCATCGCCATGGCGGCAAGGACTTCCGCCGGGGCCGGGACGGCGGTGAGGGCGGCGAGCGCCGCGACGACCGCAATCGCAGCTTCCAGGGCAAGGACCGCGACAAGGATCGCGATCGCAACCGCGACAACAAGAAGTTCGGCGGCGATCGTGACAAAGGCCGCGACAACCGTGGCCGCGACCGCGACAAGGGCCGCGATCGCCAGGGCGGTCCCTCGCTGCGGCCGTACGCCTCAAGCGCGAGCCCGCGCGAGCGCGATCGTCCCGCCGATCCGAATTCGCCCTTCGCCAAGCTCGCCGCGCTGAAGGAGCAGCTGTCAGGGCGGAAGGAGTAATCCCACGACCGAGCGGCAGCGCCTCGACAAATGGCTATGGCACGCGCGGGTGGTGAAGGCGCGCACCTCCGCGGCCGAGCTCGTCGAGACCGGCCACGTCCGCGTCAACGGTGAGCGGGAAAAGTCGCCCGGCCACGCGATCAAGCTCGGCGACGTCATCACCGTCGCGCTCGATCGCACCGTGCGAGTGTTGAAGGTGACAAGCTTCAGCGAGCGCCGCGGCGATGCCGCCTCGGCGCGCGTTCTCTACGTCGAGCTGAACGAAGCGAAGCGCAATTAATTGCGCTTCAAATTCATTTCTTGGTCGATCAATCACACAAAGCCGTCATGATCGGGCCTTCCCGACCTTGCGGCGCCGGGCCATCCGCGCTAGGCAAGCCGCGACTTTTAAAAGAGCTTTTCGGAGCGTTGGATGACTTACGTCGTCACTGAAAACTGCATCAAGTGCAAGTACACCGACTGCGTCGAGGTCTGCCCGGTCGACTGCTTCTATGAGGGTGACAACATGCTCGTCATCCACCCCGATGAGTGCATTGATTGCGGCGTGTGCGAGCCGGAATGCCCCGCCGACGCCATCAAGCCGGACACGGAACCGGGCCTGGAAAAGTGGCTCGGCGTCAACGCCGAATATGCCAAGAGCTGGCCGAACATCACCCAGAAGAAAGAATCACCCGCCGACGCCAAGGAATTCGACGGCATGGAGGGTAAGTTCGAGAAATTTTTCTCTCCGAACCCCGGCTCAGGTGACTAATTCGGGCCCAAACTTAACCCTAATAGCGGCGCTTTCGCCGAAAACCAGCCCTCAGAACCCCTAAATCATTGATTTTTGCGGGAAATGTGCTATATTGGGCACATTAAGCCGAACCCCGTCAGCCCCGTTGGCCCCTCTGGGTTCCCGTGAAACCAAATGTCGAACAGGGGCGTGGCAGTTTCCGCGCGCAGGCTGTGTCACAGAAAACGCGTAAAAAGAGTACTTCAGCGAGGGCTTCCCATAAGGAGGCCAAAAAAGTCGCCGCGGCCAGCCGTAGCGCATCCAAGGGTCGGACCGCGACGAAGGCGCCGGCTGCAAAGTCCTCGAAGAACAAAAGAAGCGCAATGCCTAACAAGACTGCCAAACCGGCCGCGAAAGCGACCGCTGCTAAGCCTGCTGCCAAGCCTGTGACTGCCAAGCCTGCAGCTGCCAAGGCTCCCGCTGCCAAGCCCGCCGCGCCGAAGGCTCCCGTTGCTGCTGCTCCCGCCAAGGCTCCCGTCGCTGCCAAGCCGGCCGCGAAGCCCGCCGCTGCGCCGAAGGTCGAGGAAAAGAAGGTCGTGACCCAGCGTCAGGGCTTCAAGGCCAACGAGTTCGTGGTCTATCCCGCCCACGGCGTCGGCCAGATCCTCGCCATCGAGGAGCAGGAGATCGCCGGTGCGAAGCTCGAGCTGTTCGTCATCAACTTCATCAAGGACAAGATGACGCTGCGCGTGCCGACCGCCAAGGTCGCCAATGTCGGCATGCGCAAGCTGTCCGAGCCCGCGCTGGTCAAGAAGGCGCTGGAGACCCTCAAGGGCCGCGCCCGCGTCAAGCGCACCATGTGGTCGCGCCGCGCCCAGGAATACGAAGCGAAGATCAACTCGGGCGACATCGTCGCGATCGCGGAAGTCGTGCGCGACCTCTATCGCTCGGAATCGCAGCCGGAGCAGTCCTACTCGGAACGCCAGCTCTATGAAGCGGCGCTCGACCGTCTGTCCCGCGAGATCGCGGTGGTGCAGCACTCGACCGAGACCGAAGCGGTCAAGGAGATCGAGGCCCAGCTCGCCAAGAGCCCGCGCCGCAATGCCAAGGCGGAAGCCGCCGAGGGCGAGGCCGATGCCGAGGGCGATACCGACGACACCGATGGCGACGACACCACCGTCGCCGACGAGGCCGCGTAAGCGGCGGGCGTCGATCGCAAGAGATCAAAAGCCCGGCCCTCTGGCCGGGCTTCTTGTTTGAGGTGCCACAGCGGTCATTCCGGGGCTCGCGAAGCGAGAGCTACGGTGCGCAATTCCGCACCTGAGAATCCATTCGTCGACTGTCTCTGTTGGACGAGGGATTCCGGGTTCGCACGCCCCGGAATGACGGAGGCGAGAGTTGCGGACGTCCTACTTCACCGGTCGCTTCTCGAGCTTCCTTGCCAGCGTGCGCCGGTGCATGCCCAATCGCCGTGCCGCCTCCGAGATGTTGAACTCGGTCTCGATGAGGGTTTGGTGGATGCGCTCCCATTCCAGGGTCTTGATGGAGGTCGGCCGTGCGTCGAGTGCGACCTCGGCGTTGCCCTCGGCTTTGGTGAAGGCGGCTTCGATATCGTCGGTGTTCGAGGGTTTTGCCAGATAGTGGCAGGCCCCTAACTTGATAGCCTCCACGGCGGTCGAGATGCTGGCAAAGCCGGTCAGCACCACGATCAGCATGTCCTCATCATGCGCGTGCAGCAGCTCGACGCAGGCGAGGCCCGAGGCGCCGCCGAGCTTGAGATCGACCACCGCATGGCCGAAGGAGCGGTCCTCCAGCACCTTGCGCACCTCCTCGATCGAGGCGGCCAGCACGACATCATAGCCGCGGCGCTCGAACGAGCGCTTCAGCGTGCGTGCAAAGCCGGCGTCGTCCTCGACAACGATGAGCGAGCGGTCAGGCGTCAAAATTCCCTCCGATCGCCAGTGTTGCGAGCGGCAGCGTGAGGCGTACCGTGGCGCCGCGCTTTCTGTGATTTTCCGCAGTGACGGTGCCGCCCAGCTTGCGCACCACGTTCACCACCAGGAACAACCCGAGCCCGCCGCCGGCGCGGCCCTTGCTCGATTGATAGGGCTTCCCGAGCTGCGCCAGCATCTCCGGCGCAAAGCCCGGTCCGCGGTCGCTGATCGACAGCACGAGGTTGTCGCCCTCCCGCTCGGCCACGAGCTCGACCCAATCGCGCGAGACCTCATAGGCATTGTCGAGCACGTTGAAGATGACCTGCTTCAGCGCGATGTCGGAGACGATCGCAACATCCGCACCGAACGTATTGACGAAGTAGAGCGTGCGCGCGGAGCGCGCGTCGCGCCACTCGTCGACCAGGGCGGTCACGAATGCCGTCACCGTCGTCGGCGACGAGCCTTCGCCGCGCGCTTCGCCGGCCGACACCAGGATGCCCGTGACGATCGACTTGCAGCGTTGCAGCGAGGTTTCCATCTCCGCGAGGTCCTCTGCGAGCTCCTGATCGGCAGCAAGATCCGGCATGCGGCGCCAATCGCTGAGGATCACCGAGAGCGAGGCGAGCGGCGTGCCGAGCTCATGGGCCGCGCCGGAGGCGAGCAGGCCCATGCGCACGATGTGGTCCTGCTCGGCGGCATGCTGGCGCAACGCCGCCAGATGCGCGTCGCGCTCGCGCAGATTCCTGTTGATGCGGGTGACGAACACGACCAGCAGGACGGCGTTGAGCACGAAACCCAACAGCATGCCGGCCACAGTGAGGCTGTAGGTCTCGCTGATCGGGTTCGGCGGCAGGTCGAGCGGCCGGTACGCCAGGGTCAGCCAGACGAAACTCGCGCAGGTCAGCGCGACCAGTGACCAGGTCGAGCGGGCATCGAGCAGCACCGCGCCCAGCGTCACCTGCAGCAGGAACAGCGACGTGAAGGGATTGGTGGCGCCGCCGGAGAGGTAGAGCTGCGCGGTCAGCGCAGCGACGTCCAGCATCAAGGCGACCAGCAGCTCGTTGTTGCTGATCGCGGCGCGATGGCGCACCCAGATCAGGCTGGAGACGTTGAGCAGCACCAGCGCGCCGATCACCGCGCCCATCCGCTCCAGCGGCAGGGGGATGCCGAGGCCGAAATGCACGGCGCCGATGGTCACGATCTGGCCGACCACCGCGGTCCAGCGCAGCTGGATCAGCAGCGCCATGTTCTTGCGGTTGGTCTCGTCGTCGGTCGGCGCCGCACCAATCAGCTCGCTGCGCGCGTCCGCCTGCGATTGCAGCGTGACGGTCAGCCCGCCATGAGCAAGTGTTTGGGAAAGCGTCTTCCCCTCGTCAGGTCGGCTCGACGATCGTTCCAGCATCTGATCCCGTCCTGCGCGCGGCGGCATCTGGGCCGCCGGCCGGTTCATGGACGAAGCGCCTGCGGCGGAACAGCCCGCCGCCAAATGTGACGAAAAGCCTGCCGGCCAGCATCAAGGCCAGGGCAAACCACGTCAGCGCGTAGATCAGGTGGTTATTGGGAAAGCGGATCACGGTCAATCCGGCGATCGGCCCGCCCGCAATTTGTGATCCGGCGTCAGCATCGACGAAGAACGGCGCGACGTCGTGAAGACCGCGGGCCGCTGCAATCGCGGCGACGTCCCGCGAGTACCAGCGGTTGTGCTGGGGCACGTTGCTTCGCAGGAATCCGCCCTTCGGCTCCGTGATGCGCAGCAGGCCGGTGACCTCGACCTCACCGTCAGGATTGCCGCTTTGGCGCGTCGAAGCGTCGCGCCGCTCCGACGGCACGAAGCCGCGGTTGATCAGAACCAGCGTGCCGTCACCGCGCGCAAGCGGCGTCAGCACCCAATAGCCCGGGCCTTCCTCGGTGACCGCCTGAACCAGCGTCTCGCGGTCGTGCAGGAAGCGGCCGGTGACGCTGACATGCCTGTATTCGTCATTGGCGGCGGAGACGACGGGCCATGACGCGGGCACCGGGATCGGCTGCGCCGGGGCGTGGACACGTTGCTCGACGCGCTCGATCAGCGCCAGCTTCCAGGCGCGGCGCTCGATCTGCCAGACTCCGAGCGCGATCAGAACGACGAAGGCGAGAAGCGAGAGGACCGTGAGCCACAGGGCAGGGGTCCGCACAGCTCTGCCGCGCGGCGCCCCTTCCTTGTCTGTCACGATCCGGCTCTGGCTCACTTCATGCCGCTCATCTGGTGCATGGGCATCATGTTGCTGTTGAGATGGTTCATCACCCACAGCGAACCCGACAGCGCGATCACCACCATGACGATGGTGAAGATCAGCGCCATCATGCTCCAGCCGTTCTCGGACGTCGTGTTCATGTGCAGGAAGTAGATCATGTGCACGACGATCTGCACCACCGCGAAGGCCATGATGACCAGCGCGGTGATCTGTTTGCTCGGCAGCGTGCCGCTCATCACCAGCCAGAACGGGATCGCGGTCAGCACGACCGAGAGCACGAAGCCGAGCATGTAGCTCGAGAACGTGCCGTGGGCGTGGCCGCCCTCGTGGTGATGGTCGTCCGCGTGGGCGGCATGGGTATCGGTGCTCATCGCAGAACTCCCAGGAGATAGACGAAGGTGAAGACGCCGATCCAGACCACGTCGAGGAAGTGCCAGAACATCGACAGGCACATCAAGCGGCGGCGGTTGGCCTCGATCAGGCCGAACTTGCCGACCTGCACCATCAGCGTCACCAGCCAGATCAGGCCGCAGGAGACGTGCAGGCCGTGAGTCCCGACCAGGGTGAAGAAGGCGGACAGGAAGGCGCTGCGTTGAGGGGTAGCGCCCTCGTGGATCATGTGGGCGAACTCGGTGAGCTCGATGCCGATGAAGGCAAGACCGAACAGGCCGGTGATCGCCAGCCAGAGTTGCGTCTGGGCGATCTTGTTCTGCTGCATCGTCAGCATGGCAAAGCCGTAGGTGATCGACGACAGCAGCAGCATGGACGTGTTCACCGCGACCAGGTCGAGGTCGAACAGGTCCTTCGGCGCGGGGCCGGCGGCGTAGTTGCCGCCGAGGACGCCGAAGGTGGCGAACAGGATCGCGAAGATGAGACAGTCGCTCATCAGGTAGATCCAGAAGCCGAGCGAGGTGCTGTAGCCTTCCGGATGCGGGTGCTCGTCGGCGAGATAGAAGACCGGCTCGCCGGTCTGCGCAGGATTGACAGCGACAGTCATTTACTTGGCTCCGGCGAGCAGTTTGGTGCGCGCGTCCTCGGTCCGGATGACGTCTTCAGCCGGGATGTCGAAGTCGCGGTGATAGTTGAAGGTGTGGCCGATGCCGACGGCGAGCATCGCGATGAAGCTCACGGCCGCCAGCCACCACATGTACCAGATCAGGCCGAAACCCATCGCGGTGGCGAAGCCGGCGAGAATGATGCCGGTGCCGGTGCTGCTGGGCATGTGGATCGGCTTGAAGCCGGTGAGAGGACGCTGGTAGCCGCGCTTCTTCATGTCCCACCACGCGTCATTGTCGTGAACGACGGGGGTGAAGGCGAAGTTGTAGTCCGGCGGCGGCGAGGAGGTCGCCCATTCCAGCGTGCGCGCATCCCAGGGATCGCCGGTGACGTCCTTGAGCTGCTCGCGCTTGAGCAGGCTGACCGCGAACTGCATCAGCATCGAGAGGATGCCGATGAAGACGAACACGGCGCCGATCGCGGCGATGACGAACCAGATCTGCAGGGACGGATCGTCGAACACGCGCAGGCGGCGGGTCACGCCCATCAGGCCGAGCACGTAGAGCGGCATGAAGGCCAGGTAAAAGCCGGTGACCCAGAACCAGAACGACATCTTGCCCCAGAACGGATCGAGCTTGAAGCCGAACGCCTTGGGGAACCAGTAGTTGATGCCGGCGAACGCGCCGAACACCACGCCGCCGATGATCACGTTGTGGAAGTGCGCGATCAGGAACAGGCTGTTGTGCAGGACGAAGTCGGCCGGCGGCACCGCGAGCAGCACGCCGGTCATGCCGCCGATCACGAAGGTCAGCATGAAGGCGATCGTCCACATCATCGGCAGCTCGTAGCGGATACGGCCGCGATACATCGTGAACAGCCAGTTGAACATCTTCGCGCCCGTCGGGATCGAGATGATCATCGTGGTGATGCCGAAGAACGAGTTGACGCTGGCGCCAGAGCCCATCGTGAAGAAATGGTGCAGCCACACCAGGTAGGACAGGATGGTGATGACGACCGTGGCGTAGACCATCGAGGTGTAGCCGAACAGCCGCTTGCCCGAGAAGGTCGAGGTGACCTCGGAGAAGATGCCGAAGGCTGGGAGAACCAGGATGTAGACCTCGGGGTGGCCCCAGATCCAGATCAGGTTCACGTACATCATCGGGCTGCCGCCGAAATCGTTCGTGAAGAAGTTGGTGCCGACGTAGCGGTCGAGCGACAGCAGCGCGAGCACGACGGTCAGAACCGGGAAGGAGGCGACGATCAGGACGTTGGTGCAGAGCGAGGTCCAGGTGAACACCGGCATCTTCATCATGGTCATGCCGGGGCAGCGCAGCTTGACGATGGTGCAGATCAGATTGATGCCGGACAAGGTCGTTCCGACGCCGGCGACCTGCAGCGCCCAGATGTAGTAGTCGACGCCGACGTCGGGACTGTAGCCGATGTTCGACAGCGGCGGATAAGCCAGCCAGCCGGTGCGGGCGAATTCGCCGATGAACAGCGAGGCCATCACCAGCACCGCGCCGCCGACCGTCATCCAGAAGCTGAAATTGTTCAGGAACGGGAACGAGACGTCGCGCGCGCCGATCTGCAGCGGGACGACATAGTTCATCAGGCCTGTGACCAGCGGCATCGCCACGAAGAAGATCATGATCACGCCGTGGGCGGTGAAGACCTGGTCGTAGTGATGGGCGTTGAGATAGCCTTCGGAGCCGCCAAACGCGAGCATCTGCTGGCCGCGCATCATCAGCGCGTCGGCAAAGCCGCGCAGCAGCATCACGATGCCGAGGATCATGTACATGATGCCGATGCGCTTGTGGTCCACCGTGGTGAACCATTCGCGCCAGAGATAGCCCCAGAGGCGGAAATAGGTGAGGCCGCCGAGCAGCGCCGCGCCGCCGAGCGCGACCACCACGAAGGTGCCGACGACGATCGGCTCGTGCAGCGGCAGCGATTCGAGGCCGAGCCGGCCGAAGATGAGCTTGAGAAGATCAGGAGACATGCGAACTCTCTTTAGGAGTCTGACTTCAGGAATCGGACTTGGGACGCTGTCCGAGGAAGAAGGACGAGGACTTGAGCGGCGTGAACGACGGCCGCTTCAGGCCGGCGCCGAGCAGCGGCGCGGTGTCGACCGGTGCCATGATCGAGGCGGTGGTCTTGCCCTGCGGCGCATCGGGCGTGCAGGTGCCGGCGACGAAGCTCGGCTCGGGCCCAAATGCGGTGCCGCGGCGGGCGTACTTGTCGTAGGCCAGCGGCAAGGTGTTGTTCAGGCCCTGATGGCCGTTGCCGCCCTTGGCGTCGATCGCCATCATCTCGCTCTGGCACATCTTGCCGGTCTCGACGCACATGTTGAGAATCAGGCGGTAGAGATCGGAATCGATCGTGCCCCAGCGCCGCACCGGCTCGTTCTGGCTGGGCTTCTCCAGCTGGAGATATTCGGCGCGGCCGAGCGTGCCGCCGGCCGACTTGGCGCTGGCGATCCAGGCGTCAAAACCCTTGTCGTCGAGGCCCTGGAAGTTGAAATGCATGCCGGAGAAGCCGGCGCCGCTATAGTTCGCCGAAAAACCCTTGTAGGTGCCGGCGTGGTTGACCACGGCGTGGAGCTTGGTCTCCATGCCCGGCATCGCGTAGATCTGGCCCGCGAGCGCCGGGATGTAGAACGAGTTCATCACGGAGGACGCCGTGATGCGGAAGGTGATCGGACGGTCGACGGGAGCTGCGAGATCGTTGACGGTGGCGATGCCGTAGTCCGGGTAGATGAAGAGCCATTTCCAGTCGAGCGCGACGACATCGACCTCGAGCGGAGCCTTGGACTGATCCAGCGCGCGGTCGGCATGGATGCGGCCGAGCGTGCGATAGGGGTCGAGCAGATGCGTGCCCATCCAGGTCAGCGCGCCCAGGCAGACGATGATCAAGAGCGGTGCCGACCAGATCACCAGCTCCAGCTTGGTCGAGTGATCCCATTCCGGCTCGTAGCGGGCCGAGGTGTTGGACTGGCGGTACCGCCAGGCGAACAGCACCGTCAGCACCATCACGGGGAGGACGATCAGGAGCATCAGGACGGTGGAGATGATGACGAGGTCGCGCTGTTGCGCTGCGATATCGCCGGCTGGCGCCAGCACGACGTAGTCGCAGCCGCTCAGAGCAGCAGCCAGAGGTAGTAGCGCCAGGATCTTGAGACGAGACACGGGCCGAGCCTTATGAGAATGAGTTTCCTTTGCGGGAGCAACGGGTAGCTGCGGCGCAGCAATCCGGACATTGGACAATTTGTCCAATGTTGCAGTGCGGGATGTTGGGTCAGACAGGCCCAGATTGCCTGGCGTCCGCCGGGCGGTCGGCTTTGGTTTTCAGGACGTTAAGGGCGCACGAATGGCGACGGCACAGACCCCCGCAATGGCAGACCTCCACTCGGGCGAGCACGGCCACGACCAGGCCAGTCCCGGCGAGATCGCCATCGGCGTCATCATCGGCCGGACCTCGGAATTCTTCGACTTCTTCGTCTTCGCGATCGCCTCGGTGATCGTGTTTCCGCGCCTGGTGTTCCCGTTCGCGAGCGAGCTGACCGGCACGCTTTATTCCTTCATGGTGTTCGCGCTGGCCTTCATGGCCAGGCCGATCGGCACCGTCATTTTCATGACGATCGACCGGGAATACGGCAAGGCGGCCAAGCTTGTCTCGGCGCTGTTCCTGCTCGGCACCGCCACCGTCGCGCTGGCGTTCCTGCCCGGCTATCACGAGATCGGCGTTGCGGCGGTCTGGCTGCTGGCGCTGGCGCGCATCGCGCAGGGTCTGGCCTGGGGCGGCGCCTGGGACGGCATGGCTTCGCTGCTGGCGCTGAACGCGCCGCCGTCCAAGCGCGGCTGGTACGCGATGGTGCCGCAGCTCGGCGCCCCGCTGGGGCTGATTGTGGCGAGCGCGCTGTTCGCCTACTTCGCCGGCAATCTGTCGGCCGATGATTTCTTCGACTGGGGCTGGCGCTATCCGTTCTTCGTTGCGTTTGCCATCAACGTCGTGGCGCTGTTCGCGCGCCTGCGCATGGTGACGACGGAAGAATACGCCACGCTGTTCGAGACCCGCGAACTCCAGCCCGCGCGCATCTCCGAAACCGTCGCGCGCGAAGGCCAGACCATCATGCTGGGCGCCTTCGCGCCGCTGGCGAGCTTCGCGCTGTTTCACATGGTCACGGTGTTTCCGCTGTCCTGGGTGTTTCTGTTCACCCGCGAAAGCCCGGTGCGCTTCCTGATCATCGAGATCGTTGCCGCCGTGTTCGGTGTCGGCGCGATCGTGGTCTCCGGCATCATCGCCGACCGCGTGGGGCGTAAATCATTGCTGATGGGATCGGCCATCGCGATCGCAATCTACAGCGGCTTTGCCCCGCAGTTGCTCGATGCCGGCGCGTTCGGCGAGACCATCTACATGGTGATCGGCTTCATCCTGCTCGGTCTGTCGTTCGGCCAATCCTCCGGTGCGATCGCCTCGAACTTCCGGCAGGCCTATCGCTACACCGCCTCGGCGCTGACCTCCGACATGGCCTGGCTGTTCGGCGCGGGCTTTGCACCGTTGGTCGCGTTGCTACTCGCCACCAATCTCGGTGTCATCGCCTCGGGCGCGTATCTGCTGTCGGGAGCGTTCTGGACCCTGCTGGCGCTCTGGCTCAGCGGCCAGCGTGAGGCCGGTGACATGGACGCGGGGCGCTAAGCTCGCGCCGCCGTCGCATCACAGCTGTCGGGTGGGCAAAGGCGCATCGCGCCGTGCCCACCATCTTTCAGCGATCGCATAGAGCAGTGCGGGGACGCTACGCTTTGCTCGCCCTAAGTCAGCAAATTTATAGCTGGAGATCCCGGGTTCGCGCTAAGCGCGCCCCGGGATGACGTGCGCTTAGCGCACGTCAATCCGCAACGATCTTCACGCGATCGCGCACCTTCACCTGCGCGGTGCGATCGAGGCCGTTGAGCACGCGGAAGCGCTCGGCGGGATGATCGACGCCGGCCATGCGGTGGGACAGCGACTCCACGGTGTCACCGGGCTGCACGGTGATGATCTTGATGCGCAGCGGACGGGCGGCCTGGATCTCGTCGAGCGTCAGGCGGCGGAACGAATTCACGGTCTCGCGCGCGTTGCGCTCGCTCTCGGTCGATTTCTGCCGTGTCGCGAAGATGAAGCGGTAGACGTCGCTGCCGAAGCGCAGCGCATAGACCTTGAACTGCCATTGGTCGCCCTTGGCGGTGGCGGACGCGGCAGGGAAGCCGTTGATGGTGAGGTCTTCGGTGGACGCCTTCTCGACGCCCTCCATCCAGCCGGAATTGAGATACTCGCCGAGCGACTGCTCGGCCGGGACGCGCACCACGTCGAAACGCATCGCCTGGGCGCCGCCCTCGCGCACGCCGATCACCGCCTGGGCGGTGTTGTCGAGCGTGAAATTCTCCGGCGCCTGGAAAGTAAAGCCGAGCTTCGGATGCAGGAAACGGCGGCCGCGCACGAAACCTTCGCTGGGATCCTCGCCGTAAACGAGGTTGTCGATCGCGGCGAGATAGCTCTCGCGGTCGCGCTCAGCGCCTTCGGGCGCGGTGTATTGCCGCGCGATATTTTGCGCGTTCTGCACGCGCTCAGGGGTCGCCGGATGCGACGAGGTGAAATCCTGCGCGCGCGGATCGAGCGAGCTCTTGCCGGCCTTGAGCTCGGCATTGCGCTCCATCGTGGAAAGAAAACGGGCCGCGCCATAAGGATCGAAATGCGCCTTGGCGGAGATGCCGACGCCGATGCCGTCGGCCTCGAACTCCTGCTTGCGCGAAAAGCTCGCCATGGTGAGCTTGGTCTTGGCCAACGCGAGCGCGGTGAGATCGGGATCGTTGCTCATGTCGGTGACGACGCGGGTGACGATCGCGGCCTGGCGCGCTTGGTCCTCGCGCATCGCGGCATGCTTGGACAGCACATGCGCCATCTCGTGGCTGAGCACGGACGACAATTCCGAGGTGTCGCTGGCAAGCGCAAGCAGGCCGCGCGTGACGTAGAGCTGGCCGTTCGGCAGCGCGAAGGCGTTCACCGCGCCGGAGTTGAGAATGGTGACCTTGTAGCCCTGGTCGGGACGGTCGGAGGCCGCGACGAGCCGGTCGACGGTCTTGCTGACGAGCGATTCGAGCTTGGGATCGTCATAGGTGCCGCCATAGCTCGCCAGGATGCGCTCGTGCTCCTTCTCGGTGGCGGGGGTCTGCGCGACGGCCGGCTTCGGCTTGGGCATGGCGACGGCCGGCGGGGCGGCGGCGGTCTGGAACCGGCCCATGTCGCCGCAACCCGCGAGCGTCGCGCCCAGCACGAGGCATAGCACGGCCGGCGCAGCCCGCAGGCGGCGGCATTCAGCCCGTACGTGCCTTTCTAGCACCCCATTCACGTCGCTTAACCCGTGCCTGGCCCTTGTCAGGGCCGTACCCCTGTCGGCTCGTTTGCGCCCAGCAACTCGACCTGTCCCACGAGCCGCACCTCGATCCGCGGTCCCGTATTGCCCTCGACCCAGCCCCGCACGCGAATACGCTTGTTTTCCAAGGACTTAAGGGCAATTCCGGCGTTTTCGAACGCCGGTAGCGTGCGCTTTGAAATAGTCGCGGCAAAGCCACGTGTCCAGTTTCGTCCGAAGTTGAGGTAGGTCATTGCCCCAGCTTGCCGGACCGACAGGACTTTACCCTCGACCACCACAAAGCGCCCGATCCCCGCCAAAATATCGTCCGGACTTTCCGCGTTTTTTATGGCCGACGGGTCAGCCCAGCTGCCCTTTTTTTGGCGCCGCGCTGCGGCTTCTGACGCCATCAGGGCGGCCGCGCAGTCCTTGTCCGTGATCTCAGCGGAGACCAGGGCATCACCCTGGGCGAGCAGCATGGCCTGAATGGAGCTGTCGTTCTCGCCCACGAAGACCAGCGCGCCCTGGCGGCCATAGCGGTCAGGCGTGTCGTCGCTGCCGCGGAGCGTGACGTCGCGGCCGGCGAGCAGCGAAGTCAGCGCCTGCTTGGTGGATGGCGTCGCTTCGATTCCGATGAGACGGATCTCGCGGCCGTCATCGAGACGGACGCTGCGCGCATCGACGATGGCCGCAACGCGGCCTTCGCCTTGGGGCTCGAACTGACACGGAGTCGCGGACGCGGCGTTAGTCGCGACGAGAAGATATAGGACGATGAGATGAAGCAGTCGCGTCACGTGACCCGGAGAGGCTGTGTTACGCGGCAACCATACCTCATGCGTAGTGGGTCGCGAAGAGGCTTCGCCATACTCCGTCATTGCGAGCGCAGCGAAGCAATCCAGACTGTCTCTGCGGAAAGACGCTGGATTGCTTCGCGGAGCCTGTCATCGGGCCGCGCTTCGCGCGGACTCGTTGGCTCGTAATGACGCGGAAACATTTCGCCGCGCCTCACCATTCCGCTTTGCGGAAAACATGCGCGGCAATCATCTGCGCGTCGCGCCTCGCGCTTGCTGCGCTCTTGCGCATGCGGCATGATTGCGGCAACAGCGATTGCCAATAACGATTGCCAAGAGCAATAACCAAGCCGCCATCAGAGTCAGGCGATAAAGGGAGGTCTTTTCGATGAAGCATATTTTGTCGGGCATTTTTGCCGCCGCGTTTGCCCTCAGTGCGAGCGCCGCTCAGGCCCAGGACAAGCCACCTCTCAAGATCGGCGGCATCCTCGACATGTCGAGCCTCTATGCCGACATCACCGGTCCCGGCAGCGAGACCGCGGCCAAGATGGCCGTGGAGGATTTCGGCGGCGAAGTGCTGGGGCGCAAGATCCAGGTACTCGCGGCCGACCATCAAAACAAGGCCGATCTCTCCGGCAACATCGCTCGCGACATGCTCGACAATCAGGGCGTCGAGATGATCTACGACGTCGCGGCCTCCGCGACCGCGCTTGCGGCCGGCGAGATCGCGAAGGCGCGCAACAAGATCATCATGTTCAATGGTCCCGGCTCTATCCGTCTCACCAACGAGGCCTGCGGTCCCTACACCATCCACTACGTGTTCGACACCTACGGCCAAGCCAACGTGACCGGCCTTGCGGCCGTGAAGACAGGCCTCGACAGCTGGTTCTTCCTCACCGCCGACTACGCCTTCGGCCAGGATCTGGAAAAGGACACCAGCGCCGTCGTCACCAAGACCGGCGGCAAGGTGCTCGGCAGCGTGCGCCATCCGCTCAACACCTCGGACTTCTCCTCGTTCCTGCTGCAGGCCCAGGCCTCCAAGGCTAAGGTGATCGGGCTTGCGAATGCCGGCGGCGACACCGTCAACGCCATCAAGCAGGCGGCCGAGTTCGGCATCATGAAGGGCGGCCAGAAAGTCTCGCCGCTGCTCGCCTTCGTCACCGACATCGACTCGATCGGGCTGGAGACGGCGCAGGGGCTGTTGCTGGCGGAAGCGTTCTATTGGGACATGAACGACGAGACGCGCGCCTTCTCCAAGCGCTTTCAGGAGCGCGTGAAGCGGCCGCCGACCTCGGCGCAGGCCGGCGTCTACTCCTCCGTCACGCATTATCTGAAGGCGGTGAAGGCGGCCGGCACCACCGATGCTGCCGCCGTCATGAAGGTGATGAAGGAAACGCCGATCAACGACTTCTTCGCCAAGAACGGCAAGATCCGCGAGGACGGCCGCATGATCCACGACATGTATTTGTTCGAGGTGAAGAAGCCGTCGGAATCGAAGGGCCGCTGGGACGATTACAAGCTGCTCGCCACCGTGCCCGGTGCCGAAGCGTTCCAGTCGCTGGAGCAATCGCGCTGCCCGCTGGTGAAGAAGTGACGGCGTGACGTAAGTCGCGACGTCATCCCGGGGCGCGAAGCGAACCCGGGATCTCGAGGTTCCGGGTTCGATGCCTTGCATCGCCCCGGAACGACGGAGATAAACAACAACAAGGGAGACGCCCCATGAACGACATGGTCCTGCAAAAGCTCGAAGGCGGGCTGCTCACCATCACGATGAACCGCCCGGAGCGGAAGAACGCGCTCAACCCGGATATGGTCTCCGGGCTGATCGAGGCGGCACGGCGCGCGGCGGATGATCCCGAGGTGCGGGCGGTGCTGTTCAAGGGCGCCGGCGGCTCGTTCTGTGTCGGCGGTGACGTCAAGTCGATGGCGGCTGGCCGCGCGCCGCTGCCGTTCGAGCAGAAGCTTTCAAACCTCCGCCGCGGCATGGAGGTCTCGCGCATCCTGCACCAGATGCCGAAGCCCGTGGTGGCGCAGCTCGACGGTGCCGCGGCCGGCGCCGGCCTGTCGATGGCGCTGTCCTGCGATCTGCGCATCGCCAGCGAGTCCTGCAAGATCACCACCGCCTTCGCCAAGGTCGGCTTCTCCGGCGATTACGGCGGCACCTACTTCCTCACCCAGCTGCTCGGCAGTGCCCGGGCGCGCGAGCTCTATCTGATGTCACCGGTGCTCACGGCGAGGGAAGCCCATGCGATCGGCATGGTGACCAAGGTCGTGCCCGACGCCGAGATCGACGCCGCCGCGCATGAGCTCGCACTGTCGCTGGCGCAAGGGCCGTCGATCGCGCTCGGCTTCATCAAGCGCAACATCAACAATGCCGAGCATCTGGCGCTGGAGGATTGCTTCGATGGCGAGGCGATCCACCACACCCGCTGCGGCGAGACCGAGGATCACAAGGAGGCCGCAAAGGCCTTCGTAGAGAAGCGCAAGCCGACCTTCAGGGGCGCGTGACCATGGCGCCCTATCTGCGCCTGCGGCAGATCTGCCTCGTCGCGCCGCAGCTCGCGCCCGTCATCTCCGACATCGCGGAGATCATGGGCCTTGCCGTCTGCTACCGCGACGGCAATGTCGCGAAATACGGCCTGGAGAACGCGCTGCTCCCGGTCGACACGATTCTGCTGGAGGTGGTCGCACCCTTCAAGGACGGCACCACGGCGGGCCGCTTCATCGCGAAGACCGGCGGCCGCGGCGGCTATATGGCGATCTTCTGCTGCAACGATCCCGACGAGCGCGGACGCCACGCGAATGCGCTTGGCGTGCGCACCGCCAACGTCATCGAGCACGCGCCCTATCACGGCGTCCAGCTCCATCCCCGCGATTGCCGGGCCGCCTTCATCGAGTTCAACCATACCGAAGGCAGCGATGACGTCCTTGGGGCTTATCCGCCGGCGGGGCCGGACTGGCAGAAGTTCATCCGCAAGGACGTGACGCAGGCCCTGACGGCGGTGGAGATGCAGAGCCCGGATCCGCACGGTCTGGCGGAGCATTGGGGCAGGATCATCGGGGTTGCGGCTCGAGACGCCGAACTGAGGCTGCCCAATGCGACTTTCCGCTTCGTGAAGGGCGCGAGCGAGATCATGAGCGCGCTGGAGTTTCGGGTGACCGACGTGGCGCGGGTGCTGCATGCCGCCAAGGCGAAGGGGCATGCGGTTGCGGGGAACGAGTTCTTGCTGGGCGGGGTGACGTTCCGCGTCAGTTGAGTTGTCGAAACAGTCTCACCGGGCCGGCGAAGCCTAGGCGAAGACGGCAAGCTCGGCCATGACGGAGGGGGTGGCCGAAAAAGAACAAGGACATCTCATGCCGCATCCGCTCGACAGCTTCTTCGCCCCCGCCAGCATCGCGCTGATCGGGGCTTCGCGCGACCACGAGAAGATCCCGGGCCGCCTGCTGTCGATGCTGCGCAAGAACGAGTATCCCGGCAAGGTCTACCCGGTGAACCCGAACTACACCGACATCGACGGGCTCACCTGCTACAAATCGATCGCGGAGATCGGTGGGCCGATCGACCTCGCCGTCGTCATCATCCCTGCCCGCGCAGTGCTCGCCGCGCTCGAGCAGTGCGCTGCCGCCGGCGTGAAAAACGCGGTGATCATCTCCTCCGGCTTTGCCGAGGAGGGCGGCGACAGCGCGGCGATGCAGGATGCGATTGCGGCGCTGGCGAAGCGCACCGGCATGCGAATCTCCGGTCCGAACGCCGAGGGCTTCTTCAGCCAGGTGCAGCGCGTGGCCGCGACGTTCAGTCCGGCCGTGGACGTCAAGCCTGGTGTCGCGCCGCTCGTTGCCACGACGAAGCGGATCGGCATCGTCGCGCAAAGCGGCGGCATCGGCTTTGCCTACTATCACCGCGCCACGGCACTTGGAATCGCCGTAAGCTACGTCGTCAGCGCCGGCAATGAGGCTGATCTCGGAGCAGGCGAGTTCCTGGACTATCTGGTGCAGGATGCCTCGACCGACGTGATCCTGCTGTTCATCGAGGGCATTCGCGACGTCGACAAGTTTCTTGCCGCCGCCCGGCGCGCCGCAGAGATCAGGAAGCCCGTCATCGTCACCAAAGTCGGCCGCTCCGGCGCAGGTCAACGCGCCGCGGCCTCGCATACCGCGAGCATGGCCGGCTGGTCGGCAGCGTATGATGCGGTGTTCGCGAAATACGGCTTCATCGTCTCCAATGATCTCGACGAGGCGCTGACGATCGCGGCGGTGCTTGCCAGCAATCCGCTACCAAAGGGCGACCGGGTCGCAGTGGTGACGGTGTCGGGCGGCGCCGGCATCTGGGGTGCAGATGCCGTCGCCCTGCAAGGCTTGCATGTGCCGGAGCTCTCCGAACCGATCCAGGCGGGCATCAAGGCGTTGATGCCGTCCTATGGCACGGCGCGCAACCCGATCGACGTCACCGCGCAGGGCGTAACGTCAGGCGGTCTACAGAAGAGCGTCGATCTGCTCACGGTGTCCGACGAGGTCGATGCGATCCTCGTCGTGCTGTCGCTGTCGAGCGAGGTGCGCAAGCCGTTCAGGGAGGAAGAGCTGCGGCCGGTGCTGGCAGCCCAGCACAAGCCGGTGGTGTTCTATTCCTACACGGTGCCGTCCGACTTCGCCCGGCGCGAGCTCGCCAAATCCGGCGTTGTGGTGCTCTCGGGCCTCACCCATGTCGGTGTCGCGATGCGGCGGCTGGTCGATTACGCGCGGTTCAGCCTGCCGCAGCCTGCGGACGAGGCGCGGCTGCCACCGCGCGATCTCTCCGCACATCTGAAATCATCGTCTCTGTCCGAGGCCGACAGCAAGGCGCTGCTGCGCGCCGCCGGCATTGCGTTGCCGGAGGAAGTGGTGGTGACGGACAAGGCCGGGCTCGACACCGCCGTCGCCCATGCCGGCTTTCCGCTGGTGATGAAGATCCAGTCGCCCGATATCGCGCACAAGAGCGAGGTCGGCGGCGTCCGCGTCAACATCACCACCAAGGGCGAGGCGTTTCTCGCATTCGAAGCGCTGCTCAACAATGCGCGCACGCATCGGCCGCAGGCGGATATCCAGGGCGTGCTGGTCGGCCCGATGGCGAAGAAGGGCGTCGAGATCATCGTCGGCACGATGACGGACGAGACGTTCGGCTCCATGGTGATGGTGGGCCTTGGCGGCATCACGACGGAGCTGTTCCGCGACGTGGTCTATCGTCCCGCGCCGGTGAGCGCGGAGGAGGCGGGCGAGATGTTGAAGAGCCTGAAGGCCGCGCCGCTGCTGAACGGATTTCGCGGAGCGGCAAAGGCAGATGTTGCGGCGCTGGCGCAGTTGATCGCCGATATTTCCGTGCTCGCCGCGCGACACGCTGGCGAGATCGCGGAGATTGAGCTCAATCCCGTGCTGGTGCACGCGGAGGGGCAGGGCGTGACGATCGTCGATGCGCTGGTGGTGGGGCGGAAGTAGCGAACCACAACCACCACCGTCGTCCCGGACAAGCGAAGCGCAGGTCCGGGACCCATACTCACAGGGAGTAGTTTGGCGAAGACTAGGAGCGACCAGCTCGCGCTACAGCTTCTCGCCGTGGTTATAAATCCCTGCTTTCGCAGGGACGACAGCGGAGAATGGCGCGCCAGGGCGATCCGTTGACTATCGCCCTTTAAAATTCGCCACGCGCCGCTCTTCCGTGGCCTTCACGCCTTCCTTGAAATCTTCCGTCGCGCGCAGCTTGGTCTGTTCGGCGAGCTCGTGGTTGGTCGCTGCCATCACGCGGTCAGCGAGGCCGTTGCGCATGGTCGCGCGGGTGGAGAGCAGGCCGAGGGGTGAGCACTCGGCGATTTCGCCGGCGAGCTTCATCGCGGCCGCCTTGACCTGATCCTGCGGCACCAGCTCGTTGGCGAGGCCCCATTTGTAAGCCTCTTCGCCGGTGACGCGGCGGCTGGTGTAGAACATCAGCTCGGCGTTGTTCTTGCCGATCAACTCGGGCAGCGTCACGGTGAGGCCGAAGCCCGGATGGAAGCCGAGCTTGGTGAAGTTCGCCGAGAAGCGCGCTTCCGGGCAGGTGACGCGGAAATCGGCGGAGACCGCAAGGCCCAGGCCGCCGCCGATGGCCGCGCCCTGTACGGCGGCAACGATCGGCTTCTTGGCCCGGAAGATGCGCACCGCCTGGATATAGAGATGATTGATCGGTCCGAGATTGTCGGCGGGATCGCCCTTCTTGGCTCGCTCGGCCTCGCGCGCTTCCTGCGCCTGCCGGGCCGGGTCGCCGAAATTGGCGCCGGCGCAGAACGCCTTGCCCTGCGCCGACAGAACCGAGCTGCGGATCTCGATGTCGCGGTCGAACTCGTCGAGCGCGTCCGCGATCTGATTGATCAGCGAAATGTCAAAGAAGTTGAGCGGGGGCCGGCGGATCTCGATGGTGCCGACATGTCCGACCTTCTCGACGCCGATATCTTTATAGCTGCTCATAGATCGTCTCCAAACATCTCGATGCGTCCGTAGCGAAGAACCACCTCTCCCATCGGGAGAGGTCGGCGCGTAGCGCCGGGTGAGGGGCTGCGGTCCCTCATGAGAGCAAAACCCTCACCCGATTTGCGGACGCAAATCGACCTCTCCCGATGAGAGAGGTGGACGCAGCGTGAGGCAAGGGTTTCGATCCCATTTAACGTAATCCAAGCCCGCGGGCGATGATGCCGCGCAGCACCTCGGTGGTGCCGCCCTGGATGGTGAGCTTCGGTGCAGTCTTGATGGCGAAATCGAGCTGCCGCTCCAGGGTCTCGCGGTTGGTCGCGGTCTCCTCGACGAAGGCGGCGAGATCGCGGACGCGGTGCGGAAGCTGCTGCTCCCAGACCGTGCCGATGTCCTTGACGATGGAGGCCTCGACCACCGGCTCCTTGCCGGCCTCGAGCATGCCGGCGACCGAGACCGACATGCGCCGCATGGTATGGAGCTGCGCCACCAGGCGGCCGATGCCTTCGGCGCTGCGCGTGTCGGGGTTGGGGCCGACCGCGCGAACCAGCTCGGTCAGCACGTAATAGGTCTCGAGGAAACGCTCAGGGCCCGAACGCTCATAGGCGAGCTCGCTGGTCGCCTGCTTCCAGGCGCCGTCGACCTCGCCGAGCACGTGATCATCAGGGATGAAGTGATCGGTGAAGACGACCTCGTTGAACTCGTACTGGCCGGTGATCTGGCCGATCGGGTTCACCTTGATGCCCGGCTGCTTCATCTTGACCAGGAACTGGGTCAGACCGTGGCGGCGGTTTTCCTTGGTCGGAGGTGAGGTCCGGAAGATCGCGATCATGTAGTCGGCAATATGCGCCGACGAGGTCCAGATCTTGGTGCCGTTGATGAGATAGCCACCCTCGGTCTTGGTCGCGCGCGTCTTCGCGGCGAACAGGTCGGAGCCGGAGTTCGGCTCGCTCATGCCGATGGCAAAGCAGATCTCGCCGCGGCAGATCCGCGGCAGGATCTCCATCTTGATATGTTCAGGTGCGTATTTCAGCAGCACCGGGCCGCTCTGGCGGTCGGCGACGAAGAAGCGCCGTGTCGGTGCGTTGGCTACGCGCATCTCCTCGGTCACCACGTAGCGCTCCAGGAACGAGCGCTCCTGGCCGCCATATTTCTTCGGCCAGGTCATGCCGAGCCAGCCCTTGGCGCCGACGCGGCGGGAAAATTCCGGCGCGTCGGTGTCTTCGCGGTTGGGCTTGTGCGGGTCGAAGGTGCCGGCGGCGATTTCCTCGGCGAGGAAGGCGCGGACCTCCTTGCGCAATTGCTCACACTTCTCGGGCAGGCGGATCGGATCGAAACGAAGGGCAGCGGTCATGTGTTCTCTCCCGATCAGCGCGACGCGACGAGCGGCCACAATTCGTCGGCGCCTCTGGTGGCGACCAGCTTGCCGAGCTCGACGGCCCAATGGCTTTCCGAGCCGAAATCGTCGCGCCAGGCCAGCGCCCGCAGCGAGTAGCGGTGCAGGATGTGCTCCATGGTGAAGCCGATCGCGCCGTGCACCTGGTGGGCGATGGCGCCGCCTTTCTCCGCGGCTTCCGCGCAGCGGATCTTTGCGGACGCCGCTTCGAGATAGACCTCGTCGTCGAACGCCTTGGTATTGGCGATGGCGTCGGCCGCGGAGGTCGCGGCCGCGAGCGCCGCGGCGGATTCGCCGGCGAGGCGCGCGAGGTTGTGTTGCACGGCCTGGAATTTCGAGATCTTCTTTTCGAAGGCGACGCGTTCGTTGGAGTAGCGAACGGAGATGTCGAGCATCGATTCGAGCGCGCCCGCGATCTGCAGGCTGCGTGCAACGCCGCCCATCAGCATCATCGTGGTCTGGTCAAGGCCCTTTGGCGCGGCCTTGAGCGCGACGGGCTGGACCTTCTCGAGCGTCACGGTGTCGCTGTGGTCGTAGCCCACATTGAGGCCGGCCTCGATCCGCGCCTTGGCCGCGTCGATCAAAGCGATGGAGACGCCGTCCTTGCCGTGCGCCAGCACCGCAAAGTGCTTTGCCGTCTTGGCAAAAGGTACGCCGCGGGCGCGGCCGGAGAGCGAACCCTCGGTATCGAGGGTGATCCGGTCCTTCGGGCTCGCCGGCAGCACCGTCATCTCGCCCTCGGGCGAAGCGATCTTCGCCTGCGCCAGCAGCCAGCCGGCCAGCATAGTCTCGGCGAGGGGAACCGCGACGGCGAAACGACCGGCGGTGTTCAGCAGCGCAAAGCCGTCGGCAAGGCTTGCGCCGGAGCCGCCGAGATCATCGGGCACCCAGGACAATGGCAGGCCGGCCTCGCTCAGCGCCTGCCACAGCGGCGCCTGCCATGCACCCTTCTTGTCGTTGTTGATGGTTTGCGGATCGGCGAGATCGGCGAAGATCTTCTCCGCGGTCTCGACGACGATGTTGTCACTCTCCGCCACAGCGTTCCCCGTGTCTTACCGTTGGCGCGTCCGGTCAGCTCAGCCGGCGCGCGGTTCTTCTTGCGCCCGATGATCCGAAAAAGCCATGGCCCTGACAAGCGTTGATCGCAGATCAACCTGCGGCGCGGGCATGGGCGCAGGGCCGACGGGAGGTTAATTCCGCTTAGCGGAGTTTGCTCGATTTGCAGGGCGCGGCAAACTCGTTAAACAAGGCGCAGGAGATCAGAGCCACGGGGAAGGAAATCAGGATGGCCAAGGACAATCTGTGCGCAATCGTGACGGGGTCGGCCTCCGGCCTTGGCGCTGCGACGGCCGAGATTCTCGCGCGGAGCGGAGCGCGGCTCGTCATCAACTATTCGTCGAGCCAGAAGGAGGCCGAGGCCGCGGCTGAGGCGTGCCGCAAGGCCGGTGCCGCAGAGGTGCTGGTCGTGCAGGGCGATGTTTCAAAGGACGACGATTGCCGCAAGATCGTCGCTGCCGCCAGCGGCTGGGGCCGGCTCGATATCCTGATCAACAATGCCGGCACCACCAAGCATGTCGCTCACGCCGATCTCGACGGCTTGTCGGCTGAAGACTTCCAGCGGCTCTATGGCGTCAATACCATCGGCCCGTTCCAGATGGTGCGCGCGGCGCGCAACCTGCTCGAAGCCGCCGCGAAAGCCTCCGGGCGGCCGGCGGCGGTCGTGAATGTGTCGTCGGTCGCAGGCATCAGCGGCGTCGGCTCCTCGATCGCCTACGCCGCCAGCAAGGGCGCGCTCAACACCATGACGCTGTCGCTGTCGCGCGCGCTGGCGCCGCTGATCCGCGTCAACACCGTATGCCCCGGCTATATCGACACGCCCTGGTTCACCAAGGGGCGCGGCGAGGCGCAGGCAAAGCAGGTGCGCGACAGCGTGGTGGCGAAGGTGCCGCTCAAGGTCGCGTCAACCGCGGAGGACATTGCCCAACTCGTCTGCTTCCTGGCAATGCCGGCCTCCAGCAACATGACCGGCGAGGTCGTGCGCATGGATGCGGGGATGCATTTGATAGCCTAGTTCGTCATTGCGAGCGAAGCGAAGCAATCCAGACTGCCTTTAAGGCACATTCTGGATTGCTTCGTCACAAGAGCTCCTCGCAATGACGATGGAGAGGCAGATGGGCCTCCTCACGCAACGACTCGTGGCTACCCCTTGATCACGCCGCTCGCCACCAGCCGGTGCCAGATGAACAGCACCACGACCGCGCCGATGGTTGCGGTGATGAAGCCGGCGCCCTGGTCGGGGCTGTAATGGCCGATGGCCTGGCCGACGAAGGTGGCCAGAAACGCGCCGGCGATGCCGAGGATGGTGGTGAGGATGAAGCCGCTTGGATTGTTCGGCCCCGGCGCGAGCCAGCGCGCGATGAGGCCGGCAATGAAGCCGACGACGATGATCCACAACAGGCCGCCCATGCTCATGACTGTGCTCCCCTTCCCGAAAGCGTGTCGATCAAGGTCCGACTAGATTCTGCCCGAGAGCTCGTTCTCGGTCGGCAGCCGTCCGTCCGGCGTCAGATGGTCGACCACCTTCGGCAGGTACTGGCTGAGGCCATTGAGCAGCTCTTCGCGCGACAGGCCGCTCTGGGCGGACAGGCTCTCGATCTGGTCGGCACCGAGTGCGCTGGCGAGATCGCCCGGCGCGATCGGCTTGTTCTCACCCTTGCCGACCCAGGAATTCGCGGCGTCGCCGTGGCCGCTCTGCTGGAGTTGGTTGAGGAGATCGCCGAGACCTCCGCTGAGCACGGTGCCGGCCGCGCCGCCCGCGAGCAGGCCGCCGAGACCGCCCTTGAGAATGTCGCTCAGCCCGCCGCCCGCGCCGGCATTCACCGGCGGAGGGGCCGGCGTCGGTGACGGTTGCGGCGCCGTCCCGGACTGGTTTGCGGTCATGTGCTTGAACGCCTTCCAGGCAAGCAGGCCGAGCAGCGCCATGGTCATCGGCGACATGCCGCCGGAGGATTTCTCGGAGCTCGGTGCGCTGGGGCCGCGCGGGCCGTTCTGCATGCCGTTGAGGACGTCGAGTAGACCCATGGTGCTCTCCTTTGGCGTCTCGTTCGGCGAGCGCTCGCCGCTGACTGCCCCCGGGGCGAAAACATATGGGGCACTCATGACCGTTACAAGTCGGATGCGCGGCGATTGGTTGCCGGCCTCGCCTCTGCTATCGAAGGCCAGTCATTCAGGGAGCAATTTCAGTGGTTGCGGATCGACCGATCGTGGTGGCCGGCGCCGGCGCCATCGGCTGTTTCGTCGGCGGCATGCTGGCGGCCGGCGGCCGCCGTGTCGCGCTGCTGGTGCGGCCGCGGGTAAAGACCGAGATCGAGCGCTTCGGCTTGCGGCTGACCGATTTCGACGGTTCCGAGAAGAGGCTCGGCGCGGGCCAGCTCGCGCTCTCGGACGATCCCGCGATCTTCCACAGTGCCGGCATCGTGCTGGTCACGGTGAAGAGCGCGGACAGTGCCGCCGTCGCGGATCAGATCGCGCAGCACGCGCCTGAGGATGCCGTCATCGTCTCGCTTCAGAACGGCGTCGGCAATATCGCGGTGCTGCGCGAGCGCCTCGGCAACCGCCGCGTGCTCGCCGGCATGGTGCCGTTCAACGTGATCGCGATGGGCGAGGGCCGTTTCCACCGCTCGACCTCCGGCGATATCCATATCGGAGAGGACGCCGAGAACACCGCCGCGGCGCTCTCGGTGGCCGGCCTCAACGTGCGCGCAAGCCGTGACATCACCGGCGTGCAATGGGGCAAGCTGATCATCAATCTGAACAACGCGCTCAGCGCGTTGTCGGACATGCCGCTCGCCGCGCAACTGGCAAGCCGCGACTGGCGAAGGCTGTTCGCCGATCAGATGGCGGAAGGACTTGCCGCGCTACAGGCCGCCGGCATTACGCCGGTCTCGGCGACGCCGATTCCGATGAGTTGGACGCCGACGCTGCTCAGATTGCCCGACATGATCTTCAACGCCATCCTGGGACGAACGATGAAGATCGATCCGGAGGCGCGCTCCTCGATGTGGCAGGATTTGAAGCAGGGCCGCAAGACCGAGATCGACTATCTGCAGGGCGCGGTCATCGCGCTTGCCGAGCAGAACCATATCGAGGTGCCGCTGATGCGCCGCATCGTTGCGCTGATCAGGGAGGCTGAAGCCGCCGGCAACGGCCCGCCGCGGCTGACGCCGCAGCAGATCCGTGGGACGGCATGAATACTAGGAGAAACGCGATGAAACATCGCTTGACGATCGGGCTCGCACTTGCCGCGCTCTGCGGCGCATCGACGCTCGCCCATGCAAGGCCGCCGACGGTCATGAACTCGCCCGGCTATGACAGGCGGTTGCAGGAGAGCAGGTCGCAATTGGGTGGTTCGACGACGACAGCGCCAGTGGATGTGCCGGTGGCGAAACCGAAGTACAAGAAGAAGCGCACTAAGTGACGCCGCATTCTCCGCTGTCGTCCCGGATCTGCGCTTACGCTTGTCCGGGACGACACCGAGTGTGGCGCTGCTTCAGCCCTTCTTCGCCGGCTTGCTCGGGGTCGGGTTGAACAGCTTCTTCAGGTCGTTCAAGCTTTCCGACAGCCGCGGCCATTCGCAGGAGAAGGAGCCTTTGGCGCATGCGCCCTTCGGTCGCTGGCCGACGGTCTGCTGCACCTTCGGCCGCTCGACCGGGACGGGCACGCGTACGCGCTCGGCCTCGGTTCGCAGCGCGATTTGTTGAAGCTGCTGGACCTGCTGCTCCTGCTGCTCGCGCTGCTGGCGAGCCGTGGCCTGGGCCGCTTCATTGTTGCGGCGCTGCTTGGCGAGATAGGCGGTATAGGCTTCGTCGATCTTCTTCTGCTCTTCCGGCGTCGGATTGGGGCCGGCGATGTCGAAGGTGCGATCCTGAAGGAAGTCGTAATAGGAGTAGCCGCCGCCCGGCTTGCGGCGGCCGGCAAACTTGGCGTTGCAATCGGCCAGCGCGGAGGTCTTTTCGGCCTTGGTCGCGGCCTTCTCGGCGGCGTCGGCGCATTCCTCGAAATCGACGGGCGCGCGTTTCCACCATTGCGCCTGGGCATGTGCATGCGTCAGCAGAAAAAATCCTGCTGCGGCAACGAGAAGCAGCGCTGCATGACGCAAAGCAATCACGGACGACATTCTACGAGAGCATTCCCTGGAAAACTCAACCCGAACTGAGTCGAGCCGGATTTTTGCCTCTTTATCGCCGGCTTGTCACCCGTGGAACCCGGGAATTTCATGGCTGGGATGCTGACATTTTGTGCTTGACGTGGCGCAGGAGTCACAGCGCCGCGCCGGTAGGCTGCTACACTTCGCCCTGCGCGCGCCTCACCTGAGGCGACGCCAAGAAATACGTCACGGAATACGTCAAAAAATACATCAAGAAACGAAATGGAAACGCCTGATGCTGCTGCCCCTCTCCGACGTGCCGCGCTGGTACGCTGAACGCAAACCACATGGCACGATCGCCGTCCGTCACGGGCAGGATACGTTGACATGGGACGAGCTCGAGCGCGGCGCCAACCGGCGCGCGCGGGCGTTTGCGGCCAAGGGCGTCAAGCCCGGCGACTTCGTTGCGATCGGATTGCCCAACGGCAACACATTCTTCGAGACCTCCTTCGCGGTGTGGAAGTGCGGCGCGACGCCGACCTCGCTGTCGTGGCGATTGCCGCGCGGCGAGGCCGCCGCCGTGCTCGACATTCTGAAGCCGGCGCTGGTGGTCGGCGGCGAGGCCGACTGGAACGCGCCAAATCGCCTGCCGGCGGATTTCGTTCCGGAAGGGTTCTCGGACGCGCCGCTCACCCCGCCGGTCGCACGCTACTGGAAAGCCATGACCTCCGGCGGCTCGACCGGCCGCCCGAAAGTCATCCTCGATCACCATCCGGCCGTGACCGACACCGTCGCGGCGCCGCCGCTCAATATTCCCTTCGGCGTCTCGCTGCTCAATCCCGGGCCGCTCTATCACAATGCGCCGTTCATCGTGTCGCACTATGCGCTGTTCAGCGGCGGCAAGCTCACCGGCCTCACCAAGTTCGATGCCGAGGAGACGCTGCGGCAGATCGAACGCGAGCGCGTGCAATGGGTCAATTTCGTGCCGACCATGATGCACCGGATCTGGGCGCTGCCGGAGCACGTGCGAAATGCCTATGATCTGTCCAGCCTGCAGACCGTCTTCCACATGGCCGCGCCGATGCCGCCGTGGCTGAAGGAGAACTGGATCGCCTGGCTCGGACCCGAGCGGATCTGGGAGCTCTATGGCGGCACCGAGCGGCAGGGCGCCTGCATCATCTCGGGCACGGAATGGCTGACGCATAAGGGCTCGGTCGGCAAGATCGGCGAGATGGCGAAGCTTCGCATCATCGGCGAGGACGGCAACGACGTCGCGCCGGGCGAGACCGGCGAGATCTATTTCCTGAACAATGATGGCAAGGACGCCACCTATCACTATCTCGGTGCCGAGCCGAAGCGCCGCAGCGATGGCTGGGAATCGCTCGGCGATATCGGCAGGCTGGATGCGGAAGGCTATCTCTATCTCGGCGATCGCCTCGCCGACATGGTGCTGCGCGGCGGCGCCAACATCTATCCGGCCGAGGTCGAGGCCGCGGTCTCCGAAGCGCCCGGCGTGCGCTCCTGCGTGGTGGTCGGTTTGCCCGATCCGGAATTGGGCCAGCGCGTGCATGCCATCATCGAGCCGGACGGCGATGCCGACGGCCAGGCGATCGCCGACGGCATGGCGGACTTTCTCAAGGATCGGCTGAGCCGCTACAAGCACCCTGAAAGCTTCGAATTCGTCAGCGTCCCGCCGCGCGACGATTCCGGCAAGGTCCGCAGAACATTGTTGCGCGACGAGCGCGCGGCGTGGATGAAGGAAGGGCGTGCCTTCCGGATCTGGCCGGCGAAGGCGCGGGCGCACGCCGAGTAGGACAAACGGGGAAGAACTGACATGACGATCACCATCGCAGCGAACAGCGTGCCGAAGCCGGCGGCCGAGCTCATCGAGGGCTTTCGGAACGCGCCGACCTCGGTGATTTCAGACAATCTCGCCCGGCTGCCCGGCGCGGTCGGGCTCAAACCCTATCATCGCGGGGCCAAGCTGGTGGGCACGGCCTTCACGGTGCGCACCCGGCCCGGCGACAATCTCGCCATCCACCGTGCGCTGGAGCTGGTCGGTCCCGGCGACGTCATCGTGGTCGACGGCGGCGGCGACGAGACGCGGGCGCTGGTCGGCGAGATCATGAAGAACATCGCGCAATGGCGTAAAGCCGAAGGCTATGTGATCGACGGCGCGATCCGCGATGTCGCCGCCTTCGCCGCCGACGATTTTCCCTGCTACGCCCGGGCCGTGATCCATCGCGGCCCCTACAAGAACGGGCCCGGCGAGATCAACGTGCCGGTGACGATCGGCGGCAGCGTGATTGCGCCCGGCGACATCGTCGTCGGCGACGAGGATGGCGTGGTGTCCTTTCCCGCCACGGGAGCAGCGGCGTTGCTCGAAGCGGTGCGCGCCCAGGTCGCGCGCGAGGAGGAGACATTGAAGGCGATCCGCGAGGGTCGCTACCAGGGCTCCTATGGCAAGACTTGAGCAGGCCGGGCTTAAGTCAAGGCAATGGCTGAACGGATCGAAAGCCGACGTCGGCCATTGCCATTTTCGAAAGTGATTTCACGACCTTTGTTTCTGCCAAAGTTCTCTCATGCCTCTTGATGCTGAGGTTACTTTCAATGACGAGGAACTGCGCGGTCGTCGTGCCTGGCTTGCTCCTTTTGTGGATGTTCGCAAGCAACGAGGTCGGATCGGGGGCCATGCGCAAGGCCGCCAACGATCATCCCAAGCCGGCGACAGGTCCTGTCGCTTTGATGGATGCAGAACGGCGGATGACGGAAGAGGCTTACGCGAAGGTGAAGGGGCTGTCCCGAGGTGAGGTGGGAAAGCGCTTCGCGGCAAGCGGAGTCTTACGATGCCCCGGCGGAGCCAGCAGCGCTCAAGTCACCGGGGCGCGCGACGTGATCACGACGGTGGCCCACGCGTTTCGGGACGCTTGCAAGCCTCATACGTCACCTGACACGTGCACATTCGAGTACTATTTGGGAGCAGAGAAGCGGATCATCCCCTTGTCGGCAGCTCTCTGGATGGGCCCCTGCGTTGATGCTGAACCGAGACAGGGCGAGGTCGATTGGGCCGTCGCAAGACTTGCGTTTCCAGCAGACGTGACGCCCTACGAAATTCATGAGCAGCCCGAAACCCTGGTGGAGCTGGAGCGTGTTCTGGCGGTTGTCGGTTACGATATCGAAGCCGCAGGAAAGACCGACAAGGACGGGCCGTTCAACAAGACGATCCAGGAGTGCCAAATACGCGACGTGAGGGATTGGCAGACAATTGAAACGAACTGCGAGTTCGAGTTCGGGGCGTCAGGGAGCGCTCTCTTTCGCCAGTGGGGCCGTCGAATGACCCTGCTTGGCGTGGTTTTCGGGGACTATCACGACACGGAATATTGTCCACGCGGCGGCTGCGAGTTCAAGAGCCGGACATGGTCGAGCTTGTTCGTGACCTTGAGGGGCGAATTCAAGGACCGGCTGTTGGCCGCCGTGCGTCAGTCGGTAGCGAGATGAAACGTAGAAGGGACAAATGACGTGAGCCAGAAGGACGAATTCCACAACATCGACAATCCCGACGACGGCCTCTTCCGCGAACTCGCCGCGGGCGTGACCACGCGCATCTTCTCCGGCGAGCAGGCGATGCTGTCCGTGGTGACGCTGGCGCCGCATGCGCAGGGCACGCTGCACCATCACCCCGAGGAGCAATGGGGCGTGCTGCTCGACGGCTCCGCGATCCGCGTCCAGGGCGATGAGGAGATTGCCGTGAAGAAGGGCGATTTCTGGCGCACCCCCGGCAACGTGCCGCACACCATGCGCGCCGGCCCCGATGGGGCCCGCGTGCTGGACATCTTCAGCCCGCCGCGTCCAGAATACAAGAAAGCGGGGTCCGGTTTCGGGACGACCTGAAGCGCTCAAGAACAAAAGCAAGAGCGCAAGTATCAAGAGGGAGGGGACCATGACGATCACACGACGCGCGCTCCTGGCCGCACCGGCTATTCTCGCAATGGCGCCGGCGATGGCGCAGGCCGGCAAGATCACGCTGGTGGTGCCGTTTCCGCCGGGTGGCTCGACCGACGCGATGGCCCGGCTGCTGCAGAGCAGCCTGCAGACAAAGCTTGGTCGCATCGTCGTGGTCGAGAACAAGTCGGGCGCCGCTGGCGCGCTCGGCGCAGCGCAGGTCGCCAAGAGCCCGGCAGACGGCTCGACGTTCCTGGTTACCTTCGATTCCCATGCGGTGATCCCGTCGATCCTCGACAAGCCGCCGGTCGATGTCGAGCGCGAGCTGATGCCGGTGCTGTTGATCGGCACCGCGCCCTATGTGATCGCGGCCGGGGCCGGCCGTCCCTACAAGAGCTTCGCCGACGTGGTGGCGGCCTGCAAGGCGACCCCGGGTGCGGTGAAATACGCCTCGGTCGGCATCGGCACGCTCGGCCATCTCGCCATGACCGTGCTCGGCAGCAAGGCCGGCGTCGAGATCGTGCATGTGCCCTATCGCGGTGGCGGCCCGGCCATGAACGACGTGCTCGGCGGCCATGTCGATCTCATCGCGGGATCGGCGGCGCTGGTCGCCGCCCAACTCGGCACCAACATGCTGCGTCCGATCCTGCAGCTCGGCCGCGAGCGGCTGCCGGCGCTGCCGGACACGCAGACCGCGATCGAAGCAGGCTTCCCCGATTTCGAGACGCTGGCCTGGTGGGGCATCTTCGCGCCCGCAGGGACGCCGCCCGAAATCGTCGCCGCCTTCGCGGCGGCGTCCAGGGAGATCCTGAGCGAGCCTGCGACCGCCGCCCAATTGAAGGAGACGCAGCACATGACGCTGCTGCTCCAGGACGGTGCCGCCTTCAAGACCTTCTTCGACAAGCAGGTCGCCACCTGGGGCAAGGTGGTGAAGGACAACAATATCAGGGCCTAGGGCCGGAGATCCTTGCACGTTGGTTCGGGCGAGGGCTTCCGGTCGCGGCGCCGCTTTGATATGTACACCCCAGGCAACCCGCCAGACGCGGGTTCCGCGGTCCCGTAGCTCAGCCGGATAGAGCGACGGTTTCCTAAACCGTAGGTCGGAAGTTCGAGTCTTCCCGGGATCGCCAGCCTCGCACCACCGTCGCGCCTGCACGACAAGCTCCCGGCGCAAAACTTGCTAGAAGCAGGCTCCTTCCTTGGCGGACTTCAGCCGCCTCCCTGACCAAATCCCGGAGACCATGATGCCTTTTGATCTGATCCTGCGCGGGGGCCGCGTGATCGACCCCTCGCAGAAGCTCGATGCCGTGACCGACGTCGCCTTTGCCGGCGGCAAGGTGGCGGCGGTCGGCAGCGCGCTCAAGGCGGACCCGGGCACGGAGGTGCGAGACGTTTCGAAATACATCGTGACGCCGGGATTGATCGATCTGCACACCCATGTCTATTGGGGCGGCACCTCGCTCGGCATCGACGCCGAGGAGTTCTGCCGTCTGTCCGGCGTCACCACGGCGGTCGACACCGGCAGCGCCGGCCCCGGCAATTTCGCCGGTTTCCGCAAGCATGTGATCGAGCCGAGCCAGGTCCGCATCCTCGCTTATCTGCACGTCTCGCATGCCGGCATCTTCGGCTTCTCGCACCGGATCATGGTCGGCGAGAGCGAGGAGCTGCGGCTGATGAATCCGATCGAGGCCGCGAAGGTGGCCGATGCCAACCGTGATCTCATCGTCGGCATAAAGGTGCGTGTCGGCCTGCACTCCTCAGGCACCTCGGGGGCCGTGCCGCTCGACATCGCGCTCGAGGTCGCCAACGAGGTCGGCATGCCCCTGATGGCGCATATCGACCATCCGCCGCCGAGCTATGAGGAGGTACTGGCACGTCTGCGTCCCGGCGACGTGCTGACCCATGCGTTCCGCCCCTTCCCGAACACGCCGGCGACTGCACAAGGCACGGTGAAGAAGGCGGTGCTGGATGCGCGCGAGCGCGGCGTGCTGTTCGACATCGGCCACGGCAAAGGCTCGTTCGCCTTCAAGACCGCGCGCGCGATGCTCGCCAACGGCTTCTATCCCGACACGATCTCCTCCGACATCCACCAGCTCTGCATCGACGGCCCCGCCTTCGACCAAGTCACGACCATGTCGAAGTTCCTGTGCATGGGCATGGAGCTGTCCGACGTGGTCGCGGCCTCGACGGTGAACGCGGCGATGGCGCTGCGCCGCCCCGAGCTCGGCAGCCTCAAGCCCGGCAGCGTCGGCGACGCCACGCTGATCTCGGTCAGCCGCGGCCAGTTCGACTACGAGGACGTGGTCGGCGAACACCTGATCGGCGATCGCAAGATCGTGTCCGAAGGCGTCGTCATCGGCGGCCGCTGGTGGCATCCGAAGTGAGCGCGCCTCCTACAGCGACCTGATCTATAAGGATCTGGCGATCAAGAGCTTCATGATCTCGTTGGTGCCGCCATAGATCTTCTGGATGCGGGAATCGATGAAGATGCGCGAGATCGGATATTCCTGCATGTAGCCGTAGCCGCCGAATAGCTGCAGGCATTCGTCGGCGGTCTCGACCTGCTTCTCCGAACACCAATATTTCGCCATAGACGCCGTCACGGTGTCGAGGTCCTTGGCGATCAGGCGCTCGATGCACCAGTCGACGAAGACGCGTGCGATCATCGCCTCGGTCTTGCGCTCGGCGAGCTTGAAGGCGGTGTTCTGGAAATCCAGCAGCGGCTTGCCGAACGCCTTCCGCTCCTTGGTGTAGTCGGCGGTGAGCTTGACCGCCCGCTCCATCGCGGCCACGGCGCCGACCGCGAGCGCAAGCCGCTCCTGCGGCAATTGCTGCATCAGCTGGACGAAGCCCTGGCCTTCCTCCTTGCCGAGCAGGTTTTCCGGCGGCACCTGCACATTATCGAAGAACAGCTCCGACGTGTCGGAGGCGTGCAGGCCAATCTTGTCGAGGTTGCGTCCGCGCTTGTAGCCGTCCGCGCCCGCGGTCTCGACCACGATCAGCGAAATGCCCTTGGCGCCCGCTTCGCCGGTGCGTGCGACGACGATGACGAGATCCGCGGCCTGGCCGTTGGTGATGAAGGTCTTCTGGCCGTTGATGACGTAGGAATTGCCCTGCTTCTTCGCCGTGGTCTTGACGGCCTGCAGGTCCGAGCCGGTGCCGGGCTCGGTCATGGCGATGGCGCCGACCATCTCGCCCGAGGCCATCTTCGGCAGCCAGCGCTTCTTCTGCTCCTCCGAGCCGTAGTTGAGGATGTAATGCGCGACGATGGCGCTGTGCACGGAGACGCCGGTGGTCAGCTCAGGCACCGTGCTTTCAAGATCGTCGAGCACCGCCGCGTCATAGGCGAAGGTCGCGCCCAGACCGCCATATTCCTCAGGCACGCTTGCGAGCAGGGCGCCCATTTCGCCGAGACCGCGCCAGGCGAAGCGGTCGACCATCTTCTGCGCACGCCATTTCTCGGCATGCGGCGCCAGGTCCTTGGCGAGATATTTCCGGAACTGGTCGCGGAAGACGTCGAGCTCTTCGGTCATCCAGGAGGAACGGTATTGCATCAGGGCCTCGCTCTCAGACAATCAGGCCGCCGCCGGCGACGACCACCTGGCCGCTGATATAATTGGATTCCGGGCTGCAGAACAGATAGACGGCGTCAGCCGCTTCTTCCGGTGTGCCGCCGCGGCCGAGCGGGATCATCCGCGACATCGCCTCAAGCATGTGCGGCTGCACGCCCACCTTGATGTCGCGGCCAGCGACGTCGATGGTCTTCTGCTGGGCCTCGATCGGCTGGGTCAGGCGGGTGTTGATGAGACCGAAGGCGACGCAATTGACGTTGACCTTGTAACGGCCCCACTCCTTGCACATGGTCCGCGTCAGTCCGATCAGCGACGCCTTGGCCGAGGAATAACTCGCCTGCCCGGCATTGCCGTAGAGGCCCGCGATCGAGGAGATGTTCACGACCTTGCGGAACACCTCGCGGCCCTCCTCGGCTTCCTTCCTGGCGAAGACGCGGATCGGCTCGGCGGCCGCACGCAGGATGCGGAACGGGGCGACCAGATGGACATCGAGCATGGCCTGAAACTGCTCATCCGTCATCTTCTGGATGGTGGAGTCCCAGGTGTAGCCGGCATTGTTGACGACGATGTCGAGCCCACCGAAACTGTCCAGCGCGGCGCCGACGAAGCGGTCGGCGAAACCCGCCTCCGAGACGCTGCCGTTCACGGCAACGGCGTCGCCACCGAGCGCCTTGATCTCCGCGACCACGGCATTGCCGGGCTCGGCATCGAGATCGTTGACGACGACCCTGGCGCCTTCGCGCGCGAGCTTGAGTGCGATTGCGCGCCCGATGCCACGGCCCGAGCCGGTGACGAGCGCGACCTTTCCTTGTAGCTTTGCCATTTGCATGTGTCCTCTTGCTGTCACAGCGCGACGACGGCGCTGCCTTCGAGCTTGACCTCGCCGCGATCGTCCCTGGTGGTGAGCGCGAGCCTTGCGCGATTCTCGCCATCCTCGGCGAAGAGCTCGGTCACCGTGCCTTCGCAAATGAGCTTGGCGCCGAGCTGAGTTATCGAGACGAACCGGGTCGCAAAGCTGCGGAGCTTCGACGGCGGCACCGCATCCGTCAGCGCCTGCCCGAGACAGGCCATCGCCAGCATGCCGTGCGCGAACACGTCCGGAAATCCGGCCGCCTTGGCAAAGTCGATATCGACGTGGATCGGATTGTGATCGCCCGATGCGCCGCAATAGAGCGCGAGCGTGTGGCGGGTGATCGGCGGAAAGACCTTGTGGACGATACGATCGCCGGCCTTGATGTCTCCGGGTGCCGTCACGACGCCACCTCGTTACGGACGACGATGGTGCGCGCGGTATCGGCGACATGCACGCCGTCCTGGTTGGTTACTTCGCATCGGATGCCGATCAGCGTCATGGCACCGCCCTTCTTGTCCGTCACGCTGGTCACACGCGGCCGGAACGTCAGGGTATCGCCGACCAGAACCGGCGCGTGATATTCGAAGCTCTGCTCGCCATGCAGCACGCGGGGAAGGTCGATGCCGAGCGCGGTGAACATCTCGAAGGGCTCGTCGACGTCCATCATCTCCAGGCAAAACAAATAGGTCGGCGGCACCGGCATGCCGGCGAACCCGGCCGCACGCGCGGCGTCTGCGTCACGATAGACCGGGTTCTGCTCACCCAGCGTATTGAGGAAGTAGCGGAGACGGCCAGGCTCCACGCGCGCGGTAACGGGCGTGAAGCTGCGCCCTACGGCTGACTGATCGACCATGAATGTCAGTGCCGCTTGTAGAGCGTGACGACGCAGGCGCCGCCGAGGCCGAGATTGTGCTGGAGCGCGACCTGGGCACCTTCGACCTGCGTGGCGCCGGCCGTGCCGCGCAACTGCCGTGTCAGCTCGTAGCACTGCGCAAGTCCGGTGGCGCCGAGCGGGTGTCCCTTCGACAGCAATCCGCCGGACGGATTGGTCACGATCCGGCCGCCATAGGTGTTGTCGCCGTCATTGATGAACTTGCCGGCTTCCCCTTCGCCGCAGAGGCCCAGCGCCTCGTAGGTGATCAGCTCGTTGTGAGCGAAGCAGTCGTGCAGCTCGACCACGTCGAGGTCGTCCGGCCCGATGCCGGCGCTTTCATAGACCCGGCTTGCCGCTTCTTTTGCCATGTCGTAGCCGACCAGCTGCATCATGTCCCCGGCCTTGAAGGTCGACGGCGTGTCGGTGGTCATGGCCTGCGCCGCAATGCGCACCTCTTTGCCGATGCCATGCTTGTCGGCAAACCGCTCGGAGACCAGCACCGCAGCTGCGCCGCCGCAGGTCGGCGGGCACGCCATCAGGCGCGTCATCACGCCCGGCCAGATCACCTGGTCGTTCATGACGTCGTCCGCCGTGACTTCCTTGCGGAAGAGTGCAAGCGGATTGTTCTTGGCATGGCGGCTCGCCTTGGCGCGCACCTTGGCGAAGGCGTCGAGCGGGGTGCCGTATTTCTTCATGTGGCTCAGCCCGGCGCCACCGAAATAGCGCAGCGCCAGCGGAATGCCGGGAGCGTCGATCAGCTGGTCCGCAGCCGCGTCGAATTCCTCGAATGCGCTCGGCCGATCGGTATAGACGCTGCCGAGCGCGCCGGGCTTCATTTGCTCGAAGCCGACCGCCAGCACGCAATCCAGCGCGCCGCTCGCGATCATCTGCCGCGCCATGAACAGGGCGGTGGAGCCGGTCGAGCAATTGTTGTTGACGTTGACGATGGGAATGCCGGTCATCCCGACATGGTACAGCGCGCGCTGCCCGCAGGTGGAATCGCCGTAGACGTATCCGGCATAGGCCTGCTGCACCTTGTCGTAGCCGAGGCCCGCATCGGCGAGCGCCAGCTTGATCGCCTCCGTCCCCATCTCGTGATAGGGCGCGCTGGCTCCCGGCTTGGCGAAGGGGATCATGCCGACCCCTGCGAGGACGACCTCAGACATCGCTTTCCTCCAAATAAATTACCCGTTGGACTTTTTCTTACCCATGGGTAACATATCGGTCGATGCCCACGAGAGTCAACCGACCGAGCATGGATTCAGCGCCGCCCGCTCCGCCCTCATTGCCGTCGTCTTCGCCCTGGCTGCCGTTCGAGAGTCGCCGCCGCGCCCGCGACGAAAAGCGCGAGGCGGTGCTTCGTGCCGCCGTGCAGCTGTTCCTGGAGCAGGGTTATCATCGCGTGACGCTGAACGAGGTCGCCGAGCGGCTGAACATCACCAAGCCCGCGCTGTACAATTATTTCCGCGGCAAGGACGAGATCCTGTTCGAGTGCTGGTCGATGGGCGCCGAGCTCGTCGACACCGTCATCACGGAGATCAACGCCGGCGGCGGTTCGGGTCTCGCCAAGCTGCGCAAGCTGGTGCACGCCTATGCGGCGCTGATGGCGACCGATTTCGGCGCAAGCCTGGTGCGTTTCGATCTGCGCGACCTGACCGAGCGGAACGCCGCCGTCGCGCGTGCCGCCAAGAAGCGCATCGACACCACCTTTCGGCGCTACATCGCCGCAGGCACGGCCGACGGCTCGATCAAGCCATGCGATCCCAAGCTTGCAGCCTTCGCGATCGCGGGCGCGCTCAACTGGATCGGCCATTGGTATCAACGCGACGGCGAGCTCTCTCCGAGCGAAATCGCCGACGAGTTCACGGTTCGGCTGACGGAAGGCCTCGCGACCGAGAGCCGGCAGCAGATGACAAAGAAGACGCCAAGGGCGCCGCAACGGCGCAATTCAGGGCGCAAGACAGCAGGGAAGAAGCGCACAGGAGGAGGAACGCGATGAATATCACGCACGGACTGCGGCGCGCGCTGCAGATCAACCCGAACGGGCCCGCCACCGTCTATGGCCAGCGGCGCCGCAGCTGGGGCGAGCTCGGCGGACGCGTCGCGAGGCTGGCCGGCGGCCTGCGCGCGCGCGGGATCAAGAACGGCGATCGCGTCGCTGTGCTGTCCTTCAACTCGGATCGCTACCTCGAGCTTTATCTCGCGACCGGCTGGGCGGGCGGCGTGATCGTGCCGCTCAATATCCGCTGGAGCGCCCTTGAGAACGAGGATGCGCTGCGCGACTGCCGCGCCTCGATTCTGCTGGTCGACAAGGCCTTTGCGCACGTTGGTGCGCAGCTCGCGGGCGCCATTCCGGGGCTGAAGCTGATCTATGCCGACGACGGCGAGGTGCCGGCCGGAATGGAGAGCTATGAGGATCTGATCACCGGCAGTGCTCCGGTGGCGGATGCCATGCGCAAGGGCGAGGATCTCGCCGGCATCTTCTACACCGGCGGCACCACCGGACGTTCCAAGGGCGTGATGCTCAGCCACCAGAACCTGATGGCCAATGCGCTCAACGCGCTCGGCGAAGGGCTGTTTCCGGCAAGCACGACGTATCTGCATGCGGCGCCGATGTTTCACCTCGCCAACGGTGCTGCGATGTATTCGCTGCTGCTCTCCGGCGGCTCGAACGTGATCGTTCAGGGCTTCACACCCGAAGGCGTGATGGCCGCGATGCAGAACGAGCGGGTTACCGACGTGCTGCTGGTGCCCACGATGATCCAGATGCTGGTCGATCATCCCGCGATCGGCAATTACGACCTGTCTTCGCTTCAGCACATCATCTACGGGGCCTCGCCGATCAGCGAGGCAGTGCTCGATCGCGCTGCGCGCGCACTGCCGCATGTGCGTTTCACCCAAGCCTACGGCATGACCGAATTGTCGCCGATCGCGACGCTGCTGCATGCGAACGAGCATGTCGGGGAGGGGCGCAGGAAGGGACGTCATCGCGGTGCCGGCCGCGCCACGCTCGGTTGCGAGGTGCGGATCGTCGACGAAGACGATCAACCCGCCCCGACGGGCGCTGTCGGCGAAATCGTGGTGCGCGGCGACACCGTGATGATGGGCTATTGGGAGCGGCCGGAGGAGACGGCGCGCGCCGTCGTCGACGGCTGGATGCATACGGGCGACGGCGGCTACATGGACGATGATGGGTTCATCTATGTCGTCGACCGCGTGAAGGACATGATCATCTCCGGCGGCGAGAACGTATACTCGGTCGAGGTCGAGAACGCGCTGGCGCAGCATCCGTCGGTGCTGCAATGCGCGGTCATCGGAATTCCCAATGAGCGATGGGGAGAGCAGGTCCATGCCGTCGTGGTCAAACGCAGCGGCGTAGAGATATCGGCCGACGAACTGATCGAGTTCACGAAGACGTTGATTGCCGGCTACAAATGTCCTCGCAGCATCGAGATCACCGAGGCGCCGCTGCCTTTGTCCGGCGCCGGCAAGGTGCTGAAGCGCGAGCTGCGCCGACCGTTCTGGGAAGGTCGGGAACGGCGGGTCAGCTGAGGGCTTCCGCGCATTACGCCATGCGCCGAGGACGCGTGAAGATTGGTGTTTCCAGATCGCGGCCGCGCGAGTATCTCTTGCGGGACTCATCGGGAACATCCAATCTTGGCCCAGGGGCGGGAGCTCAAGCTCGACATCGAGCGCATTGGCGCGGTCTCCGCGATCCTGACGCAGCCGGCCGATGCGCGCGCCTGCTACGTACTGGCGCACGGCGCCGGCGCGGACATGCGGCATGCGTTCATGGAGAAGGTCGCGGCGGGCCTCGGCGATCGCGGCATCGCGACGTTCCGCTTCAATTTTCCCTACATGGAAGAGAAGAAGGGACGCCCCGACCAGCCCGCCGTCGCGCACGCCGCCATCCGCGCGGCGGTCGCGAAGGCGGCGCGGCTCTGCCCCGGTCTCAAGCTCGTGGCGGGCGGAAAGTCGTTCGGCGGGCGCATGACCTCGCAGGCGCAGTCGAAATCTCCGCTGCCAGGCGTAAGAGGTCTCGCCTTCCTCGGCTTTCCCCTGCATGCGGACAAGAAGCCGTCGTCCGAGCGCGCCGAGCACCTCGCCGGTATCACGGTCCCCATGCTGTTCCTGCAAGGCACCCGCGATGGGCTTGCCGATCTGAGCTATCTCAAGCCCGTCGTCGAGAAGCTCGGCCCGAAGGCGACACTCCATCAGGTCGAAGGCGGCGATCACTCCTTCGCGGTGCTGAAGAAGTCCGGCCGGACCAATGACGAGGCGCTCACGGAGGTGCTGGACGCGCTCACCGCCTGGATCGACGGAATCGCCTGAAGCTCACGCCGAATACAGCCCCTTGTCGCGCGCCTTCTGGATCGCCAGCGCGGCGATCAGATCGAGCGTCGGCGTTGACAAGCCGGCGGCGCGCGCGAAGGCGGCGGGCGCCTTCACCAGTACGTCGATCTCCATGGCGCGGCCGAGCTCGTAGTCCTGCAGCAGCGACGGCTTGTGGTTGGGGGCGGGGCCGCTGCGCGTGACGCGCTTGACCTCGGGAATGAAGTGCTGGGCGATGTCATTGGCCTCGTTCAGCATGCGCGGAATGACCTCAGTGAAAGCTGGATCGTCACGCACGCCGCGCGCGGTCTGGCCGGTGAGCAGGCACAGCACGGACAGCGACATGTTGGTCAGCAGCTTTGACCAGATCGCCTCGCGGATCTCGGCCACGGGGGGCGATTCCAACCGCGCATCGTTGAAGATCCCGCGCAGCCGGGTAATGCGCTCGCAATTGCGGTCGTCGCATTCGCCGATCAGGAGGCGGTTGCGGTCCGGGGTGAGGTTCTGCACCACGCCGGGCGCGATCACCTCGTTGGAGGAGAAGATCACGCCGCCGATGATCCGCTCCTTCGGGATGCAGGCACGCAGGCGCCCGCCGGGATCGAGGAAGGAAATGTCCGGCGGTGTCGGGTGCCGCGGCGGCAGGCCGATCCCGTACCACCAGGGAATGCCGTTCTGGGCGAACACGATGGCGGTATCGTCCTTGAGCAGCGGCTTGATGCTGGACACCAGCCCGGGCAGCGCGGTCGCCTTCAGCGTCGAGATCACGACATCCTGCGGGCCGATCTGCGCCGGATCGCCCGATGCGTTCACCTTGGCGCTGACCTCGGAATCGGCGACCCGCAGCTTGAGACCGCCTGCGCGCGCCGCCTCCAGATGCGCACCCCGCATCACGCATGATACGTCATGGCCGGCGCGGGCCAGCCGCACCGCGATGTGGCTGCCGACGGCGCCCGCGCCGAAAATGCAGATGCGCATGATGATTCCGTCCTGTCCCTTGGTGCCACCGGGCGGCAGCATGACACAAGCCGCCATGCGATGGGCGCGACCGCCCCACGCTGGAAAGATATGGATCGGGATGCGCCGCCTCGGCCATAGTGCGTGCCAAGCAAATGACCGGAGGATCACCGATGACTGCCAACCCCGTCCTATGGAGCCTCGATGAACGCGGGATTGCGACCGTCACGTTGAACCGGCCGGAGGTCAACAACGCCTATGATGGCGCGTTGATCGCCGGCGTGCTCGCGGCCATGGATGATCTGGCGAAAAAGCCGACCTTGCGCGTCGTCGTGCTCAAGGGCAACGGCAAGCATTTCCAGGCTGGCGCCGATCTCAAATGGATCAACGGCGTGCGGCCGCAATCGGCCGAAGCGAACGAGACGGCCTCGCGGGCGACCTTCGAAGCGGTGCAGCGGCTCAACACGCTGCCGATCCCGACCGTCGCACTGGTGCAGGGCGGCTGCTTCGGCGGCGGCACCGGCGTCATCGCGGCCTGCGACGTCGTCATTGCCGCCGACAATGCGCTATTTTCGATCACCGAGGTGCGCTGGGGCCTGACCGCCGCGATCATCATCCCGCAGCTCTGCGATGCCATTAGTGTACGGCAAGTCCGCCGCTATGCGCTGACCGGCGAACGCTTCGGCGCCGAGGACGCCCGCCGCATCGGTCTCGTCCACGAAGTGGTGCCGCTCGCCGACCTCGAGGCCGCAGGCGCCAAGGTGGTCGAGCAGCTGCTCGCCAATGGCCCTGAAGCGATGGCCGAAACCAAGCGCCTCGCGCTGGAAAGCTCGTTCGGCGGCATGGCGGTCGACGATGCCGCCTACACCCGCCTCGTGCAGCTGCACTCGCTCAAGCGCCAGAGCGCCGAGGCTGCGGAAGGGCTGGCCTCGTTCGCAGAGAAGCGGGCGGCGAATTGGGGCGGCGGAAAAGATTGATCGTCAGCAGCCGCGGCAGATGTTGTTGATGCTGCGATAGACGGCATCGTCCTCCTGCCGCATCTGGCGGAGCGTGTCGAGCGTGTTGCTATCTTGAGTGGTTGGCGCCGGTTTGCGCTTGGCCGCCAGCTCAACCTCCTGCTGCTTGTAGCAGGTTTCCCGCTCAGGCTTGGCCTGGATCAAGCGGCAGTTTTGCTCCAGAGCCGAGGCGGAGGTAGCCGAGATCGTAAGGGCGAGCAGGGCGACGAAGGAATATCTGACAGCGTTCGAATCCATGATCGCGGTTGTCTCAGGTTCACGGACGGTGAGCAACCGCGATCTTGCGACGATTGTGTCTGCCGGCTAATGCGTGATTCCATTCATGAGAATCCTGGAAGGGACGCGCCATGCGGGCCACGACGATCGAAGAACCGGCACGAAAGCTGCCGCTCTATGGCGAATACGAAGTCGTCGTGCTCGGCGGCGGGCCGGCCGGCATCGTCGCTGCGGCCTCCGCTGCGCGCGCCGGGCGGAGCACGCTGCTGATCGAGCGCTACGGCTTCCTCGGCGGCATGGGGACGGCGGCTGGCGTCACCAATTTCTGCGGTCTGCACGGCAACGTCCACGGCGAGCACCGGCGGCTGGTGCAGGGCATGGCGTCGGAGCTGCTGGCGCGGATCGATCATCTGGGCGGTCTTAACACGCCGCATCTGATCCTCGGCAAGGTGTTCGCCCAGGCCTATGACACCGCGGCCTACAAGATCGCGGCCGACGAGCTGCTCGCCAGCCACAAGGTGCGCATGCTGTTCCACGCGCTCGGCGCCGGCGTCGTGATGAGCGAAGATAGCCGCATCGACGCGCTGCTGGTCGAGACCAAGGCCGGCCGGCAGGCGGTGCGCGCGGAGATCTTCATCGACTGCTCCGGCGACGGCGACCTCGCGGTCTGGGCCGGTGCGCCGTTCGAGATCGGCGACGCGCATGGCCATCCGCTTTACCCTTCGATGATGCTCCGCCTCAACGGAATCGATCCCGCGAGGGCGGGCGATGCCTGGCGCACCATCCCGCAATTGATGGAACAGGCCATCGCGGCCGGCACGCACAAATTTCCACGGAAAAGCGCGATCGTGCGGCCGCAGAAGTCCGGCATCGAATGGCGGGTGAACTTCACGCAAGTGGCGCGCGAGGACGGCCACGCCATCAATGGCGTCGAGCCCGACGATCTCACCCGCGGCGAGATCGAGGGCCGTAAGCAGGCGCTCGCCGCCTACGAGTTTTTGCGCAGCACTGTGCCAGGGTTCGAGAAGTCGTACATCGTCGATCTGCCGCCGCAGCTCGGCATCCGGGAAACCCGTCGCATCAAAGGCGGCTACCAGCTCAGCGGCGAGGACGTGCTCGGCTGCGCCTCGTTCGAGGATTCTATCGGCGTCAATGGCTGGCCGATCGAGGCCCATGTGCCCGGTGATGTCGTCTTCACCTTCCCGCCGATCCCGGAATCGCGCGGCTATAATGAGCTGCCTTACCGGATGCTGGTGCCCGAAGGCGTCGACAATCTGCTGGTCGCCGGCCGCTGTGCCTCGATGACCCATGACGGCCAGTCGGCGGCGCGGGTCTCCGGTGCCTGTTTCGTGATGGGCGAGGCTGCCGGTTCCGCGGCCGCGCTGGCGCTTGCCGGAAACAGGATCCCGCGTGACATCCCCGTTGAAAAATTGCAGGAAACGTTGAAACAACAGGGCGCCTTCATCGGACGGGACCAGCCGGTGCCCGAGGGCCTGTGACGGACTGCTGACAGAACGACCAAGAGACTCACAACGGAGGAAACGGGATGATCGGGATAGCGCGGCTCGCGGCCGCCGGCCTCTTGGCGATCATGGCGCTGGGTGCAGCCCGGGCCGAGGATGCGCTGAAGGCCAAGATCGGCGTGCTTCGCCTGTCGTCCTCTGCGCCGGTCTTCATCGCGCAGGACAAGGGCTATTTTCGCGAGGCCGGCCTCGACGTCGAGCTGAAATTCTTCGATGCGGCGCAGCCGATCGCGGTCGCGACCACGTCGGGCGACGTCGATTTCGGCGTCACCGCCTTCACCGCCGGCCTCTACAATCTTGCCGGCAAAGGGACGCTGAAGGTGATTGGCGGCATGAGCCGCGAAAAGGCCGGCTATCCCCTGATCGGCTATTTCGCCAGCAACAATGCCTATGCCGCCGGGCTGAAGACGCCGAAGGACCTCGCCGGCAAGCGCGTGGCGATGACCCAGGTCGGATCGAGCTTTCACTATTCGCTCGGCCTGCTCGCCGACAAATACGGCTTCAAGCTCGCGGACGTAAAGATCGTGCCCCTGCAGTCACTGTCGAATGCGGCGGCCGCGCTGAAGGGCGAGACCGTCGATGCGGCGTTGCTGCCGATCTCGACCGCGCGAAAGCTGATGGACGAGGGCGGCGCTAAATTCCTAGGCTGGGTCGGCGACGAGACGCCGTGGCAGCTGGGTGCGGTGTTCGCATCGCCGAAGACGCTGACCAACAAGGCGCTGGTGACGAAGCTGCTCGGTGCCTTGGCCAAGGCCGACCGCGAATATCACGACGTGATCCTGGCTTCCATGAAGGACGGCGTTGCGCCCATCAATGAGAAGACAAAACCGCTGCTGGAGATCATCGCGAAGTACACCAACCTGCCGGTCGAACAGGTGGTCGGCAACTGCGCCTATATCGATCCAGACGGCAAGTTAGATGTGAAGAACGTCGACAACCAGATCAAATGGCTGCAGGAGCAGGGCTTTGCCGACAAGGGCTTTGACGCGAATGCGATCATCGCCAAGGACTATGTGAAGGCGGATTGATCGTCGCTGTCATTCCGGGATGGTCCGAAGGACCAGACCCGGAATCTCGAGGTTCCGGGTTCGGCTCTTCGAGCCGCCCCGGAATGACGGAGCAAGCAAAGGTGCCTCATGGACCTGATCGCCAACCACATCTCCCACAACTTCGGCGATCTCGCCGTGCTCGACGACGTTTCCTTCACCGTCGGCGCCGGCGAGGTGGTGGCGATCGTCGGGCCGTCCGGCTGTGGCAAGAGCACGCTGCTGTCGATCCTCGGCGGCCTCCTGCAGCCGACCTCCGGCGCGCCCGAGCTGCGCGGAGCGCCGCCGGCCGACAGTCTCAATCCGCTCACCTTCGTGTTCCAGGATTTTGCGCTGCTGCCCTGGGCGACGGTCGAGGAGAACGTCGAATTCCCGCTGCTGCACACCCAGCTCTCGGCGACGCAGCGCCGCGCGCTGGTCGACGACGCCCTGCGCCGCACCGGGCTGACCGATTTTCGCAAGACCTATCCCAAGCAGCTCTCCGGCGGCATGCGCCAGCGCGTCGGCATCTCGCGCGCGCTCGCGGTCAAGCCCGCCATGCTGCTGATGGACGAGCCGCTCTCGGCGCTGGATTCGCAGACCCGCGAGCTGCTGATGGAGGATTTTGTCCGTCTGCTCGCCGATGGCGGCATGGGCGCGGTCTATGTCACCCATAATCTCGAAGAGGCCGCGCGGCTCGCCGACCGCATCGTGGTGCTGTCGCGGCGTCCCGGCCGTATCCGCGAGGTCGTCGCCGTGCCGATGACGCGCGCGGCGCGCGGCGAAGCGGTTGCGCGCGAAAAGCTGCTGGCGCTGCAGAACCAGATCTGGTCGCTGATCCGCAACGAGGCGATCGATGCCGAGCGCGAGGTCCAGCATGCTTGACCGCGCGGCGAGCGACGTAACCCCGAAAGATGAAGCGACGCGGCGCGTCCGCTTCCGTGGTGCCGGCTTCGTGCCTGCCTCGAGCCGGTACGGCGGCTGGATCGCGCTCGCCCTCGTCATCGCGATCTGGCAGGCGGCGGGCGGTGCCGGCCTCGTCAATGCGCTGTTTCTGCCGACGCCGTCTGCAATCGTCCGCGCGATCTATCAGCTCGCGATCTCCGGCGCACTCTGGCAGCATCTCTCGGCCTCGCTGCTGCGCATCGGCGTCGGCTGGCTGCTCGGGACCGCAGCCGGCGTCGCCGTCGGCTTTGCCATCGGCCTGTCGCGGCTCGCGCGCAGCGTCGGCATCACCTTCATCTCGGCGCTGTTCCCGATCCCGAAGATCGCGCTGCTGCCGCTCCTGATCCTCTGGCTCGGCATCGGCGAAGAGCCGAAGATCGCGACCATTGCTTTGGGCGTGTTCTTCTCGACCGCGATCTCGGTCTATAGCGGCGTCGACGCCGTGCCGCGCAACTTGATCCGCATGGCGCAGAGCTTCAACGTTCCCTTTGCGACCATCGTGCGCAAGGTGATCTGGCCGGGCGCGCTGCCTGCCATCCTCGCCGGCTTCCGTATCACGGCGTCCGTCGCGCTGCTCCTCGTTGTCAGCGCCGAGATGATCGGCGCCCAATACGGCATCGGCGCCTTCGTGCTCCAGGCCGGCAATCTGATGCAGACGGATCAACTGCTCGCGGGCGTGGTGATCCTGTCGGTATTCGGGCTTGCCGTCGGCAAGGTGATCGGCTGGCTGGAGACGCGGCTGCTGCACTGGCGCTAGGTACTCCGTCATTGCGAGCGCAGCGAAGCAATCCAGAATCCTTCCATGGAGGCGGTCTGGATTGCTTCGTCGCAAGGGCTCCTCGCAATGACGACGTGGCTAGCACCAGACCGTCACGCGTTGCCGCGATCCTCGCGAAACAGATCCAGCTTCTGCTGCACCGGACGGTCCGAGAAGCTGAACAGCACGGCATCCTCATCCGCCTCGTGCGTGACCCAGTGCCAGCTCGGCACCACGAACAGATCGCGCGGCCCCCATTCGAACACAGTGTCGCCGATCCGGCTGCGGCCGCGGCCTTCGATCGGGCAGAACACGGTGGCATCGGTCGAACGATAGCGCGCGGTCTTGAAGCCTTTGGGCAGCAGCTGGATGAAAGTGCCGATGGTCGGCATCGCGAAATCGCCGGTCTCGGGGTTGCTGAACTTCAGCTTGAGGCCGTGGCAGGCGTCCCATTCCTGGCCCGTCCTGGCTTTCTCCAGCGCTTCGCGGGTGTAGACATAGGGATAGCTGAAGATCGGCGAGGTCTTCGAGCTCCGCTTCACGTCGACGGGCAGGAGGTTGTGGCCGTAGCGCGCAAAGCTGTCGCCGGCTGGCTTGGTGATTTTCTGCTGGTCTTCCTTCGATCCCTCCGCAAAAGAGCAGTCGAAGAACTGCACCAGCGGGATGTCGAGGCCGTCGAGCCAGAACATCGGCTGGTCGGTCTCATTCGAATGGTCGTGCCAGGTCATCGACGGCGTGATGATGAAGTCGCCCGGCTCCATCGCGGTACGCTCGCCGTCCACGGCGGTGTGGGCGCCCTTGCCCTCGAGCACGAAGCGCAGTGCCGACTGGCTGTGGCGATGTGCGGGCGCCACGTCGCCGGGTACCACCATCTGCACGCCGGCATAGAGCGAGGTCGTGATCTTGGACTGGCCGCGCAGACCGGGATTCTCCAGCACCAGCACCCGCCGCTCGGCCTCCTTGGCGGTGATGAGCTTGCCGGCCTCCGTCATGTAGTCGCGGATGACGTCGAATTTCCACAGGTGCGGCCGGCACGCGCTTTTCGGCTCCGGCGTGATCAGGTCGCTCATCACCGTCCACAGCGCGGTGAGATTTTCGCCGTCGATCTTCCGGTAGAACGCCTCGCGTTCCGGCGTCTTGGTCACGGCTTCCATGGTGCGCTCCCGTTCGTTTGTTGATTGACAGTATACTGAGGATCTAGGTAGCGTCAATGTGACGAGCAAACGTCTAAGGTGTCGTTCCGGGGCACGCGAAGCGTCAACCCGGAACCTCGAGATTCCGGGTTCGATGCTCACGCATCGCCCCGGAATGACAAATGGGAGGTCTGAATGAAGCTGCACGGCTATTTCCGCTCCAGCGCCGCCTATCGGGTGCGGATCGCGCTGAATCTGAAGGGCCTGAAGGCCGCGCATCTGCCGCATCATTTGCGCAAGGGCGAGCAATGTGCGCCCGCTTATCTCGCCATCAACCCGCAAGGCCTCGTTCCGGCGCTGGAGAACGATGCCGGTGCGGTGCTGACCCAATCGGTCGCGATCATCGAATGGCTGGATGAGACGCACCCCAATCCGCCGCTGCTGCCGAAGGACCCGTTGCAGCGCGCCAAGGTGCGCGCGTTTGCGCTGGCGATCGCCTGCGACACCCATCCGGTGCAGAACCTGAAAGTGCTGGCGCGGCTGCGCGAGCTCGGCCTGCCCGAGGACAAGGTCCAGGATTGGGCCGCCTGGGTCAACCGCGAAGGACTGTCGGCCTGCGAGACGCTGATCAAGGACGAACCGGGTCCGTTCTGCTTCGGCAATGCGCCGACGCTGGCCGATCTCTGCCTCGTGCCGCAGCTCGCCAATGCGCGCCGCTTCGGCGTCGACGTCTCCGCCTATCCGCGCCTGCTAAAGGCGGAAGCCGCAGCCAAGGCGCTGCCGGCCTTCACTGAAGCCGCACCAGAGAAGCAGCCCGATGCCGAGTAGGTCGCCCGCTCCGATCACGATCGACGCTGTCTATGCCGCGCCGGGCTATCTGTTCCGGCGCATGCAGCAGATCGCGGTCTCGATCTTCATGGAGGAGTGCAAGGCGTTCGACCTCACCCCGGTGCAATATGCTGCGCTGATTGCGATCCACACCCATCCCGGCATCGACGCCACACGGCTGTCGGCGGTGATCGCGTTCGACCGCTCCACGCTCGGCAGCGTGATCGAGCGGCTGCAGGCCAAGGCCTATATCGAGCGCAAGCCCGCGCCCGAGGACAAGCGCATCAAGCTGCTCTATCTGACCAAGTCGGGCGCTGCGATCCTGCGCGAGATCATCCCCGCCGTGGAGCGTGCCCAGGTCCGGATGCTGGAGCCGCTCAAGCCCGCCGATCGCAAGACGCTGATGGGGCTGTTGTCACAGCTCGTGGACCTCAACAACGAGGCCTCACGGGTGCCGCTGCGGGCCGAAGATGCGCTGGAGCATCTGGGCAAGGGCGGGTGAGGGGGGTGCGGCGATGATCGCGCTCCACACACGCCGTCGTCCCGGACAAGCGTAGCGCAGATCCGGGACCCATACTCCGCAGCAGTAATTTGGCGAGGGACAGGCAATGACGAGCTCGCACAACAACTCCTGCTGCGGCGTATGGGTCCCTGCGTTCGCAGGGACGACAGCGAGAATTTGGCGGCGCCAGTGTCTACATCCTCAGAAGCGCCTGCCGATCGATCTTCCCCGTGCCCGTCTTCGGCAGCTCGTCGATGAAAATCACCTCGCGCGGATATTTGTAGGGCAGCAGCCTGCCCTTGACGTAATCCTGCAATCGCCGCGTCGCGTCACGTTGGTCGGCGGTGCGGTTGTTCATCACCACCACCGCCTTCAGCGTCATGCGGCGGTCCGGCAGCTCGGCGGCGAACACCGCACATTCGCGAATGTCAGGATGGTCGGCGAGGCACAGCTCGACCTCGAGCGGATAGACCCACTGGCCCGAGATCTTAATGAGATCATCGGCGCGGCCGCGGAAGAAATGGAAGCCGTCGGCATCCCTCACGAAGCGGTCGCCGGTGTAGATCCACCCCTCGTCGCGGATCGTCTCGGCGGATTTGTCCGGCCGGTTCCAGTACAGCGGCGTGTTGGAATCGCCGCGCACCCACAAGATGCCTTCCTCGTTGTCGCCCACGTCGCGGCCGTCCTTGTCGCGCAGCGCGATCTCGTAGCCGGGCACGCGCAGGCCGGCGGCGCCGAGCTTCTTCTGCTCGGGCCGGTTGGAGAGATAGATGTGCAGCACCTCGGTCGAGCCGAGGCCCTCGACGATCTCGAGGCCGGTCAGTGTCTTCCAGCCGTTGAAGACCTCCGCCGACAGCACTTCGGCTGCGGAGAGCGACATGCGCAGCGATGAGAAATTCGTGTTCTCTGCACCCTCGGCCTTGGTCAGTGCCGTGTAGAGCGTGGGCAGGCCGAAGAACAGCGTCGGCCTGTAGCGCTCGATCGCCGAGAAGATCGCGGCGGGTTTCGGCTGGCCCGGCAGCAGCAGCGTTGCAGCTCCCGCCGAGAACGGGAAGGTGATGGAATTGCCAAAGCCATAGGCGAAGAAAATCTTCGGCACCGAGAAGCAGATGTCGTCGGGCGTCAGCTTCAGGATGTTCCGCGCGAAGGCGAGATCGCTATAGGCCATGTCGTGCTGAAGGTGCACGATGCCCTTGGGCCGGCCTGTCGAGCCGGACGAATACATCCAGAACGCCATCTCGTTGCGATGCGTGTCCGCTTCGGCCAGCTCGGTGGAGAATTGCGCCAGCCAGCTTTCCGCCGCGATCGCGCGCGGCGCGGCGTGATCGCCCGCCGCGCCGTTGACGGTGATCAGCGTGCGCAGGCCGGTATCCTTGCAGGCCTCCGCATTGAAGCGCGCGCAGAATTCGGCATCCGCCACCGCAACACTCGCGCCGGAATCGGCGAGATAGAATTGCAGGAGGTCCGGCGGCGTCAGCGTGTTGATCAGAAGCGGCACGAAACCGGCGCGCACCGCGCCGAAAAACGCGGCCGGGTAAGCGGGCGTGTCGTCGAGGAACAGCAGCACGCGATCGCCGCGCTTCAGGCCGAGCGAGGCGAAGCCATTGCCCCAGCGGCAGGCTTCCGCGCAGAGCTCCGCGTAGGTGCGCGTGCCCGCCGGGCCGATCAGCGCGAGCTTGTCTCCGCGGCTCTTGCCGAGGTTGTCGAACAGGAGGCGGCTGGCGTTGTAGATGTCAGGAACGGCGAAGCCGATCTCGCGGGCTCCTGCGCTGTCGGGGGGCACCTGGTCGCGAATTTCGTTGCTCATGCCGTCGCCTCGTCGCTGGCATCCCCGCCAGTGTCTTTACCGTTCTTGGCGGCCTCGTAGCGGGCCATGAAGGCCGGCGACATGTGGCGCAGGCGTGCATCGTCGATGCGGCCGGAGCGGGTGATGTAGCTGTAGGCGAAGTCCATCAGGTCGAGTTTCATGTGCTCGGCAAAGTGCTCGTACCAGAACGCCGAGGTGCGCGCGGCATTGACGAGCTTCTGCACCACCGGTTTTCGCGCGGCCTGGTAGCGGTGCAGGGCAGTCGCAAGATGCGCATCCGATTCCAGCGCCTTGACCAGCGCAATCGCATCCTCGATGGCCAGCCGTGTGCCCGAGCCGATCGAGAAATGCGCCGAATGCAGCGCGTCGCCGAGCAGCACCATGTTCTTGAACGACCAGTGCTCGTTCCAGACCCAGGGGAAATTGCGCCAGACCGATTTGTTGGAGACCAGCGAGCGGCCACCGAGCGTGTCGGCGAACACCTCCTCGCAGACGCCCTTGGACTGCTCGACGTCCTTGTAGGCGAAGCCATAGGCCTGCCATGTCGCGTGGTCGCATTCGACCAGGAAGGTGCTCATGGTCGGCGAGTAGCGGTAGTGATGTGCGTTGAAGGCGCCGCGGTCGGTCTTCACGAAGGTCTGCGACAGCGTGTCGAAGCGCTTCGAGGTGCCGTACCAGACGAACTTGTTGGAGGAGTAGGACAGCGAGGTGCCGAAATCGCCCTCATAGGCGCGGCGCACCAGCGAGTTGAGCCCGTCGGCGGCGACGATCAAATCGTGGCCGTTGAGCTGGTCGATTGTCTGGATCTGCGTGTCGAACCGCGGCGTGACGCCGGCGTCGATTGCGCGCTGCTGCAGGAATCTCAGCAGTTCCAGCCGCCCGATCGAGGAGAAGCCGACGCCGTCGATGGCGACACTGTCGCCGTGGAGGTTGAGCGTGATGTTCTCCCAGCTCTCCATATGCGGCGCGATGGCATCGACCGTCTCGGGGTCGTCAGCCCGCAGGAATTCCAGCGCCTGGTCGGAGAACACGACGCCAAAGCCCCAGGTCGCGTCGGCCGGGTTCTGCTCGAACAGGTCGACCTGATCCTCGGGGTGACGCTTCTTCCAGAGATAGGCGAAATAGAGCCCTCCGGGCCCCCCGCCAATCACGGCGATCCGCAACGTCTGCCTCCCTAATTGACAGTATACTTACTATCTAGGGGTAGACTAATGTGCTCCGGTGCCCGGCGCCAGCAGAATTATCGGCCAAGCGAAGGCGCGCCGAAACGCATCCTCGGACCCGCGTTTTGCGCGCGTTCCGAACCCGTCAGGTCCGAAACATAGCCAAACCGCGCCGGCTTGGCTATTCGCGCGTCAGACGCAGCGCTTCACGTAGACCCCGTTCACCAGCACCCTGGTGCAGCGGACGACCGGAACCGGCTTGCGAACCACGACCGCCGCGTTCGGCCCGGCGCAGCCGGCGCGATAGACCCCGCGGGCGCACACCACCGCATTGGCATCAGTGGCCGCGACGGTCATGGTCGCTCCGAAGGCAAGGAGTGCAGAAGCAACGAGTAGCAATGTACGCATGGTGTCCTCCCGGCTAGTCGTGATCAAAATCGATATCTGCAAAGGTTTGTCGGAGCAGGCGCGCGAAAATTCGCTCGCACGCCAAATGTCGATTTGCAAATCTACCGCGCGGCGAACGGGGCGAGCACGTCCTTGCAGGCCGGCGACAGCGAGGCGGCGTTGCTGGAGATGCATTGGATGATGCGGCCGCCGCCGGGCGCGACCCCGGCGCAGAGCGTGCGGATGTCCGCGCTGCAGGCCGAGCGGACGATGAACAGCTCTTCGCGCGGCCGTAAGGGTCGCAGCACGATCGCGGCCGGCGCGGCTGCGGGTGCTGCCGCCGCAGGAGCGGCCCCTGCAGCCGGCGCTGCGGCCGGTGCGCCGCCACCGCTTGCGGCGCTCACGGCCTTCTCGCAGGCGGGCGAGACCTTGGCCTTGTTTTTCTCCAGGCATTCGAGCGCGGGCGCGCCGCCCGGCGGCACGCCGGCGCAGACCTTGGGATAGTCGCCGCGGCACGCGCTCTTGATTGCAGCAAGTTGCGTGCTGCTTGGCTGCTTGGGCGCAGCAGCCTTCGGCGCCGGTGCGGCGGCCGGCTTCGCAGCGGGAGCGGATTCAGCCTTCGGCGCGGGAGGTGCCGGCGCCGGCTCAGCTTTGGGGGCAGCTTCGGTCTTCGGAGCGGCGGGCGCGGCTTCGGTCTTCGGCGCCGTCGCCGGCTCGAGCGCGCGAACCGCGGCCTGGCACCCTGACGACAGGCTCGACATGTTCTTGGCGAGGCATTGAAACGCTTCCGTGCCGCCGGGTGTCACGCTCGCGCAATGCGCCATGAAGTCCGAGCGGCACGCGGACCGGACGGCGCTCTTCTGGGCCTCCGTGGGCGCTTGCGCGAAGGCGCCTGTTGCAGTTGCGAAGAGCGCTGCGGCGAGCAATGCGCTGCGCGCTGAGGCGTGTTTCAACGTGTTGAACATCTGAATCAATTCCTGCCCTGTCGGTAACGCCGACGCTTTATCAAAAGTGATGCAAATAATCGTCGCGAGCGGCAGCTCGCGGAGCGGCATCTTTGGCCGCTTCCGCGTCGACCGCAAGTCAATATTGCCGGCGCAATCTTGACGTACGTCGTCAGAGCCTGACCATGCGCTTGCCGCGGTTCTCGCCGGCGAGCAATCCGATCAGCGCCTTCGGCGTGTTGGCGAGGCCGTCGATGATGTCTTCCTGCACCTTCAGCCTGCCGGATTTGACCCATGCCTGGAGATCGGCGAGCGCGCGCTGGCTCTCCTTCATGTAGTCCATCACGATGAAGCCCTGCATGACCAGCCGCTTCACCACGATCAGGCCAGGCACGCCGCGCGGGCCGTGCGCGGCAGGCGCGCTATCATACTGCGAGATCGCGCCGCAGCAGGCGATGCGGCCGTAATTGTTCATCTGCGGCAGGCAGGCTTCGAGAATATCGCCGCCGACATTGTCGAAATAGACGTCGATGCCTTTGGGAGCTGCGGCGCGCAGCGCCTTGAACAGCGCGCCGTCCTTGTAGTCCACCGCGGCATCGAAGCCGAGCTCGGAGGTCAGCCAGTTGCACTTGTCCGCGCCGCCGGCAATGCCGACCACCCGGCACCCTTTGATCTTCGCGATCTGCCCGACGATCGAGCCGACCGAGCCTGCAGCCGCGGAGACCACGACGGTCTCGCCCTCCCTGGGCTTGCCGATCTCGAGCAGGCCGAAATAGGCGGTGAGGCCGGCGATGCCGAACACGCTGAGCAGATGCGTCATCGGCTCGAGCCTCGGCATCTTGGTGAGATGCTTTGCGGCCACCGCCGCATATTCCTGCCAGCCGGTGTCGCCGAACACGATGTCGCCGGGAGCGAGTTCAGGCGCCTTCGAGCTGACGACCTCGGCGATGGCGCCGCCGGCCATCACGCTGTTGGCCTCCACCGCGGAGCGATAGGTCGCGCCGTGCATCCAGGCGCGGTTGGCGGCATCCAGTGAAATGTACCGCACGCGCAGCAGGGCCTCGCCGTCCTTCGGTTCCGGCATTGTGCCGTCCACCATCTTGAAATGCTCGGGGCCGAGCTTGCCGCTGGGCTTCTCGACCAGCAGGATTTGGCGATTGATGCTGCCGCTCATGGCATTCCCTCCTTGATTGTCTTGACGATTATTGATGCAGCCGCCGCAAACAAAACGGGCAGGCCGCATGTGTTGTGCGCTGCATGAAGGCTAGATCGCGGCGTTGCATTTCACAAGGGAACATCCAGTCAACGCGACCACACGCAAAGCGTGTTGCGTCGCTTTGATATCTGCGACATCATGAAGCGCCGGTGTACGTGGGAGTAAGCGATGTCGAACAGGTTCACGCAATACATTCTGGCAGCGATGGTGCTCGGCATCGTCATGGGATCGGCGATCTACAACTTCCTGCCCGATACGCGCGCCGAGTGGGCCTCCGCCATCAACCTGATCGCCATGATGTTCCTGCGCCTGATCAAGATGATCATCGCGCCCCTGGTGTTCGCGACGCTGGTCGGCGGCATCGCCCATATGGGCTCCGGCGCCAAGCTCGGCCGCATCTTCGCCAAGACCATGGGCTGGTTCGTCAGCGCGTCTTTCATCTCGCTGCTGCTCGGCCTGATCATGGTCAATCTGCTGCAGCCTGGCGCGAACTTCCCGGGCACTCTGCCCGCGGCGGGGCAATCGACCGGCCTGCCCGTCTCGGCCTTCTCGATCGAGAAATTCCTGACCCATCTGATCCCGACCTCGATCGCGGACGCGATGGCGCAGAACGAGATCCTGCAGATCGTGATCTTCGCCGTGTTCTTCTCGGTGGCGATGGGCGCGATGCCGGAGCGTTCCAAGTCGATCCTCGCGATGATCGACGACGTCGGCCACATCATGCTGAAGGTGACGAGCTACGTGATGCTGTTCGCACCGCTCGCGGTGTGGGCTGCGATCACCGCCACCGTCGCCAAGAACGGCCTCGCCGTGCTCTGGAAGCTCGTCGTCTTCATGGGCGGCTTCTATCTCTCGCTGATGATCCTGTGGGCCATTCTGGTTATCGTCGGCTTCATCGTGATCGGGCCGCGCTACAGCCATCTCCTGAAGCTGATCCGCGAACCCTTGATGATCGCGTTCTCGACTGCGAGTTCGGAGGCGGCCTATCCGAAGACGCTGGAGGGGCTGAACCGCTTCGGCGCCTCGTCACGGATCTCGAGCTTCGTGCTGCCGCTGGGCTATTCCTTCAACCTCGACGGCACGATGATGTACTGCACCTTCGCGAGCATCTTCATCGCGCAGAGCTATCACATCGACATGCCGCTCGGCACCCAGCTCGCGATGCTGGCGACGCTGATGATCACCTCCAAGGGCGTCGCCGGCGTGCCGCGTGCCTCCCTCGTCGTGATCGCCTCGACCTTGGCGCAGTTCAACATCCCGGAGGCGGGCCTGTTGATGATCATGGGCATCGACACTTTCCTCGACATGGGCCGCAGCGCCACCAACGTGATCGGCAACACGCTGGCGACCTCGGTCGTGGCCAAATGGGAGGGCGAGCTCGGGCCCGAGCATGCGCTCGGACCTGCCGACGTCGTGCCCGACGACATGGTGCCGGGCGAGGTGCCAGCGATGGCCGGCCATGGGTAGGAGCGAGCCATGGGCCAGATCCCAGCGAGGTCGCTGACCTCGGGCCGCGTGTGGTTCGCGGCCTCGTTGCTCGCGGCCTCCTTGCTCGCGACCTCGTTGTTCACGACCTCGGTGCTCGCGCAGGCCGGCGGTGAAGGGCTCAGCCCGACGCTGTCCGCCATCAAGAAGGCGCACACCGTGCGGCTCGGCTATCGCGAAAGCTCGCCGCCTTTCTCCTTCCTCGATCAATCGGGCCGTCCGATCGGCTACAGCCTCGAGCTCTGCGAGGCCATCGTCGAGGAGATCGGCGTCGAGGTCGACGATCCCAATCTCAGGATCGACTACGTCAAGGTCACCTCGGACGACCGCATCGACGCCGTGCTCCAGAACAAGATCGACCTGGAATGCGGCTCGACCACCGCCAATGCCGAGCGCGGCAAGCGCGTCGCCTTCTCGCCGCTGATGTTCGTCGCCGGCACCAAGCTGATGGTGCCGAAGGGAGCGGCAATTTCCGGTGTCGCGGACCTGAAGGGCCGGACCGTGGTGGTGACCAAGGGCACGACGAACGAGCAGGCGATGCACGCCGTCGACAAGAAGCTCTCGCTCGGCCTCAACATCGTGACCGCGCCGGATCACGAGCAGTCGTTCCGGATGGTGAACGATGGCAAGGCCGATGCATTCGCAACCGACGACATCCTGCTCTATGGCCTGATCGCGCGCCACAAGGCGCAGGAATATTTTCGCGTGGTCGGGGACTATCTGTCCTACGATCCCTACGGCATCATGTTCCGCAAGGGCGAGCCGCAGCTCTCCGCCGTGGTCGAGCGCGCCTTCCGCAAGCTCGGCTCCAACCGCGACCTCGTGCCGCTCTACAACAAATGGTTCACCGCACGCCTTCCCACCGGCGAGCGCCTGAACGTGCCGATCTCGCTGCAGCTGGAAGAGGCGTTCAAGGCGATGGATGATTCGGCGAGCGCGAATAATTGAGCCGCTTCTCTTACCCTCCCCTGGAGGGGAAAGGGGAATCGCATGTGGCTCTTTGAACGAGCTGAGCGCGCGCCTCGTCCTTCGAGACGACCGCTTCGCGGTCTCCTCAGGATGAGGCTAAGCGGCATCGGAGCCCGTCGAAACCAGCGAAACGCACTCGGTCCTCATCCTGAGGGCCCGCCAACGGCGGGCGTCTCGAAGGATGGCCGCACGCGACATCACATATGGACTTCACGAGGACGGTCTGCGGACTTGCTCGGCCTCTCCCGCTTGCGGGAGAGGCCGACGCGCTCGCAGAGCGCGGCGGGTGAGGGCTCTCGCCACCCAGGGACATCCTCCTCAATCTCTAGCAATCTCGACGCGGGGGCACCCCCACCCCAGCCCTCCCCCGCAAGCGGGAGAGGGAGCCCAGTGCCGATGCCGCCGCATCGTTCACTCCATATGCGATAGCCCTGCCCTCCAGGGGAGGGTGGGGACCTCCTTACGCGGTTATTGCTCTTCTCCCCCGAACACCCGGTCCAGCGCCGCGTCATAGGTCGCCTGCACCAGGTCCGGATGCAGCTTGCCCAGCGCCTCCATCATCACGCCGGAATTGATCTCGAGCACGCGCCAGGCGCCGTCGACGCGCACGACGTCGATCGATGCAAAGATGATGCCGATGGCGCGCGCGGCCTCGATCGCGAGCTTCACGCAGGCTGTGCGGATGTCGCCGTCCTCCAGCAGCAGCGGCCTTGCGCCGGCATCGAGATTGTGCCGCCAATCCGAGCCGCGCTGCTTGCTGTAGACGACGCGCGGAACGTCACCGAGCAGCACCACGCGGACCTCGTCGTCGATCGCGACATAGGGCGAGATCACGAGCCCGGCGCTCATCGAAAACACCTCGCCGGCGGCGTGGTCCAGTTCCGCTTCCGTCGTGACCTTGAACACCGAGCGTCCCGATGTTCCCTCGTTCGGCTTGACCACCACGCCTTGCGGATTGTCACGCAGCAGGTCCAGCATCGCCCCACGCCAGTTCGCGCCGACCACGTTCCTGCCCAGCTTCGGATTGAGGAAGAGGTGATGGGGAACACAGGGCACCCCTTCCAGCGTCAGCGCCTCGGCCGTGGCCGATTTGTCGTTGGCGAGGCGGTGCGCGATGGCGCTGTTGAGGCCGATGTCGTAGCCGAAAGCGAAACGGCGCATCTCGCCCCGGCGCATCGCGATCAGCCAGCCGCCGGCGTGGACATCGACCGTGATGCCGCGGTCTGCGCAATAGTGCCGGATCGCCTGAACGAAGATTCGCTCGTCGCTTGCCAAATGGTTTGTCCTGTCTGTCGTCGTTCCGTCGCGGAGAGCCGTAAAAATGCGGACAGCGGCGTCAATCCCGTGCGGAAATCAGAGCTATTCTTAATGAAATTCTCGCGAGCGCGACGGAAATTAAGTGCTGCATCCGAGCCCGGGAGGGGAAAGAAATTGCCCTCCCTGCAGGCCAGGCAGCAGATTCATTAATGATGTGACCAGTTCTGCCGCAAATGCCGGTTTGACCAGCATCAATTGCATCCGGAACGAGGTTGATTATTGGTCTCAATGGCGTAGATCACACACGCGAAATCCTCCGCCATGGCAATGGTGTCCGCCCCGCTTTCAGGGGCCGGGCAATGCTTTTGCCCGAAAACCGCAATTATTCGGAATATCGAAAATCATGAGCGCGTTTTACCGAGAGAAGGTTCTTTCCGTTCAGCACTGGACCGACACGCTGTTCAGCTTCCGCGCCACGCGCGATACCGGCTTCCGGTTCCAGAACGGCCAGTTCGCCATGATCGGCCTCGAGGTCGACGGCCGCCCGCTGCTGCGCGCCTACAGCATGGCGAGCGCCAACCACGAAGAAGAGCTCGAATTCTTCTCCATCAAGGTTCAGGACGGCCCGCTGACCTCGCGTCTGCAGAAGATCAAGGAAGGCGACACCATCCTGGTCGGCCGCAAGGCGACCGGCACGCTGATCCCCGACAATTTGCTTCCCGGCAAGCGGCTGATGCTGCTCTCGACCGGAACGGGCCTCGCACCATTTGCGAGCCTGATTAAGGACCCCGAGGTCTACGATCAGTTCGAGTCGATCGTGCTGGTGCATGGCTGCCGTCAGGTCTCCGAGCTCGCTTACGGCGAGAAGCTCGTCGCGACCCTGCGCGAGGACGAGCTGTTCGGCGAATTGCTCGCAGACAAGCTGGTGTACTATCCGACCGTGACCCGCGAGCCGTTCAAGAACCGCGGTCGCATCACCGACCTGATCAACTCCGAGCAGATCTTCAACGACATCGGACAATCGCCCCTCGACATCGCAACCGACCGCATCATGATGTGCGGCAGCCCGGCGATGCTGGAAGAGCTGAAGGTGATGTTCGAGAGCCGCGACTTCATCGAAGGGTCCGGCAACAGGCCCGGCCATTTCGTGATCGAGAAGGCGTTCGTCGAGCGCTGATTGCCGCCCTCTCGCTTTTGCGGGATGGCTTCACCTCACTCACTCCTCGTCCCGGACAAGCGCGCCGAAAGCGCGCGCCGATCCGGGACGCAAGACCCGCAGGGAGCAGTTTTGCGAAGGCTGGTTATCACCGGCTTCGCCCAACATCCCTTCCGCGGATATGAATCCCGGGGCTGCGCTATGCTTGCCCGGGACGACAGCTCAGTTTCGTGGCCACTGCGGCCCCTCCCAGTCCCACCCCCTCTGCTGCGTCGCAGCAACCCAACCTCTCGGCGGATTGATCTGCCGCGGCCGAATTCGCTAGCCTGAAACAAGGGCTGCGTCATATCCGTATGACAGGCGAGGGCGTATCGTACCGCCTCATGCTGGCGAGAGGATCGGAATCGTGGCTGACGACAACAAGACGCATGCATCCCCGAAACGTCTGCCGCTGGCGGAAGAGGGGATCGTTGAAACCCTTCTGCTGCCCTTCTCGCCGCGCTTCATCGTCCTGACGATCTGCGCGGTCGTTACCGCGCTCTTGATCGGTATCGGCATCACCGACCACAAGATCTTCGACATCCTGCTGATTCCGATCCTGATCTTCGGCGCGCTGACCCTGCTCGGCGTCCGCGATCTCTTGCAGAAGAGCCACGCGGTGCTGCGCAACTATCCGATTTCGGCGCATATCCGCTTCCTGCTCGAAGAGATCCGCCCGGAGATGCGGCAATACTTCTTCGAGAGCGAGAAGGACGGCATGCCGTTCTCGCGCGACACCCGCGCGGTGGTCTATCAGCGCGCCAAGATGGAGCTCGACAAACGTCCGTTCGGCACCCAGGAGGACGTCTACCGGGAGGGCTATGAGTGGATGCACCACTCGGTGTCGCCGAAGACGCATGCCCAGGAGAAGTTTCGTATCACCATCGGCGGCCCCGACTGCAAGAAGCCCTATTCGGCCTCGGTGTTCAACATTTCCGCGATGAGCTTCGGCGCGCTCAGCCCGAATGCGGTGCGCGCGCTGAACGCCGGGGCCAAGAAGGGCGGCTTCGCGCACGACACCGGCGAAGGCGGCGTCAGCCCCTATCACCGCGAGATGGGCGGCGACATCATCTGGGAGATCGGCTCCGGCTATTTCGGCTGCCGCCATCTCGACGGCAGCTTCGATCCGGAGGCGTTCGCACGCGTCGCCGGCGACGACCAGATCAAGATGGTCGAGCTCAAGATCAGCCAGGGTGCCAAGCCCGGCCATGGCGGCGTGCTGCCAGCCGCCAAGGTCTCGGAGGAGATCTCGAAGATTCGCGGCGTCGCGATGGGCGAGGATTGCATCTCGCCGGCCTCGCACGGCGCCTTCTCGACCCCCATCGGCATGATGCAGTTCATCGCCGAGATGCGGCGCCTGTCCGGCGGCAAGCCGGCCGGCTTCAAGCTCTGCATCGGACATCCCTGGGAATTCCTGGCGATCTGCAAGGCGATGCTTCAGACCGGCATCTATCCCGACTTCATCGTCGTCGACGGCAATGAAGGCGGCACAGGTGCGGCGCCGCTGGAGTTCATGGATCATCTGGGCATGCCGATGCGCGAGGGCGTCAACTTCGTCCACAACGCGCTGGTCGGTATCAATGCGCGCGACCGCATCAAGATCGGCGCGTCGGGCAAGATCGCCACCGCCTTCGACATGGCGCGGGCGATGGCGATCGGCGCCGATTATTGCAACTCGGCGCGCGGCTTCATGTTCTCGCTCGGCTGCATCCAGTCGCTGAGCTGCCACACCGACCGCTGCCCGACCGGGGTGGCGACGCAGGATCCGACGCGCGCGCGTGCGCTCTACGTGCCGCTCAAGATCGACCGCGTGCACAATTATCACCACGCGACGCTGCATTCGCTGACCGAGCTGATCGCTGCGGCAGGCCTGGATCATCCGCAGCAGCTGCGCCCGATCCATTTCAGCCAGCGCACGTCCACGACCAAGGTCCAAACCTTCGCGCAGCTCTATCCGGCGCTGCGTCCGGGCGAGCTGCTGGACGGCACCGACGATCCGCGCTTCCGCGACGCCTGGCGGATGGCGCAGGCGGAGACGTTCCAGCCGGCGCCGTAACGGCGTTGCCGAAGGGCGCGGCGCCATCGCCGGCCCGGGCGAATGTACGCCGTGAGCGAAGCTGGCATTTAACGTTTGGTTCAACTTTGGATGTAGGTTGTGCCCATGAATGAACGGCGCGACAAGGCGAGGCATCGCGTGCTGAAGGCCGGAACGATTGAGTTCGGTGGCGGCGCCATCGATTGCACCGTCCGCAACCTGTCCGACGCCGGCGCGGCGCTCGACGTCACCAGCCCGGTCGGCATTCCCGAGCATTTCACCCTGTTCCTCCAGGCCGACGGAACCCGTCGGTCCTGCACCGTGGTCTGGCGCAAGGAGAAGCGGATCGGCGTGAGGTTCGGGTAGGGGTGCGTCTAGACAAGTTCGCGCCCAAAAATTCCGCTGTCGTCCCGGACAAGCGCAGCGAAGCGGAGCGCCGATCCGGTACCCATACCGCGTGATCTATCGATGGCGGTTGGTAACAGGACCGCGCGGCAAGTCTTCGCCAAACGGCCTTCCGGGAGTATGGATCCCGGATCGGCGCGCGCTTGAGGCACGCTTGTCCGGGACGACGAGCAGAGATTTGGAGCGCCAGCATGCGCCACAACAGCGCGCGTACTCGCGCCTTCGCGCAAGTTAGCCCGTCTCGACCTCGCTCAACCGGCTCGCCAGGATCTTGTCGATCCTTCGCCCGTCGAGATCGACCACCTCGATATGCCAGCCGCCGAAGTCGAAGGCGTCGCCAACGTTAGGCAGCGCGCTGAATTGTTGCAGCACGAGGCCCGCCACCGTGTTGTAGCGGTGCGGCGGCAGCTCGACGCCGAGCAGCTCGCCGAACTCGTCGACCGGCATCCAGCCGGCGATCAGGAGCGAATCGTCGGCGCGCCTGATAAAGGCCGGCTCCGGCGGTCCTTCCTCCGAATGAAAGGCGCCGACGATGGATTCGAGGATGTCGGCGGCGGTCACCATGCCTTCGAAGCCGCCATATTCGTCGTAGACCAGTCCGACGTGAACCGGAGCGGCTTTCAGGATGGTCAGCACGTCGCGCGCGTCCGCGGACGCCGGAATGCCAGGCGCCTCGCGCACCAGCGCGCGCAAATCGGGATTGCGCTCGTTCATATAGGCGACCAGCAGGTCCTTGGCCTGGAGCACGCCGATCGGCTTGTCGCGATCGCCATCGGAAACGGGAAAGCGCGAGTGCGGGCTGCTCGCGATGATCTCGTGGATGGCGGCCGGATCGTCGTTCAGGTCGATCTCATCGACTTCGGTGCGCGGCGTCATGACCGCGCCGACCGGCCGGTCGCCGAGCCGCATCACGCCGGCGATCATCTCCTTCTCGCCGGGCTCGAGCACGCCCGCGCTCTCGGCCTCGCTGACGAGATGATGGATCTCGTCCTCCGAGACCTTCTCCTCGGACTTGCCGCCGCGGCCGAGCAAAGTGAGGATCAGCTTGCCGGAAACGTCGAGCAGGAAGACCAGCGGTAGCGAGACTTTCGCGAGCACGTGCATGGCCGGGGCAACCCTGACCGCGATGCTTTCGGGGTCGCGCAGCGCGACCTGCTTCGGCACCAGCTCGCCGACGATCAGGGTGGCGTAGGTGATGAGCGTGACCACGATGCCGACGCCGACGATGTCGGCAACGCCGGAGGACAGGCCGAGCTCGAGCAGCCATTGCGTCAGCCGCTGTCCGAGCGTCGCGCCGGAGAACGCGCCGGAGAGCACCCCAACCAGCGTGATGCCGATCTGCACCGTCGAGAGGAATTTGCCGGGATCGGCTGCCAGCGTCAGCGCCCGCTCGGCACCGCGCACGCCCTTGGCCGCGAGCAGCGACAGCCGCGCCGGACGCGACGAGACCACGGCCAGCTCGGACATCGAGAGCAGGCCGTTGATCACGATCAGGACGACGACGATGACGAGTTCCAGGGAGAGCATTGATGTTCCGGAGGTAAGCCAGTGTGGCCGGATGGGGCGCAGACCATTGATATAGGTATTCAGTGAGGAAGTGCTGGCAAATCTGCGCATTCTCGATCCGGGAACCCCGCGTCACCGCGCTTCGAGGCTCTCTGCGACGACCTGATCCTCCGCGGAACTACGGAGCGTTGCTTAACGAGCCCTTAGTGGCCCCGGCTTAGGTTTTCGACATTGCAGAAATCTATTCGGGGGACCCCAGATGCGGATCGGGAAACTTTTCGCGCTGTCGATGCTGACGGTGACGGTATTTGCGGTCATCCTCGGCGCCGAGGTGCTGATCCCCCAGACGCGCATCTTCACGAACCGCTCCGATGCGATCAAGACCGTCGATGCTTTCGGCGCGACGCTGATGGCCAGCCAGCACGTCGCCAGCCTTCGCGCGCCTTATATCGGACCGATCTTCCAGGAAGGCGCGGCAACGCAGGCCCAGCTCGAGGCAGCCACCAAGGCTTCGAAAACTGCCGAGGCGGGCTTCGAGGCCGCACGGCGCGCCGTCATGATGCTGGATGATGGCGGCGCGATCGCGGAGAATCTCGACCGCGCCGCACGGCGGCTGAAGGAGATCACTGTTGCTGCCGATCGCGCGATGGGCGTCCCGCTTGCGGCGCGCGACAGCGCCGCGATAAAGGGCTTCCTGCCCGGTGTTGCCGATGTCATCGGCCACATCGAACCGGTCATGAACCGGCTCGAGGCGAAGATCATCAATGCCGATTCCTCGCTTGCGGCGCTGTTGAGCCTGGCACGAACGGCGCAGGATCTGCGCGTTTCGGCCGGCAGCCGCGCGGCCACGCTGTCACCGGCGCTGTCCGCACGCCGCCCGCTCACCGCAGCCGAGCTGTCGCTGATGGACCGCATGCAGGGACGCGTGGAGGCCGATCGCGAGCGCATCGAGGCGGGTCTCGAACAGCTCGGCAATCCCGCCCGCATCGCCGCCGCGCACAAGGCGGCAACGGACTCCTATTTCGGGCAAGCCGCGGTTGCCGTGGACAAGGAGCTTCCCGCGGCCCGGAGTGACGGCAAATACGGCGCGACCGCCGACGACCTGGCGAAGGTGATCGTGCCGGCGATCCAGATGTTCTACGGCGTGCGCGATGCGGCGCTGGCGGAAGCCGCGGAGCGCGCCTCGGCCGCGCGCGACGGCGCGCTCGCGATGCTCGCGCTCGCGGGCGTTGCGGTGCTGGCGCTGCTCGGCACGCTCGGTGGCGTGACGATGATGCTGCGCAGGCGCGTGGTGACGCCGCTCGGCCGGATTGCCGACGTGATCGGATCGCTCGCCGCCGGACAGCACGCGGTGGAGATTCCGGCGACGGGCCGCAACGACGAGATCGGCCAGGTTTCGGGCTCGCTCCAATTGTTCAAGGATTCGCTGCTCGCCAAGAAGGCCGCCGACGAGGCCGCCGCGGTCGAAGCTGAGGCGAAGCTGAAGCGCAGTCAGCGCATGGACCAGGTCGCGCGCGAGTTCGAGGCCATGATCGGCGATGTGATCAACACGGTGTCGTCGGCCTCGTCCGAGCTGGAAATATCGGCGGGCACGCTGACGAGCACGGCCGATCAATCGGAAAAGGTTACCGCAACCGTCGCGGCGGCGTCCGAGCAGGCCTCCACCAATGTGCAGACCGTTGCCGCCGCAGCCGAGGAGATGGCGTCGTCGGTCGACGAGATCAGCCGGCAGGTGCAGGATTCCGCACGCATTGCCGGCGAGGCGGTGCAGCAGGCGGCCCGGACCAACGATCATGTCGGCGAGCTCGCCCGGGCTGCGGGGCGGATCGGCGACGTCGTCGAGCTCATCAGCCAGATCGCGGGCCAGACCAATCTACTGGCGCTGAATGCCACGATCGAGGCGGCGCGTGCCGGCGAGGCCGGACGCGGCTTCGCCGTCGTCGCCTCCGAGGTCAAGGCGCTGGCCGAGCAGACCGCCAAGGCCACCGGCGAGATCAGCCAGCAGATCACGGGCATCCAGACCGCGACGGAGGACTCCGTCGGCGCCATCAAGGCGATCGGCGACACCATCACCCGCATGTCCGAGATCGCGTCCGCCATCGCCTCGGCGGTCGAGGAGCAGGGCGCAGCGACACGGGAGATTTCCCGCAACGTGCAGCAGGCCGCGCGCGGCACCCAGCAGGTCTCCGCCAGCATCGTCGACGTCCAGCGCGGCGCGAGCCAGACGGGGGCGGCCTCTTCCAACGTGCTGGCGTCGGCCAAATCGCTGTCCGGCGAGAGCAGCCGTCTCAAGACCGAGGTCGGAAAATTCCTGGACGCGATCCGCGCGGCGTAGCGAGCGCAGTGGACTGGCTCGATGCGAGCTGAGGACAAGAACACCTCTCCCGTAGGGAGAGGTCGGATCGCATCGAAGATGCGATTCGGGTGAGGGCTTACACGCTCACCGAATGCTGCGGCCCCTCACCCGGATTGCTCAGGCGCGCAATTGCGCGCCAAAGCAATCCGACCTCTCCCCGCTGGGGAGAGGTAAGCCCGCCGGCGAAACCTTGTTTCTTCCCGGCGCGAGCCGCAGCTAGAACTCCCCGTGCAGCCGCCCCGAGAATACCGACACCGGTCCGCGGTCGGCGTTGTAGGCGGGATTGACGATGAGCTGGTAGTCGGCGGTGAAGGTCAGCGCCTTGTTCAGCGCATAGGCGTAATAGGTCTCCAGCACGCGTTCGCGGCGGTAGTTGAGCCGGCCGTCGCCGATCAGCGGACCGAGACCGCCGGCGGCGATGAAGTCGCGGTGGTCCTGCGAGAGCCCGTTGACGGCGCCGGCAATGGCGACGACGTCGTCAGGCCGGCCCCATGTCGTTCCTTTCACCGAGACGCCGCCGGATAGGCTGCGGTCGATGTCGGTGAAGGCCATGATCTCGTTGCGGCCGTCGTTCCAGCTCCAGCGGCCGAACACGCCGATGTCGTCGGTGATCGCCTGCTCGACGTTGAACGCGTAGCCGTACTTGAGGCGGCCGCGCCGGGTCTGGGTGATGTCGACGCCGAAGGCGGGATTGTCCAGCGTCTCGCGATAGCTGCCGGAGAATGTGCTGTTGAGGAAGCCGAGCGTGCGCAGCTTGCCGGGGAGGCCGAACAGCGAATAGCGCGTCTCGAGCTCCACCACATATTCGCCGCGGCGGCCGATATTCATGTCGAAATTGTTCGAATTGGACTCGGCATCCACCAGGAAGTAGCCGGCGCGGAGCGCCCATTGCTTCTGGTTCAGTTCGGCGGTGGCGCCATAGCCGAGGCCGAGCTTGTCGGCGGCATAGTCGAAGGCGCCGGAAGCCCAAATCGACCAGTTCATGAAATCCTTGCGCGGATCATGCGCGTAGGAATTGCCATCGAACACGTCGACCACGGAGAACTTGCCGACCTGCAAGGTCAGGCGCGAGACGTCGGCCTTGCCGGCGAGCTGAAGCTGGCCGCTGGCAAGCTCCTCCTGCTCGCCGCCGAAGCCGAAGGTGTGGCGCACGAACAGCCGCGAGGCATTGAAATGCGGATAGGGGAAACCGGATTTCTGCGCTTCGCCGTTGGGAAAGCCCGCCGCGCCCGTCGTGTTGTTGAAGCCGAATCCCTGAAGCAGTTCAGGATTGAAATAGACCTCGCCGCCATCCCACAGCCGCGCATTGAGATAGAGCGAATTGCTCCAGGTCTGCTGAAAATCGGGCGACGGGAGCAGGCTGTTCGTTCCGGTATAGGGCGCATGGAACGCGGGGTAACCCTGCCCCAGCGCGGTCGACTGGCCGTGAATCTCCCAGCGGTTCGACTCGGTGTCGGTGACATCCGACTTCGGGTTGTAGGTCGGCACGCCCGGCCAGTCGATCTTGCGATTGAGGCCGAGCCGCAGGCTATGAAAATCCATCGACGAGGCATATTGCGCGCCGCTCGAGAAGGAGACGTTGGCATTCTCGAACTTGCTGTAGAGATATTCGAGCCGCGTCGTCCAGTGCGGGGCGAAGGCGTATTCGACGCCGCCGCCTGCGGTCCAGCCCAGCCGCGTGTGCAATACCTTTTCTTCGACGCCGCCGTTCGGCGTCGAGAGAAAGCGCTCGCCGGTGAAGGCCGCGCCGCCGGCGGCGTAGAACAACCAATCGCCATTGGTGTAGCCGAGCCGCGCGCGCACGCTTGCGACATAGTCCCAGCGTTCCTCCGAGAACGACAGCGCCGTCCTTGCCGATGACACGACATGATTGGAGGGCAGATAGTTCGGAAAAGAGATGTCGCCTTCGACTCCGAGCAGCAGGCCCGAACTGAGGCGCCAATTGTAGCCGGCCTGGACGCCGCCGGTCGCGCCGGTGAAGACGTTGTTGTCGGTTGCGAGCGTGGGATCGCTCAGCGTCGCCGAGGACGTGCCGCGGGTGACGCCGACATGCGCACCGATATAGAGCCCGGTCCAGTCATAGACCGCTTTCAGGGCCGGGGCCTTCAGCGGCAGATCGGCCGCGCGGCCGGCGGTGGGAAAAGCCAGCACGCCCGTGGCAATCGCCGCAGCCGTTCGCAAGCACCGGTGTCTGTGATCTCTCAACGCCAAAACGCACGCCCCCAAACGCGAATGTGTTCCACCCGCCGCGATATCCCTGCCGATTCGCGACGATTCTGTCACCAGGCCTTGGCCAGCGACGTGATCGGCCGAGATGATCTCGATTCGACCCGACTTCTTCCCAAGTTCCCGAACCTGCGGCAAACCTTATTGCGATTAATTCGCAATAGCAACTGGCGCGGATTGCCGCACAGGAGGGTTCGCACTCCTGTGTGACGCGGCTGCAACAACGCCGGCCCTCAAACGAATGACCCCGCCCGGGGGGACAGCCGGGCGGGGTCGGGGGCACGACACGGGGTGGATGAGGCGCCCGTGTCGGACGCAGGATCCACGTATGAGATCGGCCTCAGGTCCTCAGATCAGTAGCAGGTGCGAACGCGGCCGATGTATTGGCCGAAGGCGTTGTACTGGGCGACCCAGCCGCAGCGGTGATAGCCGTAGTAATAGGGGTCGTTGCTGGCGGCGATCGCGGAGCCGACGACGGCGGCGGTGGCGATGCCGGCGCCCACGCCCCAGACCCAGCCCGGCTGCTTGGCTTCGGCCGCGGTGGTGGTGGACGCGATGCTGCCGGTGACGGCGAGGGCAGCGAGGGCTGCGGCGGCAATCTTGCTCTTGATCGACATGTGAAACTCCATCCGGGGTTGAGGCGGTCCGTTGTGGCCCGCGTGCCCAATTGGACGGAGGCATGCCCAAACCGGTTCGAAGGCGTATCTGGCGCTCTCCGAATCCGGTTATTTCCCGAATGGTCTCAGTTGGATGCGGGCTAGCCGAGGGGGCCCTTGGCAAGCCTGTTCACGTCGAAGTTATCGACCTCCCCCAGCAGCTCGCAAAAGGCGCGCGCGCCCTGGTCGAGAAGCTGCTCGCCCTTTGCCGGCTCGGCCAGCGTCGCATTGCCGATGGCACCGCTGGCGTTCAGATCCTGCGCCTGCCAGGCGAACGGCGCCGGCCGCTGTGTCGACAGCCAGCGATATTGCTGCTCCAGCACGACGCTGCTCGCGGGAAAATCCGCGATCGCATCCTTGCGCACCTGATCGGAATAGCGCGCCAGCATGATCGAGGTCTCGATCGCGCCGCCATGAATGCCGTGGCGTACCTCCTCGGCGGGGAACAGCTTGTCGGCGCCTGACAGCCGCGACCACGAGGTCGTCACCACAAGCAGCTTTTGGTGCGCGCGCAGATCCTGCGCGACCAGCATCATGGCCGCGCTGTTGCCACCATGGCTGGTGATGATGACGAGCTTCTTCACGCCGCGCCGCGCGATGTCCTCGCCCAATCCTGTCCATCGCTTCAACGCGACTTCGGTCGGCAGCGTCTGCGTGCCGGGATAATCGATATGCTCGGTGGAGATGCCGATGGGCTCGACGGGCAAAAAGCTGGCCGGAACAGATGGCGGGAGCAGTTCGCGCGTGCGCGCCAGATAGGCGTCCGCAATCAGCACGTCGGTTGTCACCGGCAGATGCGGGCCGTGCTGCTCGGTCGCCGCCAGCGGCAGCACCGCGATCCAGCGCGACACCTCCGCAGGGTCGGCATGAGCCCAGTCGATGTCGATCCAGTCGCGGGAGGGCGTCTTCACGGTTTCTTTGCCCGAATTTGTCACGTAATTTGGGGTATGAGGGGACGCGGGCCGGCCGGCTCGCGTCCCCTGATGTCATGCGGTTTTATCGCGTTGCCTTCACTCGGACCAGACGCGATTGGGCCAGCCACGATCGACGGAGTGCCATCATGACCCCCTCTCATCTGCGGCGCGCGCTAACGGCGGGCGTATTGGCCGCTCTCGCCTCCCTTGCACCGGCGCGGGCCGAGACGCTCGACAAGGTCACCTTCGGCACCAACTGGGTGGCCGAGGCCGAGCATGGCGGCTTCTTCCAGGCTGTGGCCGACGGCACCTACAAGAAATATGGCCTCGACGTCACCATCGTCCCCGGCGGGCCCAACGAGAACAACCGGATGCTGCTGATCGCCGGGAAGATCGATTTCTTCATGGCCGCGAACACGCTGATGTCCTTCGACGCGGTGGCGAACAACGTTCCGGTCGTGACCATCGCCGCGATCTTCCAGAAGGACCCGCAGGTGATGCTGACGCAGCCCGATGCCAAGGTTGCGAAGATCGAGGACCTCAAGCCGCTGACGCTGTTCGTCTCCAAGGAGGGCATGGGCAGCTACTTCCAGTGGCTGAAGTCCGAATACGGCTTCAGCGAGAAGAACGTCCGTCCCTATAATTTCAATCCGCAGCCCTTCATCGCCAATCCCAAGAGCGCGATGCAGGGCTACGTCACCTCCGAGCCGTTCGCGGTCGAGAAGGCGGCGGGCTTCAAGCCGAACGTGCTGCTGCTGGCCGACTACGGCTTCAACACCTATTCGACCCTGATCGAGGCCCGCCGCGACGTGGTCGAGAAGAAGCCCGATCTCGTCCAGCGCTTCGTCGATGCCTCCATGATCGGCTGGTACAATTACATCTATCGCGACAATTCCGCCGGCAACGCCATGATCAAGCAGCTCAATCCGGAGATGACCGACGACCTGCTCGCTTATTCCGTCGCCAAGATGAAGGAGCACGGCATCGTCGATTCCGGCGACAGCCTGAAGAACGGCATCGGCGCCATGAGCGACGAGCGTTACACCTCCTTCTTCAACAAGATGGTCAAGGCCGGTGTCGTCAAGCCGGATCTCGACTTCCGCAAATCCTACACGCTGCGCTTCGTCAACAAGGGCGTCGGGGTCGAGCTGCGCCCGAGCAAGCCGTAACGGATGCCGCGGCTGGATGAACGTGTGGCGGCGTCGCTCACCTCTCCCGAAGGGAGAGGTCGGATCGCATCGTCAGATGCGATCCGGGTGAGGGGTTACGCTCTCTCGTGGGACCTCTTGCCCCTCACCCGGCGCTGCGCGCCGACCTCTCCCCGCTGGGGAGAGGTGCAGGTTGCGGCTCGGTCCCACCACATCACAGCCACCGATCGATGGTAGAGCGCAGAACCTCGTCCGCCGTCGAGACGGGCCTGACGCATCTCGCCGTCAGCCTGCGCGGCGTGACGAAGACCTATGACAACGGCGTTATGGCGCTCGGCCCATTCGACCTTGCTGTCCGCAAGGGCGAGTTCATCTCGCTGCTGGGGCCGTCCGGTTGCGGCAAGTCGACCGTGCTGCGGCTGATCGCGCAGCTCAGCGCGCCGTCCTCGGGCATCGTGCGGGTGGCGCGTCATGAGGGCGAGGTGCAGCCGGGCCACGGCATCGGCTTCGTGTTCCAGGAGCCGACGCTGATGCCCTGGGCCAGCGTGCGCGAGAATGTGCGGCTGCCGCTCAAGCTCGGCGGCGTGCCGAAGGCGGAGGGACGCGCGCGGGCCGACGAAGCGCTCGCCAGCGTCGGGCTCGCCGATTTCGCCGATAGCTTTCCGCGCGAGCTCTCCGGCGGCATGAAGATGCGGGTGTCGCTGGCGCGCGCGCTCGTCACCGATCCAGATATCCTCTTGATGGATGAGCCGTTCGCCGCTCTGGACGAGATCACGCGCTTCCGCCTCAACAACGATCTGCTCGCGCTGTGGCGAGCTCTCGGCAAGACGGTCATTTTCGTCACCCATTCGGTGTTCGAATCCGTCTATCTGTCGCAGCGCGTGGTGGTGATGACGGCGCGGCCAGGCCGCATTCAGGCCGACATCCGTATCGAGACGGTCGAGCCGCGGGGCGAGGCGTTCCGCACCTCGGCCGCCTATTCCGATTATTGCCGCAAAGTGTCGGCGGCGCTGGCGCCGTCCTATTCGGAGCAATCGACGCTATGAACGCGCAACTCTCCGTCGCCGTGAAGCCGCGAGCTGCGCAGCACGCCGTGCGCCTGGTGCTGCCCGTCGTCGTGTTCGCCGCCGGCCTGATCGCTTGGGAACTGGTGGTCCGCTTCAAGGGCATCCCGCCTTACGTGCTGCCGGCGCCGTCCGTGATCGTGCTGACCTTGATCAATGACTGGGCGGTGCTGTCGCAATCGCTCGCGACCACGCTTCTGACCACGCTCGAAGGCTTTGTCGCGGCCAGCATCGGCGGCGTCGCGCTGGCGTTGCTGTTCAACCAGTCGAAATGGGTGGAATACTCGCTGTTTCCCTATGCGATCGTCCTCCAGGTCACCCCGGTGATCGCGATCGCGCCGCTGCTTTTGATCTATCTGGAACAGCAGACCGCGGTCGTGGTCTGCGCCTTCATCGTCGCCTTCTTCCCGGTGCTGTCCAACACAACGCTCGGGCTCAATTCGGTCGATCGCAACCTCGCCGGCCTGTTCCAGCTCTACGGCGCATCAAATCCGCAAACCCTGCGCTTTTTGAAGCTGCCTGCGGCATTACCCTACATTCTCGGGGGCCTCCGCATCGCAGGCGGCCTGTCGCTGATCGGCGCGGTCGTCGCGGAGATCGCGGCGGGAACGGCAGGCGCCGGCTCGGGGCTTGCCTACAGGATCGCGGAATCAGGCTACCGATTGAACATACCCCGCATGTTCGCGGCGCTGCTGCTGCTGTCGCTGGCCGGGATTGTCATCTATGGGGTGCTGGCGCTAGTTTCGCACCTCGTTTTACGGCGCTGGCACGAGAGCGCGCTTGGAAAGGAAAGCTGATGTCTACCGGTTCGATTTCGTCCGAAAAGATCGACCTTCTGATCTATGGGCCGGTGCGGCCGATCCTCGAGAACGGCTTTTCCGATCATTTCGTCGTGCACAAGGCCGAGACGCGCGGCGACCTCGAACGGCTGACGCCCGCGGTCCGTGAAAAAATCCGCGGTGCCGCCGTGACCTATCACACCGTGCGCGCCGACAGGGATTCGCTGTCGCAGCTGCCCAAGCTGGAAATGGTGGCGAGCTTCGGCGTCGGCTACGACCATATCGATGCCAAATACGCGGCCGAGCACAACATCATCGTCACCAACACGCCCGATGTGCTGACCGAGGAGGTCGCCGACGTCGCGATGGGCCTGCTGATCTCGACCTTGCGCGAGTTCATAAAGGCCGACCGCTACGTCCGCTCGGGGCTGTGGCAGACTCAGAACTATCCGCTCAGCGTCGGCTCGCTGCGCGACCGCAAGGTCGGCATCGTCGGCATGGGCCGGATCGGCCAGGCCATCGCGCGGCGGTTGGATGCCTCACTGGTGCCGGTGGTCTACCACTCGCGCAACCCGTCCAAGGACGTCTCCTACAAGCATTATCCCGATCTGATCGAGATGGCGAAGGCGGTGGATACGCTGATGGTGATCGTGCCCGGCGGCGCCTCCACCAACAAGATGATCAATGCCGAGGTGCTGAAGGCGCTCGGCCCGCGCGGCGTGCTGATCAACGTCGCGCGCGGCTCCGTGGTTGACGAGCCGGCGCTGGTTCAGGCGTTGAAATCGGGCACCATCCTCGCCGCCGGCCTCGACGTGTTCGCGGCCGAGCCGAACGTGCCGGACGAGCTCAAGTCGATGCAGAACGTCGTGCTGCTGCCGCATATCGGCTCGGCCTCGGTGGTGACGCGCAACGCGATGGACCAGCTCGTCGTCGACAATCTCAAGGCCTGGTTCGCCGGCAAGGCGCCGCTGACGCCGGTGGCCGAAACGCCGTTCAAGGGGCGCTGATGTCCGTTCTTCGGGCCGTCGCATCCGCCGTCGCGGCCGCTTTGGCCGCGATCGGCGTCGTCGCGGCCTATCTCGCCGCGATCGGCATCGCGCATGCGCAGGATGCGACGAGCCTGAAGAAATCGATGCTTGGGCAGTGGGAGCTCTCGACCACCGAGCGCAGCAAGACCTGCGTCGTCACCATGAAGGGCGACGCCGCTGGCCAGGGCTACAAGCTGGAGCTGGAGCCCGCCTGCAAGACCGCGCTGCCTTTCACCAAGGACATCGTCGCCTGGAGCGTCAGGGGGCTCGATATCGTTCGCCTGCAGGACGCCAGCGGTGAAGCCGTGATCGACTTCACCGAAGTCGAGGCCGGCATCTTCGAGGGCCTGCGCCAGGGCGAGGGCGTCTACATCCTGCAGGACCTCGCCGCCGCCCGCTCGATGGCCAAGTCGATGGACCAGATGATCGGCGACTGGGCGATGGTGCGCGGCAACGGCCAGCCGGTCTGCGGGCTGACGCTGACCAACACCGAGGCGGCGCCGGACAATTTCCAGGTCTTCCTCAAGCCGAAATGCGACGCGGCCATCGCGCAATTCAATCCGACGCAATGGCGGCTCGAGCGCGGCCAGATCATCCTGATGTCGAAATCGGGCGCGGTCTGGCAGTTCGAGGCCGACGATAACGCGCAATGGCGCCGCGTCCCCGACACTGCCGATCCCCTGATCATGCTGCGCCAGTAGGGGGCAAGCCGCGGGCTTTCCCCGGCAAGCTAGGGCAATCGGATACGAAGATTTACAAGAGATCGTCATGCCCGGGCTTGTCCCGGGCATCCACGTTCTTTGTGCCGCGTAGCCAGGCGTGGATGGCCGGGACAGGCCCGGCCATGACGCCGTGGAGACTGTCAACGCCTCACGTCCCATCCATCTTCTACGTCGTCAGCTTCGGCGGCGGCGCGGTGCCCTGCGCCCATTTCTCCAGCTTGCCGAGCACGCCCCAGGCCGCCAGCGCCAGCGATATCGGCATCGCGAACTGGCCAAGGCCCGGCACCGCCGACACGATCGTTCCGAGCAGTCCGGCGATGCCTCCCGCATTGGGGCTCGCCGTCACCGACGACAGCAGCGCGGTGATCAGCGAGCCGCCGATGCCGAGCGCGGTCTTCTTGCCGTCGAGCAGCTTGCCAATGGTTTCGCCAAGCGCGCCGTTGACCTGGCCCAGCATGGGCTTGCCGTCCTTGTTGAGCAGCGCGCCGAGCAGGTCGACCACCTGCTTGAGCTGATCGACCGGCGCGGGAGCTGTCGGGGTGGCTGGTGCTGGCATGGGCGCTGCCTTGTTGACGAGGGAGAAGAGCCGTTCGAACAGGTTGATCGGATCATTGATGGCAGGCAGCGTGTTGCCCGGTATCGTCGCCGGCAGCGTCGTGCCGCCGGACGACGGCCGCAGCACTTGCGCAAGGTCCTCCAGCCGCGTCAGGACGTGAGATAGATCGGCGGTCTGCCCGGCAATGCCCGGCTGCTGCGTCGCGCGGGTGATGGCGGCCATCGTGGCCGCGTCGAGCAGCCCGGTATCCCTCAGACCGTTCTGTTGCTGAAACTGCGAGACGGCGGCCCTGGTCTTCGGCCCGCTGATGCCGTCCTCGGCGAGCGGCGGATTGGCACCGAGCGTGTTGAGCGCCTGCTGCATCAGGACGATCGTCGCGGCCGCATCGTCCTCGGGCTCGGCGCGGCCGACGAATTGCGGACCGTCGTCGAGCGTGATCGAGGAATCCAGCGCCATCATCGCATGCAGGATCACGGCGGTGCCGAGCTGGGAATCGACGTGATTGGGGTCGAACACGTGGTCGCGGACGAATTTTCCGGCGCGTGCCTCTGGCGGTCCGTACAGCGTCGAGCCGCCATAGAGATAGGGCGAATTGACCCCCTTGGCGTGATAGCCGAAGCCGTTGAACGCCTCGAGCCGGAACAGCATCCGCGCGATTCCCCAATCCTGGGCGCCGACGAAGTTCTCGATTCTGAACGCGTCCACGGCGCCGTCGACGAAAGTGGCAAACGGGCCGCGGCCCTTCGGAACGATCGTGGTCACGCGATGCAGCGATTCGCCGTTGCCGAGATAGGTGTCGAAGTCGAAGTTGGACTCGCGGTAGTGGCACAGCGCGGCAAAATGCCAGGGAACGCCCGTCAACCGCTCGATCTGCTGATAGGTCGCCTTGCCGTTGAGGGCCTTGCGGGCCACCGCATTGGCCTCCGCAAGGCGCCCGGGCCGGATCTCCAGGCCGGCCCAATTCCGCTCATATTCGGCTTTCAAACTCTCGAATGAGATCATTGTCCGCTCCCGCAAATGAATGAATTATCGATTCTCCGTGCAAACCAAGGTGGGCCGGGTGCCGTGATCAGCGCGCAATGCCAGCGCGATCTCCTGCAAATCTGGCAGCTCGCCGGCCGGTCGCATGTGAAATGGCTTACAGCTTTGATGAGAAATCGGCGGCGGGGCCGGAGGCCCCTTGAGCCATCGTTCGCGAGGGAACCGGCAGGGTCGTCCGTCCGTTAACGCGCGATGGGATTTGGACGAATCGTCATCGCGCTTTAGGTTGTTGGTTGCGCATGATCTTTCCGGAAAGCCGCTTCGCACTTCTCCGGATCATGCTCGAGCGAGGCGAGACGGTCCGGCAAGGAGTCCTGCATGGCCAAGCGCGTCCTGGCGATCGGCATCGAGCCCGGCAATGCCGATTATAGCGCATTCCCGCAGCTCACGCCGGAGCTCGTGCGCGGCTACATCGAGGCGCAGCTGCTGCGCCTGCGCGATCTCGGCTTCGAGGTCACGAGCTGCCTGATCGACCTCGACACCACTGCGGAAGCCGGGGTTACGGCGGCGCTGCGCGAGGAGCGCTTCGACTGCATCGTGATCGGCGCCGGCCTGCGCGAGCCGAAGGAGCGCCTGGTGCTGTTCGAGAAGGTGCTCAACCTCGTTCACCGTTTGGCGCCGGAGGCCGCGATCTGCTTCAACACCACGCCCGCCGACACCGCCGAGGCCGTGCAGCGCTGGGTCGAGCCGTGAGACACGCGGATCTGCTCAAGCAGCCCTAATGGCAGCAATGGCGCTGCCGCCAGTCAGGAGCTTCGTCTCGTGCGGGAGCGAGCGCCCTAAACCTCCAGCGAGGGAATACACCAAGGGACCGTCGCGACAGAGACTGGTCTTCGCAACCATCCAAGCACGAGACCTACCGCCGCAGTCGTTTCAGCTCGGATCGCGCGAGCTGGTACTCAGTAAACTCTGTCGTACAGCTGTGCGCGGCGGTTTCGAGCGCGGTCTCTGCAGCCATGATGTCACCGCGCAGCAGATTATATTCGCCGACGTAATACTGGGCCTCGCAGCGCTGGTCCGGTGTCAGGGCCGCCGCGAGCGTCTCCATGGCGGTCTTGCGATTCAAGAGCAGTTCGACCACCGGATAAGGCCATTCTCCCGGTTTGATGGCTGATTTGGCCGCCTGCAACTCGGCGATGCCGCCGGATTGTCCGGATCGCGCCCGCGCGAGATGAAGCTGCAGGGCAGGATAGGGATCATCGCGCCGCAGTGCGACGACCTCTGCATAGTCGGACGCGGCATCCGCGTATTTTCCCTGAACGAACCTGGCATGAGCCCGGATGTGAAAATAATCGGACTTGATGCGTGCGGCGGTCAGCTTTGTGATTGCGTCACTGGCCGCCGTTGCAACGATGCTGGCGGTTCCGAGCTTGATCGCCTGGTCAAAATCGGCGATGGCCCGATCGATCTCGTCGACTCTCAGCAGCGCCTTGCCGCGATTGTAGTGAATGTCAGCATTGCCGGGACGAAGCTCGACGGCCCGGTCGAATTCGGCAATGGCCCGATCGAGATCCCCTTTCGCTTCAAACGCGAGGCCGCGCTCGTTGAAGGTCAATCCGTTGCCGGGATCGAGCCGGATCGCCTCATCGTAGTCTACCAGCGCGCGATCGACATCGCCCCGGGCGATATAGGCAATTCCCCGCATATAGAGCGCCGCGGCGCGTTGCTTGGCCGCCTCGCCCTTGTCTTCGATCACCCGGCTACACCCGGTGATCATGCGTGTCGGATCGGCACCCTGGCAGTCGGACCAATCTCGCTCGCTCGCGGCCAACGCTGGTGCCGCGAGCATTGCGGCGCCGGTGATCGCACATATGAAACTTTTGCCCCTCACTCCCGTTTCTCCCTCCAGTGTGGCGTGCGAGCGCCAACGCGCTGCCAAGCGGCTAGATCAATCTCATCCCCCGCAAACTCGCGTGCCCGCTCCTGCCGACGATGATGTGGTCGTGCACGGCAATCCCTAGCGGTTTTGCGATGTCGATGATCGCCTTTGTCATCTGGATGTCGGCCTGCGAGGGCGAGGGATCGCCGGAGGGGTGGTTGTGCATGACCGTGCTGGTTCAAGTATGTATATGGATATGTTAGCTTTTTATGCATGACACCGGTGGCAGGGGACGCAGAGTGGGGACGGTACGTCGTGAGCCGGCGTGATGATCACGGTTGCACACGCTCGAGAATGTAACGCAGATTTGGAGCTATAGCGATCATGAGTCGAATCATGGTCGGTGCCTTCCTGGTCTTCGTACTTGCTCGCGGACACGCTCGATGATCTTGGCAAACAAGCAGCCCTCAAAGGCGTGTGTGCGTCGTCAGCTCAAACTCCGCGTCGAGTTGATCCCGAAACCGCTCGCGAAACGGAATCTACGATCGAGCGAAGGCATCGGAAAGGCGCGATGGGATAAACTCCGCCGCAGGCTCATCAAGCTACGGGGCGCCTGCTGCGAAATTTGCGGGTCGACAGGGCCGCGACTTCAAGCTCACGAAGTCTGGGGCTATCGAGAAAATGGAAGCGCCGGGACCGCAACGCTTCTGCGTATCGAGATCGTTTGCGTCGATTGCCACGACATCCATCATTGGGTGCGGACGACGATATTGCTCGAGGAAAGAAAGATCACAGCCGAACGATACAAGTATCTCAGGAGGCATTTCCGAGTGATCAATGATTGTCGTCAGAAGGTATTCGACGATCACCTTCTGAAAAGCGCGCGAATATGGAACCGTAGATCTAAGAAGGAATGGACGATTGATTGGGGAGAGTTTGAGCCTCTCGTCGAGCAGGCTAAAGAGGCGCGGGATCTATGGGCCGAGCGCAATCCCGATAACGGCGAATACTTCAATGTCCGTCCCGGACATCACATGCCGAGCCGATGTCCCGAGTGCGGCGCTGTCGGGAAGCTGACGCCTATCGAGGCCGACCAAGACGAAATGAGCGAAGGCGAAGAAGTAGAATACGAAGCCGGGATGTGGGGTTACGCCTTCTGCGGGGCATGCCAATCAAACGTCTTTTGGCAGGTCTAGCGGCCAACGAGAACTGGCGGATACTCGCACAAGGGAGATGTTCCTCCTTGTGGTTGGCGAGGATGACTGCCGCGTTAAGCTCCCACGCTAGGTCCTTTCGACGCACTACAAATCACAAGGTTTTTTCGATCCCATGCGTCAAGTTCGTCCAGCGGGTATAAGACGGCTTTGCCGATCTTAACGTATGCCGGCCCGAGTCGCATCGCGCGCCAGTTGCGCAGCGTGCCTACAGTCACCTCGCCACGGTATCGTGTAGATACTTCTTCGGGCGTAAGGAATTTGGCGTCTGACATTCGCGTTCTCCATCACTCTGCCGCACGACACAGCACGGTCGAAATGGCCGAGAAGTTGACACCCGGAGTGACGGAAGAAAACGGCATTCTCGATAAGCTGTTGTAGCTCGCATCAAACTCGGACGACTTGTCGCGCCGACCGGCGTTGAACATCGCGGGATGGAGTGACGGAGCGTAGTAAAAATACTTGCGCCTCGCGGTCCCAAGTTCACAAAGTAGAGGATGCTGCAGGTCGTTCGACGACCCGCTGGCCAGAACTGACAGCGGTAGCTCAAGTATCCGTTACTGGGTGACGTTGTGGCGGTCAATCTTAGTGGGACGCGTGACGGTGTTGGTCAGTCCCGCAGCGATGTTCGCAACCGACACCGGGCGATCGCGACCACCTTGGTCGGCTGGTCGACTAGCGCTTGGAGCAGATACCCGCTGCCGATTTCGTCGGCCTGGAGCCGCGGTACAATTCCAACTGGGTGACTTCATCCAGAGTGATGGCTCTCGGATCAGCGACCCGCGGCAAGGGGCAGGCCCAAATCTGAGGACTTGTGGAATTGAGCCTCGACAACCATGGGTACTGGATGTCATGTTTCCTCCATTTAGAGAGAGGAAATAATGGCTTCACCACTTTCAGCGCACGAACAACCGATCTCAAAAATCTTCGGCGGAGACTACGTTTTCGAAATTCCCGGATTCCAGCGTCCCTACGCATGGACGGTTGAGCAGGCGCGCGATCTTCTGGATGACCTATGGGATGCTGCCAAGGCGAAAGACCCCGGAGAAGAGTATTCTCCCTATTTCCTGGGGAGCATCGTTTTGATCAAGCCCGAAACCGTCCCCGACTGCCAAGTTGTGGACGGTCAACAGAGGCTGACAACGATCACTCTTCTTCTTTCAGCCATTCGCGCAAACTTATCAGTGGACGAAGGCCGCGACATCACGCAGCTCATCTATGAAAAAGGCAGTCAGATCTTGGGGACACAGGATCGATTTCGTCTGGCCCTGCGATCACGAGACCTCGAATTTTTTCAAACCTATGTCCAACGCGAAGGGGGCTTCGCCAAGCTCATCGCCCTCGGTGAGCAAAACTCTGATAGTCGCCAAAACCTCCGCCGGAACGCCCTTTATTTTGACGAGCGGCTGAAGGAGATGACGGTCGCGGAGCGCTTGACCCTTGCACAGTTTATGGTCACGCGCTGCTTCCTCGTCGTAGTGTCGACCCCGGACCTCGACTCCGCGTATCGCATTTTCTCGATTCTAAATAGCCGCGGTCTACCACTCGCGCCGGGCGACATTTTAAAGGCCGAGATTGTCGGTGCAATTGAAGACAGCCAGCGGGACGCCTACACCAAAAAATGGGAGGATCTGGAGGAGTCTTTGGGGCGCGACCAGTTCAGTGAGCTCCTCAGCCTCATTCGCATGATCTATCGCAAAGCGAAGCCGAAAGGTACGGTGCTCAAAGAGTTCCGCGAACACGTTGCTCAAGCTTACAAACCCAAGCAACTGATCGATGATGTCATCGTTCCCACCGGCGAGGTCTTTGCTGAATTGACCGATTCCGCTTACGTCAGCTCTGAAAAGGCGGAAATTGTCAATGAACACTTAAAGTGGCTAAACCGCCTCGAATTTAACGATTGGCTACCGCCTGCCTTGGCCTTTGCCGTGCGCCACCGCAGCCAGCCTAAGAAAATGGAGTCGTTCTTCCGGGATTTGGAGCGCCTTGCGTACTCCATGTTGATCCGTAAGAGCAGTATCAATGACCGCATAGAGAAATTCTCACGGCTCACCAAGGAAGTCGAGAGCGGTGATGATTTGGCAGGCGATAAATCCGCGCTACAGCTTTCGCAGGCCGAACAGGCAGGGACGTTCAAGGTTTTGTGCGGACCTTTGTACGATACCCTGGCCGCTCGCGCCCGGTCCGCTGTTTTGCTTCGTCTGGACGCACTGATGTCCGGCGGTGGCGCAAGTTACGACTACGAGACCATCACCGTTGAGCACGTGATGCCGCAGAATCCGAAGGCAGACAGCAAGTGGATCGAGTGGTTTCCGGACGCGCAGAAGCGCCTCGACATCGTTCACTCGCTCGGAAATTTGGCCCTTCTGACGAGGAAGAAAAATGCCTCGGCCAGCAATTGGGAGTTCGATCGCAAGAAAAAGGCGTACTTCGCAAAAGACGGCGTGTCGCCGTTCGTGTTGACGACGCAAGTTTTGGAGCACAACGATTGGACTCCGTCCATCGTTGCCGCTCGCCAAAAGCAGCTTTGTGATAAGCTCGAGACGCATTGGCGTCTGCAAAACCGTAAAGCGACTTGATCCACTAGAGCTCAACCGGCGTCGCGTAGACGTCGATCCGACTTCCTTAACTCCGACGTTACGCCGTGAGGGGAAAGCCTTCCCCTGCGGCCGAGCCTGTAGTCTCGGCCGACCCCTTCTGCGGGGAGGACCCCGCAACGCCCCATTAGAGTGAGAGGACGGATGGGCTTCGCCGTGACGGGTTGAAGAACGGAGGAGAGACCTCCGGCACCTGTCGTGGAGATGACCCATGACCCAAGTCGAAGTTCTGAGCGCTGGCCGCGACCACGCAGGCGGCTACAAGGTGGATGTGACCCGCGGCGAGCGCGTCGGCCGCGTATCCTCAGAGTGGTTTTCGCGGCCGGCGGACGAGCGCTATTTGTCCCTGTCGGATCTCTATGCCGCCGTGCACGGACGGACCGAGCGCAGCCGGACCCGAACGGTCGAAAGCGCGGCGATCCGAGTGGAGGCCAGCCGTGGCGATGCCGAGCACTTGGCGCTGATGTTGCCCGGTTCTGATGCTCCGATCGCACCGACCCACTGGAGCTTCAGCCAGCTCGCTGGCCTTGTCGGAGCGCCGGCGGCCTATCTGCGGCAGCTCCCGGCGCCGCTCGCTGGCATCAACCTCCAATTTGGCCTCAGTTCTCATCGCGGCGAGCAGGTCAAGACGCTCGAGATCCAAGATGGTCGTCTTGAGCTTCGTGCGATTACGGGCCCCGAATATGGCCGCATTTTTGACCACGAACTCGTGGCGGCGGTTCAGCGCATCGCGGGCAACGGCGCGGGCGACACGCGCTGGAAAGTGCCGGGGGTGCTCGACTGGTCGACCGGCATCTATAATCCGCATGTCGACATCAGCCAGGATACGACGACGCTTTACGCATCGGACCGCGACGTCTTCCTGTTCCTGGTCGACGACCTCAATCCGATCGAGGCCGGTCGATTGGCCGACGGTTCGCCGGACCTCTACTTCCGCGGCTTCTACTGCTGGAATTCCGAGGTCGGCGCGAAGACGCTCGGCATGGCGAGCTTCTATCTCCGCGCCGTTTGCCAGAACCGCAATCTCTGGGGTGTCGAGGATTTCGAGGAGATCACCATTCGTCACTCCAAATACGCCGCTTCACGCTTCGCGCACGAGGCGGTGCCGGCGCTGACCAACTTTGCCAATTCCTCAGCGATGCCCTTCGTCAACGGCATCAGGGCCGCACGAGAGATGATTGTCGCCCGCACCGACGATGACCGCAGCGCGTTCCTGCGCAAGCGTGGCTTCTCGAAGACAGAGACAGCGAGGATCATCGAGACGGTGTTGGCCGAGGAAGGACGCAAGCCCGAAAGCGTGTTCGATTTCGTGCAAGGCATCACAGCGGTTGCGCGGGGCAAGACCCATCAGGACGCACGACTGGACCTGGAGGCGCGTGCGAAGAAGCTGCTCGACCGCGCAGCCTGATACCCGGAAAGCCGGAGATGCGGAACGACGTGTCTCCGGCTTCGTGGCTTTCCTTCTTTCCTGATCGTCGGTTTGCGGCGCGGCCCTCAGAGGAAGAGGGCGGCGCCGCGCTTCGTGACGGGTTGGAGGCTCAGAGAGAGTCTTTGGGCCGCCCGTCGCGGAGTATCACTCATGGCGCCTGCCGTTCAGAAGATCACCCTCTCATCCTCGCGCGACATCCCCTTCAACAAGCTGGTGCTCAGCCAGTCGAACGTCCGGCGTGTGAAGGCCGGCGTCTCCATCGAGGAGCTGGCCGAGGATATCGCTCGGCGCACCCTGCTTCAGAGCCTCAACGTCCGGCCGGTCCTCGACGCCGAAGGCGCCGAGACCGGAATGTTCGAGATCCCAGCCGGCGGCCGCCGCTATCGGGCACTGGAGCTGCTGGTGAAGCAGAAACGCCTAGCCAAGACCGCGCCGGTACCTTGCGTCGTGCGCAATCCGGCGACCGACATTCTCGCCGAGGACGACTCACTTGCCGAGAACATCCAGCGCGCGCCGTTGCACCCCCTTGACCAGTTCCGCGCCTTTCAGGCTATGCGCGAGAAGGGCAGGACCGAGGAGGACATCGCCGCTGCTTTCTTCACGTCGGTCAACGTCGTGAAGCAGCGCCTGCGTCTCGCCTCGGTTTCGCCCGCGCTGCTCGACATCTATGCCGACGACGGCATATCGCTCGAGCAGTTGACGGCGTTCACCGTTACTCCCGATCATGCACGCCAGGAGCAGGTCTGGCAGGCGATCTCCGGGTCTTGGTCGAAGGAGCCCTATCAGATCCGCCGGATGCTGACGGAGAAAACGGTGCGAGCATCCGACCGGCGGGTCGTGTTTGTTGGCATCGACGTCTACGAAGCGGCCGGCGGCGCGGTGCTGCGCGACCTCTTCCAGTCCGACGACGGCGGCTGGTTGGAGGACGTCGTTCTGCTCGACAGCCTGGTCGCCGAGAAGCTGAAGGCAGAGGCGGAAACGATCGCCGCCGAAGGCTGGAAATGGATCGAGGTCGCCGCGACCGATTTCACCTACGGCCATACCCGTGGCCTGCGCGAGCTGGACGGCGTGTCCGCTGGTCTCACGGCCGAAGAGCAGGCAACCATCGAGGCGCTCAACGCCGAATCTGCGAGGCTCGAGGCCGAGCATGATGGTGTGGACGAGCTGTCCGACGAGGTTGACCAGCGACTGGGTGAGATCGAGACGGCTCTCGCCGCCTTCGACGATCGGCCCGTTACCTATCAGCCGGACGACATCGTCCGCGCGGGCGTGTTTGTCGGCATCGATGCCGAAGGCAGGCTGTCGGTGGATCGCGGCTACGTGCGGCCCGAGGACGAGGTACCCGTGACTGAGCCCGGACAGGGCAGCGATGGCGAATCCGCTGCCACGGCTCCGGACGGTGCGGAGCCGGCGGTGCGGGTCAGCCGGCGCGCCGTCATCACCGTCGGCGGCCATGTCGCGGAGCCAGAGGACGAGGATGATGATGCGATCAAACCGCTTCCGGACCGCCTGCTGACTGAGCTCACGGCGGAGCGAACGCTGGCGCTCCGCGACAAGCTGGCGGCTACGCCTTCGGTCGCCTTCCAGACGGTTCTGCACAAATTCTGCCTCGATGTCTTCTCCCGCTATTTCTCCCGCGGAGCGGCGATAGAGGTTTCCGTGCGCACCGCCAGCTTCCCGCTGCAGGCGCAGGGGCTGAAGGACACGCTGGCCGCCAAGGCGATCGATGCGCGCCACAAGACCTGGGAGGAGCGTCTGCCCAAGGACAAAGCCGATCTCTGGGATTGGCTCACTGGTCTGACGGGCGACGAGCAGGCGGCGCTCTTTGCGCACTGCGCCTCGTTCGGCGTCAACGCGCTGTACGAGAAGGGCGACCGCTACGGCGGCGGGGTCACGCCGCACACCGTCGAGCAGCGCATCACTGAGGCCGATCGCATCGCCAGGTCCGTCGAGCTCGACATGGTGGAAGCCGGTTGGCGCCCGACCGTCGAGAACTATCTCGGCCGGGTGCCGAAGCGCCGCATCCTGGAGGCGGTGCGGGAGGGCGCCGGCGAGCGGGCGGCCCAGCTCATCGACCATCTGAAGAAGGGCGATATGGCCAAGGAGGCCGAACGCCTCCTGGCCGAGACCGGCTGGCTGCCCGAGCCGCTGCGGATGGCGAGCGCCGACGTGGCAGCGTCGATCGACGCGGAGCCCGAGAGTGATGGCGCGGCGCTGCCGGAATTCCTCGCCGGTGACGACGAGGAAGCTCCCACCGACGAACCGGACAAGCCGCATATGATTGCTGCCGAGTAGAAACATTGGCTGGGACGACGAATGTCGTCCCAGCCTATTTTTATGAGCCGCGAGCCACCCGCGGCTGCGTTTCAAGGCTTCGGGCAGAGAGTGAGAGGTGGGCCGGGACGGGTTTGAGCCGAGCGGTCGAGAGAGAGCGCCGATCGGCTCGCCTCTTCCCGCTCTCCTTAAGGCTTCCCTCATGAACGACGTTTCCGCGATCGCGGCCGAGCAGGCCGCGCCGATTGCATCTGTCTGCGCTCCTGACGGCGCCAGCGTCATCATCGCTGCGGCCGAACAGCTCCTGCCACATCTCGAGCGCGGCCAACGCGTTGACGCCGCGATCCTGCGCAACGCCATGGAAACCGCCTTTGGCGCCTCAGATGCGTCCGGCGCTTGGGTCTGGAAGACGGCCTATGACGCTTGCGAAGTCGCCACCGTCCTGTTCCTGCGCAAATACGGAAAGGCGCTGTTCCGTAAAGCCGACTCTCCGGCTTCACGGCTTTCCGCGTTGACGAAAGTCGCCGGCCTTCTCCCAACCCACACGCGCCGCTCAGCTGAAAGCGAGACCTTTCAGCAATTCTCGACGCCGATCCCGCTCGGGCTGGCGGCGCTTACTGCTGCCGCCATTACGCCGGCGGACCGCGTGCTGGAGCCGTCCGCAGGCACCGGCCTGCTCGCCATTCTCACCGAGATCGCCGGCGGCACGCTCGTCGTGAACGAACTCGCCGAGACCCGCGCCGCGCTGCTCGCTTCCCTCTTTCCGGCCATCTCCGTCACGCGTTTCGACGCGGCCCAAATTGACGATCACCTCGATACCGCGATCGTTCCGAGTGTCGTGCTGATGAACCCGCCGTTCTCGGCGATGGCGAACGTTTCCGGCCGCATGGCCGACGCGGCGTACCGTCACATCGCCTCGGCCCTGGCGCGTCTCGGCGATGGCGGCCGGCTGGTCACGATCACCGGCGCAAACTTCTCGCCCGAAGTCTCGGCTTGGCGGGATGCCTTCGCCCGGTTGCAGGAACGCGGTCGCGTGGTGTTCACCGCCGCGATCGATGGCGCGGTCTATGCCAAGCACGGCACCAGGATCGAGACCCGCCTTACGATCATCGACAAGGCGCCGGCCGATGACCCACATGTGGTCCCGCAGTCGCCGGGAATGGCGCCCGATGTCGCGACTCTGCTTCGCTGGATCGGCAAGCGCGTTCCGGCCCGCCTGACCGTCGCATCGACCGGCGCGCTTCCCACGTCAGCCTCACCGGCGCCGCGCACCGTGCGCGGCTATCTCGCACGGGCTGCGATACAGCCCGCCAAGGCGTCGGTCAGCGATCCCGAAGCCGTCGACCTCACCTATGAGACAATCGACTGGGCGCCGCCCGAGGGCGCGCATCTCACTGAGGCCATCTACGAGGAATACCGGCTTCAGTCGATCCGGATTGCCGGTGCGCAGGCGCACCCGACCAAGCTGGTGCAGTCGGCCGCGATGGCCTCGGTCGCGCCACCGAAGCCGAGCTATCGGCCTCGGCTGCCGGCAAATCTCGTCAGTAACGGCATCTTATCCGACGCCCAGCTCGAGACGGTGATCTACGCCGGCGAGGCGCATGGCGACTATCTTGCGGGCGCCTGGACGGTTGACGAGACGTTCGACCTCGTCACCGCCGCTCGCGACGACGCAGCGAATGCGGTCCGTTTCCGTCGCGGCTTCATGCTCGGCGATGGCACCGGAGCCGGCAAAGGCCGCCAGTCGGCCGGCATCATCCTCGACAACTGGCTGAAGGGCCGGCGCAAGGCGGTCTGGATCTCCAAGTCCGACAAGCTGCTCGAGGACGCCCAACGCGACTGGTCGGCGCTCGGTATGGAGCGTTTGCTCGTCACACCGCTGTCGCGCTTCGCGCAAGGGCGGCCGATCCTCCTCACCGAAGGCATCCTATTTTTAACCTACGCTACGCTGCGGTCCGACGACCGTGGCGAGAAGCTTTCGCGCGTCCGGCAGATCGTTCAATGGTTGGGCTCCGACTTCGACGGCGTCATGATTTTCGACGAGAGCCATGCCATGCAGAACGCCGGTGGCGGTCAAGGCGAGCGGGGCGATGTCGCCCCCTCGCAGCAGGGCCGTGCTGGCTTGCGCCTGCAGTATGCGCTCCCCAACGCCCGAGTCGTCTATGTCTCGGCGGCCGGCGCGACCACCGTCCACAATCTCGCCTATGCCCAGCGGCTCGGCCTCTGGGGCGGGGAGGATTTTCCGTTCGCCACACGAGCGGAGTTCGTGGAGGCGATCGAGGATGGCGGCGTCGCGGCAATGGAGGTCCTGGCCCGCGATCTGCGTGCGCTCGGCCTCTACACCGCCCGCTCGCTCTCCTACGACGGTGTCGAATATGAACTGGTCGAGCACCAGCTCACCGACGAGCAGCGTCGTATCTATGACGCATATGCCGGTGCGTTCAGCGTCATCCATAATCACCTCGAGGCGGCGATGCAGGCCGCCAACATTACCGGCGAGACCGGCACGCTGAACCGCCAGGCCAAGTCGGCCGCGCGCTCGGCCTTCGAAAGCGCGAAACAGCGCTTCTTCGGCCATCTGCTCACGAGCATGAAGACGCCGACCCTGGTCCGCTCCATCGAGCGGGACCTGGCCGACGGCCACGCCGCCGTCATCCAGATCGTCTCGACCGGCGAGGCGCTGATGGAGCGCCGGCTCGCCGAGATTCCAACTGAGGAATGGAACGACGTGCGCGTGGACATCACGCCGCGCGAGTATGTGCTGGATTACCTCGCCAATTCCTTCCCGGTGCAGCTCTACGAGCCCTTCACCGACGGCGAGGGCAATCTCTCGTCTCGGCCCGTCTTCCACGACGGTCAACCGGTCGAGAGCCGGGAGGCCGTTTCCCGCCGCAACGAGCTGATCGAGCGGCTCGCTTCGCTTCCGCCGGTTCCCGGCGCGCTCGATCGGATCGTGCAGCGTTTCGGCACGGATCTCGTGGCGGAAGTAACCGGACGTTCGCGCCGCGTGGTGCGCAAGGGTGATTGTCTTGCCGTCGAGAACCGTGCCGCCTCCGCCAATCTCGCAGAGACCGCCGCCTTCATGGATGACCTGAAGCGTGTGCTTGTCTTCTCGGACGCCGGCGGCACCGGGCGCAGCTATCACGCCGAGCTGTCGGCGCGGAATCGCCGACTTCGCGTCCACTATTTGCTCGAACCCGGCTGGAAGGCCGACGCGGCGATCCAGGGACTCGGGCGGACCAACCGCACCAACCAGGCGCAGCCACCGCTCTTCCGCCCGATCGCGACCGACGTGAAGGCGGAGAAGCGCTTCCTCTCGACCATTGCCCGCCGCCTCGACACGCTCGGCGCCATCACGCGCGGCCAGCGCCAGACCGGCGGCCAGGGCCTGTTCCGGCCCGAGGACAATCTTGAGAGCCATTACGCCCGCGATGCGCTGCGCCAGCTCTATCTGCTGCTCGTGCGCGGCAAGGTCGAAGGCTGCTCGCTGCAGATGTTCGAGGACGCCACCGGCCTCAAGCTGATGGACGAGAGCGGCATCAAGGACGAATTGCCGCCGATCACGACGTTCTTGAACCGGCTGCTCGCGCTCACCATCAACCTGCAAGGTGTGCTGTTTACGGCGTTTGAGCAGTTGCTGAACGCCAAGGTCGAGGGCGCGATCGCCAGCGGGGTCTACGACGTCGGGCTGGAGACGCTCCAGGCCGAGAGTTTCGTCGTCACCGACCGGCGCACGATCTACACGCACCCTGCGACCGGCGCGGAAACCCGGCTGCTCACGATCACCGAACGCCGGCGCAATCGCCCCTCAACGCTGGAGCAAGCGTTCGATTATCTCGCCGGCGCTGGGGCTGTGCTACTCGTCAACGAGCGCTCCGGCCGCGCCGCGGTGCAGATTCCCGCGCCGAGCTTCATGCTCGATGACGGCGAGATCGAACGTCGTGTCCGGCTAATCCGGCCGATGGAGCGCCATCATGCTTCGCTGAAGATGATGGAGCAGAGCCACTGGCAGGCGGCCGAGCACGAGGCGTTCGCCGCAGCATGGACCGCCGAAGTCGCTGAGGTGCCGGAGTTCGCCGATAGCACGCTCCACATCGTCGCCGGCATATTGTTGCCGATCTGGAAGCGGCTGCCGACCGACTCCACGCGGGTCTATCGGCTTCAGACCGACGATGGCGAGCGCATCATCGGCCGCAGGGTGTCGCCAGCCTGGGCAGCAAACGCCTCGATGATCGGGACTACCGCCCTTTCACCTGAGGCGGCTTTCGCGGCGCTGATGGAGGGGAGGACGGTCCTCGACCTCGCCGAGGAGCTGCAGCTCCGCCGCGTTCGCGTGATGGGCACCCACCGCATCGAGCTTTCCGGCTTCGCCGACACGATGCGGGACCGACTACGCGCTTACGGCCTCTTCAGCGAGATCATCTCGTGGAAGCTGCGCATGTTCGTGCCATCAGATGCAACAGGTGTCGGCGTGTTGGCGAAGGTGCTGGGCCACTTTCCGGTCGAGCGCATCGGCGAGCGGGAGGCCGCCTGATGGCCCGCCACGACGCCTCTGACCTGGCCCGCCATCTCGCGCGTGACGCCGAGGCGGTCTGTCGACATTATCTCTCCGCAGGACGTCGACAAGGCGGCTATTGGCTTGTCGGCGATGTGCGCAATACCCCCGGCCGTTCGATGTTTGTGCGGCTCAAGGAATCCTCAAAGGGACCGGCAGGCAAATGGACTGACGCCGCCACCTCCGAGCATGGTGATTTGCTCGACGTGATCCGAGAAAGCTGCGGCTTCGTCGACTTCAAAGACGTCGTCAACGAAGCCCGCTCTTTCCTCAACATGCCGCGTCCCGAACCGGAGCCCAGGGTAAGGCGCGCGGGTTCGCGGAAATCGAGCGCGCCTGCCGGATCGCCGGAAGCGGCGCGAAGACTCTTCGCGATCTCGCAACACATCGAGGGTACGCTCGTAGAAGCGTATCTCCGTAGCCGCGGCATTACGGCTTTGCACGGAACCGGAAGTCTCCGCTTCCATCCCCGCTGCTATTATCGGCCGGACGAGCACTCTCCGACCGAGACTTGGCCGGCGATGATCGCTGCCGTCACAGATCTCTGCGGCCACCTGACCGGCGCGCATCGCACCTGGCTTGATCCGGGCGGCTTCAACGAAGCCAATCTCGGCAAGGCGCCCGTCGACACGCCGCGACGGGCCATGGGCGACCTGCTCGGACATGCGGTTCGCTTCGGTGTGGCGGGCGAGGTGATGGCGGCCGGCGAAGGCATCGAAACGATGTTGTCGCTTCGGTGCGTTCTGCCCAGCATGCCAATGGCGGCGGCGCTTTCGGCAGCGCATCTCTCCTCCATCCTGTTCCCGGACACGCTTCGCCGGCTCTACATCGCACGCGACGATGATCCTGCCGGCGATGGCGCCATGGCGACGTTGATCGATCGGGCGCAGGCGGCCGGGATCGAGGCGATCGTGATCTCGCCACGGCTTGGCGACTTCGACGAAGATCTCCGCCTGCTCGGGATTGACGCGCTTCGCGCCACCAGCCGGGTGCAGATCGCGGCGCAGGATGCCGCCCGGTTCATGGAGCTTGCGGCCTAGCCGGAACGGGGAAGGGCCGCGCTGATGCTTCATTATCCCCAGGCGGGCGGTCCTGCTTCCCTCGGCGGCGGAGAGGACCGCTCCCACGGCCTTCTTAAGAGGGCGATCGGGCGGCAAGCGGCCCGGACCGGCAACCTCGTGGGCCGACTATTTTCCGTCGGCGGCAGAGCCGCCTTTACATCGCGAGGCAAAATAGTCGGCCCCCTTCGGTCCTCCGCTCCGCTTCGGCCCTTCGCTGCGCTGCGGGTGCAAGTCCGTTCCGCCCGCCGCTTTCGTCGCCATGAAGGCCGCGATGGGCGCGGTCGATCCGACGAGGGAAAACCCGCAATGACCACCGACCATGACCACGATTTCGAGCCGCACCACAGCTCATCCCCGACCGACCACGTCCTCCAGGAGCTCCAACTTCATGGCTACAGGCCTTTCCTCGACGAGCCCGATCCCCGGCCGCTCCCGGAAGCGCGAGTCCTTGCCGGCAGCATCTCCGATGTCTTCGATGCTCTAGTGGTGGCGCTGTCCGACACCCGTCTCGAACCTGACCTCGAAGACCTGCTCTGGTCGACGGTGAACGTCTTCCACCGCGCCATCGACCGGATCGAGCGTGAGCTCGACGACAACGAGCTGGCGCAGCAGCGGTCGCAGCGGGAGCAGGACGGCAGCGAGGTCAAATCCGTCGAGCTGGAGCGCCTGACAGCAGAGGGCCAAACGCTGATCGAGCGACGCAACGCCTTCGAGCTGATGCGCGACCAGGCCGCCGAACACTTCGAGCGCCATACCCATTCAGCTTGGCGTCCGCGGAACGGATCGAAGGTCAATCACCGTCATCTCACAGCAGCCATGATCGACAGCCGTGATTTTCTCGCAGCGAAGAAGCGCGCCGACAACCAGGTGCTTCTGCCCACAGGGCCGAAGGTGGCACTCACCGGTGGGCTCGACTTCAACGACCACCGGCTGATCTGGGCCAAGCTCGACCAGGTCCACGCGAAGCATCCGGACATGGTGCTGCTCCACGGCGGATCGCCCAAGGGCGCCGAATTGATCGCCGCCAAATGGGCCGATAATCGCAAGGTGCCGCAGATCGCCTTCAAACCCGACTGGACGAAGCACGCCAAGGCCGCGCCGTTCAAGCGTAACGATGCGATGCTCGACGTGCTGCCGATTGGCGTGATGCATTTCCCAGGCACCGGCATTCAGGACAATCTCGCCGACAAGGCGAAGAAACTTGGCATCCCGGTCTGGAACTTCGGGCGAGCGGTGTCAGGTCCAAGTTGACCGCGCCAAACGAGCGCTGCGATGTTGCCCTTTCCGATCACGTTTCCATGGCGGTGCATGGCTGCTTTGTCGCGGCATGCCGGCCGTCGCGAGACGAGGCGCTGTGTTTGTGATATCCGAGCGCGCCTCAGCAGCAGGCAAGGGGACATGGAACAGGAATTTAGAGCGACGGTCGAGCGGGCGATTTCCGCGTACGTTGCAGATACCTACGGCCTCGCCGGCAGCGTCTCTACCGTCATAAAGGGGGCAAACTGGACCTTTGTTGCTCGTGACGGGGTGCAAGACCGTGCCTTCATTCGCGTGTATCGAACCTGTGGCCGTTCAGCCGCCGACGTGGCGAGCGAAATGGCTGTGCTCCTAGCCGTTGAAGATACCCCCGCGCTTGACGTATCTCGCCCTCTCATCGATCGTGAGGGGCGATCCTTCTCCACATTTGAATTGCCTGACGGCACCAAGCGCCTTCTTGGCGTGTTCGCTCCGGCGGTCGGACGTGAGCTGGCCGCAATCACGGCCGATTGGTATCGCGCCGGTGTTGCACTGTCCCATCTGCATCGACAGACTGGGCTCACGCCCCTCGCGCCGAACAGGGAGCTTTTGAGCGATACTAGGGACAATGAGACGCTCGCGATGATCGCCGAGAAATCTCCGCGGGTCGCCGCCGAAATCGGCAGATCAATGGATCTGCTAGTGGACCTGGGGGCAAACAAGCCAATCGGCCCGACAGGTCTTTGTCATGGCGATGTCAGGCCGATGAACATGCGGATTCAGGACGAGCGCGTCGCGTTTTTCGATTTCGACGATTGTGGCCGCGGCCCTCAATGGCTCGACGTAGCGGCCATGGCCCTCTGGTTGGAAAACATGAACGACGGCGATGCTGGCGCTCTGTGGAGGGCTTTCCTGGGTGGATACGGCTTGATTGAAAGTGAGCCCTTCGTCCTGTTTGCGCGTTGGCTGGTTGCCGAGCACCAGCTGCGCATTTTGCGATTCTTGTTCGACTATTGCGAACTCGACGCTGCGCTATGGGATGTCGTTCTGAACCGGGCGGAGACAACGATTGGCAGGGCTGCCCGGAGCGAACTTCGCGCATTCGTCTCCTGATGTGGACTGCGTTGAGACGGAACTCGATGATCGTTTAACTCTTTGCAATGTCGCCGCGGATTCCGGCGGCGAAGCGGGAGTCATCTCTGGACGATATCGCCGGCCTATCATCCTCCTTGCTGTGTCCTCTGCGCTCGCTTAATGCCGGTGATGATGTGCCGACGATCGCCGCCGGCGCGCCAACCGCAGCCCAGCTGCGGATTCGCCGGAGACTTCGTTCCGGTCCTGATCAAAGTTCCGATGAGGATTTTCATCCGCGTCCGCACGCGCAGCGCTGATCAGATCTCTGACCTCGAGCGCGGCGCCTGCAACGTTCCATCCTTGAAGGCTGGACGTCTGCCGCACCTCTTCATCGGTCGTGGCAAGGATTTCGCCGCTCAGTGCCTCGAGCAGGCGGGCCAAATCTAGACTTGGGTGCCAGCGGGTCATCACTTGCTCCAGTTCCGTGGGTCGCGCAGCAAGGCACGTCGCATCCGCCGTCGTGTCGTGTCGTAGTCGAGCTCTGACATATCGTGGACCTTGCAGATCTCTCTAGCCGCCAGGCCGTCGGCCATGCCCGCGATGATCTTTAGCGCCAGTGATCGGCTTCGAACAGCCGATAGATGTTGGCCAGCGTCTGTGCGGCGGCCAGGACCCGCTCAGGATCGGGCACCTCATCGGCTTCCTCACAGGGTGGCCAACTTCGCTGGTCCGGATCATCGCGGCTCACAAGCAGCCTTCGCTCGAGCCGCGCTCGCCGCCAATGGTCGTTGCAGATGCTACGCATGACACCCGACAGGAATGCCAGGATGGAGACGTCGGGCGGCCAGGGGCGCGAGCCGTCGAGGACGCGTGCAATCGCTTCGTGGAGGATGTCGCTCCAGCCCAGTCCTCCCGGCAAGTCGCGGCTCCACAGCCGCGCCAGAGCTTTTAGTCGCACGAGCTCGATATCGGAGAGGGCATCGATGGCGGACGCGACATCAGCCGCGTGAGTAACCCGCTCATCAGCCTTGGGAGCTATCGTCAATCGTTCCATGGTCACACGATATATGCGCTTCACCGAGCCCAGTGCGGACATCAGATGAGAATAATTTTCGACGTGTCCGCGCTCGCGGACCTCAGGCGCACCGATTGTATCGTATTGGGAGAGCCCTCATGGACGACACGTTGGCAGCGGCGCGCCGCTGGTATGCAGAGGACCTGCGATACAAAGTCCCGGTCCTGCGTAACCCGCAGTTGATCGAGGCATTTGCGTCTGTTCCGCGCGAGCAATTCGTCGGCCCCGGACCCTGGCGCATCATCTCGGATCCGTACAGCGACGCATTCCTGACCTCCGATACCGACCCACGCTGGCTATATCATGACGTTCTCGTGACGATCGATGCGAACCGCAACCTCAACAATGGAATGCCCAGCTTCTGGGCGCGCAACTTAGAGCATCTCGACGTCGCGCGCGGAGAACGTGTGCTCCAGGTCGGTGCCGGGACCGGGTACTATTCCGCGGTGCTGGCGGAGATGGTCGGATCTGCTGGTCGCGTGACGGCGGTCGAAACCGATCAAACGCTAGCCCCGCAGGCCAAGGCGAATCTCGCGAACTGGCCGCAGGTCGATGTCGTCTCAGGCGACGGCCGGACCGTGGACGTTGGTGAACTTGACGTCGTCATCGTATTCGCCGGATCCACCCACCCATCCCGCCTCTGGCTCGATCGCCTGGTCGAAGGCGGCCGGCTTCTGATGCCGCTGACCGATGACTCCTGGAGAGGCTTTCTTCTCCGCGTCATCCGACGTCGAAACCGGTTCGAGGCCTCTTCGATTGGCGCCGTCTCTGTCTATCCTTGCACCGGGGGGCGCGACGAGGAGGCAGGAAAGCGCCTGCATGCCGCGCTCGAAGGCCTGCCGACCGGCAAAGTTCCGATTCGCGCGCTCCACGTCGGTGATCCGAAATCCGATGATGCAGAAAAGGTCTGGTTTCAAGGAGCCGGATTTTGGCTGGAACGCAAGCCCGTCGAGGCGAATGCCGTCGCTCCGAAATGATCGGAAGGTTTTGATCCTGTGAGATCCTCTCAAGCCGGACACTCGTAAGAACGTGAGTGCAGACGCTGACCTCGGCGCCACGGATGTGGGTCGGAAGTCAGCTCTGCAAGATTCGCAATTCCTCAAGAGAACATATCAGGACAGGCCACATAAGTCGCAGGGGCTCACGTCTACGGCCGTCGAGCGTCAATAGCCGTGCGTTTCCCTGCGGGCCGCGCTTTCGGCTGCGCCGGAACCACGACGCCGTCGTGTTTCCGCCCTTCGCCTTCAATCGCTAACGCGGCGAGGTGGATTGCCCAAATCGGCAATTGGCCCCCATCCAATCCGGCACGCCGGTAACGGCGATGCGTGCAGGACGTGCATGAAGGCCAGGTCGATGTCTCTCTCGATCACCTCTTCGAGTTGAAGCGATTGGCACGAATGCTAGCGCTACCGGACGATGACAAACCTCAAATGCTCGGCATCCTAGCCGGCTGCGTTCGGCGGGCTCTGGTTATCGTGACGCCTGCTGCGGCTTGACAGGCGCTAGCGCTTTCGAGAAATGATCACCCACAAATTCTGTGGACGCCAGTGCCAATGATCAGGTCCGAACTCGTCGAGCGTATCTCCGGCCGAAATCCGCGCCTTTATCAGCGTGACGTCGAGAACATTGTCAATGCAATCCTGGGCGAGATCGTCGCCGCGCTCGCGCGCGGTGATCGAGTGGAGCTTCGTGGATTCGGAGTGTTCTCTGCCAAACAACGGCAGGCTCGCATCAGCAGGAATCCGCGCACAGGCGCGCTCGTGCGGGTCGACGAGAAGCGCCTTCCGCACTTCAAGGCCAGCAAGGAAATGCACGAACGACTAAACAGTGACGCGGGACTGAAAGCCGGCAACTTTGTCGTCCGAGACAGTCTAAGGACGTCAGGGCAGCCCAAGTGGTCGGGTTGAGCCCGGTGTGGTGAAGAAACAACCTTAATATTGTTCTCGCAAACGCAAGCGCCATTGACGCTCCACAAATCTCAATGAACGAGGCACTCTGAGGTCGGCACCGGGGCTGGACTACATTGCTTCTTATTGAGCTATTTCCCGGGGAGCCGCGGATTTCATCTGCGGCTCCATTTCATTTCGTGAATGTCTTTGAGAAGATGTCGATGGCCATCCAGGATCTAAGTGACGCGAGCGTCCTTAAACTCTACGAAAATATTCGGCAGCAAGTTGCGGCCGATCTGCGCCTAGGCAGCAAACATCGTCTGTTGGGCGAAACTGCGAAACGAGAAGCGCTGCGCCTTGAGGAAGAACTGAAGCGCCGTCGACTTCCGTATACCCCCATCAGTTGGGGCTGACGCTCGATCCAAATGAGGCCGGCGCGAGCCGCCACGACGCGTGATTAATCTGATGAGGAAGCCGTCCTGCCTGGTCCTCGATGGTGGGAATACCCTCGCTCGGGCAGGTATCAAACGCGGCTCAGATTCTCTTTCACTTAGCGCCCACGGGCCTGGATTCATCGCCTGCGCCGCGCAATCTCGTCAGCGACTGCGCTCGTGGCGCGCGCCAGCCGTTCATGCAGAGTCTCGAACATGTCGAGAATCTCATCATTGGGTTCATTCCTGCCTTCTTCGATAGCCTCGGCAACCAGTTCGTCGAGCGGCGTCTCCTTCAATTGACCTTTATCGAGGAGGTGTTCAAACAGCCCGTCGCTATCGGGCTGCGGCTGGATGCGGCCGTCGGAGTTGCACCAAACGCCGAATGTCTGGTGCCTCATAACGACTTGCTCAACCATCTCCGCCTCCAGTGGGATCAGCGTACCCCATGCCTCGTCCTCCTCATCGACGAATCCCGCCACATACATCTGTTGCTCATCAGCATCCTCATCGCGAGGACGGAAGAACGGCGTGAGGACGATGTGAGGGGATTCTGCCATAACAATCTCTCCAGGGGGCAAGCACCAGTTGCATTGGTACATGGCAGCATCAGGGCCTGCGCCGACACATCGGATCATCCAAAAGCTGCAAACGTGGGAGCGGCTGTCGGCGACCCAATAACAATTTGTTCTCTCAACCATCGCTCTTGCAGATAAATTATTCTGGCGTGCGACCTGATCGAATTGGCCAATTTCTGCCGTCTCCTGTGGTCGTGGTTATCCCCACCTGCGCATAAGCGCGAATTCGACCCGTTCCAACGATGAAGCAACCGAGCATCGCTGAGGCCGAGTGGCGAAAGTCCCGCGGGATTTCCGCTCGCGCTCACAGTCGTCTCCGCTATACTCGTGCGTGCGCCGTGGTGGTGGTGGAAGGCGCGACCGTCAGACCTCTATCTCACGGAGCCCACCGCCATGATCATCTTCGGACCACTGCTCGTCATCACCGGCATTGGCTTCTTTTGCTGGCTGCTGTTCACCCTAGCTGTCTTTGCGCTCCCGTTTTTTGTCGGCCTCACGACCGGCGTCTGGGCCTTTCATACCGGTGCCGGTGCGCTCGGCTGCATTGCCGTGGGTCTCGTCGCAGGCGGAGCGACCTTCGGCATCGGCCAGCTTGCGCTCACCTATGTGCCGTGGACCTGGCTTCGAATGCTGATCGTCGTTCTCTACGTCGCGCCCGCCACTGTCGCCGGTTACAACGCCACGCATGGAATCGCGCTAATCGCGATGCCTGCACCGATCTGGCAGACGATATTTGCTGTCGTGGGTGCCATCGCTGTCAGCATCACGGCGTTTATCCGCATCACTGGAATGACCGCGCTCGGACCTGCCGGGTAACGCTAGCGGTCACTGTAGCTTCACATTGAGGGCGGACTGGATCAAATATCCGGAATGCACGCGGTCCTCATCGCCGAGTCGAATGAGGCCGATCTGGCTGACGAAGCTCGAGCGATCGTCGCAAGGGCCTGGTTCGATTACATCATCATGGAGGTATGGACCAAGCAGTCAGGTCTCAAGGATCGGCCGACAACAAACGTGAACGGGCCGTCCCGCCGAGGCGCGATCACGAACGCCAAATCCGTCCGTTGCTGACAGGAGAGGGCGACTGCCACCATCGAACTCACTCGCCGGACTCTCGGTGCTGTCGAAGTCGCCAGGTTCTCCTGATGCCGGCTCTGTCCGGCCGAGGCGCACCGAACGGCCTCTTTGTTGGATTGATCTGGCCGAAGGCCGGCTGAAGCCTCGATCGCCTAAGGCGCAACAGCGGCGTCACAACTTTCTTCCCCTGCCGGCTGCGCCGTCATTCCTCGCGCGAGACAAGAAAGTTCCTCCTTTGCTGTCGAGCCCCTTTGGGGTGCGCCGTCGATCGCCTCCGGCCCTTCGATCACCATCGAGGCCGCAAGGTGCGGGCTCGGAAAACAGAGATCAAGGAGAACGACAATGGCGACGATCGGCACCTTCAAGAAGACCGGCAACAACGAATTCAATGGCGAGATCGTGACCCTCTCGCTCCAGGCCAGGAACGTGCGGATCGTCCCCGAAAGCAGTCGCTCCGGCGACAACGCTCCGAGTCACAAGGTTTTTGTCGGCCGAGTTGAGATTGGGGCCGGGTGGTCCAAGCGCTCCAACGAGGGCCGCGATTACCTCGGTCTTAAGCTCGACGATCCGAGCTTCACTGCTCCGATCTTCGCCAACCTCTTCGACGACGAGGAGGGCGATGGCCACAGCCTGATCTGGTCTCGCCCCAACGGTCGGCGCAGCGACTGACACGCCTACAATGCCCCGCCCGGTTGGTCCGGGCGGGGCATCACCATCCGCGAGGAGTGCCGCGCGGGCTTTCAATCAATGGAAGGCCAGTATGAAAACCGGGATTTTCCATTTGGTGCCCCACAGCACACCGCAAGACTTTTCCGTTGCAGTCGCTTGATGCTCATTGAGAGCAGGCGACTTCGATCCTGTGCGAGCAAGCTTTCTTGGAAAGTCAGAGATCAGCAAAGCAAGTTTGCACAGTCCGCGAGCCCGAGGTTGCAAACTGAGTTTGCATCTTTGCTAGATGAGTACACGGAGTATGAGAAATCATTGACATCCTCTTATCGCTTCGTTCAGCCTGCGAGATATGTGTGTGGGTTTGGGCGGGCGAGTAGCTTCTGCACGCCATGTTGCGCTGCTTATCGGCCCGACTTCTCTATCCAAGTGTGCTGAGTAAATTCATGTATCAGAGTCCAGATTTCTCTCATCGAGAGATGACGCGGCGTGTGGTGCAGCCGCGCTTTCGATTCCGTCGGATCGCCTGTGCATGTGGGTACTGTACTCCGATGTTTTTGGGTACGTTCATCACGCTAGCAAATGTGGATAGAGCGGCGGTCGCCGAGCGGGATCAGGCTGTCCACGAATTGCCACCCATCGAGGTGACGCGCGACGAGGCAGTTCGGCAGCGGAAGTATCCATTGTCTCATCGCGCAAGGAAGCGACCTATTGGCAACACCCGCGTAGCCGCGCATCCCGCGCCTGCTTCCGAGCCGGCTGCCCATGGAGCTGCCTCCGGACCTGCATCGCCACCGAGCATGGCGAGCGAGATGACCTTCTCGGGCGAGGCGCTCAACGCGCGCACCTTCACGCGGCCGGGAGAGGCGCTCGAGGCCGTGCCAGGGCTGATCGTCACCCAGCATTCCGGTGAGGGCAAAGCCAACCAGTATTTCCTGCGCGGCTACAATCTCGATCACGGCACCGATCTCGCCATTTACGTCGACGATGTCCCCGTCAACATGCGGACCCACGCGCACGGCCAGGGCTATGCCGACCTGAATTGGCTGATCCCCGAGACCATCGGCGCGATGGATGTGCGCAAGGGGCCGTATTTCGCCGACGAGGGCGATTTCGCCTCCGTCGGCAGCATCCATATCGGCCTGATCGACAGCACCGCCAAGGGGTTGGCGCAAGTCACCGTCGGCAGCTTCGGCTATCGCCGCCTGCTCGGCAAGGATTCCGCGAAAGTCGGTGACGGCTCGCTGCTCGTCGCCGGCGAACTCGGCACCTATAACGGCCCCTGGGTCAATCCGGACGAGGTGAAGAAGCTCAACGGCCTCGTCCGCTACAGCCAGGGCACCGCGACCGATGGTGTCTCCGTCACCGGCATGGCCTATGCGAACAGATGGAATTCGACCGACCAGGTGCCGCAGCGCGCGATCACGTCGGGCTTCCTCAATCGCCTCGGCTCGGAGGACCCAAGCGACGGCGGCAACACCAATCGCTTCGCGCTGTCGGGCCGCGTCGCGCAGAGCGACTACGCGGGCTCCTGGAAAGCCAACGCCTATGTCGTGAAAAGCCAGCTCGATCTTTTCAACAACTTCACCTACTACCTCAGCGATCCCGTACTCGGTGGCCAGTTTCACCAGCACGATGACCGCCTGATGGCCGGCGCCAACATCTCGCGCACGCTGGATGGCTCGTTCGCAGGCCTGCCGATGCAGACGACCTTCGGCCTGCAATCGCGCTATGACGCGATCGATCTGGCGCTGAGCAACACGTTCCAGCGCAGCTTCCTGTCCAATATCCGCAGCGACAAGGTCGGCGAGGGCAGCGTCGGCCTCTATGCCGAGAACACCGTCCGCTGGACCGACCGGCTGCGGACCACGGTCGGCTGGCGCGGCGATTACTACAACGCCGGCGTCACCTCGCTGTTCAATTCCAACAATTCAGGCTATGTCGATGCGTCGCTCGGCAGTCCGAAGTTCAGGATGGTGCTGGGCCCGTTCAACCAGACCGAATTCTTTCTCGGCGCCGGCTACGGCATGCATTCGAACGATGCGCGCGGAGCGACCACGACGGAAGATACGAGCGATCCCACGACAAAACTCTCGCCGTCGCCGCTCTTGGTGCGTACGCGCGGCGGGGATGTTGGTGTTCGCAGCAGGATCATTCCCGGCCTCGACTCGTCGGTCTCCGTCTTCATCCTCGACCAGGATTCCGAGATCCTGTTCTCGGGCGATGCTGGCGATACCGAGGCGACGCGCGCCAGCCGCCGTTACGGCTTTGAGTGGACCAACCATTACCGGCCGCGCTCCTGGATTGACATCGATGCGGATCTCGCCATGACGCATGCGCGCTTCCGCGGCTATGATTTCGAGCAGGCGGACGTCTACGCCTCGCTTGCCGGTTACCCCCAGGCGCAGATCGGCAACGCGCCCGGCAATTACATTCCCAACGCGCCGCCGATGGTGGCGTCTGCCGGCATCACGCTCGGCGAGAAGACTGGCTGGTTCGGCGGCTTGCGCTGGCGTTATCTGGCGTCGAGCCCCCTGACCGAGGACAATGCGTTCCGTTCGTTGGCGACCAGCATCTTCAGTGGCCGGGTCGGCTATCGCGCTGACAACGGCTGGCGTATCCAGCTTGACGTGCTCAATCTCTTCAATACGCGGGCAAACCAGATCACTTACACTTATGGCTCGCTGGTCAAGACCGACACGCTCTACAATCTCTGTTATCCCGTGCAGGTCGCTCCAAGCGCCGTCTGCAGGAACGGGGTGATGGACTACGTTCTGCACCCGGTCGAACCGCTGGCCTTTCGGGTGACGATCGCGGGCCAGTTCTGACGACCAGGACGGGATACGCGTCGGTCACGCGGCCACGGTGGTGGCCTCGAGCAGGCGCGTCAACCCTGCTGCCGGCTGAGGCCGGGCAATGAAATAGCCTTGCGCCTCGGTGCACTGCTGGTCGCCCAGTATCCTGAGCTGCTCGGACGTTTCGACCCCTTCCGCGACCACCGTCATGTCCAAAGCGTGACCGAGTTCCGAGATCGCCCTGACGATGGCAGCGGCATTTTTCTTGTCGCTGAGGTCGCGAACGAATGATTGATCGATCTTGATCTTGTCCAGCGGGAAGGTCCGCAAATAGTTCAGCGCGGAAAAGCCGGTTCCGAAGTCGTCGATGGCAATCTGAACTCCCAATACACGCAATCTGTTGAGGATGTCGCGCGTCATCTCCTCGTCCTGCAACAGGATGCTTTCGGTAATTTCCAGCTCCAGGCGGGATCCGTGCAAGCTGGCCGCAGCAAGAGCGCGCGTGACCGACAATTCCAAGGAGCCTCGCCTGAACTGGACCGGCGAGAGGTTTACCGCGACCCGCACATCGTTCGACCAGGAGGATGCATCGGAGCAGGCTTGCCGCAAGACCCAGTCGCCAATGGGCACGATGAGCCCGGTCTCTTCGGCGAGCGGAATGAATGTCGCGGGCGATATCATACCCTTCAGGGGATGATGCCAACGGAGCAGAGCCTCAAAGGCCACGACACGCTTCGACGCGATATTCACGATGGGCTGGTAATAGAGTTCGAATTGGCCGAGTGCGAGGGCCGATCGCAGGTCCCCTTCGAGGGCCTGGCGCTCCTGCAGGCGCGCGTTCATCTGGCTGTGGAAGACACGATAGGTGCCGCGCCCATCAGCTTTTGACTGATAGAGGGCGACGTCGGCATTCTTGATCACCTCGTGCGTTTTTGCATCCGAAGGGGATGCGATGGTGATGCCTATGCTGGTGCCGATGATCACGCGGTGGTCGTCTAAAAGGTAGGGCTCGCCGATCGAGGCGAGGATGCTTTCGGCCAATCGGCGCGCGTCGTCAGAATCTGCCGGGTCGACGCGCAACACTGCAAACTCATCGCCGCCAAGGCGAGCAACGAGATCTGTTTCGTTCGCACAGGCTCTCAACCGATCGGCGACCGCGAGCAGCAGCGCGTCTCCGACGCCGTGACCGAGGGTATCGTTGACGTTCTTGAAGCCGTCGAGGTCGAGGCACAGGACGGCGATACGCCCGTGGCGGCCAAGCGTTGCGATTGCGCGTTCGGTCAGTTCGTGAAAGCGGCGCCGATTGGCGAGTTTCGTCAGCGGATCATGGCTGGCCAGGAAAGCGATTTGGGCCTCATGACGTTTGCGCTGGGTCACGTTACGGCACGTCCCGCGATAGCCCGTAAATAGTCCTCTCGCAAATGTCGGATTGCCGTTGATTTCGAGCCAAATCTCACCTTCATCGGGTTTTCGTACACAAATCTCGAAACCTCGGAACGGACGCCGGCTTGCAAGGTTCTGCAGATATTCGAGCCAGGATTCGCTCGCGAGTGGATTAACGCGTAGCGCTTCGGCGAGCTTGATACCGATGTGGTCAGCCGGCAGAGCGAGCTCCGACTTGCCGCTCGTGATCATCAGTTGCTCGTCCGTTTCCCAGACGATTTCAGAAGAGGTGTCGAGAAAATCGCTCAAGCGCTTGAGTTCGCGCCGCAGCCGATCGTTATCATGTTGGAGTCGTTCGAGATGGGTCGGATCATTCGGGCAAACATTCGCGCCGGGACCATTTCGAGGTCCGGCCCACCACGTCTGCGCGCTGTCGAGGCGGCGGGCGATGGCCGTTGCGATGAGATTGAGCCGAGAACCCATAAGCACTGCCCCCAACAGTGAGGATGCAAGGCTAAGGTCGCAAACCTTTAAACAGGTTGCGGGTCTAGCCCGAATTGTTGCCGAGGTTAATCAGCGGTTGATCCGTCGGATTTCGTCGGATGCGGGAGCAGGAAACCGCGTTGATTTATTTTGCAGTCATAGCTAACCTACTTTTCAATTTGAAAAGTATGTTGCATGGGCGAACTGGGAACCGTATTGATCGTCGTGCGAAGCGGCTCCGAGTGGGCCGCCATCGCAGAAACGTTGTCTGACGAATACGACTACCGGGTCCTGACAGCCGACTCAGTCGAGAGCGCCTCGGCCGCTCTTGCCGACGCTCACGTGGATATTGCTCTCGTCGAGTATGGTGCCGAGGGGAAGGGCCTCAAATTCCTCGTAGATCTACGGATTTCGCATCCCGACGTCATTCGGATTCTCGCGCTTGAGGCGAGAACGGATGTCGGTCACCGCGAGATGGCGCCAGCCGGCATCTACCAGCTCATCCGAAAGCCGCTCGATGCCAAGCAGATCGGTCTCATGGTCGAGCGCGGTCTGGAAGCGCGCGAACTCGCTCGGCGACACCGCCTGTTGACGCGCGAGTTCAAGTTTCCAGCCGACGCTGCCGGTGTCCAACCGCGCCAGACCTTGCCACTGCATCCTGAGAGCCGTCGGTTCGAGAAGCTGGTTTATGTCAGCGAGAAGCTGCACGATCTATGCGAGGTCGCGCGAAAAGCGGCAAAGACGGAGCTGCCGATCCTGATCCAGGGGACGACGGGCACAGGCAAGGAACTGCTCGCACGCGCCATTCATTACAACTCGATGCGCCGCGACAGTCCCTTGTTGGTTCAAAACTGCGGCGGCATGTCCGATGAGCTCTTGCAGTCCGAACTGTTTGGCCACAAGCGCGGCGCCTTTACAGGAGCGGTCTCTGATCGGCTCGGCCTGTTCCGCGCCGCCGACAGAGGGACCGTCTTTCTTGACGAAATATCCGAAGTCTCGCCGTCCTTCCAGGTGAGTCTGCTTCGCTTCCTGCAGGAAGGAGAAGTGAAGCCGCTTGGTTCGGACAAGGTCGTGACCAGCAACGTTCGCGTCATCGCCGCCTCCAACCGCCCGCTCCGGGCACTCGTCGCCTCTGGCGAGTTTCGGCAAGATCTCTATTTCCGCCTGCGCGGATTTGAACTGGAGGTACCGTCCCTCTGCGATCGACCTGACGATATTCCAGTGCTCGCCGAGTTTTTTGCTGCCAAACACAGCGACGCGATGGGACGAAAGATCCTCGGCATTTCCGCTGCCGTGCTGGAGAAACTGGTCGCCTACGAGTTTCCAGGGAATGTCCGGGAGCTAGAGAACGAGATCCGCCGTATGGTCTCGCTCACGGATGAGGGCGAGTACCTGACGACCAAGCATATGTCGCCTGCGATCCTGGCTGCCTCGCCACGCGTTCGCTTCAATTCTGCGGGTGGTTACGTCTTGCAGGGAAGCACCCTGAAGGACAAGGTTGAATGCTTGGAAAAGCAAGTCGTTGGTGAGGTCCTTTCGCGGCATCGCTGGAACCAAAGCAAAGCTGCGAACGAACTGGGCCTGTCGCGCGTTGGACTTGCGAACAAGATCAAGAGATACAGTCTCGATGAGGCGGATTGAGAGGCGATGATGGCCGATAGCCGGGATTCGACAGATTTGGGCTCCTCGGTGAACCTCGTGCGATTCCCCCAATCGCGGGTTTCACCGCCCGGCAGCAGGACGCCCTTTAGGGATCTCGGAGCGAGTCAGTTATCGACCAGTCTCGGCTTGCCGGAGCGCCAGATGACCGGACATTGGTGCAGCCGTTGCGAGGGCATCTGGTACGGCTATCTCTTGGAGGTCGACTGTCCTGTCTGCGGAAATCGCCACGGCTGATCGCCGTTCGATTTCTCGCGCATGTTGCGATGCGAGAGTCTGCCGGTTGCATTTGTCGTGCCCCAGTATCGGCGCGACTTGATCGAGGCGCCGACGTCCACCCGTCGATGTTAGATTTGAAAAGCATCTATGCATAGCAAAGCTAGTATGCATGGTCCGCCAACCTGAAAACTGCTCGCTGCAAGTGGTCTTATTCAAAAATCGCTGAATCCCAGCGTATTTCAGCCCAACAGGCCTTCGGCACGGGAATTGCTCCTCCTTCACCAAGATGCCGCGCCAGTGCGTCTTTTTTGGAGGAAATGATGGCTAATCTTCTTTGGCTCCAGGGGGGAGCATGCTCCGGCAATACGATGTCGTTTCTCAACGCCGAGGAGCCAAGCGCCTGTGATCTCGTAACCGATTTCGGCATTAACGTCTTATGGCATCCTTCGCTGGGCCTTGAGCTCGGCGAAAATCTGCAGAAGCTTCTGAAGGCCCTGACGTCGGGGCAAATGCCGCTCGATATTTTCGTCTTCGAGGGCACGGTGGTCAATGCACCGAATGGCACGGGCGAGTGGAATCGTTTCGCAGGCCGGCCCATGAAGGACTGGGTGACCGATCTTGCGAAAGTCGCCGGCTATACGGTCGCGATCGGCGATTGCGCGACGTGGGGCGGCATTCCCGCGACTGCGCCAAATCCGTCCGAGAGCCAGGGATTGCAATTCCTCAAGCGTCAGCACGGCGGATTTCTTGGCGCAAACTACAAATCGAAGGCTGGGCTGCCCGTGATCAACGTGCCGGGATGCCCGGCACATCCGGACTGGATCACGCAAATTGTCGTTGCGGTGGCAACCGGCCGCGGCGCGGACCTCTCGCTCGATGAGTTTCAGCGCCCGAAGACATTCTTCACGAGCTTCACCCAGACCGGCTGTACCCGTAACATGCACTTTGCCTACAAGGTGTCGGCCACGGAATACGGGCAACGCAAGGGGTGCCTGTTCTACGATCTCGGTTGCCGCGGGCCGATGACGCATTCGCCCTGTAACCGCATCCTGTGGAATCGTCAGTCGTCAAAGACCCGAGCCGGCATGCCCTGCATGGGCTGCACCGAGCCGGAGTTTCCCTTCTTTGAGCTGGCGCCGGGAACGGTGTTCAAGACCCAGACCCTGATGGGCGTGCCGAAGGACCTTCCATCGGGCGTCGACAAGTCCGGCTACATCAAGCTGACCGCCGCCGCGAAGGCGGCCTCTCCTGCGTGGGCTGAAGAGGACATCTTCGTCGTCTAACGAGGATGCCTCCAGCTTACTCGCGCACCCATTGCTCTCGCTACCAGTTATTAGGGACTAAACCTCATGCCATCAGCAGTACAAACACTCGACATCTCGCCGGTTGGTCGGGTCGAAGGCGACCTCGACGTCCGTGTCAATATCCAGGACGGCATCGTGGTCGATGCCTGGACACAAGCCGAATTGTTCCGCGGGTTCGAAATCATCTTGCGTGACAAGGATCCTCAGGCCGGTCTCGTGGTGACGCCACGAGCTTGCGGAATCTGCGGCGCCTCGCACCTGACGTGTGCCGCCTGGGCGCTCGACACGGCGTGGCAGACTGAAGTGCCGCGCAATGCGATCCTGGCGCGGAATCTCGGCCAGTTGGTCGAGAGCCTGCAGAGCCTTCCGCGCCATCATTACGGGCTCTTCATGATCGACTACACCCACAAGAACTATTCGGGCTCGAAATATTACGAGGAGGCGGTCAAGCGCTACGCGCCGTTCACCGGGACGAATTACGAAATTGGAGTGACCATCTCTGGCAAGCCGGTCGAGATCTATGCTCTGCTGGGCGGCCAGTGGCCGCACTCGAGCTACATGGTCCCGGGCGGCGTGATGTGTGCGCCGACGCTCACCGACGTGACGCGAGCCTGGTCGATCCTCGAGTACTTCCGTCGCGAATGGATGGAGAAGGTCTGGCTCGGCTGCTCGCTCGAGCGTTACGAGGAGATCAAAAGCTACGACGACTTCATGGCCTGGCTCGACGAGAAGCCGCAGCATGCCAACTCAGACCTTGGCATGTTCTGGCGAATGAGCCTGGACTGCGGCATGGACAAATATGGCCATGGTCACGGGCGCTTCGTGTCATGGGGATATCTGCCGCACGAAGACAAGTACCAGAAGCCAACGATCGATGGCCGCAATGCCGCCCTGATCATGAAGAGCGGCGTCTATGACGGTCATACCGATGCCTTCAAGCTGATGGACCAGAAGTTCACGCGGGAAGACACTGCGCACGCATGGTACGACGAGCCCGGCGGCCTGCATCCATTCGACCGCAAGACCGTGCCGACCCAGAAAAATGCCGTCGATATGGGGGGCAAATATTCCTGGTCAACCGCGGTCCGGCATGACGAAAACGGACGCCTCGAGGCAGGACCGCTATCGCGGCAGCTGATCGCCGGGGGCAAACATGGCGAGTCCTGGCAACATTACGATCCGCTGGTGCTCGACATGTACAAGAAGCTCGGCGGCGCCAGCGTGATGTTGAGGCATTTTGCCCGCATGCATGAAGGCGTGAAGCTCTACCGGCAGGCCGAACACGCGCTTCGTGAATTCCGCCTGAACGATCCCTGGTATATCAAGCCGAGCGAGCGGGATGGACGAGGATGGGGCGCGACCGAGGCGATCCGCGGGGCTCTCTGCCACTGGATCGAGGTCAAGGACGGCAAGATCAAGAATTACCAGATCATTGCTCCGACGACCTGGAACGTTGGGCCACGGGCAGCTGACGGCACGCGAGGACCGATGGAGCAGGCCCTGATCGGATCGCCCATCAAGGATCCGACCGATCCTGTCGAGGTCGGCCATGTCTGCCGCTCCTACGATTCTTGCCTCGTCTGTACCGTTCACGCCCATGATGCAAAGACGGGAGAGGAGCTCGCGCGCTTCAGAACGGCTTGATCCCAATCGCGTAAGTCACCGGATTGCATCAATGGACTTCGTTCGGTCACTATCATGGACCGAACGAAGCAGATTGAATCACTACGTCGAATGACGGGGCACGCAATGGCGTCCGAAAACGGGGCTATCCTGAAAACTATCGCGGATATGCTCGCAGGTGGGCTCGAGACTCAAGTCGAGCCGTTCCCTGAGACGGATAAGGAGTTTGCGGCAATTTTGCTGCAACTGCGTCAGCTCGACCCGAAGGATCTCGAGGCCAAACTGGTGATCTCCGGCTTCCTCGATCACCCCTATGGGCCCGACAGGCAACGTTGCCTGGAGTGCATGTATTACCTCGTCCATCGGAAATGGTGTGACTTGCCCGAACTCTCGGTGCCGGTCGACCCGGACTGGTGGTGCCGATTGTGGCGCATCTGAGCGAACGCGAGGCGCGCGTGATGACGACCGCCGACAACGACGAAGAGTTACGGAGCGAAATCGCCGGCGTGCTGGCTTCCGGGTTCGCGACGAACGTCTTTCCCCGGGCGGATAGCCATGAACAGGTTCAGCAGCTTGTGTCGGACCTGCGGGGAGCCGGGAACGATCTGAAGTCAAAGCTCAGGATCGCGGGATTTACGCTCCGACCGGTCGAGCATGGAGGCATCAGCCAACTTTGCGAGACTTGCATGTATTACAAAGTGCATCGGCGGTTCTGCGAATTGCCAGAACTGAACGTGCCGGTCGAGCCGGACTGGTCCTGCAGCCTTTGGCGGATTTGAGGGCCCTGACCGCATCGCGCGCGCCCGGAAAAGCTGTCATGCTAATACGCCGGGGATCATTCTTTGGCGGCGTAGGGCCAGCATCTGTTCAAAAGGCCGGATTATGATTGCGGTCGTCGCGTGTGGAAATCCCAATCGCTCGGACGATGGGGCGGGGCTTGCCGTTCTGAAATTGCTCAAGACACGATCCTTCGTTCAAGAGCCCGGCGTTCGCCTGCTGGACGCGGGGACGGATGGAATGGCGACCATGTTTGCGGCTCGCGGCTGTCGAACGCTGATCATCGTCGATGCGTGCCGGTCCGGGTCATCGCCCGGCGCAATCTTCCAAGTGCCCGGCAGCGAGTTGACGGAGCGTTATGAGCCCGGGCTCAATCTTCACGACTTCCGCTGGGATCATGCACTATTTGCCGGAAAGGCGATCTTTCGCGAGGCATTTCCCGACGACGTCGTTGTTTTCCTGATCGAAGCCCAACAGCTCGACCTTGGCCTGTCGCTCTCTAAGCCCGTGTCCTGGGCAGTCTCGAAAGTTGCCGACCGGATCGAGGACCTCGTTCAGATGCGCCTGTCGTATATGTTGAGGCGCTGATGTCTGACTGCACGATCCTCATCAAGGATGGCTCGCTCTATCTTTCCAGCGACGTCTGCGCCCGTTTCTTCGACGGTCTTCATGCCATCGTTCTGCTGCGGCGCGACGAGGATCTCTGCATCCTTCCGGTCCGCCACGCGGCCGCCGGAGGATACTTGCTCAAGGTTCGCAACATCGCGGGTGATCGTGTCGTGCACGCGCCGGACTTCTTTCGAGATAACAACTGTCCTGCGCGCGAGAGCGAATTCTCTGCAGCATGGTCGAGCGCGGAGGGAGCGCTGATCGTCGCGGGCGCGCTTCGGTTTGCAAACTAAGTTTACAATTCGCTTATTGAGTAGACAGATTGCAAATTTGGTCGCATGATTGACCCGGATCAATGACGCGCGTGACTTCAACCAGCGCGCTGGACCCGGGAGAAGACGGTGGGGGCAGCTCTCGCAAGCGATCAATTCCGTGCAGCCTTGCAGGCGGCTGAAGCTGAAACGGCTACGCCAACCGAGCGGGCCGAGATGCTCATGGAGATCGCAATGGGGCTGCAGGCGCGCCCCCAGTCTGCGGATGAAATCAATTCGGCCATCGAGCTCTACGACAAAGCCTTGACGATCTGTCCGCCGCAGGAGGCACGCCTGCTGCGCGGCCGCATTCTCGCCCGCAAGGCGACTGCGTTGCAGGCAATCCCGGAGCAGGGAACGAAATCACTCGAGAGCGCGCGCTTCATTTTCGAGGACGTCATTCCCTTACTCGGCGAAATAGGCATGCCCGAGGAGGTCGCGGAAGCCGAGATGAATCTCGGCCTTTGCCTGCAGAGCCTTGCAGGCGCCGGCCGGGCGAAGATCACGGATGCGATCGCCGCCTATCAGCGTGCGCTTCGCACTTTCGCGCGCGGCACTCACCCGAAGGAGTACGCGATCCTTCAGAATAATCTGGCGACCGCCTTTCTCTCGATGCCGATGACGGACGAGCGCGGGAAGATGCGGGAGGCGCTGGCCGTGCAGGCGTTCGAAGAAGCGCTCAAAGTGGTCACGCTGGTCGACGATCCCGTCGAGTACGCCATGCTGCAGAACAACCTCGGCAACGCGTTGCAATACGTCTCGTCCAGTCACGTGATCGAGAACAATCTTCGGGCGATCGAGGCTTATGACGAAGCACTCAAGGTCCGTACGCGCGAGACCATGCCGATCGAATACGCGAACACGATCTCCAACAAGGCGAACTGCCTTTGGAATCTGCCTGGTGATGCGGAGGACTCGCAAGTCGGCAATGGCATGAACCTCTCGATGGCGCTGATGTATTACCGGGAAGCGCGCGAGATATTTACTGTCCATGGAGACCTGGGACGAGCCCAGATCGTCGGCGAGGCGTTGATGCAAGTCGAGCGCGAGCTGATGGAGCTGTCAGCTGTCCTCGATCGCCCTTCCACCCTGCTTTCGTAACCATTCAACCGAAGGATCCTTTGCAAATGAGCGTGTCTCTATCTCCGGCGATCTTCGCCTTAAGTCTCTGCCTCGGCGTAATCGCCTCCGTCGCCGGAGGAATGGTCGGTGGCGTGATCGTCGGTGGCAAAGTGCTTGGCAAAGAGCTGGCAGCGCTGCTCGGCGGCTTCTACGGCCCGCTGGCCGGAGTCGCCGGCGTATTCGCCGGGCTCCTTGTTCTTTCCATGATCGGCTGAGGAAGCGAACCATGTGGGCAATGACACAGAACTCCATTTCCCTGTTCTTTCGGGGAAAGCTGTTTGCTGAACCGGGCAAGGCCTATGGGCAAATCGCGATCGGGGTGGTGGTGACGGCGGTGCTGCTCGTCCTTCTTGCCGTCGCCGGTGCACCGGTGTGGGCTGCCGCGGCTCTGGCTGCTGCAGTCGGCGGAGGCTTGCAGCCCTATCTGTTCCGAAACCTTCGCTACCGCTAACGAGGCGCTCGCTCGCGAGATTCCATGAACGCGCATGAATTGACACCAACGCTGAGGGACGATCTCGCCGGCTTCATCGGCGATATCGAACGGCTTGAGTCAATCGTTGCGACCTGGGAGGAGGAGCCGCGGTCCGTGGTTGCCGCCCACAAGCTGGCAATTGAGGCGCTCAACGCGGAAGCGTTCCGGCGTCTGATACGGGCCCTGAAGGCCGATCCTGCCGCACTTGCGGCCATGAAGAGCGCTGCGTCAGACGAGTTGGTCTATGCGGTGCTCCGCCGCTACAATCTGCTCAAGGCGAGCCTCAACGAGCGTGTCGAACAGGCGCTCGACGGCGTCCGTCCGATGCTGAAGTCGCACGGAGGTGACGTGGAGCTCGTCGGCGTACGCCCGCCCAAAGTAGAGGTTCGCTTCAAGGGGGCATGCGACGGCTGTCCCGCCTCGACACTGACGTTCCATGCAGGCGTGAAGAAGGCCCTCCAGGACGTCTGCCCAGAGATCACCGAAGTCGTTCAGATCAAGGGGTTGAGCGCAGACGCCGAGAGCGCGGTCCGGTTCATCAGCCCGTTTGCGCTGAACGCCGAAGGAAACTGGATACCGGCAGGCATGTTGTCGGAGTTTCCGGACCGCATCGTCCGTTCGATGTCATTGGAAAACCGCAAGGTCATCCTCTATCGCGACGGTGCGTCAATCACCTGTTTTGAAAACGCCTGCGCGCATCTGGGATTTCCGATCCATGACGGTGAGGTGGAGAGCGGGATCATCATCTGTCCTCATCACGGATTCCGATACGACCTTGCGAGCGGGGAGTGCTTGACGGCGCCGGAGGTTCAGTTGCAGCCGCACGCGGTCAGGATCGTCGGAGCAAAGGTCGAGGTGAGGATAACGGCATAGCCATGATCACCTCAGCCGCTACGATCCGCTTGCATAGGCCGCGCGCGAAGATGCGCGACAATCATGTGCCACGTCGTTTTCTGTCGGCGAACGGGGCTCGCGTGATCCTCGGTGGAGAAGCGACGGCGGAAGGGCTTGCGCAATCGATCGTTCCGTCTGCGCATACGCTGTTTGGCCCGCGCGGGGTGTGCCTCGACGACAACGGGCGTCTGTTCGTCTGCGACAGCGGCCATCATCGGCTCCTCATCTGGAGCCACTGTCCGTCCGACGATCAGGCGCCGGCCGACCTTTTGATCGGTCAAGCCGACTTCTCGCGCGAAGGGCGGAACGCGAAACGCGAGATCGGCCCGGACACCCTCAATTTCCCGACGGGCGTCGCCGCAGCCGACGGTATCCTGGCTGTAGCCGATGCATGGAATCACCGCGTCCTGATCTGGAACGGCTATCCGTCGCACTCAAACCAGCCCGCCAACGTGGTTCTCGGCCAGGCCGACTTCACCTCCGGTCTCGCCAATCGCGGAAGCGCCGTGCCGGGGCGCGATACGCTGAACTGGTGTTACGGGATCGCCATCTGCGATGGAAGGCTGATCGTCTGCGACACCGGAAATCGCCGCGTTCTGATTTGGAACGATATTCCAAAGGCCAGTGGAGCGCCGGCCGACCTGGTCCTCGGCCAGAGCGACTTCGTGACCCGTGACGACAATGCCGGCAGCGATGTTTGCGCAATCGGCATGCGATGGCCGCACGGCATTGCCTGCCACGATAGGATGCTCGCGATCTCGGATGCCGGCAACAATCGCGTCATGATGTGGCGAAATTTCCCTGAGCTTAGTGGGACGCCATGTGATTTCGTGCTGGGTCAAGACGATTTCGCTCGCGCTGACCACAATCGGAGCATGTACGATCCCTCATCGAGTGCGATGAGCATGCCGTATGGTCTTGTCGTTTGGGACGACCAACTTGTGGTCTGCGATACCGCCAATTCCCGGCTGCTTGGTTTTGATCTTCAGGAACTGGCGATGGATGCTCCGGCCACCGGGCTGGCAGCTCAGCATAGCTTTGCCGACAAGGGTGACAATCGCTGGCGGGCAGCCTGCCGCGACAGCCTTTGCTGGCCGTATGCTGCCTCGGCTTGCGGCAAAACGCTTGCGATCGCCGACACCGGCAACAATCGAATCTTGCTCTGGGAAAAAGCGCCATGAGCAGGCTCAACCCCGTCGTGGCGCAGACATTCGTCGAGAGCTTCGAAATCCGATTTCGGGGGCGCGTCCAGGGCGTCGGTTTCCGGCCTGCGGTCTGGCGCCATGCCCGCGAGCTGGGTCTGGGCGGCGAGGTGCTCAATGACGGTGAGGGTGTGCTGGTTCGTGCGCGCGGGGAACGGACCATCATTAACATGCTCGTCGACCGTATCGTCGGGAACCCGCCCCCCCTGAGCAGGATCGATGGAATCGAAATACAATTATGCGCGAGCGTGTTGCGTGACGACTTTGCGATCGTCGACAGCCTGCACGGCGGCGCGCATACCGAGATCGCCCCGGACGCAGCACTCTGCGCCGATTGCGCGCGCGAAACGACAGATCCCTTCGCGCGCAGGTTCCGTTATCCCTTCACCAATTGCACCAATTGCGGGCCGCGCCTGAGTATCGTTGAGGGCATCCCCTATGATCGCGTGAAGACGGCGATGGCAGCGTTTGCCATGTGCGCCGATTGTACCCGTGAGTATCGCGACCCCTCTGACCGGCGGTTTCACGCCGAGCCGGTTGCCTGTCATGCCTGCGGGCCAAGGGCGAAGCTGGTTCGGCTGGATGGGCGATCTTTCACGTTCGAGCAATTCTCCATGCTCGACGATGTGGATGCAGCGTGCAGCCTGATCCAGAAGGGCGAAATTGTCGCCATCAAGGGGCTCGGCGGATACCAGATCGCGTGCGATGCCACACGAGCGGACACGGTCAGGCTGTTACGTAAGCTGAAGCAGCGAGACGGCAAGCCGTTTGCCCTGATGGCCAGGGACATCGAGATGATCCGCCGGTTTTGCACTCTCGACGAACGCGAGACCGCCGAATTGACCAGCCCGGCAACGCCGATTCTTCTCTTGCGCGCGAATGGGTCGGAGCGCCTTCCGGACGACATCGCGCCAGGACTGGGAACGCTTGGGTTCATGCTGCCAGCGACGCCACTGCACGTGCTGCTGCTACGGCGGATGGATCGGCCGGTCGTGATGACCAGCGGCAATCTATCCAGCGAGCCGCAGGTGATCCGGGACGCAGAGATGAAGGAGCGCCTCGCCGGAATTGCGACCTTCGCGCTCACCCACGATCGGCGCATCGCCAATCGGGTCGACGATTCCGTGGTTCGAGTCGTGGCCGGCCGGCCGCGGTCGCTGCGGCGCGCCAGAGGATATGCACCGGCGCCACTGGCCTTACCCAAGGGTTTCGAGGCCGCCCCCGATCTGCTCGCAATGGGCGGAGAACTGAAGGCGACCTTCTGTCTCCTCAAGGATGGCACAGCGATCCTGTCGCAGCACCAGGGCGATCTGGAGGATGTCGCCACTTTCGACGATTACCAGAAGAACCTTGCGCTCTATGCCTCGCTCTTCGAACATAAGCCTTCGGCGCTGATTGCCGACATGCATCCAGAATATCTGTCCTCGAAGCTTGCCCGCGGGCGCATGTCAGGCGCCGGGCTGCCTCTGATCGAGGTGCAGCACCATCACGCCCATGTGGCGGCCTGTCTCGCGGAGAACGGATATCCGCTTCATGCCCCCCCGGTCCTCGGGATCGTTCTTGATGGCTTGGGGTGGAGCGCAGATGGGACATTCTGGGGCGGAGAGTTCCTGCTCGCCGACTACGCCAGCTACCAGCGAGGGGGCACCTTCAAGCCGATTCCGATGTTGGGTGGCGCGCAGGCCGTGCGCGAGCCGTGGCGCAATCTCTATGCGCATCTCATGGCGGAGATGAGCTGGCCCGAGCTGACGATGAATTTCGGGGAGCTTGACCTCTATTCGTATCTGGAAGCAAAGCCGCGTGCGATGCTGGATGCAATGGTGCGCAACCGGGTTGCCGCACCGCTGGCATCGTCCTGCGGGCGCCTGTTCGACGCTATGGCCGCCGCTCTCGGCATCTGCCGGGATGTGCAGTCCTATGAGGGAGAAGCGGCGGCGCGGCTGGAAGCCATGGTCGATGAGAACCTCCTGATCAACGAGGACGAGGCGCTGGCCTATCCGCTCACGGTGCCAAACCTCGCCGGGACAGGACTGCCCTATATCGAGCCGCTTGCGATGTGGCATGCGGTGCTCGGCGATTTGATCCTGAAGACACCAGCTCCGGTGATGGCCACACGGTTCCATAAGGGACTGGCCAAAGCCGTTGCTGCGATGGCACGCAAGCTTGCGGCGCCTTCCGAGGAGGGCAAACGACGTTTCTCCACGATCGCGCTCACGGGCGGTTGCTTCCAGAACCGCATTCTGTTCGAGGAGGTCGCGCGCCGGCTGGAGCGAGAGCAGTTCACCGTGCTCTCGCATGCGCGCGTTCCCTCCAATGATGGTGGCCTCGCTCTCGGCCAGGCCGTCATTGGAGCGGCGCATCTGATGAAAACAAACGAAAACTCGAGGGAAGGAAATCCAGCATGTGTCTCGGTATTCCCGGGCGGATCGTAAGGATCGACGACGAGACGCGCAAGCTTGCAACCGTCGACATCAGCGGCGTCAAGCGACAGGTCAACATCGCCTGTATCGTGAGCGAAGATCATCCTGTCGCGGCTTGTCTTGGCGACTGGGTACTCGTGCACGTCGGTTTCGCGATGAGCCGTATCGACGAGGAAGAAGCCGCGCAAACGCTGAAAATTCTCACCGAGCTTGGCGAAGCCCAGGCCGAGATCGAAGCCATAAAGCGTTCGGCAGCCCAAGCAGGAGGGTAGCGTCATGTCAGGTAACAGCGATCTCAAGGGCCTCTATCCGTTTCTGCACGGCCAACAGCAGGAACCGGCACGGCTCGATGCCGCTCTGATGCTCTCGGTCGAGGAGAAAGCCCGCGATTCGCGCGAGACCAACGCACGCTTCTTTGCCGAGAACGCGGCGGTGCTGGTCTCGGCGGCGAAGGCGATTGCGGATGTCTACCGCAGTGGAGGGCGGCTGTTTTCCATGGGCAATGGCGGGTCGAGCTGCGATGCCTCGCACGTCGCCGTCGAGTTCGTCCATCCGATCACGGCGGGAAGGCCCGCGCTGGCCGCCATGAACCTCGTCGCCGATCTCGCCATGATCTCGGCCGTCGGAAACGACCTTGGGTTCGAGCACGTCTTCGTCCGCCAGATCGTCGCGCAGGGGCGGAAAGGTGATGCGCTCATCGGAATTTCCACCAGCGGCAATTCCTCAAACCTGATGGCCGCCTTTGCCAAGGCCAGAGAGATGGGCATCGTGACGATCGGGCTTGCGGGCGGCGATGGCGGGAAGATGAAAAGTGCGGGCATGTTGGACCATTGCCTGGTCGTCCCGACAACTTCGATCCACCGCACGCAGGAATGCCATGTGACCGCCTACCATATCCTCTGGGATCTTGTTCACACGCTGCTGGCCGACGACCGGGGCTCGGCGCGAACCAAGGGAGCGGCCGCATGAAATACGTCGACGAATTCCGCGACGGCGAAAAGGCGCGCGTGCTGATCGGCGAGATCGAGGCGCTGGTTTCCCGCATGAGGCTTCCGGAAGGGCGGCCGCTGTACCTGATGGAGGTTTGCGGCGGGCATACCCACTCGATCTTCCGTTACGGCCTAGAAGGCATGCTGCCCAAGCAGATCGAACTGGTGCACGGCCCCGGCTGTCCGGTCTGCGTCCTCCCGATGGGACGGGTCGACGACTGCGTCGCGATTGCGGAGAATCCAGAGGTGATCTTCACCACCTTTGGCGATGCGATGCGGGTTCCCGGCTCACGGAAGAGCCTCCTACAGGCGAAGGCGGACGGGGCGGACGTTCGCATGGTCTATTCGCCGATGGACGCGCTTGAACTCGCGCGGCGCAATCCCGATCGGGAGGTCGTATTCTTCGGCCTCGGTTTTGAGACCACCATGCCGTCGACGGCGTTGACGATCCTGCAGGCTGAGAGCGAGGGCATTTCGAACTTCTCGGTTTTCTGCAATCACATCACGATCGTTCCGACCATCAAGGCGATCCTTGATAGTCCCGGCCTGCAACTCGACGGTTTTCTGGGGCCGGGCCATGTGTCGATGGTGATCGGCACCGCGCCATACGAGTTCATCGCCAACTATTATCGAAAGCCGATGGTGGTCGCCGGATTTGAGCCGCTCGACATCCTTCAATCCATCTGGATGCTCTTGAAGCAGATCGGGGAAGGACGGACCGAGGTCGAGAACCAGTATGCCCGCGTCGTGCCGGATGAGGGCAACAACGCAGCTCTCCGTGCGGTGGCCGAGGTCTACGAATTGCGTGAGTTCTTCGAATGGCGCGGTCTCGGATCGATCGATCACTCCGGTGTCCGGCTGCGTGAGACTTACGCGCATTTCGATGCCGAGCGCAAATTTGCCATTCCGAACGTCAGGATCGCCGATCCCAAGTCGTGCCAGTGTGGAGAGGTGCTGAAAGGCGCGCTCAAGCCGTGGCAGTGCAAGGTGTTCGGCACCTCCTGCACGCCCGAAACGCCTCTCGGCGCGCTGATGGTGTCCTCCGAAGGCGCCTGCGCGGCTTACTACCAGTATGGCGGTCAGAAGCGGCAAGCGGAGGTCGTATGAATATCGTCCCCTTCGTCAAGGCTCGCACGCTCGGCAAGGTCAATGTCAGTTCCGTGACGCTCGCTCATGGCGGCGGCGGCAAGGCCATGAAGGACCTGATCGACGATGTGTTTCTGGCGGCATTCGGCGAGCAAGCGTGCGAGCCGCTCGAGGACCAGGCGCGATTCGAGCTCGCCGCCTTCAAGGCGCACGGCGACAGGCTCGCCTTCACGACCGATTCCTTCGTCGTCGATCCCCTGTTCTTTCCCGGCGGAGACATCGGAAAGCTTGCGGTCTGCGGGACCGTGAACGATCTCGCCGTGGGTGGCGCCATGCCGATGTATCTCTCCTGCGCTGTGATCATCGAGGAGGGCGTGTCGATCGACCTGTTGCGTCAGGTTGCGCATTCCATGGCGCGGACAGCCGCGCAGGCCGGGGTTCGAATTGTCACCGGCGATACGAAGGTCGTACCCCGGGGTGCCTGCGACAAGATATTCATCACGACGACGGGAATTGGGACCATTCCCGCTTCGCTTGCTCTCGGCGTGGACAAGGCTCGTGCGGGTGACGCGGTGCTCGTGAACGGGCTCCTCGGCGACCACGGCGCCGCCATCCTCTGTGCCCGCGGCGACATGGCGCTAGATACGCCGATCGAAAGCGATTGCGCGTGCTTGCATGAGCTGATCGGCTCCATCCTCGCCGCAGCACCGAGTACGCGCTTCATTCGCGACGCGACGCGTGGCGGGATCGCAACGGTACTGAACGAGATTGCGGATGGCTCAGGTGTGTCCATCGAGATCGAGGAACGCATGACGCCAATCCGCGAGGAAGTGAAGGCCTTCTGTGAGGTTCTCGGGCTCGATCCGCTGTATCTCGCCAATGAAGGCAAGATTGTCGTTGTCGTTCCGGACGATGAAGCGGAAGCGGCGCTGGCGGCAATGCGGAGACATCCGCTTGGCGAAAGCTCCGCTCGTATCGGTCGAGTCTTCTCGGAGCAGGAACGTCGCGTCACGATGCGCACGATATTCGGCGGCCATCGAATGGTCGACATGCTGGTCGGCGAGCAGCTGCCGCGGATCTGCTGAAGAGGGCCCATGCACGAGCTCGGCATTACCCGCAATATCGTGGCGATCGTCAGCGACGCGGCCAAGGGTCGCAAGGTTCGCCGCATTACCGTCGATATTGGAGACCTCTCCGGTGTGATGGGAGAGGCGGTCGCGTTCTGTTTCGAGACCGTAGCCAAAGGGACGCCGCTTGACGGCGCCGCGCTCGAGATCAGGCGGGTCGGCGGACGGGCGCTTTGTGCGGCATGCCGATCGGAATTCGAGCAGGCAAGTCTGTTCGCACCGTGTCCTTGCGGGTCGCGGCAGTTTACCCGCCTGCAAGGTGAGGAATTGAGCATCAAAAGCATGGAAATCGAAGAGGAGGCTGCTTGATGTGCGGACATTGTGGTTGCGGCGCCAAGGCGGGAGCCACGGTTCTCAATCTCCAGACAGGAGACAAGGCGACCCTTGACCGATCCGGCCCGGACGAACACGCGTATGATCACTTTCATGTTCATGCCGACGGCGTTGCTCACACCCATTCGCACGAACACCATCACGGGCATTCGCATTCTCACGACGACGGCCACGAACATCACGATCACCATCATCATCATGATCATGGTGCCGATGATCATATTCACGACCACCTCCATGCGCACCATCAGCACGCACACAGCGCGATCACAGTGGTTGACCTGGAGGCCCGGATTCTCGCGAAGAATGATGCCTTGGCAGCCAAGAACAGGGCATGGTTTGCTGGCCGCGAGATCTTGGCCCTGAATCTGGTGAGTTCTCCGGGCGCAGGAAAAACGGCGCTGCTGGAGCGAACGATACGTGACTTGCACCATGAGGCCGATCTTTTTGTGATCGAGGGAGATCAAGCGACCGCGAATGACGGGGAACGCATTCGGCGCGCCGGCGCTCCTGCGGTGCAGGTGAATACGGGAACGGGTTGTCACCTCGAGGCCGACATGATCGCCCGCGGTATTTCGGAACTCCGTCCTCCGTCCGGGTCGATTGTGATGATCGAGAACGTCGGCAATCTTGTTTGTCCGGCAATGTTCGATCTCGGCGAACATGCGCGAATCGTCATCCTCTCCGTGACCGAGGGCGAAGACAAGCCGATCAAATATCCGCACATGTTCCAGTCGGCGAACCTCATGATCTTGAACAAGATTGATCTGCTGCCGCATGTGGATTTCGACGTCGATCGCGCGGTCGGCTACGCCAGGGAGGTCAATCCGAATATCGAGGTCATTCAGCTTTCGGCAAGGAGCGGTACAGGATTCGAGGGGTGGTACGATTGGATTCGACGGGAAGGTCAACGGGTAAGAGACGCAGTCTTCGCCTCGTAACGTACGGGAGTTGCCATGTTCGGGGTATTGGGGCTGGGATTGTTGCTGGGCATGCAGCACGCGCTCGAAGCTGATCACATCGCTGCGGTGTCGAGCATTGCAGCACGCCGCACGAACGTCGTTGAGATCGTCAAGCACGGCGCGACCTGGGGGCTGGGTCACACGATTACTCTGTTCCTATTCTCAGGGGCGGCTTTGGTCCTTGGATATGCAATTCCGGCAAGTCTAACACGGCCGCTCGAGACGGCCGTCGGTGTCATGTTGATCTTGTTGGGAGGCAACGTGCTGTGGCGGCTGTGGCGTGAACGGATCCACTTCCATCGTCATCAACATGGTAGTGGCGTTGATCACTTCCATCTGCATAGCCATATCGGGGAGACCGTGATGCATGGCATGAGCCCTCATGACCACAAACATCGTATCCGCTGGCGGACGCTGGCTGTCGGGCTCATGCACGGAATGGCGGGCTCCGCGGCATTGCTGGTTCTTACCGTTTCCCAGGCGCCCAATAGTCGCGACGCGTTGCTCTACATGCTTCTGTTCGGGATCGGCTCGATGATTGGTATGGCCGCCCTTTCATCGGTCATCGCAGTTCCTTTAGTGATCTCGGCACGAATGCTCTCGTGGGTCAATCGTGTTCTACAACTCGCGGTTGGAGGGGTGGCGGTGGGTATCGGTATTATCACCATATGCTCGACTGCCGTCGTGCCTGGTTAGTCCGTTTCCCGACTCGGCCGGGTGGGCGAAGATGTCTTCCCGGCCAAGCTCGCTTGGGCGCTCATCTTTCTCTACAGCGCGCTCTCTGCCGTCGCCAGTGACAGCGTTACGCGTGGAATCGCGCTGATGGCGATGGCTGCACCGATCTGGCAGACGATATTTGCTGTCGTGGGTGCCATCGCCGTCAGCATCACGATATTCATCCGCATCACTGGAATGACCGCACCCGGACCTGCCGGGTAATGGTAGCGGACTGTAGCTTCACATCGACGGGCGGGACTGGATCAGATCTCCAAATGCACGCGGTCCTTATCGCCGAGTCGGATGAGGCCGATCTGGCTGACGAAGCTTGAGCGATCGTCGCAAGGGCCAGCGTCGTCATGTCATCATGGAGGCATGGACGAAGCGGTGTCGTCTCAAGGATATGGCCGACAACAAGCGTGAACGGGCCGTCCCGCCGAGGCGCGATCACGAACGCCAAATCCGTCCGTTGCTGTCAGGAGAGGGCGCCCGCCACCATTGAATTCACTTGCCGGACTCTCGGTGCTGTCGAAGTCGCCAGGTTCTCCCTGATGCCGGCTCTGTCAGGCCGAGGCGCACCGAACGGCCTCTTTGATGGATTGATCTGGCCGAAGGCCGGCTGAAGCCTCGATCGCCTAAGGCGCAACAGCGGCGTCACAACTTTCTTCCCCTGCCGGCTGCGCCGTCATTCCTCGCGCGAGACAAGAAAGTTGCTCCTTTGCTGTCGAGCCCCTGCGGGGTGCGCCGTCGATCGCCTCCGGCCTGTCGATCACCATCGAGGCCGCAAGGTGCGGGCTCGGAAAACAGAGATCAAGGAGAACGACAATGGCGACGATCGGCACCTTCAAGAAGACCGGCAACAACGAATTCAATGGCGAAATCGTGACCCTCTCGCTCCAGGCCAGGAACGTGCGGATCGTCCCCGAAACCAGCCGCTCCGGCGACAACGCTCCGAGTCACCGGGTTTTTGTCGGCCGAGTTGAGATTGGGGCCGGGTGGTCCAAGCGCTCCAACGAGGGCCGCGATTACCTCGGTCTTAAGCTCGACGATCCAAGCTTCACCGCTCCGATCTTCGCCAACCTGTTCGACGATGAGAACGGCGAGGGCTTCAGCCTGATCTGGTCTCGCCCCAGCCGTCGCAACAGCGACTGAGCAGATCCACGATGCCTCGCCCGGCTGGTCCGGGCGGGGCATCGCCATGATGAAGGACTGGCCGGGCAGACCTGGCGCCCACGCATCTTGCGTTGTTCCGCATAGGCTGGCGTTGCCTCATCTATTTGGAGCGAAGGAAGCCGATCGCGCGCAAGTTGGCATTTGCGAGTGTGCCGATGTCGCGCGAGAGCTGCTGTTGGCGCTGACTATGTCGCATGACTTGACCAGAGCAACTGATTAGGGGATGTTCAAGCCATGATCGACAAGGACACCCATATTGTTTCCCGATTTGCCGGCATTCCCATAGGCGGGATGCCGGGATGTCGATCGCGCTAACTGATCAAGCGTATCGCCAAGCTCGGCCTCGCCCCTCGCGGACGAGGTTTTCGGGTTTGTGATTGTGCCTCGTCCCATCTCAGCAGATGGAGAACACCATGGCACAGAATATCTATGACAATCCCGATTTCTTCGCCGGTTACAGCCAGCTTCCGAGACAAATTCGCGGTCTGGACGGTGCGCCTGAATGGCCTTCCATACGCGCGATGTTGCCAACGGTTTCCGGCAAGCGCGTCCTCGATCTGGGATGCGGCTTCGGTTGGGTATCGCGCTGGATGCGCAAGCAAGGCGCAGACTCGGTGCTCGGCCTTGACCTCTCCGAAAACATGATCAGCCGGGCAAAGGCGGATACCAACGATCCAGAAATCGAATATCGGGTCGTAGACTTGGAGATGATGGAATTGCCGGCGACAGCCTTTGACCTCGCTTACAGTGCTCTCACTTTCCACTATATCAGGGATTTCAGCCGTCTCGTGCGCCTGATCCACCAGGCGCTCGTGCCTGGCGGGCATATCGTATTCACCATCGAGCATCCGATCTTCATGGCGGCGGTCCATCCGCATTGGATCGCCGACGAGGACGGGCGCAAGACTTGGCCAGTCAATTGCTATTCGATCGAAGGTGAGCGCCAGACCGACTGGTTTGCGAAAGGCGTAATCAAGTATCACCGGACCATCGCTACAACGCTCAACACATTGATCCGTGCTGGCTTCCGGATCCTGGCCGTCGAAGAGTTCGCCCCGTCCCCCAAGCAGATCACACAAACGCCTGGACTCGAGGAAGAGTTGGAGCGCCCGATGATGCTTCTCGTTTCCGCGCAACGGTAGCATCCAAAGTCAGTTGTCAGCTCAATCGCGCAAGCGCATCTTGTCATCGCGTACGATGAGGATGAACTGTCGTGCGCTTGATCAGGTCAACGGCTTCGACGCCTAGCGCCTGCGCGATCCGGCCGAGCACCGTCACGCTGGCCGACACATCGGCACGTTCGATTGCGCCGACGTAACGGACGCTTAGTCCGGCGCTATCGGCCAATTCCTCCTGCGTCATCTTCTTCACATGGCGTATCCGACGCAGATTGATCGCCATGACCTCCTTGAGATCCATGGCGACAAGGGAACTCACATCGGCACGATCGTTCCAGGAACGATCGTTCCGATTCGTACGAGGCCGTGTTATTCATAAGCCCTGACAAGTTGTCGTTTGCTCCTTGCGGGGACGCCGTGATGCGGCCTATGCATCACAGTCTGGGTCGCGCGACATTTCGCGAGGTTGCAAAGTTCCTGCCGTCAAATGAATGTCCGGCATTGCTTTGATGCTGGGGGAGACGATTGCAATGAACGAACTGCCATTTCAGGATCGCCCGCCACAAACCGATCGCGTGAACGCCTACGACGAGAAACATCTTGCAATCTACGTTCGGTTGCTAATGGCCGAAGAAGAGGGCGCCGATTGGCGTGAGGTCGTTGAAGTGCTCTTCGGTCTCGATCCCGCGCGAGAACCCGATCGTGCCAAAATCGTCCATGACAGCCATCTGGCCCGCGCACGATGGATGACGGACGCCGGATATCAGCATTTGTTGGAACCCAGGATGCAGTGAGCTGCTCCTGTCACGCGAGTTGCGATCACGCGTGATGCAACTTCGAGGTCTAGCTTGCCGAGCCCTCTTTTCTAATCGTGCCGTGGCCTTCGCTGGGGAGCGCGGAACGTGAAGAAGCAAGAGGACACCATGCCCACACAGTATTGGCGCTCGCCGGAGATGATTGAACGCCTGAATCGTCTCGAACGCCCGGGTTTCGCCCTCGAATTCCTTCGCCGCAATGCTGATTACCGCCGCGACTTCGCCCGCACTGAGCGCCAGATCGCGCGCGAGGGCGCTGATCCCGAAACCATCCGAATGAGTTTCGCACGTCGATGGAGGTTGCGGTGTCGCCCATGACCCTGTCTCTCCGGTTGGGCCAGAGCCAGCCATTTGGCTCCCGGAGGCATCACCGGGGACCTTGATCCTGGAGCCCGCGCCGCCTGGCTTTGATATTCCCCGTTCGATTGATCGCAGCGCTTTCGGGCAACCGCTCCTTGAGCAGCCTGATGCTGATGGTCGTGAACTGGTGATCGCCGACGGCTCGGGTGAGCTGCATGTCCGTTTGCGCGACGAACAGGCCGCGCGGCGCCCTGCCGTGCTTCTGCCGCTCGACAGCATGGGCGAACTGCGTGCCGACGTGGCGCTTTACTTCGCGCGCCGCCTTGCTGGCCAGCGCACCGGTCTTCTGCCGGCGGCTTTGCGGCTGACGTCGTTCCAGAAACGGCGATTGATCCAGCTCCTTCACGCATTCGACGTTCACGACCTCGGCGGCGGCCCCCGAGACGTAGCGGCAAAGGTGCTCGCCTCCGACCATGCCCACCGCCGCTCGGTCGAGTGGAAGGATTCGCATGCCCGCCGCAAAGCAAATCGGCTCATTCATGATTCGATAGCCCTGGTCGAGCGCGGCTATCTGAAACTCCTGCGCGGCTCTGACTAGCAGTTCGATCTCTCCAATCCGTTCGCCCTGATGAGCTAACCCACGCCTCGTTAGCAACGCTTGGCTTCGCCCGGTTGCTACTATGGGGGGACACAATCCCACGCGAATTTTCGTCCACCCCTAACGCCGAAACTCTCCGCCACTCTGGCCCCGACAAGCCGCGACTTGGCTGCGGCGCTTCAAGGCAAGACGGAGATCTCCCATGCTCGATCGGACCGCGCAGCTCACTACGCGCTACGTGCGCACCCCCGAGGCCGCGCGCCTCCTTGGCCTCTCGCCGCGCACACTGGAGAAGTACCGCTGCCACGGCAACGGCCCAACGTTCCGCAAGCTCGGCGGTCGCGTCGTCTACGCCATTGGCGACCTCGAGGCATGGGCCGATCAGGCCGCCTGCACGTCAACGTCGGATCCTCGCTACGTCGAGGCCCGCGCCGCCGGCAATGCGCATCGCTAAGGCAACGCTCGCCCATGTCGTCGCGCCGCCTCATTGTACCCAGCGAGCGAAGCAAGCTCGACCCGTTCATCGTCGCCACGGGCGACGCCAGCCCACGCGATCAGCGCGATCTGATGGAGCGGCCATTCTTCTCGCTCGCCAAGGCCAAGCGCACGAGGCCGATCCTTTACGCGGCTGGCGACGTCCGCGTCGAAGTCTATGCAGTTCCCGAGCACGGCATGGCGACGATCTGGGACGCCGACGTGCTGATCTGGGCGGCGAGCCAGATTGTCGAGGCTGAGAACCTCGGCTTGAGGACCTCGCGCTTCCTGCGGTTCACCCCTTACCAGCTTCTTGTTGCAGTCGGCAGGCAGACCGGCGCGCGGGACTACAAGCTGCTCAAGGGGGCGCTGGCCCGCCTGCAGGCGACCGTCATCCGCACCAGCATTAGGCACGGCGAGCATTGGCGGCGCCACCAGTTCTCCTGGATCAACGAATGGGAAGAATGCGCAAGGGCCGACGGTCGCGTCGAAGGCATGGAGTTTGTCCTCCCCGACTGGTTCTATCGCGGCGTCATCGATCGCTCACTCGTTCTCACCATCGATCCGGCGTACTTCCGGCTGACCGGCGGCATTGAGCGCTGGCTGTACCGCGTCGCACGCAAGCATGCCGGCCGCCAACCGAGAGGTTGGCTGTTCGAGGTTGCACATCTCCACGAGAAATCCGGCAGCCTCGCCAAGCTCGCTGACTTCGCCTTTGATCTTCGCCGGATCGCTGCCCGTCAGCCGCTGCCGGGCTACCGCCTGCTCATCGAGCGCAGGGATCGGCATGAGCTGCTGCACATCCTGCCGCGCAAGTCATCCACAGCACCTGTGGATGGCGCTGTGGATCAGCTCGGGACTTCGGGCGTTCGCGCTATCGGGACTTCGGGCGTGCCGGTATCGGGATTTCGGGAGTGCAAATCACAGCTAACGCTTTGGCACGACGCGACGATCTCGGGCCGTAACTTAGAGTCTAACTTAGAATCTAACTGTTGTAGTGGGCCCGTGCGTCTCGCGGATAACTCCGACGGGCATGCTGAGCCGCCAACCAAGCGCCCAAGCGAACAATCTCTACCGCCTCCCGAGCCCAAGACGGGAGGCAAGCGATGATCGTTGCGCTGCTCAACCAGAAGGGCGGTGTCGGCAAAACGACGCTCGCCCTGCACCTCGCCGGCGAATGGGCGCTGCGCGGAAAGCGCGTAACACTGATCGATGCCGACCCGCAGGGCTCGGCACTCGACTGGTCGCAGCAACGGGCGCGGGAGAACGTTCCACGGCTGTTCGGCGTCGTTGGTCTTGCCCGCGACACGCTCCATCGTGAGGCGCCGGAGATCGCGCGCGCCGCCGATCACGTCGTCATTGACGGGCCGCCGCGGGTCGCTGGACTGATGCGCTCGGCGTTGCTGGCGGCCGACCTAGTCCTGATCCCCGTCCAACCCTCGCCCTTCGATGGCTGGGCATCGGCCGAGATGCTGGATCTGCTGCGCGAAGCCCGCATCTATCGTCCACAGCTCGCCGCTCGCTTTGTGCTCAATCGCTGCGGCGCACGCACGATCATCGCCCGTGAGACAGCTGAAACACTCGCCGATCATGATCCGCCGGTGCTCGCGAGCACCATCGGTCAGCGCGTCGCCTTCGCGGACGCAGCGCAGTCCGGCCGGCTCGTCTTCGAGCTCGCCGATGAGAGCCCCGCCGCCCGTGAGATCACGGCGCTCGCCGCTGAGGTCGCGAGGTTCGCGCCATGAGCGAGCGTTCCACCAAACGCGGCTTCGTCTCGCGACCTGGCGACGCCGAAAGCTGGATCAAGGCCAGCGACGCGCCGCCGCACCGTGTGGATGACGGGGCCGCATTCACCGCGCGCCTGACCATTGACGTCACCCCAGCGCTGCGGGGCCGCATCAAGGTCGCCGCGTTCCAGCGCGGTGTCACCGTCGCCGACATGCTCCGCGAGATGCTGGCGCGCGAGTTCCCCACCGACACCGGAGAGCCGTCATGAACGACAACGAGGCCTTGCCGCCGCGTGCCGTGCCGTCCTCGCATCGACGCGACGTTGCGCTCACCCATGTCGAACTAACCTGGATTGAGAAGCGGATCGAGCACTGGCTGCGCTTTGGCCGTCGCGCTGAAGAGAAGATCCTCGACCGCCGCCGCAGCGTTTCAAGCTTCGCGCCGGGCAGCATCTTTGGCTTCGTCCGCTGGGCGTCCAACGACTACGGCACAGTGGTCTCGCGCATGGACATCGTGCGCGCGGTGGAGGCCGGCCAGCGCTATCAGACGTTGCCCTTCGTGCGGCCCGGCGGCGAGATACTGCTGCGCGTCGATAGCTGGCCGAAGGTCGAGCGCGTGTTGCAGGCGATCGACGCCATCGAGGCGCTCGCCATCGATCCAGCCGACGCCGCCCCAGAATACTGGCGGCATCTGCACAACCGCCTCGCCGCCGGCCACGTACCACGCGCCTACACGCGCGAGCAGCACGTTGCCTGGCTCAAGCGCCGGAGCGTCACGCCATGACTCGCTTCGGTTACGTCGTTCTGACGTACATCGTGATGCTCGCCGCCTGTGGCGTGGTGTTCGTTCATCCCGCGCCGCGGCTGATCTGGAACGCCACCGCGAGCACGCCGACAGGATTTTACACGCTGCATCCCGTTGGAGAGCTGCGCGATTTGGAACTGGTCGTGGTGCGGCTCCCGGAGCCGTTCGCGAGCTTCCTCGCCGATGGCGGCTTCCTGCCAAAGAGTGTGCCGCTTCTAAAGCATGTGATGGCGCTGGCCGGGCAGACCGTGTGCCGGTCCGGCGACACCATCACCGTCGATGATGTCGAAGTCGGCGCCGCTCACGATCGCGACCATCTTGGCCGTCCGCTGCCGCGCTGGAGCGGATGCACCACGCTCCAGCCGGGCGAGGTTTTCCTCATGAACCCGACCGTCCCGGACAGCCTGGACGGCCGCTATTTCGGCTCACTGCCCATCAGCTCGATCGTCGCGCGCGCGATCCCGCTTTGGACGGACGAAGTCGGTGACGGTCGTTTCGTCTGGCGTGCCGCCACCCATTGACCCGCTTCCCAACCCAGCAAGCAAGGAGACTTCCATGGCGCAAATCGGTCAGTTCACCCGCGAGAAGTCCGGTTTCACCGGGCGCATTGAAACGCTTTTCTTCGAGCGAATTCTCACCCTCGTCCCGGCCGAATCCTCGGATGCTGAGAACGCGCCCGACTACCGCATTCGCCTCGGCGATGGCGAAGGACCCGAGATCGGCGCGGGCTGGAAGCGCACCGGCGAGAAGGCGGGCGACTACGTTTCGCTCGTCATCGACGATCCCACGCTGCCGCGGCCGATCCGTGCCAATCTCTTCCAGTCGGGCGACGACAAGTCGGTCTGGACGCTGAACTGGAATCGTCAGCCCCAGCGCACCGAACGGGACTGATCGCATGCAGGGTCCCGTCGCGTGCGTCGCGCACAAGGCGCATCCAAGCCCCATCCCTTTGGTCGCCAGAAAGCGGCCTCATCTCGCCATTTCGCTCGAACGTCGGCCGGCCACTGCGCACAGCGGTGGTCAAGTGCGGTCCCTAGCCGCTGCATCGAGCGTCCCCTCGAAGAACGCGAGCATAACGGCTTCCGCGCGCTGTGCAGATAGGGCAGGTGCCGCTGCTGTCGTTCTCCTGCTGGCCGGCCTGCTGGGGATTAGCGGGCCAACGGCGGCGGTGGCCGCGCAGGCAGCACCAGTCCAACGTCAACAGGCAAGCGATCGCTATGCCACTCATGTGGCGGAAGCCGCACGGCGGTTTGGCATTCCGGTAGCGTGGATTCGCGCTGTCATGCGAGTCGAGAGCGATGGCCATCGGCGCGCCGTCTCACCCAAAGGCGCGCTCGGCCTGATGCAACTCATGCCCAAGACCTGGGCGGAGATGCGCGTTCGCTATGGCCTCGGACGCGACCCCTTCGATCCGCACGACAACATCCTGGCTGGCGCCGCCTTCCTTCGCGAGCTGCTTGACCGCTACGGCTCGCCAGGCTTTCTCGCGGCCTATAATGCAGGTCCTGGCCGCTACGAGGATTTTCGCGATCGACATCGTCCGCTGCCCGCGGAGACCATCGCCTACGTCGCAGCCATCGTCCCTTTTGTCGATGCGGAGAGCGCGCCAGGACCTCTCCTCGTCGCGGCCTCTTCTCGTTCATCCTGGACGCGGGCGCCACTGTTTTTCACCCGCGCTGACGGACTGTCTTCCACGACACGAGCGGCATCTGATCGACCGACGACCGACAAGCCGGCTGCGGTTCCCGTGCACGATCTCTCGGCCATTGCACCGCAGTCGAATGGTCTATTCGTAGCACTCTCGACAACGGGAGGATCGCGATGACTTCACGTTGTCATCAGCATGAACACAAGGATCGACGCTCGCCCGTCTGCGTCCTTGCTGCGGAGGCCTGGCTATTGGTCGCGCGATGGCAGCTTACCACCGCCATCGGCCGCGAAGCGGACGAGTGTGATAATAACGTGCTGATGGCATATGGGCGATGCCTTCGGCCCGCGCTCTACTCGTCGCTTCGCTCCTCACCGAGCCACCCTACGGGTGTCTCGGCCCTTCGGGTAACGATCGCTATCGCAAGCGCTCGCAAACAGTGGGGGCTTCGCAAGTGGACTGCCAGGTCGGGGCGGCTCTTTCGCAATGAATCGGCCGCCAGACGACGTGTTTTGTCGCAAATCGCCGCGAGTGCCGAAAGTCTGTTGGCTTGGAAGTTGAGCCCTGGGAACCAGCGACCGGAACGATGGGAACGATGGCGAGATAAAAGGCCGCAATGTGCGGCTCGGTCGGTCGGTTGTTGTTGCTTTGGTTTTTTGCTGATCCGGCAATGTGCGGCTTCGGCGCGCAATGTGCGTCTTACCGTCAAATCATTGCACGGATTCTGGATTTCGCACGTTGCCGAGGCTGGCCATGGCTGAGGAGAAGGAATTTCAGCCTCGGCCTGGTCGCATCCGCTCTTCAAGGAGCCAGCGGGCAAAGCCCTTCATCGCCCAGGCGCTCGCCGCCGCGCAGCGCGCCGGCGGCGAGGTGTCGCGTGCTGGCCGTCTCACCAGCCATCGTCATTCGCGCTTCGGCCGCGGCCGGGTCGCCAGTGAACGGGCGAACCGACTGCTCACCGGCCGCTCGCGTCTGGTGACGATCAAGACCCGCGTCGTTCGCCATACAGCGCGCTCCACGCCGCTCGCCTCGCACCTCGGCTATCTCCGGCGCGAGGGCGTCACCCGGGACGGGGAGAGGGCGCACCTGTTCGGCCCCGAGACAGAGGATGCCGATCCGAAGGCCTTCGCCGAGCGCTGCCAAGATGATCGGCACCACTTCCGCTTCATTGTCTCGCCGGAGGATGCAGCCGATCTGGCTGACCTCAAAGGCTTTACCCGCGAGCTCGTTGGCCAGATGGAGGTCGACCTCGGTACCAAGCTCGATTGGGTCGCCGTCGATCATTGGAATACCCAGCACCCGCACGTCCACATCCTCGTGCGCGGGGTCGCCGAGAATGACCAGGACCTCGTCATTTCTCGCGCCTACATCAAGGAGGGGATGCGTGCCCGCGCGCAGGATCTGGTCACCCAGGAGCTCGGACTGCGCTCCGATCTCGACATTCGCCGCTCGCTCGAGCACCAGGTCAAAGCCGAACGCTGGACACAGCTCGATCGCCAGCTTGTTCGCGACGCGGGTCGCAATGGCATCATCGACCTCGCGCCCGACCCGGGGCAGCAGCCCGATCAGTTCCATGCGTTGAAGGTCGGCCGGCTGGGGCGCCTCGAGAGCCTTGGCCTGGCGCATCAGGTCGGGCCAGGCCAATGGGTCATGGACGAGGCCGCAGAGACGACGTTGCGCGAGCTCGGCGATCGCGGCGACATCATCAAGCGCATCCACCGCAGCCTGACAGAACGCGGCATCGAGCGCGGGACCGCGAGCTACGTGCTGGCAGGCGAAAGCCTCGATGTCCCCGTCATCGGACGCCTCGTCGATCGCGGCCTCGACGACGAACTCAGGGCGACGGCCTATGCCGTCGTCGACGGCGTCGATGGCCGCACCCATCACATCAGGCTCTCGGATATTGAGGCAGCCGGCGACAGTGCACCGGGATCGATTGTCGAGCTCCGCAAGTTCGACGACGCGCGAGGGCAGCGTCGCGTGGTGCTGGCCGTGCGCTCAGATCTATCGATCGAAGCGCAGGTGACGGCAAGGGGTGCGACATGGCTCGACCGACAGGCGGTCGCGCGCGATCCGGTGCCACTTGGACAGGCCGGCTTTGGCGCCGAGGTCCGGCAAGCCATGGAACGGCGCGCGGAGGGGCTGATCGAGCAAGGTCTCGTCGAGCGCCAGGCACGCGGACTGGTGTTTTCGAAGAACCTCGTGGCCACGCTGCGCCGCCGGGAGGTGGAAGCTCTTGGTCGGCAGGTCGCGGCCGAGACGGGCCAAGCATTCAATCCGTCGGTCACCGGCGAATATGTCGCTGGGACCTATCGGCAGCGCTTCGCGCTCGCCTCCGGCCGCTTCGCCATGATCGATGATGGCCTCGGCTTCCAGCTCGTGCCGTGGACGCCCTCACTTGAAAAGCAGCTCGGCCGGCATGTCTCCGGCGTCGCCCGCGACGACGGTGGCGTCGATTGGGGTTTTGGGCGCAGCCGAGGGCCTGGCCTGTGAGCCATTCTTCCAACCACCGACATCAGGAAAGGGCGGCCGCCATGTCCGCGACAAAAGTGCTCTGGGGGCAGGTCATCACTGTTTTCGCGATCGTCCTGCTGACGTTCTGGACTGCGACGGAATGGACGGCCTGGCGCCTCGGCTTCCAGCCCCAACTCGGGCAACCCTGGTTCGAACTGCTCCACTTTCCATTCTATCTTCCACCGGCCTTCTTCTGGTGGTGGTACGCCTACGATGCTTATGCGCCACATGTCTTCATTGAGGGCGCCTATATGGCGGCTTCCGGCGGCATCATTGCTGCGGCGGTTGCGATCGGCATGTCGGTCTGGCGCGCGCGCGAAGTGAAGAATGCCGAGACCTATGGCTCGGCACGATGGGCCGAGCCGAAGGAGATCGCGCAGGCCGGGCTGCTTGGACCTGATGGCGTGGTTCTCGGCCGATTCGAGCGCGCCTATCTCCGCCATGATGGACCGGAGCATGTCCTGTGCTTCGCCCCGACCCGGAGCGGAAAGGGTGTCGGCCTCGTCATCCCGTCGCTGCTGACCTGGCCGGGATCTGCGATCGTCCACGACATCAAGGGCGAGAATTGGCAGCTCACCGCCGGCTTCCGTGCCCGGCATGGCCGCGTCCTCCTGTTCGATCCGACCAACGCGAAGTCGTCAGCCTATAACCCGTTGCTGGAAGTCCGGCACGGCGAGTGGGAGGTGCGGGATGTCCAGAATATCGCCGACATTCTTGTCGACCCCGAGGGCAGCCTCGAGAAGCGGAACCATTGGGAGAAGACCAGCCACGCGCTCCTGGTCGGCGCGATCCTCCACGTCCTCTATGCCGAGGAGGACAAGACGCTCGCCGGCGTTGCGGCCTTCCTGTCCGATCCCAAGCGGCCGATCGAATCGACGCTGGCCGCGATGATGCGGACGCCGCATCTCGGCGAGGCCGGTGTCCATCCGGTCGTGGCGTCTGCCGCGCGGGAGCTATTGAACAAGTCCGGCAATGAACGCTCCGGTGTCCTGAGCACCGCGATGTCGTTCCTGGGCCTCTACCGAGATCCCGTGGTGGCGGAGGTGACGCGACGCTGCGACTGGCGGATTGTCGACATCGTCGGGGCGGAGCGAGCGACCACGCTTTACCTCGTCGTGCCGCCGTCGGATATCAACCGCACCAAGCCGCTGATCCGGCTGATCCTCAATCAGATCGGCCGCCGCCTGACCGAGGATCTCCAGGCCAAGGCCGGCCGCCGCCGACTGCTCCTGATGCTCGACGAATTCCCAGCGCTCGGCCGGCTCGATTTCTTCGAATCGGCGCTCGCCTTCATGGCCGGCTACGGGATCAAGAGTTTTCTGATCGCCCAGTCGCTGAACCAGATCGAGAAGGCCTACGGGCCGAACAACTCGATCCTCGACAATTGTCACGTCCGGGTCAGCTTCGCGACCAACGACGAACGGACGGCGAAGCGGGTGTCCGACGCGTTGGGCATGGCGACCGAGATGAAGGCGATGAAGAACTATGCCGGCAGTCGGCTGGCGCCCTGGCTCGGCCACCTCATGGTGTCGCGGTCGGAGACCGCCCGCCCGCTGCTGACACCTGGCGAGATGATGCAGCTCCCCCCGACAGATGAGATCGTCATGATGTCGGGCCTCCATCCGATCCGCGCCAAAAAGGCGCGCTATTACGAGGACAGACGTTTCCAGGAGCGCATCCTGGCGCCGCCGGCGTTTACCAAGCCCAGCGGTAGCCGGCCGGACGACTGGAGTTCGCGGCCACTGCCGCCGCGCCCAACAGCGGCAGCCTCGGCGGACGATGAATCCGACGCAGAGGATCCGAAGACTGCCGACCGCCGGCAGCAGCCGGAACTGGCTCGTGACGCCGTGGAGAGGAGGGAACCCCTCGATAACGAGTTCGCCTCGGAATTTGCCGACGAACTCGAGGAAGATGCCCCGCGGATCGGGCGCCTCAACGACATGATGCAGGGCGTCGCACGCCAGGCATCGCTCGATCCGGGCGACGATCTCGGATTGTGAGGCAGGCATGACCACGCCAACAAAGAAAGCCCAGATGTCGGTGTATCTCGATCCTGATGTCATGAAGGCCCTGTCGGCCTACGCAGCTCGCCGTGAGCAATCGCTGTCGTTCATCGCAGAGGCCGCCATCGCATCCTTCCTGTCACCGGACGCCGACGAGCGGCGGGAGGCGGCGGTTGCTAAGCGACTCGATCAGGTCGATCGCCGCATCGCGCGGCTCGAACGCGACGTAGGGATCTCGGTCGAGACGCTGGCGTTGTTTGTTCGATTCTGGCTCACAACGACACCGCCGCTCCCCGAGCCGGCCGCAAAGGCGGCGAGGGCGCAAGGGGGCGCGCGGTGGGACAATTTCGTCGCGGCGCTGGGGCGACGGCTCAGTCAAGGACCGAAACTGCGACAGGAAATCCCGGAGGATATTCAGGAGGGCGAGCCGACGGGAGGGTAGCGCCTTATCGTCCAATGATCGCTCACCGCGTGGATGGAAATCCAACCGCGGTGGCGACGCCTTGGCTCAGTCGGGGGCAGCCGCTTCGGTCAAGCAGTCACAAAGGGCCTGAGCTATGCAATTGTAGCTCCAATCATTCTGGTGCAGCCAATTGCCGTCGAAGTTGCTGATCATCTGGTCGATCGGGATACCGCGGTTGATGTGCCAGTAGCGCATGATGTCGAAGCGGCGGAACAGCGCGACATCGCGCTTGGCCGCAATCGTTTCGATGATCCGGAGCATGTCTTGCGTGGTGGCCGTCGGCGTCTCGTCTTTTTGAAGCAACGCAGGAGCGTATTGAAGATCCATCAAGACGAGGTCGGCGTTCGTTCCTGACAGATGATCGATGCCACGGATAATTGCCGCTCCGACATCGTCTAAAAAGTAGTCCTTCCAAGCCGCATTGGTGCCGACCTGCCAAATCACCAAGCTTGGATTGAACGAGATGACCTCTTTCTTGAACCGCGCGGCTTCGTTCGGCGTTTCATCGCCGTTTACGCCGGCGTTGTGCATATTGATCTTGCGGCCCGGAAAGTGGCCGGCAAGTGCGGCCGCGAGCCTGTCTACGTACCCGTTGCCCGGGCTTGCTCCCTCCCCGAAGGTCGAGGATGAACCGATAGCGACGATGCTGACGTCGCCTGTACCTCGCAACGCCTCGGCGAGCCGGGGCAGCGGCTGCCCCAGCGAAGTCAATTCCGGCGGCGTCTCGCAGCTGGGGGGGCCGGCATCTTGATCTCCCGATGGCCAATCGCCGCGTGGCGTCACTGACGCGGTGTATAAGGGCACTGCGAAGAGCTGAAGACATCGTTCAGATACCGCGCAAGCCGTAGGCCGGCGAAGCCGAGTTGTTGGCTGATGAGCGGCGTCACTCGATCGTAGTAGGCTTGACCGATCGTGCCGCCCGTATCTACCCAGACGTTGAAGGCGATCGCCGCATTGTGGGCGTCTTCGGCCCACGCGACCGGGTCATCTTTGTTGTCGTTCTTGGCTGCATCGGTCGTCAGCCAGCCCGCTTCCAGGTCGTCGACAAAGGTCGGCCAATTGTACTCCATCGCGCGGATCAGAGTCGTGTCCCACATCTTGTGGAGATTGTCGGGCGGCGTCGAGCATTTGTCGGCCGAACATGTCTTTCCCTTGAACTGCAGTTTATCGGTCGTGAGCGTGATCCCGTTGCCCCCTATGTTCTCCCAGATCGTGTGGAAGGGCTGGTGGACGTCGCCTACGAAGTGGACGGCGAATTTGAGAGCGCGAAGCTGCTGATCGCCGGTGGTGCAACGCAACTCGTTCTTCAAGCGTGACAACTCGTTGATGACGCAGTCGCCTTGCTCGGGCTTTTCCTTCGGACACTCCGTCGCCGCATCGTAGCGCGTATCCTGCCTTGGAATGTCGACGAAGTGCCAGTTGTAGGTTCCGTTCGGCTTCCCTCCATCATAACGAACCTCATCGGCCCACGTTGAAACCGATGCCAGCGAGGGAGTCGAATATGGCGTCGTGTTAGGATTGGCTCGAAGGATTTGGGTTATGGCCTGGGCCGCGTTCTGAGAGAGCCGTCGTTGAGCGATCTCGGCGACGATCGAGTGGCCCTCCTCACCCCATGCCCAAGCGTCGGAAGCAAAAATAGTGAAAACCAGTGTCAGAAAAGCCCAACCTTTCCAGAAAGGAAATCGATTGCTCATCACCGGCTCTCCATTCAGGCGATTATTATTTTCGATCAATGTCTCGACTTTAGCTAGAACGTCCGTCATATTGCAATCCATCGGTCAAAATGATTTTTCTCGGCACGCTCATATTTGAGGGCCGACATCTTGGCGAGCTACCCGACTACGGAAAGCCCAACAGGGCGTATGATAATGGCGATCTATTGCAGAGGTATGATCCACGCGGCAAGTTGGCCTTCGTCAAGTCGTGGGATTTCGGGGCCTATCGCCGCTAGCGTGCTTGTCGCGGCAAATTCAGTTCGCGGCGCAGCTCGTTGACATGGGAAATCTAATTTCCTGAACGAAATCCGCTCGTCGGTCGGCTTGTCCGCATCGGAAACCAAAATTATGCTGGACGATACTTTTAGACAGGAGCAGAGCCTTGGATACGGACCTTCCGACTGAGATCTTGAAGATCAAGCTTCCTAACGGCGCCATAATCTATGCCGAAGTGCAACTCCTCGACCGCGAAGAAAACATTGCGGGCAAGGAGATCAACCTTTCTGATTTGAAAGAGAAGATCGCTGGCATCGCTGAAGTGGTGAGGGACGCGATTGTGGACCTCAAGCCGAAATCAGCCAGCATGGAATTCGGGCTTGAGATTGGCTTGGAAACTGGTTCGTTAACCGCGCTTCTGGCCAAGGGCACTGGCAAGGCAAATCTGAAAGTGAAGCTCGATTGGTAACGAGCGATGCGCGGCCGTCTCTTTAACCTTGTAATGCCTCGAATGTTCGAGGTCACAGTTAAGACCGAAGCTAAGGGGGCATCGGTAAACGGAACTGGCTTCTTTGTGGGCCCCGGTCTTGTTCTCACCTGCAAGCACAACGTTGTCGACGAAAAGGGTGCACTTCTCGACGTTGTGATTAAGAAGATTTCTTCTGACGGCACATTTGCCCAGCAAAAGCCAGTCAAGATCGAGGTGTCCGAGCGGGCAGATCTGGCGCTGCTGAGGATGGAGGATCTTTCCAATCGGTATGTCGTGCTGGATGACGCTTTGCTGTACGAGCAGAGTCTCCTCGGCTATGGTTTTCAGACGTCGACCTCGCAAGTCACGCTTGAACCGATTCCCTTGATCTACAAAGGCACTCGCGTCGCCCTTGGGCAATCCACTTCCAAGGGGCTTTGCCTGGCAGCGGAGGCACGCCTTGCCCATGAGCTAAGCGGATCGCCGCTGGTCAATCGTCAAACGCTCGCGGTATGTGGGATGCTCTACAGGCGGCTCAACACCGGACCGGGCGGCATCGGCTGTCCGTTAGAAGTTGTTTTTACTGAGTTTCCCGAACTCCAGCAGTCTTCCAGAGGAAGAAGGGACTGGTATTGGCAGCTACTGGTGTGGTTGGCGCGAATCTTCAGTCTAAATTTCCGACCGCGGACCGCTTTTCGAATTGCCTATCTCGGCGGTCTTGGCTTTGCGGCTCTCTTTCTGCTCTCGATAATCTTGAGCACGTATCAGGCGAACCGCCTCCTGTTCTCGCGCGAGGGACCTCTGGGCTCCCAACCTCTTTTTGATCTAGTGAACTTTTCGCCAGTGTCCTACCTGAGGGCGCGAGGCCTTGAAAAGGCTCAAGGCGAGTCCGAGTTCTCGAATCTGATCTTCGTCATGCGGCGCGACGGCGATTTCGTTCAAATAGCACCTACCCCGATTAGAAGGTCCTTACGAAGTTTTCGTGAGGATACTCCGGCCCTTGCCATTTCGGAGAGGGACGTCTCCTACGCAACCCCGAACACCGTGCAGAATGAATGCCGGCAGGAAGCGGCAAAGCGCCAACTCGAAATTGCTGCTCCGCCCTTTAACTCGATAGGTGTATTGGATCCTCCTGAGATCTGCCGGCTTTTTGTTGCCTCTCCGCCCAAGGATACTGCGGAAGCTACCGCTCGCCTTAGGGCTTGGCGGCGATGGAAGGCCACCACATTCTATAAGGCTAAACACGCATTCTACTATGTTCAAGCCGCAGCGGGCACCTGGTATTCCAACAACAACAATTTCCTCGAACCGCTCGTCAGCACCTCCGTCCTCACCGGGTTGAGCATTCCTCTGGAAGATTGCCAAAAATCTCTCCGCTGTGTAGCCACCGATCTCAACAAGCTCGAATTCGTGCCGAATGGATCGCAAATCAGCGCTACGCTTCCGCGGGGCGAGCCCGATGTCGGCTCCGAATTGGGAGACGGCCCATACCTCGACGCACAATTCTCGGTTGGCGGTAGCCTAAAAGCCCTTCGATTGGCCATCTCTCTGCGTGAAACGTCACTCGATATGGGAACGGCCTTGCAAGAAGTCCAACTCAGCGATTTGCTCGAATATTCCAGCGTTATCGGGCCACTGGCGACCCTGAATCGAGAGGCCTCGCGAACCGAGAATCTCCGTAGTCTGTTAGTGACCAATCTCACGGGCGCAACTCTCTTTGGACTTGTAACTGTCTGGCACGCTTTCGTGGTGTTCGCGCTCTTTGCCGTCGGCGATCGGGTGTGGAATGTGCGCGTCGCTCGCCGAAGAGCTGCAGGTGATGCAAACAAGCCTACTCACACTTAAACTGTTCCGAACTGGGCGAATTAGAAAGTCAGGAGAACTCATGCTCAAGAAATGTCTAGTTGTGATCCTTATCGCTTCGGCGTGTTCGCGCACTTGTATGGCTCAGGCCAGCAGCGGCCTCGAAGCAAGGCGCTCGCTCGCAAAAGCGACTTTGGAGCAGATCAATACCGCGGCGGATAATTTTAAGAAGAAGTGTGGCATTACTGTTTTTCAGGACATTGTGCCGGGCGAAGTTGATTGCGGCAACGGAAGACAGACGATCGGAGAAGCGTGGGGCCGAACTTTAGAACAAGCCGGCTACCCTGCCACTCCTCAGGCCCGAAGGCTTGCAGCGCAAAATCTGGGACTCGATAGCCGTACCAGCCTCGTTCTCTTTTTGGCTCCTGCTGACAACGAAAAACTCGACTATCTGATAAAGGCGCTCAAACAAATCCAAAGCGACGGCAACTAGTCGGCAAGCAGCTGCGTGCGAATATCCTGATTCTCCAGATCGGGTTAGCACCCCATCCGCCGCACGAGCGGCGGTGCGGTCGGAATCGCAGGGCCGAGTTACCTTCGCCCCAAAGCAGCCGGCGAGGCACGTGGTGCCGGCGTAACCTCTTGTCGACATAGCCGTGTGCGGCACCGTTGCGGATGCCGAAGTGCGTGCGATTGCTCGCTCCGATAACGCACGCGGGACGCGTGCTTTTCGACATCGGCTTTCCGACTAAGGTGAGACTGCGCAGCCACAGCTTGATTGACGCAACCTATCGCAGAGATGTTTAGTCGCGGCGATCGGAACGCTTTCGATAGAGCAAGTATTTTTTCTCTGCTCTACGCTGGCTCCATACGACGCCTGAATACTTGTTGAACTAACCCATTTCCTGCCTTTTCTATCCATCCCCGTCGCCGATCGCATTTCTGCGATTGGCGCTCGACGGGAACCGATCGTGGCGGGCACTTCACTCCATTCGGAAGCCTTCTCGCGTGGTGCGCGGATGTTGCGCACCGCGCTTGGCCCGGCGATCGCGACGTTCCTCGAAGACCCCTCGATCGTCGAGGTGATGCTCAACCCCGATGGCCGGCTCTGGATCGACAGGCTGTCAGGTGGCCTGGAAGATAGCGGACGCACGATGTCCGCCGCCGATGGCGAGCGGATCGTGCGCCTGGTCGCGCACCATGTGGGCGCTGAGGTGCATGCCGAGAGGCCGCGGGTCTCGGCCGAGCTTCCCGAGACGGGAGAGAGGTTCGAAGGACTTCTTCCGCCGGTCGTCTCGGCGCCAGCCTTTGCGATCCGCAAGCCCGCGGTCGCGGTGTTCACGCTCGATGATTACGTCGCAGCGGGGACGATGACCGCCGGTCAGGCGACGGCTCTGAAGGCCGCCGTGGCTTCGCGCAAGAACATCCTGGTTGCCGGCGGCACCTCGACCGGCAAGACCACCCTCACCAATGCACTACTCGCCGAAATCGCCGGCACCACCGATCGCGTGGTGCTGATCGAGGACACGCGCGAGCTGCAGTGCCGCGCTCCGAATTTAGTCGCGTTGCGCACCAAGGACGGCGTCGCGTCCCTGTCCGATCTCGTTCGGTCCTCGCTGCGGCTGCGTCCGGACCGCATTCCGGTTGGGGAGGTGCGGGGCAGCGAAGCATTGGAGCTTCTCAAAGCCTGGGGGACTGGCCACCCCGGTGGGATCGGCACGATTCACGCTGGGACTGCGCTCGGCGCGCTTCGTCGTCTCGAGCAGCTTATCCAGGAAGCCGTCCTCACCGTTCCCAAGGCGCTGATCGCAGAGACGATCGATGTCGTCGCGGTGCTGCGCGGCCGCGGCAGCGAACGCCGCCTCGCCGAACTTGCTCTCGTCGCCGGCCTCGATCCCGCCACCGGCGACTACCGTGTCCAATCCGCCGGGGCGGGCGGTGACCCCTCGCTTCCCGGAGATCCCCCATGATCCAGTTTCCTTGCGCGATCCGTCGCGTGCGTCGCCGCTTCAGCCTCGTCGCGGCGATCGCCTTCATCTCGATCGCCTTCGCGCCTGCGGCCTATGCCTCTGGCTCCTCGATGCCGTGGGAGACGCCGCTGAACCAGATCCTGGAATCGGTGCAAGGTCCGGTCGCGAAGATCATCTCCGTCATCATCATCACCGTGACCGGCCTGACGCTGGCGTTCGGCGACACCGCCGGCGGCTTCCGCCGGTTGATCCAGATCGTCTTCGGCCTGTCGATCGCCTTCGCTGCCTCGAGCTTCTTCCTCACCTTCTTCAGCTTCTCGGGCGGCGCGCTGGTCTGATGGCTGCGATGGTCGATCCCGAGGTGCCGGGCTTTTTCGCGCCGGTCCACCGCGCGCTCACGGATCCAATCCTGATGGGCGGCGCGCCGCGCAGCGTCGCAATCGCGAATGGCACGTTGGCGGCTGCCATTGCCCTTGGCCTGCGCCTCTGGATTCCCGGCGCGCTGATCTGGGCCGTGGGCCACGCCGCGGCCGTCTGGGCGGCCAAGCGCGACCCGCAGTTCGTGGACGTCGTGCGACGCCACCTCCGTTATCCGCCCTACCTCGTCACATGAGGCTTCCATGCTGAACCTCGCCGAATATCGCAATCGACCCGCCAGCCTTCCCGACTTCCTGCCCTGGGCCGCTCTGGTCGAGCGCGGCGTGGTCCTCAACAAGGATGGATCGTTCCAGCGGACAGCACGCTTCCGTGGTCCGGACCTCGACAGCGCGACGTCAGCCGAACTGGTCGGCGTGACGGCCCGCCTCAACAACGCATTGCGCCGCCTCGGCTCAGGCTGGGCGATCTTCGTCGAAGCCCAGCGCGCCGCTGCTCAGACCTATCCCTACAGCGCCTTTCCCGATCCCGCATCCGCGCTGGTTGACCTGGAGCGGCGGGATGCTTTCGAGGAGGCCGGCGCGCATTTCGAGAGCCGCTACTTCCTGACCTTTGTCTGGCTTCCGCCGGCCGAGGACGCCTCTCGCATCGAGAGTTGGCTCTATGAGGGCCGCGCGCAGAACGGTGTCGACCCTTACGAACTTCTGCGCGGCTTCGTCGATCGGACCAACCGCGTCCTGCAACTAGTCGAAGGCTTCATGCCGGAGGTGGCGTGGCTAGATGACGGCGACACCCTGACTTACCTGCACTCGACCATCTCGACCCGGCTTCAGCGCGTCCGCCTCCCGGAGACGCCGATGCATCTCGACGCGCTGCTCGCGGACGAGCCGCTCGCCGGCGGCCTCGAGCCGCGTCTCGGCAGCCACCACCTTCGCACACTCACCGTGGTCGGCTTTCCGACCGCGACCCATCCCGGAATTCTCGACGAGCTGAACCGGCTGGCCTTCCCTTACCGCTGGTCGACCCGCGCGATCCTGCTCGACAAGACCGAGGCTGTAAAGCTGCTGACCAGGATCCGCCGCCAGTGGTTCGCCAAGCGCAAGTCGATCGCCGCCATCGTCAAGGAGGTGATGACGAACGAGGCCTCGACGCTGGTCGATAGCGACGCCGCCAACAAGGCCGTCGATGCCGATCTCGCCTTGCAGGAACTCGGCACCGATGACGTCGGCCAGGCCTACGTCACCGCGACCGTCACCGTCTGGGACGAAGATCCCGGCCGCGCCACTGAGAAGCTCCGTCTCGTCGAGAAAGTCATCCAGGGTCGCGACTTCACCTGCATGGTGGAAGGGGTGAATGCACTCGAAGCCTGGCTCGGCTCGCTGCCGGGGCACGCCTACGCCAACGTCCGCCAGCCGCCGCTCTCGACGTTGAACCTGGCCCACATGATCCCGCTTTCGGCGGTCTGGGCTGGGCCGGCACGCGATGAGCATTTCCGTGCCGCCCCGCTGTTCTTTGGCAAGACCGAAGGTTCGACGCCGTTCCGCTTTTCGTTGCATGTCGGCGACGTCGGCCACACCCTGATCGTCGGCCCGACCGGTGCCGGCAAGTCCGTGCTGTTGGCGCTAATGGCGATCCAGTTCCGCCGCTATCGCAACAGCCAGATCTTTGCCTTTGATTTCGGGGGCTCGATCCGCACCGCGGCACTCGCCATGGGCGGCGACTGGCATGACCTCGGCGGCAGCCTGTCTGATAGTGCCGAGGATTCCGTCTCGCTTCAGCCGCTCGCGCGCATTGGCGATGCGGCGGAGCGCGCCTGGGCTGCCGAATGGGTGACCGCGATCCTTGCCAAGGAAGGCATCACCATCGATCCGACGGCGAAGGAGCATGTCTGGTCGGCGCTGACCTCACTGGCTTCCTCGCGGGTCGAGGAGCGGACGATCACCGGCCTGACGGTTTTGTTGCAATCGACCGCGCTCAAGCAGGCGCTGCAACCGTACTGCGTCGGCGGTCCCTCCGGCCGGCTGCTCGACGCCGAGGATGAGCGTCTTGGCTTGGCGTCAGTCCAGGCTTTCGAGACCGAGGGCCTGATCGGTGCTGGTGCTGCGCCGGCCGTCCTCACCTACCTCTTTCATCGCATCGAGGGACGGCTCGACGGCCGGCCGACGCTCCTCATCATCGACGAGGGTTGGCTCGTCCTCGACGATCCCGCCTTCGCCCAGCAGCTGCGCGAATGGCTGAAGACGCTCCGGAAGAAGAATGCGTCCGTCGTCTTCGCCACGCAATCGCTCTCCGACATCGACGGCAGCAACATTGCGCCGGCTATCGTCGAGAGCTGCCCGACCCGCATCTTCCTGCCGAACGAGCGCGCGATCGAGCCGCAGCTTACCCCGATCTATCGGCGCTTCGGTCTGAATGATCGTCAGATCGAGATCATCGCGCGAGCGACGCCCAAGCGGGACTACTACTGCCAATCGCGGCGCGGCAATCGGCTTTTCGAGCTCGGTCTCGGGCCGATCGCGCTCGCCTTCTGCGCGGCATCCTCAAAAGCCGACCATGCTTCAATCGAACGGCTGCTGGCCGAGCATGGCCGTGAGGACTTTACGGCGGCCTGGCTCGCCGATCACGAGCTGCTTTGGGCCGCCGATCTCATCCCTGACCTAACAAACCTGGAGGTGCAATCATGACCGTCCGTAAGATGCGGCGCGCAAGCCTGATGGCCGCGACCGCCCTCTCACTCGCCCTGTCGCTTCCACCGCTTTTGACGACGCGGGCTGACGCGCAGTGGATCGTCTACGACCCCAGCAACTTCAGCCAAAACGTGCTGACGGCGGCGCGTGAGCTGCAGCAGATCAACAATCAGATCCAGATGCTGACCAACCAGTCCCAGAGCCTGGTGAATCAGGCGAAGAATCTGGCGAGCCTGCCGATGTCGACGCTGGCCCAGCTCCAGTCGACGATCGCGCGGACGCAATCGCTGCTGAGCCAGGCGCAGAACATCTCTTTCAACGTCCAGCAGGTTCAGACCGCGTATTCCAGCAGCTATGGCACAGCGCCAGCCACCGGGTCCAACGCGACGCTGTTTGCCGCCGCCCAAACCCGTTGGCAGAACTCGGTCGGCGCTTTCGAGGACTCGCTGAAGGTGCAGGCCGGCGTCGTCGGCAATATCCCGACCAACTCCGGCGCGATGACGTCGCTGGTCACGGCCAGCCAGTCCGCAAGTGGCGCGCTGCAAGCAGCTCAAGCCGGCAACCAGCTCCTTGCCCTGCAATCCCAGCAGCTCTCAGACCTGGTCGCGGTTCTCGCCGCCAAGGGACGAGCGGATGCGCTGGAGCAGGCGCGCGTGACGGCGACGGAGTCGCAAGGCGCCCAGCAATACAAGATCTTTGCGACGCGCAGCGGCTACCAGCCCGGCAACATCACCATGTTCAGCGGCAACTGAAGGCGTAGGACTATGGATCGCTCGGATTTCTGGCGCGCAGTCGCGATGATCGCTGTGCTGGCCGTCTTCATGGCCACGCTATCCTTCATCCATCGGCGCTCCGAGCCGCGGCCCACATCCGACGCTCCCGCCGTCTCCACGCCCGACGATCTCTCGGCCGAGCTGCGTCGCTGCCGCGCGCTTGGGCCAGAGGATGCCGAAGATCCGCACTGCAGGGCGGTCTGGGAGGAGAACCGCGCGCGCTTCTTCGGCAGGCCGGCGCGGCCTCTGCTGCCACAGGCCGCGCCGGCCACTCCGCCGACGCCGAAGGCTACGGAAGGAGACGCGCGGTGAACAACGTCGGAGTAATTGATACCTTCCTCAATACCTTCACCACCTATATCGATTCAGGCTTCGGCCTGATCAAAGGCGAGGTCACCTATCTCGCTTCGACCCTGATCGTCATCGACATCACCTTGGCCGGCGTGTTCTGGGCCTGGGGCGCTGACGAAGACGTTCTCCAGCGTCTCGTGAAGAAGACGCTCTATATCGGCTTCTTCGCCTTCGTCGTCACCAATTTCAACAATCTCTCGGGCGTCATCTTCAACAGTTTCGCTGGCCTTGGCCTGAAAGCCGGCGGCTCCTCGATCTCGACCGCGGACTTTTTGCGTCCTGGCCGGCTCGCGCAGGTCGGCCTCGATGCCGGGCAGCCGCTGCTCGATGCCGCAAGCCAGATGATGGGTTTTACCAGCTTCTTTGCCAATTTTGTGCAGATCGCCGTATTGATGGTGTCCTGGCTGCTGGTGCTGATCGCCTTCTTCATTCTAGCGGTGCAGCTGTTCGTGACCCTGATCGAGTTCAAGCTGACGACACTCGCCGGCTTCATCCTGATTCCCTTCGCGCTGTTCAACAAGACCGCGTTCCTCGCCGAGAAGGTGCTCGGAAACGTCGTCGCCTCCGGCGTGAAGGTGATGGTGCTCGCCATCATCGTCGGCATCGGCACCGGACTCTTCTCCCAGTTCACGTCAGCCTATGCCGGCGGCCAGCCGACGATCGAGCAGGCGCTCTCGGTCGTGCTCGCTTCGCTCGCCATGCTGGGCCTTGGGATCTTCGGGCCCGGCATCGCAACCGGGCTTGTGTCCGGGGCACCGCAGCTTGGTGCGGGCGCAGCCGTCGGCACCGGCCTTGCCGTCGCCGGCACCGCGATGGCGGCGGGCGCAGGGCTTGGGCTTGCGGGGAGGGGAGCGATGGCCGCGACCTCCGGTGCTGCGGCGGCCGCACGTGGTGGTGCGGCGACGGCAGGCGGCATGTCCTCCGCTTACAACCTTGCATCAGCCGGCGGGTCCGGCGCTAGTGGAGTTGCCTCCGGTCTCGGTGGCGCGGGCCGTGCTGCGGCCAGCAGCGTGGCAGCTCCCGCCAGACGTGCCGCTGCGCAAGCGGCCAGTGCAATGAGCGAGAGCTTTACCTCTGGCGCCCGCGCCGGTGTCGCAAACACCGGTGGCTCCTCGACCATAGGGACCATCGAGCGTGGCGCGGCCGCAAATGATGGAGCCACCCCTGGAGCGGCAAGCGAGAGCGGTCCACCCGCCTGGGCCCAGCGCGTCAGGCGCAATCAGACGATCGTTCACGGCGCGCAGACCGCAGCCCAAGCCCTCAAATCCGGCGACAGCCACGGCGGCGGTCACTCCGTCGATCTCTCGAGAGGAGAATAATAATGTCAGTCTTTCGGCGATCGTCGGTCCGCTACGGCCGCACGCCCGAGCCCGCAACCCCGTATCAGCGTGCCGCGCAAGCGTGGGACGATCGCATCGGCTCGGCGCGCGTGCAGGCCAGGAACTGGCGGCTGATGGCCTTCGGTTCGCTGATCCTTAGCTGTGGTCTTGCCGCCGGGCTCGTCTGGCAGTCCACGCACGGCACCGTCGTTCCCTGGGTGGTGCAGGTCGACAAGCTCGGCGAAGCGCAAGCCGTGGCGCCTGCTGTCACCGACTACCGGCCGAGCGATCCGCAGATTGCCTGGTACCTCGCGCACTTCATCGCGATGGTGCGCTCGCTTCCGGCCGATCCGATCATCGTGCGGGAGAACTGGCTGAAGGCGTACGACTTCACGACCACGGCGGGCGCGATGGCGTTGAACGACTACGCCCGCGCCAATGACCCCTTCGCCAGTCTCGGCAAGCAGCAGGTCGCGATCGACGTCTCCAGCGTCATCCGCGCCTCGCCCGACAGTTTTCGGGTCGCCTGGGTCGAGCACCGCTATCAGGACGGGGCGCTTGCCGGCACTACACGTTGGACCGCGATCCTCACCATCGCAATTCAGCCGCCCACCGATGCCGATCGGCTGCGCAAGAATCCGCTCGGCATCTACGTCAACGCTATCAACTGGTCGAAGGAGCTGGGACAATGAACCCGCCGTTTTCATCACATGCCGGCGGTCCGGCTGCACGTCTCTCCGTCATTCACCAAAAACGGAAAGACGGGGATACGTGCTTCCGTAAATCCGCTTTGGCGGCTTTGCTGATGTCCGTCTCGGCCCTTGGTGGCTGCGCGCACAATTTCATTCCGCCTGACATCAACTACGATACCGCGGAGCCGGCAACACTCACCGCTGATCCGCCCGCGCCGATCAAGATTGTGGAATTGCCAAAACCCCTCCCGCTTCCCGGGCAGTTGAAACCGCTCGCTGCTGGCAAACGTGTACCGGAAGCCGCCGACCCAAAAGTTCGCGTCAAACAGGCCAACGCCGCAGCACGTGTGCAGCCGGTCCGCAACGGCTTCATCAACGCGGTCCAGGTCTATCCGTTCTCCGGCGGAGCGCTTTACCAGGTCTATACGGCACCGGGCCAGATCACCGATGTCGCCCTCCAGGAGGGTGAGCAGCTCACAGGCTCCGGTCCGGTCGCTGCCGGCGATACCGTGCGCTGGATCATCGGTGATACCGAGAGTGGCGCCGGTGCGACCAGGAAGATCCACATCCTGGTCAAGCCGACGCGGCCGGAGTTGATCACCAATCTCGTCATCAACACCGATCGGCGGACCTATCTCCTCGAGCTGCGCTCGACGGAGAAGACCTATATGGCCTCGGTCTCCTGGCAATATCCTGAGGATCAACTGATCGCGCTTCGCCAGCAGAATGCGACGGCGGAGGCCGCAGCGCCGATCGCCACCGGGGTCGATCTCGGCTCGATCAACTTCCGCTACGCGATCGAGGGCGATGATCCGGCCTGGCGTCCGCTGCGCGCCTTCGACGACGGCAACAAGGTCTACATTGAATTCCCCAGCGGCATCGCCCAGGGCGAAATGCCGCCGCTGTTCGTCATCGGTCCGGCCGGCGGCTCCGAACTGGTCAACTACCGTGCGAACCGCAACTACTACATCGTCGATCGCCTGTTCGCCGCCGCCGAATTGCGTCTTGGCGACAAGGACAGCGAGCGGCGCGTCCGCATTGTCCGCACCGACGGAAGGCCGCGCTCATGGCGATAAGCGGCGAAGACGAACATCAACGCGATGTCCCACCCGTCGCGCCGCCGGATCTTCGGCTCCGCGCCGAGCGGCCACCGGTCACACGCCTCTCACGCAAGATCCTGATCGGGGTCGGCGCGGTGTCTGCCCTCGCAGTGGCGGGAGCACTCGGCTACGCCCTGCAAACCCGCAACAGGCAGCAAGCCGGCCAGGAGCTGCTCAGCACCCAGAATAGCCCTTCTGCCGAGGGCCTCGCGGCCCTGCCGAAGGACTACACGGGCCTGCCGCGTCAGGCGCCGCCGCTCGGGCCGCCGCTGCCCGGCGATCTCGGCAAGCCGATCCTCAACGCGGGCGCTGCATTGAACACCGTCCCCGGAACGACGGCCGATCCGGAGGCGCAGCATAGAGCACAGGAGATTGAAGCGGCGCGCGTCAGCCGCCTCTTCGCCCAGACTGTTCAGCAGCCGCAGAGCGTCGGCCAAATCGTTCCGAATAGCTCGACCGCAACCGCGACGACCCCGGCCGCGACACCGCCCGTCGATGCCGGATCCGCTCAGAACATGCAGGACCGCAAGACGGCCTTCCTCAATGCTTCGACGGATAAGCGCACCGTCAGTCCCGACCGGCTCGAGGCCAAAGTCTCTCCTTACGTCGTGCAAGCAGGCACCGTGGTCCCGGCTGCGCTGATCACGGGCATCCGCTCCGATCTACCCGGCCAAGTTACCGCCGCGGTCACGGAGGCGGTCTATGACAGTCCGTCCGGCAAATATCTTTTGGTTCCCCAAGGTGCCAAGCTGATCGGCCAGTACGATAGCTCTGTGGCTTTTGGCCAGAGCCGAATCCTCCTGGTCTGGACCCGCATCATCATGCCGAACGGCAACTCGATCGTGCTGGAGCGCCAGCCCGGTGCCGACACCGGCGGTTATGCCGGGCTTGAGGACGAGGTCGACAACCATTGGGGCATGCTGTTCAAGGCCGCCGTCCTCTCGACCATGCTCAGCGTCGGCGCCGAGGCGGGCACGAGCCAGAATGAAAACAACCTCGTTCAGGCAATCCGCAGCGGCGCGTCTAACAGCATCAGCCAGACCGGCCAGCAAATCGTTCAGCGCCAGCTCAACATCCAGCCGACACTGACCATCCGGCCAGGTTTCCCGGTGCGGGTCATCGTCACGCGGGATTTGGTATTGTCACCCTACGGCAAGGGAGTAACGCGATGACGAAGCTCAAGCTTGGGCCGCTTGAAGACGACAAACCCGTCAAGCTCACCATCGAGTTGCCGGCGGCGGTCTTTAGGGACCTCAAAAACTACGCCGAGATTCTAACGCGTAGCGGAGGGGCAACGACGCCGACCGAACCTGCCAGATTGATTGCGCCGATGATCGAGCGTTTTATGACAACAGACCGCGCGTTTGCGAAGGCGCGCAGAAATGCTGCTCAGTCAGTTCCCGCCGCCACAGAAAAATCCGGATAGCGTTCACGAAGCAGATCGAGAAGCGGACGCAACGACGGGTTGCCGTTCGCCTCCCGCCAATACGCTCGAAAGCTCAGCCGCGTTGGTCCTTCGGCATCATGAACTTCGCGGAAGGTGACACCAGGAAAGGTAGTGCCGGTCGCACTTTCCAATGCCAACAGAATGCCCCAGTCCGAGCCGACCAAGGGTAGCAGCTGATCGAGCACCACTTCGTGGCGAAGAAGCGCACAAGGGTTGCACTCCAACTTACTGACGAGAAGCTTCAGAAGTTCCGGTCCTGGGGCACGCTGTGAGATCAACAGCTGTTCGCCTTTCAGTTCGCTCCAGTGAATAAGGTCGCGATTTGTGAGAGGATGCTTTGCTGGGAGGGCAGCAACGACACGCTCGCTCCAGAGCAACAATGACCTGTCGCTCCAGCTCGGATGGGAGCCAGTCACCACGGCAACGTCGACGGCAGATCTGGTCAGATCCGAGATTAAATGATCGCTCGCGCCGTCGACAAATTGTCTATCGACATCGGGAAAGCGCAACCGGTGCTCAAGGAGAGTGGCCCGGAGATTGCCGGCTGAGAGCGAGGTGTGAATGCCGATGACCAACCGACCACTCTCGCCACGCGAGCGGGTCTTGAGGCGAGCGGTCATGGCTTCAGTTGCGCCTACGATGCGCCGGGCGTCCTCGAGGAATTCTTGACCTTCGATAGTTGGTCGCGTCCCAGCATTGGTGCGCTCGAAGAGCTTGCTACCCACCACGTGCTCGAGATTCCCAAGACAGCGACTGAGCGTTGGCTGCTTGATCCTGAGCGCCTCTGCTGCTTGGCGAAGGCTTCGGTGCTGGGACGCGACGATTGCCCAGCGTAGGTCTCGAAATTCCACTGGCACGGTCGGAGCGTAACCCCTCTAACTCGTATTATTCGGTCAAGTGCCACGATTCGATGCAGTTCGGATCGACAAAATATCAACCGGTAGTAGAACTTTCTCCGAATTCATCGGAAGCAAAGTTTCAACCGAAATGGGTAATACCGGGAATATCCGTTTTCATGGCCCCTCTGCGCGAGACTGCCTCAGGCCAGTCGCTTGCTGAACGCTGCCCAGCGACAGCGGGGGACTAAAAGCCGAGGGCGGCGAGTCTCTGACAGTCTATGAGCCAAAGCGAAGGAAGATCTTGAATCATCGGGACGCTTCTGTTCTTCCAACACCAAAAGCTAAAGTTGGTGGGTGTCTGCCTTTTCCCCAATCGGCAGCGCCTTTTAGAATCTTTCGATGTTACTCAAGCTTACCCAACCCTTAGAGCGAAAGGGACGCTAGGACAACAATGATGGCTAGCCTTCCCCCTGCTGCCGCCTCTGAAGAGGAGGCACGTGGATTTCTGGGCCAAAGAGCCAAGCGCCGGCAGGTCTTTACGTCATTCATCGAAGACCGGAACACATCATCTAGCGATGCGATGTATGTTTGGTCGATGCGAGAACCGGTTTTCTGATTAGGATGTAACTATCAGAGCGGATGCTTTGGGACATGACGTCGGACGAGGCACGTTGATCCAACTTTCGGAGACGAATCCAGTCATCCATCGCAGCGCCCCTGTATGGCCTGTCTGACCTCACTAATCACATGAAAGCCGAACAACACACCGGATGGGATACCCCTTGCTGCCGTTCGGCTGCTAAACATAATCTTAGAACGAGATTGGTCTTGTAAGTCCCGTCCAGTGGGTGCGCGACAGCCGCAATTATTTCTTCCTGCGACGTGGACGCGCTGGTTTGCGAGTTTTAGGCAAGGTCTTGGGAAACCTCGCACCTTTCGGCGGCCGAACAAACAACTCTGATAAATGGACGTCCAGCGTTTCGGCGACGCGGTCGAGAAGATCAATTGTCGGATTCTTCGATTGCCGCTCCAGACCACTGATGTAGGAGCGGTCGATCCCGGCCTCGCAAGCCAATTTCTCTTGCGAGATACCTTGATCTACGCGAATCCGGCGCACATTCCAGGCCACAATCGCACGAGTTTTCATGCACCAACTCATGCCATGGGGCCAACCGTGAAAACACTGGCTATAATCCCACTATTAGGTCTTACCTCTGCAGTAACGTGTGCTCAAGGGCCTGCGAAAGATCTGCATTCATGCTGCGGTTTTGTGAGCAGCCCGTTGAGGCTCTTCTTTATCGCGCGTCGATCGTCGTCCGGCGCTATCATGCCCTCCATCCAATAGAGGCCTGAATGACGCGCTGCATGGAGGTCCTGCCGACTTGAAATGGATAAGCTGCTTTCCAAGCGTGATCGACGGCAGGCGAGCGTCGACCGGGATCACGGCAAGTGTCAACCCAGCCCACTGATGGAATGACGCGGAACTATCCGTAGCGCCCTAGGCCGAGATCCTCTGTTTCGATATCGGGTTTCCGTCCCGAGACAAGATCCGCTATGACCCGAGAGGAACCGCAGCTCATCGTCCAACCGAGAGTGCCATGCCCGGTGTTCAAGAATAGATTTCTGAACTTGGTCCGGCCGATGATTGGGGTGCCGTCCGGAGTCATAGGTCGCAGGCCCGACCAGAAGGATGCACTCTTGGGATCTCCACCGGGGAATAGATCCATCACCGAGTACTCCAAGGTCCGCCGACGTGCTTCGACGAGATCATTCGTATAGCCCGAGATCTCAGCCATTCCGCCGACACGAATTCGATCGCCGAGACGGGTAATCGCGATCTTGTATGTCTCATCCATGACCGTCGATTGGGGAGCACGCGAAGTGTCGGTGATTGGAATTGTCAACGAGTATCCTTTGACAGGATACACTGGAAGCTCGATTCCGATCTTCTTAAGGAGAAGCGGTGAATAGCTTCCAAGTGCGACAACTGCTGCGTCCGAGCGAATAATCCCGCGATCGGTGATCACACCACGCACCTGGCCAGCGTCGATTTCCAGCCCGCTGATGAGATGTCCGTAACGAAAATCGACGCCCAACGCTGCGGCTTTTTGCTCAACCGCATTGCTGAATTTGAAGCAATCGCCGGTCTCGTCTTTCGGAGTCAAAAGTCCTCCGACTATCCGGTGGCGCACGTAGCGCAATGCGGGTTCGGCCCGAACACAACCATCGCGATCGAGTACCTCGAAAGGAACGCCGTCTGCCGCAAGAGCCTTCACGTCCTTTGCCGATGCATCGAGCTGTTGCTGAGTGCGGAACAGCTGCAGGGTTCCCTGCATGCGCTCGTCATACCTCAACGAGACCTCTCCTCTCAGCTCGGCAAGTGCCGTGCGACTGTAGTCCGCCAGACGCAGCATCCGTCCTTTATTGACTGCATATCGGGTGGCCGTGCAGTTGAATAGCATGCGAACAAGCCAAGACAGCATGGCTGCATCAAGCTTCGGACGAAGGATCAACGGGGCATGCCGCATGAGCATCCATTTGACGGCCTTCATGGGGATTCCCGGGGCAGCCCACGGCGAGCAGTAACCAAAGGAAACTTCCCCCGCGTTTGCGAAACTCGTTTCCAGCGCAGGACCCGACTGCCTATCGAGAACAACGACTTCGTGCCCGAGCTTTGCAAGCTGATATGCGGTTGTGACGCCGATAACGCCTGCGCCTAGAATTGTGACTTTCATTATCTAATCCAACGTCTTGCTTGATGATGCCGGCTCATCTGCGGCGAACGTTCAGCAATAGCTTCTGAAGAAGCGACTACCGAGGCCGGTGAGGATCTCGTAGGAAATCGTGCCGGCGTCAGTCGCCAGCATCTCGAGGGTTTGATGGGGACCGATCACTTCGACGAGGCTTCCTAGATCGAGTGCGTCATCCGGCAGATCGGAGATATCGACTGTCATACTGTCCATCGACACTCGCCCCACGATAGGCAGACGCTGACCGTGGAAGTAGACGGCTCCCCGACCGCTCAGGCCGCGTGGGAGCCCGTCGGCATAGCCAGCGTAAAGTGTAGCAAGCCGGGTGCAGTTGCTGGTTACGTGCGTTCCACTGTAGCCGACCATGGTCCCGCCTCGGACCCTGCGGGTCTGCACAACGGCAATTGAGAGGCTGACTACAGGCTCCATCGGATTTGCTACACTTGGCTGCGGCGCGCCGCCATACAGTGCAATTCCTGGACGAACAAGAGAGCCGTGATAGTCCCTGCCCAACAGCACGCCGCCAGAGTTCGCGAAGCAGAAGGGCAGCGGCGCAAATTCGTTGGCCACCCTCTCCATCTCTGCGAGCTGCGTAACATTTTGGGCTCTCGTGGGCTCATCTGCGGATGCGAGATGGCTCATGACGTAGAGGACCTCGAGCTCCGGCGATTGCGCAATTTCCATGCGCACTGCAGCGCGCTCAGCTGGCGCAAATCCGAGCCGTGACATGCCGGTATCAAACTGCAGAACAGCAGGAAGGCGTCTCCGCTCCACGCGGGCCTGAGCGCGCCAACGGTGAAGCTGGGTTAAGGAGTTGATGACGGGAGTAACGGCGGCAGACGCACAAACAGCCTCCGCACCGGGCAATAGGCCGTTCAGCACGAAGAGCTGCGCTCCGCTGGAGAGATGAGGCCGCAATGCAATGGCCTCCTCCGCATGCGCCACGAAAAAGTGTCTGCAGCCGGCGTCAAGCAACGTGGCCGCCACTCGAATGGCGCCCAAGCCATAGGCATTAGCTTTCACCACTCCCGCCACGCGAGCTGGATTCGTGATCGATGCAACGCGCTGAAAATTGCGGCGCAATGCGGCCAAATCGACGGTCATATACCCGGGAAAACCGCGCGCTTTTCCTTCTACAGCCCCGGGAGCAGTCCGGTCCAATGTCTCTTCGCTTTCCATGAGGAAAGGCTTAGCGCAAGATTCGAGCAAGTGCCGGGCATTCCTTGCCCGATTATTCGAGGATTGCTATAGATTCGAACAATCTACCAAGTTTTCGAACAAATCGTACACGCTTATGGACAGCATAGATCGCAACATCTTGCGCGCGCTCCGCGTGAACGCCCGCGTGAGCAACGTAAATCTGGCGGAGGAAGTTGGGCTTTCTCCTTCGGCGTGTCTGAGACGGATCAAGCTGCTCGAGAACGCGGGCATCATTCGCGGGTACACGGCACTCGTTGAGACGGGTGCCGACTCACAAGGTCTTGCCGTGCTGATCAACATCACGTTGGAACGGCAGACAGTAGAGTATCTTAACAGATTTGAGGCTGCGGTACGCAAGTATCCCGAGATTCAAGAGTGCTACCTCATGACGGGGGGAGCGGATTACTTCCTGCGAGTGGAAGCGGCAAATGCTGTCGAGTTCGAGCGCATTCACAAGGAGATCCTCTCGATGCTTCCAGGCATCTCACGTATTCATTCCAGCTTTTCGATCAGGAACGTACTCGCGAACCGGCCAAAGGGGCGACGCTGTGTGCCATGACTGGCGAGCACACGTGAATGCGGAGCCGGTGAACCGCGAGCCCGTCGTGTTGAAGATCTTCAGCCTGCCCGCGGGCGAGCGAGAGCGTCCTCCAGCGTCTGGAGGCAGCGTGCTGCTTCCATCCTAGTCGAGACGCGCCCTGAACAGCACCTGCCGCTGAACCGCGGTCGAGGATCCTCACTCTCCGTCCCTAGATCACCGTTCTCGCTGCTGAAGTCGCTGGGTCCGCGTCATGATTGAGCGCTCCAGCAGGCGCGGCTTCGCCTTGCGTCCTCGCGACCTCGAAACTCGGATCGGGCCCAGCGAGGCTCCCACGCCGAATGGACGACGCAGCCGCATGGGGTGCCGCTCTACATCCCTCATCGACCGCACTTATGGTCGGCACCTCTGATCAGAGGCCACCAATCTCCTTAATCAGTGCTTCGGTAGAGATCAAACGGCAATAAGTTGCGCTGACCCGCAAACTGTTCTCGTGGCGCTCCTGGCTGTAGGTAGCACACGCATCTGGTACGAGAGTGACCAGGTAGCCGAGATCACAGGCATCGCGCGCGGCGGACTCGACGCACTCGTCGGTAAGGACCCCCGCCAGCACGAGTTGCCTAACCCCTAGATTGCGCAGCAAGTAATCGATTTGGGTAGACGCGAACGCACTCGATGATGTTTTCGGCAGTATGATTTCATCATCGCCGGGGGCGATCTGATCAATAACTTTCCCGTCCCATGCTCCCTTCGGCACGTTAAAGCCCAAGATCTTGTAGTTCAGCCCACGATCTCGACCGTCTCTGGTCAGATTCTCGATAGTTGTGTAGAGCACTTCTATGCCTGTTCTACGAAATGCTGCCTGCAACAGCTGCATGTTGGGTACCGCAATGGTACTTAGGCGGTCGAAATAATAGCCATACTTGGCTGCAAGCTCCATGTTAGACACGTTCTTGAACTCGCCACCATCACGGTGCACACAAAAGTTTTGCACGTCGATGAACAGTAGGGCAGACTTCTTCGGATCGAGCGGAATCTCGCGCGTGGCCGGACACTGTGTTTTTGACATACTTCTCTCATCCTCACATTGGTCAGATAGCGGAGATCAAGGTTTATCCATTGCGCTGCGCGCCCACGAGAACCATCGAACACTTGGCAGGCCGTGTCCAGCAGACCGCGAGATCGTCTTCGAGCTGATTTGATGCTTGCAACTGGCAATCCGTCGCGCTCACTGGCAACTGCATCGCCGGCAGCAGAGGCAAGCCAAACTTCGGCATGGCTAGAACCCTAACCTCAGATCGGTTTTCTCATCGGAGACTATGCGGCTTCTCAGCTCCTCCCCGGTCAGCCAAACCAGCCAATCGTCGTCGACAATTCCTTCTTCCACCAGCCGCAGTGCTGAGCCGCCTCTCTCTTGATGCGCATATCCGTATCGTGAGACGACACCCTTCTCGATCGCCCAGTGCGCCACGAGTGCACAGACGATTTCTGGAGCCCACATAGCAAAAGACACGGCAAAGGCGATTCCTGCCAAGATATTTGTCATCCCAGCGCCTCGGTAGTCTCGGCGCACCCAGACATCCCCGTGGTAGGCGACTTTCCCGGTCATTCTCTTTGCACCTTCTGCAATACATACGCATTTGTCGTGAGGATGCGCATGTTGCGTCGGCGATCCGTAAAACGCCTTCAGAGTTTCAAGATGTTCTGCAAAGTTACTGCCTGAAAGTTCGTAAAGCCGCACTGCCTCCAAAACCGCAACTTCATTGTCCCTGTCACGACCAACGACCCAAAATCCTTCCGCCGATTCAATCGGCGAGCGATCAGGTCTAAAAATTGGAGATGTACGCCCCTTTGTCGGAGTCGACTCAGTAATCGAGACGTATTCCATAAAGTCGACGCCCAGCGAAAGCTTTATGCCCCTTTGAGACGCGTCGACATCATATTTCCGAATCGCCCTCGCGACGTGTAATAGGTCAACTGCGTTCTTCATTGCATTGCCGCATACCTTTGCGTTTAAAACCGGAGCACCTTTCGGTCACAGGTCGTTAAAACATTGGTCAGAATCATCACACTACCTGTTCCGGTAGGGAGGATCGCTCGATCGTGCGCCTGTCAGAATGGCGGGCGGGGTCGTGGCGGCGGCGGATCGGAAAATGATCCGCTATCGCTCCATTCCAACGTGGCTCGCGGTGGCCGGCTGCGTGACTTCGCCAGCGAGCGGCTTCGTTTTAGGTACCGCCCGCTGTTTGTCTCTGTTGGAGCGCGAGGCCGGAGCACGGGCCGTCGGGGATCAATCGTATCCCGCTACATCGCGAGGAACGCCTCATCGTCCGCAAGGGAGGGCTCGTCGCAAGGGGCGCTGGACAAGCGCTCCTGTTGCGGCGTGCAAGCTGCTCGCGGACTGTATTCAGGACCAGTTCGGCGAGGCCGTCGCTTTAGCATCCTCAGCATCGACGGCGGCATCACTAAGTATGCCTGATGCCGTTCAGGAGGGGCAGTTCAGGGCGGCGCGCGGCCCGTGAACTAAGGGCAATGGCGAGCAACGGAGCAAGTCGGGAATGATACAGTCGGGGCCGAGCTCGCCTGAACGCCATATCCCTTTGTGCGACGAGGTATCCGTCGGTTGGGGCTCCATTTCGCTCGCGAAGCCCATGAAGAAAGGCCCCACAGAAAGATTCAACCGCGAGGTGCGTGACGATCTGCTGAACGGATTCTGTTCTTATCTCGGCTAGGCCGGAGGCTGGCAATCGCGAGATCGTGGATATACCGTCACTTTTCCTCGGATTGCGGCGCGATTTGCTTAGCTCGCCGCTTCGCACTTAGGCCGCCATAAAAATCATGTTCGCGAGGGAAAAGGACAGTGGTAGAGGCGCCTTTCGATATTTCTCAAAACGACTGCCGTCTCGTTCTCGCTTAATGGACAAAGACGGCATTGATTGCTTTCAGTGTGCTCTCGATTATGACATCAGCTTCGTCCCTTGTTAAGCACAGTGGTGGCGCGAGCCCGAGAATGTCGCCCTGTGGCATGGCGCGGCCGATGACGCCCCGCTCAAGCAGCGCGGCAGCGACATGCTCCCCGACCTTTTTGGATGCATCGAAGAAGATACGGTTATCCCTATCCTCGACAAACTCCACCGCGGCCATCAGCCCATCGCCGCGCACGTCGCCGACGTTTCCATGATGGCCCAGCCTCTCAGCTAGTGCAGAACGGAGATAGGCTCCAGTATCGCGGGCGTTCTCAACCAGGCCCATTTCATCAATCAGTTCGAGATTTGCAATGGCAGCCGCTGCGCAGATAGGGTGCGCGGAACATGTCCAGCCATGACCGAAAGGACCGAGTTGGTCGGATCCCTTCACGATAACCTGCCAAACTTTGTCCGAAACGACGACCCCGGAGAGGGGCGCGTAGGCGGAGGTCAGACCTTTTGAAATAGTAATCAGGTCCGGTCGGATGTCGTAGTGGTCGGAAGCAAACATCCTCCCCAGGCGGCCAAATCCGGAGACGACTTCGTCCGCGATAAGTAGAATGTCGTATTTCTTCAAGACGGATTGCACCTTTGGCCAGTAGCCGGTGGGCGGCGGAATGATGCCTCCAGCACCCTGGATCGGCTCCCCGATGAACGCTGCGATTGTATCGGCACCCTCGGCCAAAATCATCTCTTCAAGCTTGTCGACACAGGCCTGGGCGAACTGTTCCTCGTTCATAGTAGTATCGGCGCGGCGAAAATAGTACGGTGCTTCAGTGTGGAGGATCGGCGTGCGCGGTAGATCAAAGGCGTTGTGGTAGAGTTCAAGGCCCGTCAGTGAGGCCGTCATGACAGTTGAGCCGTGATAGGCGCGCCAGCGTGAGATAATCTTCTTCTTCTCCGGCCGTCCGAGCACATTATTATAATACCAAGCGAGTTTGATATTTGTCTCGTTGGCGTCCGAGCCCGATAGGCCGAAAAAGACGCGACTCATGCCAGCCGGCGCGCGATCGATGATCATTTTGGATAGCGTGATCGAAGCTTCTGTGCCGTACTCGGCAAATGCATGGTAGTAGGCGAGCTCGTTCGCCTGCTTTGCAATCGCCTCGGCGATCTTCTGGCGTCCATACCCGACATTCACACAAAAGAGCCCCGCAAAGGCGTCAAGGCTAGTTCTGCCAGACCTATCTGTGATGTAGACTCCTTTACCTCCGCTTATGATGCGCGTTTGCATTTCACCTCGCGCATGGGCGCCAGCTTGCGTAGCTGGGTGGAAGAGGTGGTCGCGGTCCCAGGCGACGAGTGCGTTCGATTTATCGAACATTCTGCTTCCTTTGCTACATCGCATCAAATGGCATCAGCCATATCCTATGGCGACAAGTGCCCCGCTTATGACTCTACGATGGGCTGCTTGCCTCACTGTAAGTTCCGATCCTGTTGGACGGTACAACCGAGATAATAAAGAACTCATCTGTCGCAAAAAAGAGGCCGATCCCAGCCAAGGTTGGTAGTGGCGTGACAACGGTGCGCGGCACTCAGGCTGAGAGCGCTTGAGCTTGGCAAACACGGAGGGACGCGAACGGGTCAGGCAGGTTGCTCGGCTATACGGCTGTCTTTTGAAAGCTTTTCTGGCGGGACTTATCATGCCAAGAGCTAGATGCAATTCCGCTAGCACACGCTGGTGTCACGAGCATGCTGCAGCTCAACATAGATCTACCGTTGGTGGTTTTCGCGAGCGTTCTTTCGACGTGAATTGCCAGCCATCGCTGATGAAGTTGCGTCATCCATTCGGCAATCATTCGCCAACTCCAAAGCTCGCAACCAGGTTGACCAAGATGACGTGGATGCCAAAGCAATTTCCGAGCCATAGAACGTCAAAGGACCGCTGTGGTTGGAGGCGTCTCTTAGGTGGCGAGAAGCCCTGTGCTTCTGTAGGACACGAGCGCTCCGGTTCGAGGGTGGTGACCTGAGGAGTTTGGATAGAGCTAAAACCAAAACAGATGAGGTTTGGGAGGAGAGGCGCAGGTTCATTTGCTGCGGACGGCGATTTCTGAAAGCGCCTGACTCGCTTCGCCCTCCTAAATCGCCTCGCACGCCAGCTGGTGTGGGTTGTTGATGATCTTACGAAAGCAACCCGAATCGTGGTGCTAAGTGAAAGTACGTACTTGGGGTTCGAGATCGGCGGGAAAGAGGCCCTCATGCCGGATGTAGTGCTACAGCCTACAGCCGGCAGTCGTCACTTCTTCTCACAATGGTCCCGGGCAAAGGGCGGGGCGCCACCTTATTGAGCAGCCGAAATGTCCACCCGGCGGGAGCTTTCGACCCGCAAGTCCGCGCGGCGCCGCAGTAGTTATTTCAAAAAGCCAGGTTGGTGATACCATCCAGTATGCGCTCTCAAGTTGGCGCTTTATAGTGCTGGCCACATGCTGAACGGCAATGCAGTCGCACGATTGAACCGCGGCGATCACGCTCAAGCTCGAGCTGAAAAGCTAATGATCGCGGGGTTCGGCGTTGTGGCATGACGGTCAGTCGATTTGGCTAAGTCTCAATATCTCCACAGGCGGTCGCTATCCTATATTCGGGAGTATAGCTCCAATGAAGGTGTCGAACGCCAGATCGGCCGCCGACCTTCGTTTGGGGCGGCCCGATCTTCTGCAGGGAGTTTTTGGCCTTAGGGGCTGGCTCTTCGGTGATGCGGCAATCGAACTTGTCGGCTTGCGTGCCCAGCGTGCCGACCCCGCGTTTTCACGTAGAAATGTACTCACCTGATTCCACACCAGTCGATTATTCCGGCAGCCAGCGTTTTCGTTGTCTGCTCCAACGAAGCAATGACGACGTATTCGTCGCTGCCGTGAAGACCGTCACCAGAGGCGCCGTAGATCATGCTATCCACACCGGCGCCGGCGTAATGTGCGCAGTCTGCCACAGCCACGAATCCCGTGATCTTTGGCTCACCTCCAAGTTGGACTCGGCGCTTGTAAAGCGACTGTGCAATCGGATGCTCCGATGGCGTATTCATCGGCGGGAAATGCAGGCCGCTCAGTTCCCAATGGATCTTGATAGGGTTCTGCTGGAGCCAGAGGTCCTGCTGACAGAAGTGGTGCACAAAAGCTTCAAACTCGGATCGCACATCTTCCTTCGTTTCGTTTGGAAGAAATTTGTAGTCGAGGTCAAGGACAGCGACGTCCGGGATAATTGCGGGATTGGTCATGACGAGCGGCAAACCATCCGCCCCGAGGCCCGCGCCAGCGCGGATCGCACCTACGTTTATTGTGTTTATTCCCGGTGGCAATAGCGGATGCTGGCGATACCGACATCGTGAGCTTTCGTAGTGTCTGAGCGCGTCCAGAAATCGTGCAGCAATATCGATTGCATTTACAGCTCGCCCCGATCGATTAGGCTCTTCGCGCTGCGGCCATATTTCGTTGTAGCGCCAAGCCGAATGGCCCTGGCGACCGGTGATCGTGACGCGAATCCATTCTAAGCCACCTTCGCAAACCAGTATATTGCCCCAGCTTGGCTCAGTGATGATGGCTGCTTTGGCCAGATGGCCCCGCTTCACGGCAGCAATGGCGCCGAAGCCGCCAGCTTCCTCATCAATGACGGAATGGATGGAAATCCGGCCATCAAGTTCGATACCCGCGGCCTTGATGCCTCTGACAGCGGCAATGGCGGCTGCTAGTCCGCTCTTCATATCAATGGCCCCGCGGCCGTAAAGTCTACCGTCTTTGATTTCGGCCCCGAATGGATCCACTGTCCATGCGCTCCGCTCGCCAATCGGCACCACGTCGATGTGGCCACACAAGAGTAAGCTGCGCTTATCAGAGCCGGCGAGTTGACCAACGACATTCGGTCTGGCCGGGAACACGTCCCATCGGTCAATCTCCATTCCAAGTGACTTCAGCGTAGATGCGATCAAGTCTTGGACTGCGACTTCGCGATTCTGCATCGGGTCAATTAGAAACTTTGGATTCACCGATGGAATCCGAACCATTTTTTGGGTGAGTTCTGTCACATAGCTACGCTCGCGATCAATCGCCGCCCAGGCAGCCTTCACTGCAGCTTCAACTGAGTCCATCATGTCCTTGTTTGTCAGCGTTTCGGTTGATAGCGACGATCGGGGTGACCAGACCAATGTTGAGCGCCCGTCCCCGCCGCCTTTTGCGGCAGCACTTTAAAGGGAGTAATCGATCCCAGAATCTTCAAGGAAGCGCCACGCCGGTCATTCTGGCAAACTCTGCGATCAACCGCGCCTGGAATTCCGGACGGGTCGCCTCGTTTTCAGGCGCTTCTTGCTTAAGGTGGCGCCAATAGCGGCCGCTGACCTTGGCTGTTGGCTCGCCGCTCACGGCGAGCCAACTCTGTGTGCACTGACCAGTGTCGATGTCTACCGGGGCGTCGAGGCCGCCCATTCTCGTGCGCACCCAGCCAGGATCGACGGCGTTACTCAACACGTGCGGCCATCGTACCGACAGCGCGAGGGCGAGCGCGACGACATGGAGCTTGCTTTCGGCGTACGCTCTCGCCCAATCCCAAGGCCGCTTGGTCCAGTCGAGATCGCCGAGTGAACCTTCGCCGCCCCGATGTAAACCGCTGCTGAGGTAAACCAGCCTGGACGGGCGCTTCATCAAAGCGGTCAGCATGTATGGTGCCAGGGAATTGACGGCAAGCGTGGTCGGATGCCCCTCAGGCGTCAACCCACGTGTTTGTTCGGTGTATACGCCGGCATTGTGAATGACCGCATCCATGCGACCGATCGCGTTCACTTGATCGGCGATGCTTCTGACATCTCGGGCGCTGCAGAGATCGCCAACCGCAATACCAGCGGCACGCGAAGCAAAGTCACCCATGGCATGAATGCGGTCCTTTGACCTGGCATGGAGCAACACTCTGTGCCCTTCCCTCAGCAGCGTTTCGGCTGCAGCGCGTCCCAAACCGTCTGCACTTCCCGTAATAAAGACAATAGCCACTTGCTCATCCTCTCCGATCCCGCAAATTTCGCCCTAGGGTCAAGTAAGATCCGGATCTTCGTCAACTCGCAGAACCCGTGGTTACAGTAGACATCGGCGGGCGCCGAGCGAGATTGTGGAAGGCGCAGCGATCGATTTGGCTGAAAGTCTGGTATATGCCATTGGCAGGCGCCTCACGTCTAATATCAATCTCGTTGTCTAGATTGATTCCGGGAGGCGGCGGTAAGCCTCTTCCTAGGCGGGGAACTCACGCGCTGATGGAAGCGCGATAAATGCAAGGCGCTAAGCAGGCATCGTTACGAGATCCCCCGTCCTGTCCTGATGTCAGACATCATCTGTTGCGAGACAACGTTTCGATACAACATGCAAGGGTGGCTAAGACACTACTAGTCTTGGTGGGGGCGCTGACCGGGTGAGAATTGATCGCTACCGCGGAGGAGCGATCGCTTCGGAGCAAGGATGGCGTCATTTCGGTTTGCGCGAGCCATCGTCACGTGGGAGCGTTGAATGCGCAAAGTTCGCTGCGGAAAGTGGCAGGGCATTGAGTGGAGCGCTGCCGGACTGGGAGCAACAAGATGTCCCGCACATCAGGAGTGGCGATGAGCAAAGGAGCTCACCGCCAGGCGTACCGGCATTTTTTGCATGAGATTGGCGATGGCGCCGCAGCCGCCACTTCCCGAGGCTGGGGATGGCGAAGCCATCGCCATCCGGCGCGCCTGGCCTGACGGCGCGTTGTCGAGCTGCTTCTGGGGCGGCCTCGAAATGATGAGGCCTATCTGCTCGCTAGGACAATCGTTTTCAGCGCCCGCGCTCCGATCGGGGATGTCTCAGCTTACAATTGCCGCCGGAAGCGCTCTGAGCCCATTGTCGATCCACGCGACATACTTGAGGGCATGATGTCTCTGCACGACGCGACCTGCTGCGGTAACATGTCAGAAATACGAGGACTCGAGAAATGGCGCTTCCCCTGACGGTGAGAGTCGCGAAATAGATCGAACGGCGTCTTTGCCTGACATTCTCCCGCACAAGGTTGAAGCGGAACGACCAAACCAAGAGGGCGAAGGCCAGACACGCGCACAGGCGACTACTAGCGTTGATAGGCTCGTTGCTCTGGGCACTCGGCTATTCAGGAGAGGTTGTTAGCGGGCCACTCGCCCCGCGAGTGCACCCTCGGACTACCATTCGTTCGGCTGGTGATCAGCAATGGAAACCTGGCTGCCACTGACACAGAGCTAACTGGGGTTGATCATGGACATGCCGACCAGCGAATTGAAGGGGATGCAAACGATTGCAGCTCTAGAATCGAACGTTCGGACTTACTCACGTTCTTTTCCCGGTATCTTCAGCAGGGCACGTGGATCTATTATGTTGACGGAGGGCGGTCGAAAGCTAATCGACTTCCTCGCTGGCGCAGGTGCGCTGAATTACGGGCATAACAACCATGCGATCAAAGAAGCTCTCGCTGACTATCTGATGTCGGATGCCGTTATCCACGGTCTTGATATGGCCACTCCTGCAAAGCGCGAGTATATGGAAACGTTCTGCTCCGTGATACTTAAGCCGCGGGGACTGCATTATCGGTTTCAGTTTACCGGACCGACCGGCGCCAATGCAATCGAAGCAGCATTGAAGCTAGCCCGCAAAGTCACAGGGCGTCAGAATGTTATTTCGTTCACCAACGGCTATCATGGCATGAGTTTAGGAGCGGTTGCTGCGAGCGGCAATCGATTCTATCGCAAGGGCAGTGGCGTACATTTATCTGGCGTCACCTTCATGCCCTATGATGGCTACTTTGGGCAGGCTGTTGATACAGCTGACCAACTGCGAAAGGCATTGCTCGATGAGAGTAGCGGCCTCGACTTGCCCGCTGCTATTCTAGTTGAGACCGTCCAGGGCGAGGGTGGAATAAATGTGGCTAGTGCGGATTGGCTGCAATCAATTCAAAGCATAGCGCGGGAGTTCGGTGCTCTCCTTATCATCGACGATGTCCAAATGGGCTGCGGTCGCACCGGCCAGTTCTTCAGTTTTGAATTCGCAGCGCTGTCGCCAGACATTGTTGTAATGTCGAAATCTCTAAGTGGATATGGTCTTCCATTGTCAATGCTTTTGATAAAGGAGCAAGTTGATGCGTGGCTGCCGGGAGAGCATACGGGCACATTTCGAGGAAACAACCTGGCCTTAGTATCTGCAACAGCAGCTATCAATAATTATTGGCGGTGCCAGGCATTTTCACAGTCGATTGATCGCACTGCTCAAGTGATGCGCGGGCGCCTGGAAGCTGTTGCAACCGAGTACGGAAACCGCTTTACGGTACGAGGGCGCGGTATGGTCTTAGGGTTTGATTGCCAGGCGGCAGAAACTGCAGGCACTATCGCTTGCATCGCGTTTTCCAAAGGATTGATTATCGAGCGATGCGGGGCCACTGATCAGGTCTTAAAATTTCTGCCCGCACTCACGATTGATCTTGAGACGCTCTCTCAGGGACTTGAGATTTTTGAAGACTCTGTGAGGGAGGCAATTAGGCTGGAGAAAAGCAAGCCTGGCTGATTTCGCGCCGATCATTGTGCAGCCCGAGGTGCGACGAAGCGTTCGTTGCGCACGTACTCGCAGGAACTTTACGCAACTTCACCTCGTCCCGGCGTAATTTTTTCAATCGAAAAGGGAGCGCGCAACTATTTCCTCCAGGAGGGAGCTCCGATTTCTCCTCAAGTTCTTGAGCCCCGGGGTTCTGATCAACCAGAGCGTGTCGCGAGACTGATCGGTTTCAACATCAGGAGAGGCATATGATGAGTAAATCCATCGATCCGTTGAGTCGCCCTGCCGCGTCTATCTTCTTTGTCGACAGGGATCAACAAGGTAAGTGGGTCGTTCGAGAGAAGAACGGCGCGTTAGGCGGCCTGTTCGTGAACCGCGCCCAAGCCGTCAAGTTCGTGCTGGAAAGCGGGCGTTCCGAGGTAGTAATCGGAATATCCGAGCTGGAGTTCGCTCATGTTGCCCAGACCTCAAATCGCCGAATCCAAGGGTCGCATCGGTCGGACTGCCTGGAACGACCGTCCGGCGAAATTGCTGCAGCCATGGCAAGTGTCAAACAGCAAAGCGATTGAGGAGGGCCGGACCGAATATTGCGATGAATAGAGGCTCCAGCGCCGGCCACGCACCAACAAGCTGGAACCGGGCGTGAGATCTAGTCGTCCGTTCTTTAATCGCGGGCACGATGTCAACCCCGATAGACACAAATGATCCGCTGCCGGGTTCATGGTTCTTTCCGCGGTCGTCTCTATGCAGGAGCGCCGCATGATGGCGTTCAAGAGGTGTGGCATCCCGATGTTAAGAGCGCGGTGCGTAAAGCCCGCAGGGACGACTTCGAGATTGCCCACACCATCGTCCCGGCAGGGACGCTTGTTCCGCCGAAGGCGGATCTGGGTTGGTTTAAGACTGGTTCATGCGGTGCGCATCTCTGCCTGGAATTCAGTGCCATCAGTCCAGATGGCATGGAGGATGACAGCCATTTTGCCAGCGACGGCAACCTTGGCCTTCTTGGTGCCGATGCGTTTGGCCAGTTTGCTGCCCCAGCGCTTGAGCGCAGAACCTCGCCTGACAACAGTCAGCAGGACGTTCGCAGCCTCGAACAAATAAGTGCGCATCTGGTGGTTGCCGCGCTTGGAGATGCGGCCAGTGCGATCCATCTCACCGGATTGATAACGTCTTGGTGTCAGGCCGAGATAGGCGCCCACCTCGGCGGAATGTCTGAAGCGATTGGGGTCGTCGATGGTAACGACGAAGGACAGGGCAGTCAGGGGACCGACACCGGGAAAGGTCGTCATTCGCCGAACAATTTGGTCGCCTTTTGCCACTGCCATGAGTTGTCGATTCGAACTTCTCGATTTGTTCAGTCAAACAGGACTGGCAAGCAGCAGCGGTACGAAAATATCTTGCAAATCCGGCGTTTCAGCAAGCACGGCGTCCACTTTGCGAGCCAGGCTGGTCGAGCCGGCCTTGCCGAGCACTATTCCTAACCCCTTGCACAGACCGCGCATTTGGTTGTCAATATCTCGCCGTAGATTCACCAGCTTGGTTCGTGCCGCCAGCATCGAACGAGTTTTCCAGCTCTCCGCCCCCTTCACGGCAGCTTCCCGGTACCATCCCATGCGGGCCATTTGAGACAACCCCTTGGCATCGTTCTGATCCGACTTGTTGATGCGCATCGATAACGCCGCGTTGGCGTGACGCGCATCAAGGCAAATCACCGGAAAGCCCAGTGCCCTGAGTTGATGCCAAAGCCAATTGGATAGCGAGCCCGTTTCAAAACCGATTCGCTCAGCATTGCCTGCGTGACGCCGCAGGAGCTTAGCGATCGCCTCCGGATTGGTCGGCGCACAACCTTCGAATGTCACGCCGCCGGCCTGATCCAAAACGCAAATGCTGGTTTCTTCGTAAGCGTAGCTCTGCGGCCCTTTTGATTGGCGCTTGCGTCTATTTTGATCGCAGCTTGCGCGGGCGTGGCTTCCAAATTCCGGACAATGCGTTGACGGCGGCCTCGATCGTCTTCCGGTCGATGACGTTGGGATCGAACTGTTCGGGGCCCCAGAGGCGCATATTTTCATGTTCTGGATGAGCAGGGTCGCTGATGGCGTCGAGGTATTCGGCATAGCCTGGCGCACCGCCGACGTCCTCTGGAGGACAACGACCGGCGGCCTCGAGCAGGAGGGGAAGTCCCTCTATCGTCGTGTTGTCGAACCATTTTTCGAGTTTGATCACATGGTCCCAGCTGTCGCCGAAGTCATAGAGATAATGGATCGTCTTGGCGCCTGTCTCTTGAACGATATCGGAGAGCCGCGCCTTGCGAGCATCGATCGGCTGGGGGCCAAAATCACCGTCGGGATCAGGGATGCCCCAACGCCCTTCGCCAGCCAGGAACTCGAAGAGGTGGCTGTTGGTCCAGCCAAATGCCGCCTGAAGCGTCAGATGCAGCCGATCAAGGCGCAGGGTGACGGGTACGACAAGGCAACGCATCACCTCCGGCTTCACGTCCTTGAGGGTTATCCTGATCCGGACGGCGGTCGTGTTCAGGCTCATGCTGCCAGCCTCGGATCGTGCGCGTGCATCGTGTAGGTCGACGCCCAGGGAAGCAGTTCGTCCAGTCGCGCCGCAGGCCATCCATTGACGAGCTTTGCGAGGACGTCGGAGAGCCAGTGCTCGGCGCTGACTCCATTGAGCTTGCACGTTTCAATGAGCGAAGCCAGCAATGCCCAATTCTCGGCACCCTCGTCGCACCCAGCGAACAGGGCGTTCTTGGCATTGAGCTTGATCGGGCGCATCGCACGTTCGACTGCATTCGTGTCCATCTCGATACGCCCGTCATCAAGGTAGAGCGTCAAGCCGTCCCAATGACGCAGTGCATAACGCAAAGCCTTCGCCGTGTCGCTCTTCCCCGCAAGGTGATCAAGCATTGCCTCAAACCACTGCTTCAAGGCTGCAGCCAGAGGCCGGGCATGCGCTTGTCGGCCCGCGCGACGCTCGGCATCAGATCGGCCGCGGAGGGCTTTCTCGACCGCGTAGAGCTGGGCGATGCGCTCGAGGGCCTCGCGTGCAACCGGAGCCGGCGCCGGCGAAGCCTCGCGCTCGATCTTCACAAACTGGCGCCGTAGATGCGACCAGCAGAAGGCGAGCGTGCCGGACAGCGCGTCCGCACGCGTCTCTCGGGTCATGGTCTTGTAAGCCTCATAGCCATCGCAATGGATGATGCCGCGGTAGCCCTCAAGCAGCCTCAAGCCATGGATGGCCCCACGGCCCGGCGCATAGGCATAGACCACCCCAGGCGGATCAGGCCCGGCCCAAGGCCGGTCATCGCGCGAGAGCGCCCAGAAGTAGCCGGTTTTGGTCCTGCCGCGCCCCGGATCCAGCACTGGCGCCGGGGTCTCATCGACACAAAGCTTCGCGGAGGCGAGCAAAACCTCGCGCAGACGACCCCACAAGGGCTTCAGCTCCTGGGCAGCATAGCCGACCCAGAAGGCGAGCGTGGAACGATCGATGGCAATTCCGTGGGTCGCCAGCATCTGCGCCTGGCGGTAGAGCGGCAAATGCCAATGATACTTGGCGTCGATCACATGCGCGACGAGCCGCTCGGTCGGCAATCCACCCCTGATCAGTCGCTCGGGAGCAGCGTGCTGGAGAACGACGCCCTGGCAGGCGCGGCAGGCCAGTTTGGGCCGGCGGGTGACGATGACGCGATACTGCGCCGGTACGACGTCCAGCCTCTGGCTCTCATCGCGGCCAATCTCAACGAGACCGCCTTTGCAGGACGGGCAGCAGGTTGCAGTCGGCATCAACGTTTCGACGATGCGTGGCAAATGCTCCGGCAGCTTGCCACGATTGGCCCTGCGCTCGGCAGCTCTCTTCTCGCGTGTTTTGGGATTGGCGCGGTCCTCGGCTGCTTCGAGAGCCGCGACAGCCTGATCGATATCCTCCAGAACAAGCTGGAGCTGATCAGCGTCAAGCTTTTCCGACGATCGACCGAACTGCGCATCTTTTGCAAGCTTGAGCAACCGCTCGAGTCTGGCGCAGCGCTCCAGCAGAGCCGCGGCAAAGGCACGCAACTCGGCTGGGTCGCTCGGCAGCTGATCAGGCAAATCACTCATTGGCCCGAGTCTGCCATGCTTCGCGCCTCGATACACCGAAGATTTTATCTCCTACGCAAGCGCTTTCGGCTGCGGGATTCGAGGCGCATGCATGCGTGTCCAATCCATGCCGGCCAGAAGCGCCGACAACTGCGCGGCGTTCATTCGCATGACGCCGTCAACGACCGGCGGCCACTTGAAGGCGCTGCCCTCAAGCCGCTTCCAATACAGCACAAGGCCACTGCCATCCCAGACAACGATCTTCACCCGATCAGCGCGCTTCGCACGGAAGACCACCGCCACGCCCTTCATCGGATCGTGGCCCAGCGTCTCCTTCGCCAACAGCGCCAGGCCATCCGCGCCCTTCCTGAAGTCTACAGGTCGGGTCGCAACGTAAATCATGAGGCCAGCGGGAGCCGTCAGCATGAACGTGTCCGGCGCAACGCAACAAACACATCACTCAGCACGGCAAGTCCAGGCGTTCCGCGCACCTCAACCCGGGCCCCCAGGAACTCAACCGTAACAGCGGCAGCTTCCGGCGATCCGGAGGGCGCGGCAGCCGCCGATGGCGACGATTCCGACACCAACGGCACGAACGACAGTGCACCCGCAGCTGGCAGCACCAGTTGACCTAAACGCGCCCGGCGCCGCCAGTCATGCACCTGCTGTGGCCGGCAGCCATGCCGGCGTGCGATATCTGTTACAACCGCGCCTGGCTCAAGGCTTTCCGCGACAATCTGGGCCTTCAAATCATCCGGCCACTGCTTACGGCCTGCGCCGGCGTACACTTCGATACGCTGTGTCAATGGTCGTCTTATGTCGTCCGAATGGTCGTCCATTGTGAGCACCTTTGCAGAAGATGACTCTTCTAACGGTGCTCCCAAGATCGCGCACAGACAATCTAAAGGGCCGCGGCGCTACGCTTACGTTTCTTCCATAGAGATGTCCAGACCAACGTACTGCTTCATAGCGCGGCTCCTTTTCGATTTGCTGACGCCGATCGTACCGATCCTCGTGTTCTCAAGAAGACGTCAGCCGCGATTACGCCATGCTAGGAACCCGATTTCAGCGGTGAGCGGTCGCTCGTGGCTGCCATGAGGTGGTCAGGATCAGGCACCAAAAAGCTCTCAGCCAGGCGAGGATGCGGCTGAAGTTGTAGTCAACGGCCGAGAGGATGACGTTGCCGCATCGCCGGCGCGGCCTTTGAGATAGCAGCGGCCGAGGTGACCATCGGTCTTCAGGTGTCCGATGATGGGTTCGATGGCGGAGCGGCGGCGCAGGCTCACGCTTATGCCCCCAAGACGCCGCGCTTCCCGTCGATCCAGTCCCACTCGACCTTGCCGGCGAGCTCAACCAGCTCGTACTTCATGTTGATGATCTGGTCCAGCCTGAGCCGGAACAGATCGCCCGATCCCGTCGCCTTCTGCTTCTTCGGCCGCATCGCCCCCTCCGATGCGACGTAATCATGACTGGGCATTCCACGGAATCCTGAAAATGAAATCGCAAGGTTCCGATCCCCGAAGCACAAAACCCTGCAATCGCAAAAAAAGCCAGTCTGCCAGACCACAAATTCCCCATCAGTCACTTAGTCGCTCCTAAGGGACGACGATTCGTATCTGCTGTGCGCAATGGAATCACGCGCCTACTGACCGGCATCATCAGCTTGTCATCTACAGCCGTCTAGCTCGTCGCATCGACGAACTGCTTCGCCGGCTCATTGCCCCTCATGCCTAACACGTTGGCAAAAAAGACTCATCGATCACTTTCAAATTTCAAGCCGCCGACCATGGGGGCTACGGACTCAGAAGTTGTAGCCATCTAGAATGTCTCTTTGAATGGCGATGGCAGCGCTCTTTGGATCGTGCGCGACAATCGCGTCATAAACTTCCTTGTGCCGTCGGGCGGCGCTTTGGAATAGCGCTTCGTTTGGGACGGACTGCCTGATCGAGGGACCAATGTGCATCCAAAGCGGTTCAAGAAGAGTGCGGACAAACGAGAGCCGGCTCATATCGGCAATCAGCATATGAAAGTGGTAGTTTGCCTCCAGGAAGAGATCGATGCTGTTTGTTTCTGCCGAACGGTCGATATCCCTCACGAATACGGCGAGTGATGTCAGTTCGTCGTCCGTTCGCAGCATCGCAGCACGTTCGACGGTGGTCGTCTCCAGCACGATACGCAGCGTGCAGATGTCCTGGAGCTGCTTAGGGCTGAATTGAGGGACTGCCATTGTCCGATTGGCTGTTGAAACGACGCAGCCGGTACTTTCGAGGCGCTGAAGCGCGTCCCGGACAGGCATGAGGCTTGTGCCCAAACTCTTGGCGAGGGTTCTCAGCGGCAGTTTCTGTCCAGGCGTGAACCGGCCCATCATCAGACTTCGCTTCAGACGGTCGTAGATCTGCTCGTGAAGCATGTCCCGAGAGACCGGTGTGAGGATGGGTTCTTGTAAAACTCCGGGATGGAGGTCGTTTTCTGGGTTCACTGTAAAACTCCGGCTGGCTTTTTTTGTTATAACACTGAACAAGACAGTTGACAGGAAAATTCTGGGAGGGCAGAATACTGTTATAACACTAGACGGATTGATGGGATGAGCGTCACGCTGAATTGCGATATGGGGGAAAGCTACGGCCATTGGCGTTTTGGCGACGATGCGGGGATCATGCCCTTCATCGATTGCGCCAATATCGCGTGCGGGTTTCACGCCGGCGATCCCATGACCATGACGCGGACGGTCGAGCTCGCTGCTCGCGAGGGCAAAAGGATTGGGGCCCATCCCTCACTGCCAGATCGTGAAGGCTTTGGTCGGCGTGAACTGCGCTTGTCTTCCGAAGAACTGCGCGCGGCATTCATCTATCAGATTGGTGCTCTAGCTGGTGTTGCCCACGCAGTCGGGAAAAACCTGAATCATGTGAAACCACACGGCATCATCTACGGCATGGCCGCGCGCGACATGGCGCTTGCCACCGCGATGGCGGAGGCCGCGAAGACCTTCGATCTTCCCCTCTTCGGAATGGCGGGCACTTTTCACGAGAGAGCGGCCAAGGCCGTCGGGGCCCAATTCGTAGCGGAGTTCTTCGCTGATCTTTCCTACGGTCCGGCCGGCGAACTGATCATTCCGCGGACCCAGTCGGCGGTCGATATCGAAAAGGCGGCCGCTCGTCTCGAGCGAGCGGTACGCGAGGGCAAGGTCGAGGCAGTCGACGGCACTCTCCTCGCTGTTTCATTCCAGACCGTTTGCATTCACTCGGACCCGCCCAATGCGCGGGACGTCGCGGCGGCCATGCGCCACGTGCTCGATACCGCTCAGCGGTAAAGCAATCGGGCGCAAGACCCGAACAACAACAGAACGCACTCTTTCAGGAGAAAATGGATTATGAGAGGGTTGATAAGGACGAGCGTGCTTGCGGCTATGACCAGCTGTGCTTGTGTAGGAAGCGCGCAAAGCCAGCAGCCGGTTACGAGCTTCCCCGTGCAGCTCGTGGACGGAGATAAGAAGACCGACGCCCACTGGAAGCTCCTCAGCGCCCAGGAAGTGACAAAGCCCTGGAACATCTGTGTGCTGTTCCCACACCTCAAGGATAGCTATTGGGTTGCCGCGAACTATGGGGTTGCCGCCGAGATTCATCGGACCGGGACAGCAATGACGCTTTACGAGGCCGGAGGGTATACCAACCTTTCGACACAGCTCAGCCAGATGGATAACTGCATCGCGCAGAAATTCGACGGCATCATTCTCGGCGCGATCAGCGCTGACGGTGTTGGCCCTCTGGTCAAGAAGGCAACGGATGCCGGCATTCCGGTCATCGATTTCGTCAATGGTGTCAAAGAGCCGAGCGTTTCCGGTCACGCCCTCGTCAGCTTCGACGACCTAGCCTACCAGACCGGGAAATACATCGTCGAGCAGTCTGGCGGAAAACCCACGATCGTAGGCTTCTTTCCGGGCCCGCAGGGAGCGGGCTGGTCCGACGATGCGGTGCGCGGCTTCAACGACGCTATCAAAGATTCAAAGGTCGAGATTGCGGTGACGCGGCGCGGTGATACCGGCTTGAATGTCCAGCTCGACATGATCAACAACGCGCTACAGACCTACGACAAGCTCAATTGGCTGGTCGGCGTAGACATCGCCGCTCAGGCGGCAGCGGTTGCAGTCCGTAACGCTAATTTAGGAGGGAAAGTCAGCGTCGCCGCGTTCGATATTATCCCGCCCGTCTATGATGATATCGCCGCTGGAGCTGCGAAGGCGTCGCCAACGGACTTTACTGTTCTGCAGGGGCGACTTGCTGTCGACATGGTTCTTCGCCTGTTGCAGGGCCAGAAGCTGCAGGCCAAGCGCGCTGGGCCGAAGCCCCAGATGGTGACGGCGGAAACCATCAAGTCGGTTAGCAAGACCGACATGTTCGCACCAGCGGGATACAAGGTCGAGTTTTCGGTCGAAGCGACGAAGAAATGACCATCGCTAGCCAGTGTCAGGAGAGCGAGGCTTTTGCCTCGCTCTCCGGCGTATCCAAATTCTATGGAAGCTTCGCCGCATTGAAGGACGTGAGCATTACGCTCCGACGCGGCGAGGTTCATATGCTCCTGGGGGAGAACGGGGCGGGCAAGTCAACGCTCGTCTCGCTGCTCATTGGAGCAAACAGGCCGAATGAAGGCGCGCGCATTCTGTGTGGCCGCGCTTGCCCGGATCTTACTCCGTTGGAGGCGCGTGAGAGTGGAGTGAACGCTGTCTTGCAGGACTTTGGCCTGGCACCGTCAATGACGGCGGTAGAGAATTATGCTCTTGGCCGAGAAAAAACGCGAGGCGGGTTTCTCGACAAGTCGGCAATGCGCGCCGGGATGGTGAAGTCGATGGAAAAGCTCGGCGTTGCTATCGACCCGGACGCTCGCGTCGACACCCTGACGCGCGCTGAACAGCAGCTCCTTGAAATCGTACGCGCACTCGGCGGAAAGCCAGGTGCTTTGATTTTGGACGAACCTACCGCAACCCTCAGCCACGACGAATCGGAGCATCTGTTCTCCACAGTGGAGGTGTTGAAGAGAGAGGGCTGGGCCATCCTCTACATCAGCCATCGTATGGAGGAGATCCGCCGCCTTGGGGACGTCGTGACAATCCTGCGAGACGGGCGTTTTGTCAGTTTCCATCGGCTCGCAGACGTGACGAACGAGCAGATGATTGCTGAGATGGTCGGCCGCGAGATAGCGAACTTCTATCCCGAGATCCCACATACTCCAGGCCACGCGGTCTTGGAGGTTAAAGGGCTTTGCTCCGGGCACAAGATCAAGAACGTCTCATTTGAGGTCAAGGCCGGGGAGATTGTAGGCCTTGGTGGACTGGTTGGTTGCGGCAAGGCAGAGGTCGCCCGCGCGATCTTCGGACTGCAGGCGATAGACGCTGGGGAAGTTGTACTCGCCGGTGAGAGCATCAAGACCCATTCGCCGCCTGCTATGCTCAAGCGTGGGTTGGTTTACCTGCCGCAGGACCGGCGAGGCGAGGCCCTCGCGCTGAACCGTCCGATCGCCGAAAACATGGCTATTGAGGTGCTGGGGCAGGCTGGGTCCGCGTACGCTGGCTTTGTGCGAACGGGCGTCCTCGCGACGCTCGTGAAAAGTCTGCTCGCAAGGCTGAAAGTTCAGCCCGCTGAGCCCAATAAAGCAGTTCAGGAGCTGTCAGGCGGAAACCAGCAAAAGGTGGTGCTTGGCCGAGCGCTGAGCCGCAAACGGAACCTCTACATTTTCGATGAACCGACGGCTGGCATCGATGTCGGCGCCCGCCTTGACTTCTACCATCAACTCAAACGGCTGTGTGCCGAAGGCGCTGCAATACTTCTCATCACTTCCGATCTTCAGGAACTGGTTCATCTCTCCCATCGTATCCACGTCATGCATGAGGGTTCGTGCACGGCGAGCTTGGAGGGAGACGAAATCAGCGAGGAAAGCGTCATCGCATACGCCTTCGGCGAGACGCCGCAAAAGGATCTTCAATGACTCTGATTCGTTCCCAGGCTGGTATTAAACCTTCAGCAGGCGTGACTGCCGTATCGACACTCTTGAGGTTCGGTGCGCTGCCCATCGTCTTGGCTATCTGTATCGTGGTGTTCCAGCTCGGAAATCCGCGCTTCCTCAGCTCGGCCAATATGCTCAACATCTTGCAACAAGGCGTATTCCTGATGCTGATTGCATTCGGACAGATGCTCGTTCTGCTGGCTGGCGGTTTCGATCTGTCAGTGGGTTCAGTGGTTGCGCTGACATCCATCATATCGGCGCAGGTCATGGTTGCCGTTTCGCTTGCCTTTCCGGAGGTGCCCGGTCTTGCGATTGGCGCAGGTTTCCTCGCGACCATAGCCGTAGGTCTCGTCTGCGGTTTGGTCAACGGGCTGGGCGTCGCGGTGTTGAAGGTGAACGCCTTCATTGTGACACTCGCGACAGCCTCGATCTTCCGTGGCGTGACGCTCGTTATCTCCCAGGGCCTGCAGGTCAGCGGCCTGCCGCGTGACTTCGTTTATGGCATCGGATCCGGGTTCTTCCTCGGCTTGCCTGTCTCTTTCTTCTTCGCACTGCCAGCTCTGCTCGCCGTCTTTCTGCTCGTCCGACAGATGCGTTTCGGCCGCTACATCTATGCCATCGGCTCAAACATCCGCTCTGCTATGGTGGCCGGCGTGCAAATCAACCGCTATCTTATCGCCTGCTACATGCTGTGTGCGACGATCACCGCCTTCGCAGGCTGGCTTTTGACCGCACGCGTGTCATCGGGTGAGCCATTGCTTGGCGGCGAGTTTCCACTCAACTCCATCGCGGCAGCTGTCATCGGCGGCTGCTCCCTTCGCGGCGGTGAGGGGTCGCCGACCGGAGTGTTCATGGGCGTGGTCTTCATAACTGTGCTGGCCAACGGCATGGACCTTCTACGGATAGGATCGAACTATCAGATGATCGTGCTGGGGATCGTGCTCGTTGGAGCGGTCGTGCTGGATCGTTATCGGCTCGCCGACGCAACGAGACGCTGACGAAGTGCCCCGGGAGCGGCGGCCTGTTTTGATGCGCCGCTTCCGCTTCCAACGAAAGCGCTGATCGCAGCGTTTCATATTGAGGTCATGCGCGATCTCGGGATGCCCAGGTAAGGACTACATGATGCACAAACAGCTTTCGAATTCGCTCGCTCATGCCGATATCTCAGCAACATTGCATCCATATACGGATGCACGCGCCCATGAACGGCAAGGACCGGTCATTATCGATCGCGGTAAGGGAATCTACGTCTACGACGACGCCGGCAAGGAATATATCGAGGGTCTTGCAGGGCTGTGGTCCGTGGCCGTCGGCTTCGATGAACGCCGGCTTGTGGAAGCTGCGAGCGCGCAGATGGCCAAGCTTCCATACTATCACACGTTCAGCCACAAGGCGCACGAGCCTTCAATCCGACTGGCTGAAAAACTTGTCGGAATGGCGCCGGCTCCCCTGAGCCGCGTCTTCTTCACGAGCTCGGGCTCGGAGGCAAACGACACCATGATCAAAATGGTGTGGTACATGAACAATGCATTGGGGCGCCCTCAAAAGAAGAAGTTCCTGGCGCGCAACCGGGCCTATCACGGCGTTACAATTGCTTCGGGCAGTTTGACTGGTCTGCCCAATAACCATACCGATTTTGATCTGCCGGTCATTCCCGTCCGTCACCTCACCTGTCCGCATTATTATCGTTTCGCTCAACCCGACGAGACCGAAACTGATTTTGCCGCGCGCCTCGTCGCGGAGGCGGAAGCGGCGATCCTGCAGGAAGGACCAGAAACGGTTGCGGCTTTCATTGGTGAGCCGCTGATGGCTGCCGGCGGTGTGATGCCGCCTCCCGCAGGATACTGGAAGGGCATTGAGGCGCTGTGCCGCAAGTATGACATCCTTCTGGTTGCCGACGAGGTGATTTGTGGCTTCGGACGGCTGGGTGCGGCGTTTGGCTGCGAACTCTACGATTTTACGCCCGATATCATAATCGTGTCGAAACAACTGACTTCATCTTACATGCCGCTTGCGGCGGTTGTCTTCTCTGAGACGATTTACAACGCCATCGCGGACAACACGGCGAAGATTGGCACCTTTGGTCACGGATTTACAGCCTCGGGTCACCCTGTCGCGACGGCGGTAGCTCTCGAAAATCTTACAATTATCGAGGAGCGCGATCTGGTTGGAAACGCCGCTCGTATGGGGCGGATCCTCCAGGCCCGCCTCGGTGAGCTGGCCGCTCATCCGCTTGTCGGCGAGGTGCGAGGAGCGGGACTCATTGCCGGGATTGAGCTTGTCTCGGAAAAGCAAACACGCCGTCCGTTTGCCGCCGCTGGCAAGGTTGGAGCAGCGGCTTTCGCCGCTGCCCAAAGACACGGTCTCATCGTGCGCGCGATAGGTGACACAATTGCGCTCTGCCCTCCGCTCATCATCAATGAGGATCAGGTACACGAGTTGGTCGCGCGTCTCAGCGATGCGCTCGATGATACGGCCCAGTGGCGATCCGCCGAGAACCTCAATTGACCTCAGCAAGGAGGGTTAGGTGATCTACGAACAGCCAAAATTCCTGCCTGCTGGCGACCGTTATCTACTGATCGAGTTTGGGAACGAGATGAATCTCGATCTAAACTTCACGGCGCAGGGCCTGGCATCAGCGGCTGCGGAGGCAAACGTGAAGGGCGTCATCGAGACGGCGCCTTGCTTCGCTTCGCTGCTCGTTCACTACGAACCTACGCTGATCGATTATGATGATGTAGTGCGCGAGTTCTCTCGGCTTTTGGGCTCTCTGGGCCCATCGGAGGATATCGAACTGGAAAGCCGGCTGTTCTATCTGCCGACGCTTTATCTCGATCCGTGGACGAAGGCTTGTGTCGAAGACTACTGCGCGAAGATCGCCAGGAAGGTGCCAGATCCCGAGCTGCTTGTGCAGCAAAATGGCCTTGAGGATGTCAACCATCTCGTTCGGCTTCACTCGTCCTCGGAGTATTGGGTTGCGTCACTGGGCTTCTGGCCGGGGCTGCCCTTCTTGATGGCGCTCGATCCGCGGGCGCGTCTGACCGCGCCCAAATACAACCCTCCACGGACGGACACGCCGGAGGGGGCAGTTGGGTTGGGCGGCGCCGCAAACTCTATCTATCCTGTCGCCACGCCCGGCGGCTACCAAATCTTTGCGCGCACGCCGGTGCCAATCTGGGATCCAACTGGCAAACGCCCGGCTTTCGAGGGAAGTCTGTGTCTCTTTCGTCCAGGAGATCGCATCAGGTTCGTTCCGGTCACGCGCGAGGAATATGACGACGCTGAGGTAGCGGTGAAGGAGGAACGCTACGACTACACGATCGTGGAATACCAGAAGTTCGCGGTCCGTAACTACAACAACTGGGTCTCCAAAGTGATCGGGGCCAACAGAGCGCGTGTACCGACATGATCAAGGTATTGAAAGCCGGACTTGAAACATCGATCCAAGACTATCCAGGGCGCATCGGATACTGGAATCAGGGCTTTCCGCCCTCTGGTCCCATGGATAGCTGGTCTTTCCGCTTGGCGAACGTGCTCGTAGGTAATCAGCCCGGAGCTGCGGGCCTCGAATGCCAGTTCCTGGGGCCTACGCTTTCGTTCGATGCTGACACGGTGGTCGCCGTTACTGGTGCAGACATGCGCCCAGTGCTCGATGGGGAGCCATTCCCCATGTGGCAGTCGGTCGCCGTAAGAGCAGGTCAGACATTAGCCCTAGGAGCAGCTCGTGTCGGTAGTCGTGCCTACATTGCGGTCGCTGGCGCGTTCGCGAACGAGGAGAGGCTTGGTTCCCGCTCCACTTTCAACAGAGCGGGGGTCGGTGGCATAGATGGCCATTCCATCAGGGCTGGACAGGAATTGCCAGTTGCGGAAGGCAGAGCAACCCCCGGGCTCCTGGTGCCCAATAAGCATAGGCCCGACATCCGCACAGACCGTACGTGGACGATCGAGGTCTGCGCGGGTCCAAATGATGACTGGATCGACGAGGCTGGTAAGAACCGTTTTCTGAACTCGGCCTGGACACTTTCCGCTAAGTCGGATCGCACCGGCTTCCGGCTGCAAGGGCCCGAATGGACGTTCACGGAGAAGGCTTACAACAAGCCGAAAGAACATGGCTCTCTGCCGTCGAACATCATCGATCAGGGCTATCCCATGGGCGCGATCAATCTCGCAGGGCAGACCCCGATCATTCTGGTGAATGACGGTCCGTCCATGGGTGGGTTTATCAACCCCTATACGGTTCCGTCCGCAGCATTCTGGAAACTGGGTCAGGCTAAGCCTGGGGAGCACCTGCATTTCCGGCTCGTCAGCATTCCAGAAGCTCAACACATTGCGAAGGAAATCGCAGAACGTTGCGTCCGCGAAAATCTCGTGAACGCCTGATAAAAGAGAGGGAACGTCGACATGGCAAAACAACTTTTGGCGCCCCTGCCGGGTCTTTTCTATCGCAGACCATCGCCGGAAGAGGCTCCGTTCAAACAGGAAGGCGATCCCGTCGCGGCTGGCGAAACGATTGCACTGATCGAAGCGATGAAATCCTTCTTCCCGGTCGAGGCGGAAAACGCCGGCAAGCTTGCGCGGTTTCTTGTGCAGGACGGCGAGACTGTCGACGCCGATCAAGCGATTGCAGAGATGGAATAAACGGAATGGCTATCAGGTCGCTGTTCATCGCCAATCGCGGCGAGATCGCCGTGCGAATCAACAAGGCGGCAAGGGCCTTGGGGATTCGGACAATTCAGGCCGCCAGCGAGGCCGACACGGACTCGCTTGCCTGCCGGCTTGCTGATGAGATGGTCGTGATCGGGCCACCGCAGGCCGCGAAGTCTTATCTAAACGTGGAGGCGATCGTTCAGGCTATCAAGGCAAGCGGCGCCGACGCCGTCCATCCGGGCTATGGCTTCCTCTCCGAGAACCCGCGGTTCGTCTCCGCCGTAGAGGCCGCTGGGATCACCTTTGTTGGTCCGGACGCGGGTACGATTGCGAAGATGGGCGATAAGGCAATGGCGCGCTCCGAGGCAGTGGCAGCGGGCGTGCCTGTTGTCCCAGGTAGCGAAGGCCGCATCGCTGACCTCGACGATGCGCGGCGGCAGGCCGCGCGCATAGGCTATCCCGTTATGATCAAAGCCAGCGCCGGCGGAGGCGGTCGCGGCATCCGTATCGTCGAGAACGAGGCAAGGCTGGAAACGCTGGTACCGCAGGCCATGGCGGAGGCTCGCGCTTCCTTCGGCGATGACGGTTTGTACATGGAGCGGTACATCCAAAACGCGCGCCATATCGAGGTGCAGGTGCTGGGGGACGGCACGGATGTCGTGCATCTGTTCGAGCGGGAATGCTCCCTTCAGCGCAAGCGCCAGAAGGTGTGGGAGGAGTCACCTGCGGCGATGCTGTCGAAGGCGGTCCGCGATGCGCTTTGTGCGTCAGCTGTTGCGCTGGCAAGGCGAGTGAACTACCGCAATGCCGGTACGCTCGAATACCTCTATGACAGCAAGACCGAGGAATTCTTCTTTATCGAAATGAACACCCGGATCCAGGTGGAACATCCCGTGACGGAGGCAATTACGGGAATTGATCTTGTGCAGGCCCAGCTCAGAATCGCCGGAGGCGAGTTATTGTGGTTCACACAAGGTGACATCACCCAAACCGGGCACGCGATCGAGGTGCGTATCAACGCCGAAAACCCGGCTAAGATGTTCATGCCCTCGCCTGGCTTGGTGGCGGCATATCGTCCGCCCGAAGGCGAAAACATCCGCTTCGATACATTACTGTTCGAAGGCTATCGGGTAGCACCCTATTATGACTCTCTTATAGGTAAGCTCATCGTTTGGGCACCGGATCGTCCCGCAGCAATCGCTGTCCTGCAGAATGCGCTGAATAGTCTGAAGGTAGACGGGATCCACACGACGGTGCCGTTGCATCAGGCGCTCGCCACGGATGTTGAAGTGGGGAAGGGGCTTTTCCACACCGCCTGGTTGGAGAGTTGGATGGCAGCTCGAGCTGGGGAGGCTAGTCGCGCGTAAACCGTTCGACGTACGCTTTTGCGGTTTGTATCACGCGTCCAACTGGAAAAAGCGACAGCTCAGAGCATCGGCGCCGTTCCGGGCGACGTATTCATCACCGCCGCGGTACATGCGGCCCGCCAATTAAGCGATCGGAGTTATCGACATGAAGCATGATACCTATGGCAATCTGTTAGTTCAGGCTGGTCTGATTGAAGGGAAGTGGATCAGCGCAGTCACGGGAAAAACGATTGAGGTCTTCAATCCGGCCACTCGCGAGGTCATTGGTTTTGTCCCAGATATGGCGCGCGCCGAAACGCGCTCTGCGATCGAGGCTGCCGAAAGAGCCTTCGGACCGTGGAAGAGGAAAACACATGCCGAGCGCGCGGCCCTGCTGGAATCCTGGCACAGGCTCATGATCGAACATCTGGAGGATCTCGCACAACTTCTCACGTTGGAGCAAGGCAAGCCGCTGGATGAAGCACGGGGCGAAATCCGCTACGGCGCGTCCTTCGTGAAATGGTTCGCGGAAGAGGCGCGGCGTGTTGGAGGTCATACGATTCCGTCTCCGACAGCTGATCGCCGCATTGTGGTGCTCAAGGAGCCGGTCGGGGTTTGCGGCATTATTACGCCGTGGAACTTTCCAAACGCCATGATCACGAGAAAAGTCGCCCCGGCGCTGGCGGCAGGCTGTACGGTCGTGATCAAGCCGTCGGAATTCACGCCCTACTCCGCCATCGCGCTTGGTGTATTGGCAGAGCGGGCCGGAATTCCCGCAGGCGTCATCAACATTGTCACAGGTATGCCGACCGAAATTGGCAGCGAGTTGATGCAGAACGAAACGGTTCGAAAGATCTCGTTCACCGGATCGACCCGCGTCGGATCCCTACTGATGCGCGGTGCAGCCGACAGTGTGAAGCGGCTTTCACTCGAGCTCGGCGGCAACGCGCCTTTCATCGTATTCGATGACGCCGATCTCGACGCAGCGGTTGAGGGGGCCATCGTGTCTAAATTTCGCAATGGCGGTCAGACCTGCGTGTGCGCGAACCGCATTCTGGTGCAGGCCGGCATCTATGATGCGTTCGCGGAAAAGCTGAGTGCCCGCGTAAATATGATGACAGTGGGTGACGGCACACAGCCTGGCGTCTCGGTCGGCCCGATGATCAACGAAGCAGCGGTGGTCAAAATCAGACGGCATCTAGAGGATGCGCTCGCGAAGGGCGCGAAGGTTACCACTAAGAGGTACGTGCTGCCGCCGGGCTCACAATATGTTGCGCCTGTCGTCTTGACCGACGCAACGGTGCAGATGCAGCTTGCAACTGAGGAAACTTTCGGTCCCGTGGCTCCGCTCTTTCGTTTCGGAACGGAAGAGGAAGCGATCGCGATTGCCAATGGAACGCCTTTCGGATTGGCCGCCTATTTTTACACTGAGAGCCTTAAGCGCGCTTGGCGTGTCGGCGAGGCGCTCGAATTCGGCATGGTCGGCCTGAACACGGGGCTCATCTCGACGGAGGTCGCACCCTTCGGCGGCGTAAAGCAATCCGGGCTTGGTCGAGAGGGCGGCCAGGTCGGAATTGAGGAATATCTCGAGATGAAGAGCTTCCATATCGGGGGGCTGAACTGAAGCTACGCCCTCGATTCTTACCAAAACACGGGGTGCAGGGAGGTGCGCAATGGCTGCGTTAGAAGCACGATGGGCTTCGTTGAAAACCGGGAAGGCAAGTGTCGTGGGAATCGAACGAAACGACAACCGCAACAGCGTGCCGGTCCGTAGTGACTGGGAGGGCGTCGAGGTCGAAGCGCTCTACAACCTGCCGTTGGCGGACCTGATGTTCCAGGCGCAAGGCGTTCACCGCGCCAACTTCAATCCGAACTACGTCGAAACCGCGAGCCTGCTCAGCATCAAGACGGGCGGCTGTCCGGAAGATTGCGGCTACTGCTCCCAGAGCGCGCATTACGACACCGGCCTGAAGGCTACCCGCCTGATGCCGCGGGACGAAGTGGTCGCGGTCGCGCAGCGCGCCAAGGACGCCGGCGCCACTCGCTTCTGCATGGCCGCGGCCTGGCGCAGTCCCAAGGATCGCGATCTCGATCAGGTCTGCGACATGGTCAGTGCCGTGAAAGGTCTCGGCATGGAGACCTGCGTAACGCTCGGCATGCTGACGCCAACGCAGGCTGAGCGTCTCTCCGACGCCGGGCTCGACTTCTACAACCACAACGTCGACACCTCGCCCGAGTACTACGACAAGATCATTACCACCCGCACTCTGCAGGATCGCATCGATACGCTTGCGCATGTGCGCGACGCCGGCATCAAGGTTTGCTGCGGCGGCATCATCGGCATGGGTGAACTGGTCGATGACCGGCTCGGTATGCTGATGCTGCTTGCCAATCTCCCCAGCCATCCGGAGAGCGTGCCAATCAACCTCTGGAACGAGGTCAAGGGCGTGCCGGTCAACGATACCGCCGAACGGCCCGATCCGATCGCGCTCGTGCGTCTGGTTGCCACCGCGCGGATCATGCTGCCGCAGAGCGTGGTGCGGCTGTCGGCCGGGCGGCAGTACATGACCGACGAACTGCAGGCGATGTGCTTCCTCGCCGGTGCGAATTCGATCTTTATCGGCGATGTGCTGCTCACCACCAAGAACCCGCAGCGCGATCGCGACGCCAATCTGCTGGACCGGCTCGGCATCAACTCCGCCCTCGCCTGAGTCCAACTCCGGCATGCGCGCGGCAGGACTCGCCGCGCGACCAACTACAAATCTGAGAGAGAAGCATGAGCGCAATTCATGCGGCAAAGGTCGCTGATTACGCCGCGGCCTTGCACGCCCTGAGCAAGGACGATCGGCTGCGCGGCCTCAGGCCGCGCGCGGGCATCGATTTCGTCTCGAACGATTATCTGGCGCTCGCCAGCTCGCCGCGCATCAAGCAGGCGGTTGCGGCCGCGCTCGCGGCCGGCACGCCGATCGGCGCCGGCGGATCGCGGCTGCTGCGCGGCAATTGCGCGGAGCATGAACGGCTGGAGGCCGAGGCCGCCGCGTTCTTCCGCGCCGAGACCGCGCTGATGTTCGGCGGCGGCTATGTCGCCAACTTCGCGGTGCTGATCACGCTGCCGCAGCGCGGCGACCTGCTGGTGCTCGATGCGCTGGTGCACGCCAGCATCCATGAAGGCGCGCGGGCCGGCCGGGCCGAATTCCGGTTCAGCGCCCACAATGATCCCGGGGCGGTCGAAGACACTATTCGCGGCTGGCGCGCCGAGGGCGGCAAAGGCCGGGTCTGGATCGTGGTCGAAAGCGTCTACAGCATGGACGGCGATATCGCGCCGCTCGACGAGCTCGTCGCCATCGCCGACCGGCACGACGCGTTCCTGATGGTGGACGAGGCGCACGGCACCGGCGTCTATGGCGAGCAGGGACGCGGGCTGACGGCACCCTATGAGGGCCGCGAAAACCTCGTGATCGTTCATACCTGCGGCAAGGCGCTGGGCGCCGCCGGCGCGCTGGTCACCGTCTCGACCTTGCTGCGCGATTTCATGGTCAATCGCTGTCGCCCGTTCATCTTCGCCACCGCGCCGTCGCCGCTTATGGCCGTTGCCGTGCGTGAGGCGCTGCTGATCCTTCAGCAGGAACCCGAGCATCAGCAGCGCTTGGCAAAACTGGTAGCGTTCACGCATCGCGAACTCGGCCTGCGCGGTTGGCGCAGCCCGTCGCGCTCGCAAATCGTGCCCTATATTGTCGGCGACAATGCGCGTGCCATGCAACTGGCGTCGGCGCTGCAGGCGCGCGGCTTCGACGTCAGAGGCATCAGGCCGCCGACCGTGCCGGCGGGCACTGCGCGGTTGCGCATCGCGCTCACCCTCAATGTCGACGAAGACGACGTTCGCACGCTGCTCGATGCGCTAGTCGAGGAAACGAAAGGCTGGTCGCGATGACGAGCCGCATCGTGGTCACCGGCACCGATACCGGGATCGGGAAGACGGTGTTCTCCGCGGGGCTCGCCGGCCTTCTCGGCGCGAGCTACTGGAAGCCGGTTCAGGCCGGCCCCGAGGAGGAAACCGATGCGCAACTGGTGGCGCGGCTTGGCGGGCTCCCCGCCGATCGCATCGTGCCGGAGCGTTACCGGCTTCGCACGCCGGCTTCGCCGCATCAGTCCGCCGCGCTCGACGGCGTGCGCATCGATCCTGCCGCGCTTGGCATGCCCGATACCGGGCACCGGCCGCTGGTGATCGAGGGCGCCGGCGGGCTGATGGTGCCGCTCAACGACAACACGCTCTATATCGACATCTTCGCGCGCTGGCATCTTCCGGTCGTGCTCTGCGCCCGCACCGCTCTTGGCACCATCAATCACTCGCTGCTGTCGGTCGAGGCGCTGCGCAGGCGAGGAATCGAGATTCTCGGGATCGCTTTCATTGGCGAGAGCAATCCCGAGAGCGAGCGCGCAATCTGCGGCTTCGGGCAAGTGCGCCGGCTGGGCCGGTTGCCCTGGCTTACTTCCCTCGCGGCAGACACGCTGCAGGCGGCGTTTAGGGATTCGTTCCGGCGCGAAGATCTCAATCCATGACATCCGCTCGGAAGTCGCCGATCTGGCACCCGTTCACCCAGCACGCACTGCACGGCGAGATGACCAGGATCGTCCGCGGGGAGGGAGCCCATCTTTACACCGCGGATGGGCGCCGCATCATCGATGCGATCGCATCCTGGTGGGTCGTGACCCATGGCCACTGCCATCCGCATATCGTACGAGCGATTCAGAGCCAGGCGGAACAACTCAACCAGATCATCTTCGCCGGCCATACCCACGACCCGGCCGAACAGGTCGCCGCGCAGTTCCTGAAGCTCGCGCCCTCCGGCCTCGACTACGTGTTCTTCTCCGACTCCGGCTCCACCAGCGTCGAAGTGGCGCTGAAGATGGCGCTCGGCTACTGGCATAATATCGGCGTGCCGCGCACCCGGATCATTGTCATGCAGCACTCCTACCATGGCGACACGGTGGGGACGATGTCGGTCGGCGCGCGCGGCGTCTTCAACAAGGCCTACGAGCCGCTGCTGTTCGACGTCGCGTCGATCCCGTTTCCGGCGCCCGGCCATGAGCAGACGACGCTCGACGCGCTCGAAGCCGCGTGCAGGCGGCAGACCGCAGCAGCGTTCATCGTCGAGCCACTGATCCTCGGCGCGGGCGGGATGCTGATGTATCCGGCTTGGGTGCTGAAGGAAATGAAGCGGATTTGCGAGGCCTCAAATGTTCTGTTCATTGCCGACGAGGTCATGACCGGCTGGGGCCGCACCGGCACCTTGTTCGCGTGCGAGCAGGCCGACGTCACCCCGGATATCGCCTGCTATTCAAAAGGCCTCACCGGCGGCGCGCTGCCGCTCGCGGTGACGCTTTGCCGCGCCGACATCTACGACGCGCATTATTCCAGCGACCGTTCGCGCACCTTCTTCCATTCCAGTTCCTACACGGCAAACCCGGTTGCCTGCGCCGCCGCACGGGCGAACCTCGAGCTCTGGCAGCACGGCGCGGGCGAGCGCGTCGCCTCGGTCGCCGCGATGCAGGAGCGCCTGATCGTACCATTCCATGCTGATGCACGTTTTGAACACGTCCGCCGCACCGGAACCATCACCGCACTTGATCTGAAAGCAAACGACGCGGGCTATCTCGCCGGCATCGGCCCAAAGCTCCAGGCCTTCTTCGAGCGCCGCAATCTGCTGCTGCGGCCGCTCGGCAACACGATCTATGTGATGCCGCCTTACTGCGTGACGGAGGCTGTCCTCAATGAAATCTATGCCGGGATCCGCGAAGCTGCCGATGCGCTGGCCTGATATGCGCTTCGCTTGCGTTGATCAACCAGACTGCAGGAGGACGACATGACCGTACCAGCTATGCGGATCAGGCCCGCAACCGAATCGGACGTCGATTTTATATTTCGGGTGCACCGGAGTTCTGTGGAAACTCTGTGTCGCCGGGAATATTCGGCGGCGCAGCTTGCGTTGTGGCTCGATGGGCGGGATCCAAGCATCTACCTCGATGCCATTCGAAAGGAATCGATTTGGGTCGCTGAGGGCGATCGCATCGTCGGCTTCGTGGAAATCGATGGCTTTGAGGTCACCAAACTTTTTGTCGCTGAAGACGGATCTTTTCGTGGTGTCGGAAAGCAACTCTTGCAAACGGCCCTAAACCGGATCGCAGCATCCGGGGCTCCGAAGGCCTATCTCGAAGCCACTCTTACGGCGGTGAAATTCTACGAGAAGTATGGCTTCCGCGCCGTGGGGCAAGGCGTGTTTACAAGAGGCAACAGCCCCGTACAGCTCGAAATCGTAAAGATGGAGCTCGACCTCGAAGGTAGCAAAGCTCCTTGAAGAGGTATTGGCCGTCGCGCGACTGCGCCCTCCCGATGGAGTGCAGCCCACGGTGGCGCATCATCATCGTGGGCATCACGAGGACCTATAAGGGTGGGGAACTGGACGCAATTGGCGGGGCGCATCCGCCACTGCGCGAGGCCTGTACTTGTTACCTGACTGCCATTGAGAATGATGGCGCGCCGTACTGGATAGAAGTGCGAACGTCTATGTTATTGAAAGAACGATATAATTTTCTTGAGGGCGCATCGTGATTGTCCTCCTTGAGCGCTCGTCGTCTGCTGCGGATGGCGTGTCCCAAACCGGATTCCGAACGCTGGGCCGTTGGCTGCGCAAGGGCGGTGTCGACACGTCGACATTTAGAGCCTGATCAATTGAGGCGGCGTGCGGCTGCCGCGGGCAAACATTGGCGAGGATATCGGTGAAAAGAGGCCGCGGGAACCGAAGATCGCTTCCCATCTGCGGCCAGGCGTTGTAGCGAAGGTCATTGGATAGGCAGCGGTGCTGCGCTCCGGAGGCTCCCGCGATCCGAATTAACGAGTGCCTGCGCCGCTTTGGAACAGCGCTCTCGTCCGATGCGCTCCGTGTTCGCAGCCGACACGGGAAGCTCGCGTCAGATGAAGGCTACCGACATCGAGGAGGCCATCTCCCAGCTGGCGGGGGAGCCTTTCGACGCGGCCGAGTTCCCGTTCCAGCTGCTCGCAGCTTTCGGCAACAAGGAGACGACGCTCAAGCGGCTGCGATCTGGCAGCTCGAACGCCTCTGATGTCGAGGGCGGCCTTCTCCAGCGGAGCAATATTCATATCGCGGTGTGCGGGGCGGGGGCTGTCGGCGAGACCCTGAAAACGCTGAGATCAAGCCCTGCAACGCTCAAGGCCAAGGCCAAGTTCGTGCTCGCCACCGATGGCGACATGCTTGAGGTCGAAGAGCTGGCGACTGGCGAAGCCAAAATCTGCAAGCTTGCCGATCTACCAAAAGCGTTTGGCTTGATGTTGCCCCTCGCCGGCATTTCGGCGGTTCGGCAGATCAAAGACAACCCGATTGATATTCGGGCAACCAACAAACTCAACAAGCTCTATGTCGAGCTGTTGAAGGAGAATCCGGATTGGGATGGCGAAGCCCGGCGGGCTGATCTCAACCAATTCATGGCGCGCCTCATCTTCTGCTTCTTTGCCGAGAGCACCGGCATCTTCAAGGGCGATCACCTTTTTACGAAAGCTATCGAACAATTCACGGTGAGCGATTCCAGCAACACCCATGAAGTCATCGCCGAATTATTTCGGGCGATGGACACCAAGATTGAGGACCGCGGCAAGGCCAAAATCCGCCCCTTCGCCGACGACTTTCCCTACGTTAACGGCGGTCTTTTCACGAAGCGCAACGAAGTGCCGAAGTTCTCGCGTATCGCGCGCTCCTATCTCGTGAACGCCGGTTCGCTGACGTGGAGGGAAATCAATCCGGATATTTTTGGCTCGATGATCCAGGCTGTCGCCGACGAGGATGAGCGCGGCGAGTTGGGCATGCATTACACGAGCGTTCCGAACATCCTCAAAGTGCTTAACCCATTGTTCCTCGATGACCTGCGCGAGAAACTGAAAGAAGCGGGTGACAACAGACGAAAGCTTCAGAATCTCCGGAAGAGAATGACGCGCATCCGTGTGTTCGATCCGGCCTGCGGTTCTGGAAACTTCCTCGTCATTGCGTACCGACAGATGCGCGAGATCGAGCGGCGGATCATCATTCGCTTGCAGGGTGGCGCAGGCTCTGATGAAGAGTTGTTGAATCTCGTAAGCTACCATGGAGAGCGTAGCGCTATTCCGCTCACGAACTTCTATGGCATCGAAATCAAGAGCTTCGCCGCCGAGATTGCGCGGTTGGCGCTTCTCATTGCTGAATTTCAAAGCGACGTGAACTACATCGGGCAGAAGGAAGCCCGAGACATGGTGCTGCCGTTGCATGACACGGGCCGTATCAAGACCGGCAACGCGCTACGAGAAAACTGGTCGGAGGTCTGCCCGCCTCAGAAGGCCGCGAGTCCAATTGAAGAAGACCTTGGGGGACCAACCGGTCGCCTTGCGTTGGATGCGCCGCCGGAGCCAGAGGGTGAAACCTATATTTGCGGCAACCCCCCTTATCTCGGCGGGAAAAAGCAAGACCGAAATCAAAAAGCAGATGTTGCAACCGTTTTTCGTGGCAGATCGGATCAATACAAGAATCTCGACTATGTGTGCGCGTTCTTTTTGAAGTCTGCCGACTTCCTGTCCATTGCGACCAAATCGGCACTTGTTACAACGAATTCCATCTGCCAGGGCACGCATGTGCCGACGTTCTGGCCGCTCATACAAAAAGCCAATTGCGAGATTGCGTTTTGTTATGAGCCGTTCAAATGGGCGAACAACGCGCAAAATAATGCGGGCGTGTCGTGCACGATCATCGGACTTCGAAAATGCACGGCCGCTCCCAAGGTCATTCTTTCGGAAGGCATTCGCCGCCTCGTGTCCAACATCAACTTCTATCTCCTTGACGGCGCGAATGTCATTGTTGAGCCGAGCAGTCAGAACTTAAACTCTCTCTCTCGCATGATTACCGGGAACGCTGCCTATGACGAGGGGCACCTATTTCTGACGCAAGACGAGGCTCAGTCTGTACGTGCCAATCATCCCGATCTATCCAGCAAGGTTAGACGAGTTCTTGGCACCACAGAACTTGTCGATGGCGTAAGCCGTTACTGCCTTTGGTTTGCAGATGATGAACTCGCTTTTGCGACGACGCATCCGTTCAGCGGACCGCGTGTTCAGTCGGTTCTGAAATATCGCAAAGATGGAGGTGAAGTTGCGCGAACCTTGGTTGGTCGCCCACATCAATTCCGTTATCGCCATGAAGCCAAGAAGTATCAGATTTTGGTCCCGCAGGTGTCGTCAGAACGAAGAGAGTTTTTGCCTGTCGGCTTACTGAAGAGCGATGCGGTGATCACCCATCTGGCTCACGTCTTGTATGACCCGGATGTGGCGGATTTTTCGGTGTTGAGTTCGAAGCTGCATCTCGCTTGGGTCGCAACTGTCTGCGGAAAGTTAGAGACCCGGTATCGCTACGCAAGCAATCTCGGCTGGAATACCTTTCCAATGCCGCAGCTCACCACGAACCAGAAGGCGGAGCTGACGCGGTGCGCAGAGGACATCCTGCTCGCGCGCGAGGCGCACTTTCCCGCCACCATCGCCGCCTTGTACGATCCTGAGAAGATGCCCGACAATCTGCGCGCGGCCCACGATAAGAATGACGAGACGCTGGAGCGCATCTACATCGGTCGCCGCTTCAAAAACGATACCGAACGGCTTGAGAAGCTGTTCGAGATGTACACGAAAATGACGACGGCGGGTAACGGCGAAGCGAAACCAAAACGGGCGAAAAGAGGGGCTGCCTGAGATGACCGCGAAGATTACGCCTCCATCCCTCTCGGTTACGTATGGACAAACCGGCGCCTCCACAAAGGCGAACGAGCTTGGTATGCGCACCATGCAGGAACGCGCATACGCCAAACGCGGCGAGCAATATCTGCTGATCAAGTCGCCGCCAGCCTCGGGCAAATCCCGTGCTCTGATGTTCATCGCGCTGGACAAACTCAACAATCAGAACGTTAGGCAGGCCATCGTCGTCGTGCCTGAGCGTTCCATCGGTGGCAGTTTCGCAGACGAGCCACTGAGTAGATCTGGCTTTCCCTATGATTGGAAGGTCGAGCCGCAGTGGAACTTGTGCAACGCTCCTGGTGCTGACGATGTCCGCGTGGCGCGGTCCAAGGTTGCGGCTGTCGGACAATTCCTGGCATCGAATGACAAGGCGCTTGTCTGCACGCACGCGACGTTCCGCTTCGCCGTCGAGGAACTCGGTATTGAAGCATTTGATGATCGGCTGATCGCGATCGACGAATTCCATCACGTATCGGCCAGCGGTGACAATGTGCTTGGCACCCAGCTCGGCGCATTCATGGCGCGCGACAAAGTCAACATCATCGCGATGACTGGCTCTTATTTTCGGGGCGACGCGGTGCCGGTGCTCGCCGCCGAAGACGAGATCAAGTTTCAGACCGTCACCTATACTTACTATGAACAGCTCAATGGTTACGAGCATCTGAAGCAGCTCGACTTGGGTTATTTCTTTTACTCGGGGCGATACACCGATGCCGTCGACAAGGTGCTCGATCCCGACAAGAAGACCATCGTGCATATACCGAATGTGAACTCGCGCGAGAGCCTGGGCGACAAGCTCCGTGAGACAGAGGAGATCATGCACGCGCTCGGCGCCTGGAAGGGCGAAGACACCGTGACGGGTTTTCATCTCGTCGAACGTCCTGATGGGCGCATCCTGCGTATTGCGGACCTCGTTGACCCTGTCCGGCAGGCCAAGACCATCGCGGCGCTGAAGGACCCTGCGCAGAAGAATAATCGCGACCATGTCGACATCATCATTGCGCTTGGCATGGCCAAGGAGGGATTCGATTGGATTTGGTGTGAGCACGCGCTGACCATTGGCTATCGCAACAGTCTCACCGAGATCATCCAAATCATTGGCCGCGCCACGCGCGATGCGCCCGGCAAGCCGAAGGCGCGTTTTACAAACCTCATCGCTGAACCGGATGCGGCAGAGGATACTGTCGTCGACGCCGTGAACGACACATTGAAGGCTATCGCCGCCAGCTTGCTCATGGAGCAAGTTCTGGCACCACGCTTCAACTTCACGCCACGCAATACGGACGATGGTCGCCTAGACGGATATAACTACGGTGAAGGCGGCTATAAGCCAGGAGGCAGCAACGTCGGCTTCGACGAAGCGACGGGACAGTTCCACATCGAGATCAAGGGGCTGGTCCAGCCAGAGAGCGCGGAAGCGGCGCGCATCTGCCAAGAGGATATCAACGAGGTCATTACAGCGTTTGTGCAGGACCCCCGGACTTTGGAGCGCGGTCTGTTTGACGAAGATACAGTTCCCGAAGAACTCACCCAGCTCAAGATGGGGGACATCGTCCAGGACAAATATCCGGATTTGACCGAGACTGATCGTGAAGCGATCCGGCAGCGCGCTGTGGCCGCGCTCACGCTCGTGCAGCAAGCCCGCAAGGCCGCTGAAGGCGGGGCGGCGACAATCGGTCCCGGAGATTTTGGTGGCGGCGGCGATCCCGTCGCAAACACGGCCTTCGTCGACGGCGTTCGACGTTTCGTGAACGTCCGCGACCTCGACATCGATATGATCGACCGCATCAACCCTTTCGGTCCCGCCTTCGCCATTCTCTCAAAGACGCTGGACCCCAAAATATTGAAGCAGGTGCAGGAGGCAATCGCCGCCAAGCGAACGACGATTCCGCCAGACGAGGCGCGCGACTTGGCGGTGCGCGCAGTGAAGTTCAAGAAAGAGCGTGGAAGACTGCCTGACATTACATCTACCGACGCATGGGAGAAGCGCCTTGCGGAGGGCCGCTTGGCCTTCGGTAAGCACAAGGCGGCAGGGGCTTATGATGAGTGACGAGAATGATCTCGACGAACTCGCCCGCGAGCTGGAGCTTGATGACGAGAAGGCGGCGCGTGGCGGTCACACGCATGAGGAGGCGCGCGTCATTGCCGGATTTGAAGAGATCGTGAAGTTCGTCGACAAACACGGGCGCGCTCCGGAGCATGGGCAAGGCCGCGATATCTTCGAACGGCTTTATGCCGTACGGTTGGACCGGTTAAGGGTGTTGGCGCGGTTTCGTCCCTTGCTGGAGCCGCTCGATAAACATGGGCTTCTCGGCCCGATGACGGAGCAAGCTGCAGTGAGCGAGGAACAGCTCGACGACGAAGCCCTGCTCGAAGAGCTGGAGATGGACAGTGACGATGTCCGCGCCAATGACGTAACCCAGCTCAAACACGTCAAGCCCCGCGCTGAGGTGCGTGCAGCCGAGGAGATCGCCGAGCGCACGAAATGCGATGATTTCGAGGTGTTCGAGCCCCTGTTCAACGCCATCCGCGAGGACCTAAAAAGCGGCCTGCGTAAGACTCGCCGTTACGCGAGGATGGCCGGAATCAAGCAAGGCGAGTTCTTCATAATCAACGGACAGATGGCCTATATCGCCGACGTGGGCAAGGAGTTTGAGACGGAGTATGAACGCCGCGATAGCCGGCTGCGAGTGATCTACGACAACGGCACCGAGAGCGATATTCTATTGCGCTCGTTGCAGCGCGCATTGCACCGCGACGAGGCGGGACGAAGGATTACCGATCCCATCGCTGGACCGCTGTTTGCCGAGGCCGATGATGACGAATGAGGCGCCAGTTCATGGCGTTGAGACCGGCACAATCTATGTGCTCAGAAGCCAATCCAATCATCCCTATTTCGCTCAACATCGCGACCTCATTCACAAGATCGGCGTGACTGGTGGAGAGGTTTCTCTTCGCGTCTCTAACGCTAAGGCGGACCCGACATTTCTGTTCGCCGATGTGGATATCGTCGCCACCTATAAGCTCATCAACATCAATCGCGCCAAGTTGGAAGCGCTTCTACACCGGTTCTTCGCAGCGGCTCGACTCGACGTCGAAATACCCGATCGCTTTGGCCGGACGGTGAAGCCACGCGAGTGGTTTCTTGTGCCGCTCCATGTTATCGACGAAGTTGTTGCTCGCATCAAAGATCAGTCGATTACGCTCTACGTTTACAGCCCGGAGAAGGCGGCGCTATCGAGGCTGTAGATCAGTCTTACAGAAGCCGCAGGATGCGATCAAATGTATTTGCGGTAGTCGGAACTCACCTTCTCATCAGTGATATACTTAAGGACCTCCCCAACTTTTCGGGCTGCACGAATGGGGATCGGCAACTTCTGGTTCATCTGTGTGGAGTTCCAGTTGATTTTCGTGAGACCGAATATCTCGTTCGCGATCCGCGCGACCGTACTATCGCTGGTTTTGTAGGGGCAGATCAACAGCGGCTTCGGATCATACATGCCGGGGTATGTCCCATAATAGGGAATGCTGCCGTTGGTGTAGAGCAAGCCTTTCCCATCAAGTTCGACGAACGTGCCGCGCATGACGGGATAGTTGCCGTCCCTAAACACCTTCACGAACGACGACTCCTGCACCCACACGAGATCGCGCAGTTCGGTGCCAACCTCGTCAAGCGCTTCAAAAATCCCATCGGCTTCTTCGTCGCGGAAGCGCGATGTTTTAAGCACTATGACGCGCGCCGGATAGTTCATGTGATGCTTCTTGTAGGCGGCGAGAGCATCGGCAATCAGAGTATTCGCATCATCCTGCGTCAGATAGGGATGCCTGCCACGACTTTCCGTCTGCGCGCCTTTGCCCTTCAGGATGAACCCTCGTCCTCGCTCATCGAACATCTGAGCTGCACTTGTGAAAAGTTGTTGTCCCCCGGCCTCGCGATAAAAGCTCACCCCGATGTAGCAAGCAGAAAACTCTCCCTGTTGAGGCGCCCGTCGCCACGGCACGCGCCCAGACCCTTTGTAGTAAAGGGTGGTTAGGAGATTCCACGTACGGCCGGCTTGATCCTGAATTTGTCGGTCGCTGCTCTCCTTGATCTTCAGAGGGATGGCGACTCGCTCGTCGAGCACGTCTTCCCAGACGATCTGGATGGGAAAGCGAAAGTGCATCGCCTTGGCTTTGAGCATGCCGCGAAAATTGGGAGCATCTGAGCCCGCGCTATCTTCCTTCTCCACTGTCGCATCAGAATCGACCTTGGCGTTCCAGACGCGCTCGATCAGCTCAACCGGCAGCGCAATGATGGCGACATCCGGCCGTGAACTGCCCTCATCGATCGCCTGTAGCTGCTCAATGATCTCATCGACCGCCATCTCGACCGCTTTGCCGTGATGGGGTTCTTTCCTGATGCGTTCAATGCGCGCCTGCGGGATCGCGGTAACCGCGCCATCCGGAATTTCGAACCGAGTTCGGAAAGGGTTCTGATTCCCGAGGCCAGGAAACGGCGGATGCAGGTTTGGATGCTTTTCCGATTTTCCCGCGAATCCGGAAGCAGCAGCTTGAAGGAAGTCGCGAGTGTCCTCGACGGTCTTCGCACTCCCCACGACGGCGATCTTGATGGCATCACCAAGCGGCGTCTGTAGCGGCCCAGCCTCGAACAGCCCAAGACGTGGGTCGGGATGGTAATGTTGGTCTCCAAACTCGAGAAGTGGCTCATCGAAGATCTTGGTCTCGAACTTCATGCGAACCTCAGTTGCTCTTGGTTAGGATCGGCGTCCTCACCCGACTTCTTCGGCGTCCCCCACACGTCCTCGGGCACCTTTTTGGGGAGTTCAACACTTGGGGGCTCGCCGAATGTGAGGCGCGGATCAGCGGTGGCAACAGCGAACAAATCGTCTGCCTTGCGCTCTTCCTCTGTGAGGAAGCGATGCCACATGATTACCTGACCGCGAAGCGATGCACTTTTGTCCAACCGCTTCTTTCCGGCCAGCAGCGCACTCGGATAGGAATGCGTAATGAACCCATTGGTGGTGAAGTAGTAAGTCGGATTGATCGTCAAGAACCACTGATCGTACAGGAGTTCGAACCTAGGCACGAAGGCGTGGTGCCGCACAAACTCGACGCGGGTCTGGTCTGTCTTGTTGCGGACGACGTTGACGACGTCGGCTTCAACCTTCTTCTTCGCTGATTGATAGTGAAATGCGCGGGACTCGTTTTCGGATCGTGCCCTGAAATAGAAAAGCCGTCCTTCCTTGTCCCATTCCAGATCGCTTCGCACCTGATGACGGAGCGTCTGATTGAGAAGGAAGGCAAAGTTGTTCCGCTCATCGAGGTCTTCGTGGAACGCCAAGTGTCCGACCTCGATCGCTTCGACCTGATCCAGATCGACGATCTGATTGCACGACGAAGTGCGTGGATCGTGGAAGGACCAGAACGAGCTGCCTTTGATCACCCAATCAAAGCGCGCAGGCTCATCGGCGTCGAGGAGCATCGCGGTCGCCTGCTTAGCCGTATACGGCGTTGTAGTTACGAATACTTCATGGGGCAGGCTGACGGGAAGGATGTTCACCAGCGCTTCTTCGCCGCCGCCCAGTGGCGGGACGTAGTAGCCGAAGCCTGTCTTCGGAATAGTAAGAGCGGCTAGCTGATCGACCGCCCTCGCGTCTAGCACGTCCTGCTTCTTGTGGAAGCTCAGCCGCCTTTCGCCTGGCCCCGAACCGCTCGAAATTTCTTTCCAGAAATAGGTCTCGTCGCGCTGACGAAAGAGGACAATGATGATGGGAAGATTCGATCCGCGCCAGTAAGCGAGGTCTTCACTACGCAGCAGGTAGGTAAAGCCGCTGGCATCTTCACCCGCGTAAATACCCGCGGCGGTCGCTTTCACCTGCACCGCGATCATTCGCGCGGTTGGCTGGCCTTCAATCATTACCTCGGCGATCCCATCGATTCCTGTTTCGAGGCGCGAGCGCACGTCGAACTGAAAGCCCATGGTGAGGAAACGCAATTGAACGGCGGTCTCGCCAATCTGCCCCAGCAGTTGATTCGGAGTTATGGTTTTTGCCATGTGCGCATCATAGAACAATATGCGAACGAGCCCCACGGAATTCTCATCCTGTGTACCCGCCTTGCACAGGACCAGCGGCCGGCGCGATTGCGCTGAATGATTTAGTCCCGGGCGCCGGTTGCGGCGTCAGTTGGGAATGAGGGGACTAGGCTGGCGAACAGCGTCGCATTGCGGAGCCAACAGCAAGATAGCTCGTTCCGTGGCAGCTCCCGCTGAGTTCTGCCCGAAAACCACACTGACAGCTTTCAGCCAGAACGAAACCTCTCGACCGGGTAGGCGCAACGTCCTGGGTCAATTTCGATGTTCGGTCATCCATCAACCGAGGCCCGCACCTGCCTAATAGGCTGCCGCTTTCTCATGGAGGACAGCACGCGCCGTGGCGACGTGGCGGTCGGCAAATGCATGCATCTACTTGATATCTTGTTCTTTGCCCTACGCCGCCCGATGCTGTGGCAAGTTCTGATGGCGAGCACTCGCGATGAAAATCGCGAGCGGGGGCGTTCGCACAGATGGCGGTGCAATGGCGCACCCAACACGATTCGAACGTGGCCTTCGCCTTCGGAGGGCGCGAGCCAGAACGAGAACGACCTTGCTCAAGCGATCCGCAGCGATGCGTCCAACAGCACCAGTCAGACGGGCCAGCAGTTCGTGCAGCGGCAGCTCAATATCCAGCCGACGCTGACCATCCGGCTAGGTTTCCCGGTCCGTGTCATCGTAACGCTCGACTTGGTGCTGGCCCCTACAAGAAGGGAGGAACATCGTGACGATATTCAAGCTTGGACCGCTCGAAGACGACAAGCCGGTCAAGCTCACCGTCGAGCTGCCGGCGGCGGTCTTCAGGGTTCTCAAAAGCTACGCTTATCTGAACGGTCGACATCTCCGTGTCTCATGGACGGGAGCCGAACCGAGCCCGAACTGAGGCTCGGCCGGCTGCTGAAAGTCGGCGTCGTGGGCATGGCGGTCCTTTTGCTGGAACCGCTCGAAGAAGAACTCGCAGTATGCGGCCGAGCACAGCCGGCTTTACGAGCTCGTCGCCAGTGCGGCGCTGATCCTGCACATGCTGGAGGCTTTCATCCGCGCGGATCGCGGTTGGCGCAGCAGGAAGGCCAAGGCCGGTGGAACCTGTCAGGGTCGCGCGTCCCTTCCGCCCACCGCCACGGTTCGCTGTGACTCCGATGGCGGCAGTTCCGACTGAACCTGTAGGATCTTGTGGTCCAGTCCTTCACGAGATGGCTGAAGGCCTGGAAGTGTTGCGCCACTGCCCGTTTGCCGGCTGGATCGCACGCACTTCATCGGACACGCGCGAGCCGCGTAGAGTGACAACCACATCGTCGTCGACAGGGGATTTGATCTTCGATGGCAGAATAGGCAAGTATAGCGACCGGCGGGGATATCGCAGGGACGCAGGCCGGAACCATGATCTTATATACCTACTCACGTGAAGCTGAACCGAACGAAGACCGCTGGAAAGACACAGGAATCCCGAGCTCCTTTTTTGCAGAACTGGAGGAGGTGCGACAGGTCGTTCTCGAGCTCCGCGAGGAAGTCGCCTCGGATGAGGACAAGGAGCCTTCATGGAGTCCGGTTCGCATCGAGCGGATTGAACTCCTCGCTCCGACAGCGCAGAACGTCCTGACCCTGCTCAACGAGGGGATTGCACCGCTGATTCGGCGTTATGAAATCGTGGAAACCATTGCTTGAGCCGAGAGCTATCCGGTCAGTCCGTACCCGCAGTTTGGAGCCTTCCTTTTTTCTCAGTCGCCTCGCGACGAAGCAGGTCGAGCAACGGACCAGCGATGGATTACAGTTTAATCAACAACTTAGAAGATTTTAGGACGCAGACTCGCCAGTTCTGATCAACTATGCAGCGAGCCTGGGAATTTGCTGTTCTACCAATCGCAACAATCGGGTGTTGCGTGTCCCCGCAACCAACGATTCTTGCGAAAGCAAGGCACCCAAGACCCCGGCTTCCGAAAGGACGTCGGGGTTTTCTTGTTCGCGGCGAACCGTAAGAACGCAGCTAATTTAGATCGCCGCGCAGCACAATAGCCTCGTTGGGCACGAACGTTACCTGATCGATCTGCGTCTGGAACAGCCCTGCTCCTAGATGAGAGTGAGAGCGCTTGATATCCCCGAATCGAAACGTTCTGTGGCGAAACTTGACGAGGTTCTCGGGAGCTCAACGAGCGGCCGCAAAGGGCGCGATAGTCGCCCGGATTATCTCAGTTTGGACTCCAGATTGAGGCTGACTGCATCGCAGGCGCAGCGCAGCGATATCGGCTTGTGGCGGGGCGTCACAAACAGCCAGCTTTCGCAGCGCTCACATCTGAAGCATTCGAGCAGCTCTCGAAAAGCGTTAGCGACAGGCGCGAAGTCGCGCTTACCGAAATTCTCCCATTCGTTGTAGTGCACGGCCTTGTTGATGGCCCATTGCTCCACCGAGGATGCCGCGTTCGACGCGGAGAGCTTGATCTTGAGTGCGGTCGCTTCGGCCTTGCCTTTGTCATTTCCCCAGGACTGCGCGGCGTCGGCGGCCTTTCCGCAGATCGTCTTGAACCGCGCAAGCACCGGCGGGAGGAGGTCGTTCAGTTCATAACCGCCATCGCCGCGAAACACCACGGCGGCGCCAAGCTGGTCGGCCATGTGCCTGGAGACATATTCGAGGTGGCGCCGCAGGGCCGCGGCGGCCACGCCGACCTTGTTCTTATCGAGCGCCGTCTTGATCTCGTCCCAGACCTCGACGTTCGATTCCACGAGCGGACCTGTGTCGATGGTCCAGCTATGAAAGCGGAGTGAGGTCTTGCCGGTGACGAGACCGGCGGACTTCATCTGCTCCGCCCAGGTGCGGTCGTGGGTGGTGATGATGAACTGCGTGTCCTTGAAATGCGTCTTCAGCAGCTTGCAGAACTGATAGCGATGGCCAGTATCGACGGACATCACGACGTCGTCCAGCAGGGCGAAGGTGAATTGACTGCCGAACAGCCGCTTCATCAGGGCGAGATAAAGGCACACGCCCATGCTGTCCTGATGGCCCTCGCTGTGGAAGGCGCCCGGCGGATAAAGGCCGCGCTCGTAGAAATTCACATCGAAATCGAGCTTGCCGGCGCTGGGCGAGAGCTTGGCGGTAAACTCACCCTCGTCATCTTCGTTGATGAGCCGATAGAACGTGCTGAAATCCTGCTGCACGTCGTCGTACAAGGCTTCCAGCTCGGCATCCATGACCTCGCAATAGGTCGTGTAAGCGCAGGTCGCGGCCGCGACCGCGAGGTCGGCGGCCTTGTCGGCGCGCATGTTTTCACGGAAATCGGCGAGCCGGATTTGCGCGGTCGCGAGAAAGGTCTGAGCGTCGACAGTGGCCGTCTGGTCGGGCAGATCGCCGACCATGTTTGCGAAGGCTGCCGCTGCCGCATCGAATCCCTCCGGCACCGCATGCCATCCGCTTGCCAGGCGTTCGCTGATGCTGCGGAGCCCATCGAGTGAGCGGAAGTTGCCTTGCAGCTTGCCAAGTTCCGTGGCCCATTGATCGATCGCCGCGACGAACCCCCCATCCCCAAGCGCCATGGCGAGCCTGCGGATGGTCGCGAGCTGCGAAAGCCAGTCCGAAAGGGCCTGCTCGACCACATTGGCGTTGGTGAAAAGATCCTTCTGCAGCCGTTGCGCTTCGTTGGATTTATCGAGCTTGATCGCGAGGTGGTCGCGCAGATGTCGTTCGCTCTCCCACGGGCTATCGCAGAGTGGACAGTGCGGACCGTCGACCAAATCGATGCCTTGCTCAACCAGTGTCCGTCGGCGGAGCGAGGCAAGCAGCGCCGGATCGTCCGCCAGGGTAGTCATGATCGCGAGCAGGGCGGCGACCTCGTCCTTGGCGAGCTTGGGAAGCTGGTTGCGGGCGACGGTCATCGCAGCGAGGTCGCGCAAGGCCGATTGCTTGTTGAACGCTGGCGCAGACGCGCTCGAGGTGAGCCCGGCGTCGAGCCTCGTGTCCGGCGTCAACTGATCGAGCAAGGTCAAACCGAGAAGCTTGCGCCGCGTGTTGGCGACCGCGAGCAGATCTTCGATCTTGACGCTCGGGATCTGCATATGGGTCAGCAGACTGCTGCGTGCTGCCAAAAACTGGGCCTCAGCCGTCCGCTTTAGCGCGTTGACACGGTTCTGTGCGCTATTGAGCACGGTCCGCCTCTCGCCGATTTCCTCGAGCTTGAGGATGGCTTGCACCTCATCGGCGCGCCGCGACGGCTCGACAAGAATGAAACGCAGGATCTCACGCCGGGACAGTGCGATTTCGGGATGATCGGCGAGCTGCTCGAAGGCGGCCTTGATGTCAGGGGCGGCCGGTTCGATCTTGGGCTTTTTTGGTGCCGAGACCTTGCGGGTGATCGTCGCCGATTTCTTGAGAGCCGGGAAATAGACCTTGAGCGTGACGAATGCTGCGTCAGGAAAGCGGACGCGATCGACATGCGGGCCATGCTCGGCGATCGACAGCGACTTAGTGCCGGTGCCGGTCAGGCGGCTGATGCGGCCGGTCAGGCCGAATTCGATGGCGTCGATGACGCCGCTTTTGCCGGACCCGTTCGGGCCGGAGATGGAGAACGTCTTCTGATCGAAATCGATGTCGAGGTTGCGGATGCCGCGCATCTCCTCGATATGCGCGTGCTCAAGGCGTATCACGTGATGTCGCTCCCGGCCGGCGCGGCAAAGACCTTCACGAGCTCATCGACTTTGATCTTCTTGCCTGAGGCGAACAGCTCTTCGAGCTGCGCGATTTTTCCGGCATCCATGTCGTCCGATTGACGCAGCTTCTCGAAATATTTGGATGCGATGATCGCCTGCAGCGTCGGCACGTGGAAGTTCCCCTGCAAGCTCGGTGATGGCGGTCGGCCCTTTTAGCGGGACGTTCGCTGAACTTCCAGCAGAATCGCTGCGCGGCAACGGAAGCGGGCGGGCACCCGCTGGAGCGATTTGAGGGTTGCATAACCGCCGCCCGCGCGTTGTGAGCGATGTCCGGCTGGTGTAGGCCACCGGGTCAGATCTGCGATTCCGGAGAGAGCAAGACTGACATGGCAAGAAGAGCGGTGATCTCGTCCGGTGTCCTGAAAGGGTATCTTCTCGAGGAGGTCGTCGCCTCGCTCATCAGGAACGCAGGCTATCGCCTTCTCACGCGGCCGGAGGATGACCCGCACGACCTCTCTCTCATGAGCAATGGGCTCCAGGTGCGCGGACGCGGCGGGTTCCATCAGGCGGACGTCCTCGGCGAGTTGACATGGGCGCCGGCGTTCGGAAATCCCATTCGTCTCTTCATCGAGGCGAAATGGAGAGGGCAGGGACGGGCGAGGGTGGGTATCCCCGAGGCGCGGCACGCCGTTGGTATCCTTCAGGATGTCAACCAGGTTCTGGTGACGGTGCAGGCGCGGTCTGCCGGAGCCGCCCCAGGCATAACGAACGAGGACGTCACCAATAGCGGGCGAGGATTCTGTTACAGCTATCGGTATGCGCTGTGTTCAACATCGGGCTTTTCGCCTGGGGCGCAAGCCTATGCCCTGGCCCACCAGGTGGCGCTGCTCGATCTGTCTCATCAGGAATACGACGAGTTGCGATCGGCGATCGACACGGTGGGTGATGATCTGCACGATTATATTGAAAGCACAGAACGCACCGGCAGCGGGTCGGCGGCGCCGCGAGGCCGGCTTGTCAGACGGATTCGCGCCACGCTGCGACGTGAGCTATGGGGCCTGTCGCAGGCGGACGCTGAGGGCGGCCTGTTGCCGATACTCCAGCCACTGCTCGAAGCCACCTGGAATATCGGCGAACTCTTCGTCGGTGTATCGGCAACCGGCTTTGTCATTCTCCTCAAGGCCGATCGTCGTGAACAAATGATTCGCCATATGCAGGCGCCGGCCGATCCGTGGACCAACATCCACTATCAGCTCGACGAGAACGGCGCATCCAATTGGCGCCTCACCGTTTCGAGCGCAGACGGCAGCATCGAGCCCTGCCAACTATTCTTCGTTTTGCCCGATGCGATGCTCCGCGTCCTGGACGAACAGGCCGAGAGTAGCCGGCGCCGCGCGGCCGCTCTTAATCTGAAAGCGCAGCATTTTTCACGGATCACGGTCTACAGGATAACCGATGAGAAGAGCCTGATCTGCTCGCTCCGACTGGATGAGGGGGCGTTGGTGGAGGCACGCCGGCGGCTCGAGGGCCGCACCCCAAGGTAGACCATGATATGCTATCGTAAAAGTCCGATTGCCACTTGCGCTCGGACCCGCATCAGGCGGACTTTATCAAAGCCTCGAATCGCCGCTGAGGCGGCCAATTCGACATTTCCAATCCGCTTTTGGAGCCATGTCGCAGCCGTATAGTCAGGGTCCGCGCCTTTCTGAGCCGAGTGGCGATCCTTGCGCACAGGCCGTCGCGTCCCTGCGCGGCTATGCTTATCAGCTCTATGCGAGTGGCCTCGCATGGCTGGATGTCGGTCCAAACCAAGAGCTCTGGCTCGAGGTAGCGCAGGACTACGCGGTCGCGGCCGAGGAGGCGCTTCGTGCCGTGCAAGTCAAGGACACATCGGCCAGCATCACGATCAATTCGGAGACGGTGCGCGACGCGCTGGACGGGTTCGTCGATCTGGTCGAGCGCAACCCGGATAGGCAGGTCTACCTCCAGTTTCTGTCCACCTGTGCCATTGGCCGAGAACAGAAGCTTGAACATCGAGCTGGCGGCGAGGCAACGCTCAATTATTGGCGGCGGGCTGCGGCAGGAGCCGATGTGTCACCCCTCCGCGAGATACTGAACAACATAGCGCTATCTGACCGAGCGCGAAATTTCATCGCGACCCGAGATGATGCGACGTTGCGCGATGAGTTCCTGCGCCGCATCCAATGGAGCTGTGGCAGACAGCCCCTCGAAGGAGTGAAGCGCGAGCTCGAAGAGGGATTGCTTCATTATCACGTTGAGCATTTTCATGCGCTCGCCCAACGTGAGCAGCTCGCCGATGCCGTCGTACAGCGGATACTGTTGACGATTGCCGAAGGGGGACGGCGGCGCCTGGACGGCCGCGAACTCCTGACCCTCGTAACAGATACAGCGAGTGTGCTGGTCCCGCGAACCGGCTTCGAGGCGATGATGAACCGCCTTACGCCAGAGGAGAGCATGGGGGAGCCGACCGCGCCCCCAAGCCTTCTCGAGCGGGAGTCGGAGTTGCCATTCCCGCCGGTCCTGGCCGCACGTGTCGAAGTCACAACCGATCTGCGGCAGCGCGTCCTGCGACATGGCGTGACCTTCGTCACCGGTGCGACCGGCACCGGCAAAACAACGGTCGCCCGTCTCATGGCCCGCCTCGAGGAGACGCCTTGGTGCATTCTCGACCTTCGCGAGAGTACGGCTGAGCAAATCACCGGTCGATTGAATGCGGCGCTGAGCGAACTCGTGCGGTCCGATTGGCGCGGCATCATCCTCGATGATCTCAACGAGATCGAAGACCCGGCCGTTCGGCGGAGCTTAGTGCGTTTTCTTGCGGCACTGCGTCGACACGACATGCTGTGCCTCATTACGGCTTACCGGCCGCCTTCGAGCCGAGCCTTCTCTGACCTTGGGCTGGATCAGGATGCACAGCTATCCGTTCCCGATATGTCGCTTGCCGAAATCGCAGCAATGGTGTCAGAGGTTGGCGACGCTGACGGAAAATGGCCAGAGGCGATACAACGCGCCAGTGCCGGCGGGCACCCGCAATGCGTCCAGGCCATCATCTCGGGTTTGCGCAGACGGCGGTGGCCAGCCGAGGAACTGGCCACTCTTTTGACCTTCGAGCCGGCAGCGGACCTTGAGGCCGAAAGGCGTGCCGCGCGAAGCCGCATCGTTGCGGTCCTCTCCGCAGAAGCGGCCCGTTTCCTGTATAGGATAAGCCTTTTATTTGGCCGATTTGATCGGCCGCTTGCTCTAAAGCTCGGGACAATCGATCCAGTCATAAGTGAACCCGGCCTGCAGCTCGATCAACTTATCGGACCTTGGGTGGAGCTCACGGCGTTGCGCGATATGCGAGTTTCGCCCCTGCTGGAGAAGGCCGGCGCTGAGATCTTGGCGCCCGAAGAAGCCGGACGCGTGCATGAAACTGCCGCGCTACATCTGCTGGGAAGTCGCAGCCTCGGCATCGATAAGGCAGATTTTGGCTTTTTGCACGCGCTTGCGGCTGAGCAGGGCTGGCTGCTCACACGGCTCGCTTACAACATCATCGCAGCGTCGGCGAAGGTGCGTCGCCAGATCTCGGCTTGGATGGATGTGTTGCGGGAGTATCGTCTGGACCAACCCATCTTCCCGGCGGATCCTCCGGGTGTCACGATCCTGCTAAGGCTCGCTCAATTCGTGTTGATCGCAGCAAGCGGAAGAGGAGATGCAATCCGCAATTGTTGGCGCAGGCTTCAAACAGAGCTGGCCGAGTTAGACGATGTCGAGGCACGCGAGCATTTCGAAGGCTTGATCCTCTTCAAGGCACTCTTCCTCGACGAGGCTGTTGCCTTGCTGCCGGACCCTGTTCGGCTGATGCTGCGTTTTGCAACGCTCTGCGAACGCAATTCAGCATGGCGTCCGATGCTCGAAGATCGCATCCCGGCGCCCGATGGTCGTCGGCGAGGCCTGCTGGGTACGCTGTTCATGAATTGGGCGCTGCATGTCTCCGGTGTTGACGACCTCGAACAGGCGTTCACTTCATTGGCGGCTGCGACGCCGGAGCATCGTGCCGCGTTGTTGGAATATGCGTCTGACGGGTTTGGAGAAGCCGGGCACGTCGTGAACCACGGCTGGCTTGAAGAAAGCAAGCGTGATGCTACGAACTGGCGGGCGCATTTGGCCGCTTACGGCCGGATGGCTGGTCAGGCGCAGGCGTGGGGTTATCGCGAACTTTCGATCTGTTGCCACGTCGCACGTAGCATCATCCTAGACGAATACCTGGACGATGCCGACGCTGGTCTGCAAGCGCTCGATGATGCCGAGGCAATCCTCCAATCCGATGCTGCGCTCGATCGGGCGCGGGCAAAAATCTTCTATCGTCGGAAAGATCACGTCGCGGCCCTTCGGCTTTTTCGCGAAAGCGCCGATCAGATGGAAGTGGAACAGCCAACCGCTCGGACCTACATGCTGCGCGAAGCGGCTATCAGTGCCGCGGAAATTGGAGAATGGACCGAAGCGCGAGAGTGGTTTGCGGCCGCGCGCCGGGTCGCGGCGCATTCACCGTTCACAGATAGCAAGCTGATGGCCGTCGGCCTGCATGCGGACGAAGCACTTGCTGCGTATAAGGCCGGGGATGTGGGCGCAGCGCTGCAAGACCTTAATTCGGCGTTGGACGAAATCGAAGCGGTCGATCCGACAAGTTCGGTCGCAGCGGGCTATCGTCACCGCGTCATACGCCACTCGATCCTTTGGCTTTTTAGTCAACTGAGCGCAACGAAGGTCGATGCTGCGGGAGACCCGCTCCATTTGGTGCCTGGCATGTGCAGCAACCCCGAGCCCGCCGATCTCAGCGACATGCCGCTCGGAGCAGCCGACTATGCCCGCTACTTGCTGGTGCAGGCGGAAATTGCAAGCGGCCTCGACGCCGGGTTGGAGCAGGGGCTGCGCGGACGGCTCAAGTGCGGGACGATTCCCGACATGGAGTGTCTCCTCGTTAGGACCCGCATGCAGTTTTTGGCCCGTCGTCTCGACGCCGAGAGGTATGTCGCCGCGCTTCCAGCCTTGGTGGACTGTCAGATCTACGTTGAAGTCAACGGCGAGGCGATGCTGCGAAGCGGTCCGGAGAACCCTGCCTACGGTGAAGTACCCCGAGCAAAGCCGGAGCAGCTCTCGACCGATCGGGCCATTTTTTCAGCGGAAGATGCGCTGCTCAGCTTTGGCATACTCGCGGCCTTGCGCAAAGAGCCAGATGCGCTGTCAGCCTTATGCGTTGCTGCAGCGCATATACAAGACGGCTATCCAGGAAAGCGAATATTGCAGGTCCTGGTTAATGGCCGAAGCGAAGAGGACAACCTCGCACACTATGTGGCCGGAGAGATTTGCCGTCTCGCGTCACAGCCTGTGCTCATCCCGGACGAGCTGTTCGTCACCAGTCTACGTTTCGTCCAATGGGCCCACAGGTCCCATTTCAAGGACGTTCTGATCTCACCGCTCGAGCTTTGGATACGCTCGGCCTGGGACCACGCGATCGAAGAGCAGCGGTTCAATCTACGCAACCCTGCAAGCTCGGTCCCGCCCATCCGCGAGGTTCTGGATGCCGCCGACACGGGGTTGAATTTCATGGGGCGTTTGGTGGTAGCAGCGTTGTCGGCAGTGCACCACCGGCTCGACGGTAGCTTTCGTGAATTCTTGCTCTCGCTGTAGTGCTGGCACAATTTGGAGTTTTTTATGGAGCGCGAACTCGAGTCGGAGCGCATTGGCCTTATCGGAGAGAGCCAGTTCCAGCTCCTTTGTGCGCAGTCCGGTTTGATCTGCAACAAGAGCACGGTCGACGTTATGGGCTGGGATTTCGTTGTCGAATTCCCGGCAGAGCGTGCCGGTGATGGCGTTACGCTCGATCAACGTCAGGCTAGAGCGGTCCGCGTGCAATTGAAATCGACGGTTGGACGAAAGAGCAGTCGAGTTCGATTAAGCTTATCTTCTGTAGATAGACTCGCGAAGGATCCGCACCCCTCCGTCATCGTCGTCTTCCGGTTAAGCCAGGAAGGAAAGCTCCAATCTGGCTATCTGGTCCATCTTATCGGTGGTGAGCTTGCCAAGGTGTTGAAGAGACTCCGATTGGCTGAGGCCAACGAAGCATACGACATCAACAAGGCAGACGTCAGCTACGATTACGAGAAGCTTGGAACGCGCTTCGAGCCTACCGCTGAAGGATTACTAGAAGCCCTTACCTCTGTTTGTCGTGTGGATTCGGCCGCCTATACAATCGAAAAGCAAAAGCAGCTCGCCGAGCTTGGCTATGAAAGGGGAAGATTTGAAGCCGAGGCGATCGCGTTCATCGACGGACCGCAGCACCTAAACAATGTGCTGCTCGGACTAACTCCTCTGAAGCCTAAGAAATTTCGAGTGTTCGATACGCGATTTGGCATCCGATTGCCATACCGAGGAACGCTGTTCGATGATCTGGACGAACTGGTTTTCACCCCTCCAAGTCTCGGAGCCTGCGTCGTATCGATTAGAGGAGCGGGATTCGGGCGAGCCGCGCGTTTCGATGCCATGATGTTCGTCGGACCGCCTCTAGAAGCCGCTGACGGGCCAGAACTCCTGATCCGGCATCATGATTTTCTCATTCGGATGACGCGCAGCGGAGCGAAATTCGAAACTGAGCGCGGCTTAGAGGACATTCATCGCACGCTCGAACAACACGCGGAGCTGGTGCAAGCGCTTTCACTATTGGCAAGCGGCCAGGCCGAGCTCACGATATCGGGAAACTTGCGAATACCGTCCATTTCGCTGCCGCTCGGCGATCTGCTTAGCGGCCCATACGTCGACCAACTGCCCGCGATTTCCAAATTCCTAGACGGCTGGCAAATGCTCTTGGCGAAAGCCGGCGTCAGTTCTGGGGACGGTTTCAATTTTGACGAAATCTGGACCGCGGACGAAGCCCAGGCTGCTGTCGAAATCCTTCTCAATCCAGAGCCCGTAATGCGCCTGGAATTCCAACGTTTTGATGGAGATGAAGGAGCACGCTCGCTCGAAGGCCTCCTTTTTCGCACATGCTCCTTAGGCGGCACGAGCTTGACCTACAGCGCGAAAATAACCTTTGAGCGAACGGATGATCCCGTCTGGGGATACCGGTCAATGCATTTCGATCCACTCGACGTCCGCCCGATGGTCGAAGATCTTGAGGAATACGGTTTCGATCAGGGCGAAGCTCGGGGAATAACCTGGCTGCTCGCCCCGAGGAGTTTGAAGTTCGATCGGCAAGCGCAGACCAGTTGAACGTCCGCCAAGCGTTCAGAGGGACCACGAGATGATCAAGACAATTTTCGCTCCTTTTCGAGCGGTCATGAGGTTTCCGCTCGTTCAACTTGCCGCGGTTATTTTCGTGATCTTTGTGCTCCAGGCCGCCGATGACAACTCATTCTTCGGTCGAACCTTCGAGGGGCTGGACAAGCTGGTGGACGAAACAGTGCGTTCGATTTCGGCAGTTTTCACCGTCAAATCATTTACGAAGTCTTGGCTGACGTTCGGCTTCATGATCGCGTATGTGTATCTTGCATTTTGGTTGATGCTCTCGATTTGCGGCCTGGTTCTGCGATCTCTGATCGATTTTGCGGGTCGAAGGAACCTTCTGTGGTCGAGAAATCCGATAGCCAGGTTACGAGGGATTGCAGCCTACCGCGCTTGGTTACCCCTCGAGAGAATCAGGCCCGAGCACATTTCTCAGCAGGCTTGGGAAGAGCAATTCGCTTGGCCTCCACACAATAAGCCACCATATCTACCGCTCGGGCAACGCGTCTTGCGCGCTTCGGTGGTGTATATGTTCGTTGTCGTGTTGCTTCTCGCCGGGATTCAATTCTTCACGCCATTCCACGTCTTTTCCTGGTTAGTGGCTGCGTTTGGCTACAAGATTGGTTGAAGCGCGTTCGTCAAGCCGCAAGCATTCGTCAGCGACGCCTACTCACCTCTCAGCCGAGGTTTGGCGGTGTTGACCGGCGGTACGGGGGATCGTCCCCCGGTCTGCCGCTGAAGAGCGGCCAGGCGCTTCTTCTCCGCTTCGTATCGGTCTATGGCTCCCTTCGCAGGTTCGTAGATGTCGTGGAAGCCACGGTGGAGATTTCGAGCCATTCGCAGCACGAGATTTGCGAATTCGTGGACGCCGACCTGCGTCTCCCGGATGCTCTGTTTCAGTCGGACCGACGTATCGCCGCTGTCGCGCAGATACTTTTCGTCGACCTCGCCGCCGTTGTGTTCGTAGACGTGACGGCGCTGAAACGAGCGCGTCGCGGTCGCAATCTCCGCCTCTGTCAGCCCTTCGCAGATGTCGATGTCGGACCCGCCCAACAGCTCTCGTCTGGTCGCGACGAGATCGTGGAAGCGCATCTTTCCGATGCGCTCGCGACGCGCGGAACGCATCGGCCTGTTCTGGAGTAGCTGCCCCGTGTATTGCCCGACCAAGGTGTCGAACGCCGAGCCGATGTTTTTCAGACAGCCTGACGGAACGGCGCCCCGATTCAAATCGTCGCGGATCGCCGGGATGATGCTTCCTTCGAGTTCGCTGAGATCGTTGCGCGTGCCACACACCGAGCAATAAGCGAACCGCCCCAGGACATCGTTAAACTCGCCACACGCGGTGCAGTCGAACTGCTTCTGTTGGCTCTTCTCGGCGTAATAGAACGGTGGCTTCGCGACGTCCTTTCCCGCCGCGTCCGCGACGGCATCCATATCGATGACGTGAATTCCGTCTTCAACCGCGGAAAGCGCCTCGTCGAGCTTCTCGCAATAAAGCCGGACGTAGACCCGTTGCGCCGCGGACAGAAATTCGTGACGCTCGGCATGGGCGCCGCAGTAGGGACAGAGCGATACGCCGCCACGCGTCCGCCAATACTGGTTGCATCTCGGGCACTCAAAGCCGAATTTTCCCTCGCTGTCTGAGGCTACGAATACCGGAACACAGCCGGGCACGGGTGGAGCGGGCCAAGGCGCACCTATTCCTCCCATAGGTAGATCGGCGATCGGAATGCCCTCTCTCAAGGCGTAGATCGAGTATACAGCCGCCGGGACGGGCCGACTGCTTTGCCAAGCGACACGATATCGCCTCCGACCGTCATCGCCTCTGTCGACGGTAAAGATGACCTGCCCACCGCAATGAGCGATCTCCTGAAATTCCCGCCTGTCGCTCATGATCGTAGATCCCGCAGAGTTCCAAACGAACCGCCCGTGCGAGCACGTGTGGCGCTTCAATTCAACCTCGGACCATCAGTTCTCGCTGCCGACTCGATGGAGTCGGAAGAGCTTATCGAAGAAATCCGCAATTCTCGTCTCGGAGCCGTCGCCGACAACCTCGTTCGCGCCGAAGCGGTACACCTCATATCCGGCGAGCCGCAGTTCCCGGTCGGCCGACACCGTGTCGGCGTAGACCTTCAACGAGGGTTTCCCGTCTTCTGAGAAATGATGCTTACCGTCGACCTCGATGACGATCCGCTGCCGGTCCGGGAGCAGCAACAGAAAGTCCATGCGTTGTCGTGGTAGAGGTAGGCGGTGGCGTTGCAATTTGACGATGGCGGGGTCGTAGTGAAGATAGACCTGAGGCAGCAGCGCCGGCAGATGATCTCCGAGGCTGGGCCTGTACTTCTTGAAATAGGTCGCGAATACGTTGTTTTCACCGTCAGACGACAACGATTGTCGAAGGCGCGCTCCTAAACCGGCGGCGTTTCCGCCGGGGGTGACTTCTTCCCACCATGCTACAAGGTCTGACCAAAGCAACCCGTTCGATCCGATCGGACGATCATAGATCAGGCAGCTTTCTTCACCGGACAGTACGACGATGTCGTTGTTGATGGCGTCGACGAAGCCGATCTCGGGTTTCTTCGGACCCCGTGAAGCGAAAATCAAGTTCTTGGGCCGCCCGGCCACGCCCCGGACTACGGGCCGAAACGCGAAAATCGGATGACCGGATACCTCCCCATCGGGGACGAGATGATAGCCGTCTCGCGTGAGGACTTTGTTGAGCGCATCCACTATCCGTAGTTGCTCGTCCCCCGATCGCGACAGTGGATGAACCGTCTCCTCGATCATCGCAGCGAAACGCGCCCGCGAGCAGTCGAACGCTCCGATTTCTCCGAACAAATGCTCGACCGACCAATCGCCGGGATTGCGGTCCATGTGTCTCTCGATTTGATCCCGGAGGGTGCGGCCGCGCGGCTCGAACATTTCGAACGGCGAAGATAGAGCGAAGTATTTTCCGACCAAAGACGCCGTGTCGAGTTCGCCGGCGAAATCGTCTCCGTAAACCCGCGCGACGTCTCGACGCGTGATGTGAGTCAAAGGTGGGTCACCGGCCTCCAACACCTTACGAGCCGCCTCGTCGAGGGCTGGGTCGTTGCGCTCCATGGCAAATTTCAACGCCAGAGTTGCCAATTGCCTTTCGGTCAAACCTTCCAGCGCCAGATCGATACGTTGCCGCTTGGAAAGGCCGTCGCCACCCGGCACGACCAGCCCCGCTATCCGCAGTGGCTCCATGCTCAGGGCCGAATGGCTCATCGGATGCAAGACGGCGACGATCAGGCTGTGGAGGCTGTCGGGCATTGAAACCAAAGAATATTCGGCGCTCAGGCTTCGACACGATCACAGAAATATGGACATCCAACCGCGGCTAAACAATTCCAGTCGGCGGGGAGAACTGCCGGCCGAAGGAGCGTCCGTTTCTTTACCGAAGCCGATTGCCAAAGACGTCACTGACACTGCCGAAGCCAAATAGAACGTATCATGAACTTCAGAATTGTCCAGCTCGATCGCCAAAAGGGCGGATTTGATGTCGCGTGCCGCCAATGATCGACCGACACGACAGTACACTACATATCAGGATTCTTGCCGGAGACGCGTCTGAGTCGATCAACCGGCCAATAGACTACGAGAGCGCGATCTGAAAAACCGTGCATGGTAGCGAGGATATTAATCCTCAACTCTCTTCGAGTGTTTCGTCCTCGCTGTCCGTCTGAAGAATAGTTTGCGACAGCAGGACGGCGGCTCTTTGAAGTGGAGGAATGAAGCGATCAAGCTCTACAAAGCTGACTCGTGCCGCGGGCACCGATACGCCAAGGCAGGCTATCAGCTGTCGGTCCGGGGAAACGATCGGAACTGCGCAGCCGACAACGCCCTTCACATATTCCTCATTGGTCTTGGCCCAACCTTGACGGCGTGTCTCTTCGAGTAGTCTTAGGAGGGTGTCGCAGTCCACGATGGTGTTATCAGTGTACGGCGTCAGAGCAAGGGAGCGGCATAACCTCTCACGGGCTCTCTCGGGCAGCCGGCTCATGTAAATCTTCCCAGTCGAGGTGCAGTGGAGTGGAGCAGCCTCGCCAGGATTGAATTGAAGCGCTTGTGGCTGGGACACGCGTACACTGTCGACGTAAGCGACGACGTTGTCGCGCACGACCCCGATCTCGCACTGTTCGCCGATCTCGCCGGCAACCGCGCGGAGCAATGCATGCCGCCGCGCCGTGCGAAAGGCAGCGCCGATTACTTTGGCGGACAGCATGACCAACTGATTGCCCACCACGTAGCGCTTCGATCCAAGCGCCTTCTGTAGGAGACCGCGTTCTTCCAAGTTTCCGACAAGCCGATGGGCCGTCGGAATCGGCAACGAAAGCGCGTTAGCAATTTCCGCCACGGAGGCGGCCTTCGTTTGATTGGCGACGTAGCCAATGATCGCGAATGCCCGGTCGAGAGGTCCAGCCGTCTTTTCCGTCTTCGCCATATGAATCTCCCTTCGAAATAAATTATCAATTTTCGGAGCAATTACTACTGAAATACGAAAAATACCTAGAAGGCGCGTGGCATTTGCTCATATCGTTGGCGTCATCGCGCTCTGAACGAATTTTGTGCATTGCACGCGGGGTTAGGTGGCTGGCGCGGCCGACTGCCTGAGAAGGAGATGGGAATGTCTCGTCACTACGACGTGGATGCTGTGCGCAAAGAGTTCCCGGCAGCCGAAAGGATGGTCTATCTCGACTCCGGCTTTCAGGCGCCTCTCGCGCGTCCCGTCATGGCGGCGATCGAAACTTTCCTTCGTGAGGGGTTGCAGACGGCCGGACCCAAAAGCGTGTGGCTTGATCGGGTCGAGCAAACGCGAGCCAAGGTTGCCCGTTTCCTTGGGGTGTCGGCCGACGAAATTGCGTTCACCAAGAACACATCGGAGAGCATGAACATCGCGGCGAACGCGTTGCCTCTGCGAGCCGGCGACAAGGTTTTGATGATCCACGGGGATCATCCCAACAATGCTTACGCCTTCCTCAATTTGAAGAAGAAGGGCGTCCAAATCGACTTCCTTCCGATGACGGACGTCGTCAACGCCGACACATTCCGCCCCCACGTCGACGAGACAACCCGTGCGATCTCGCTGTCGCACGTCACGTTTCACGCCGGGCATCGCTTCGACATTGAGAGCATCGGCGCTCTTTGCGCGGAGAAGAAGCTCTACTTCGTCGTCGACGTCATGCAGGCAATCGGTGTCGTTCCGATCGACGCGAAAGCGATCCAGGCAACCTTCGTTGGCTCCGGGAGTCACAAGGGATTGCTCGTCCCTCAGGGGCTCGGATTGCTCTATTGGGCCAAGACACGAAAGGAACTGGAACCGGCCTACCTTGCCGCTGCCAGTTTGGCGGAGATTCCCGACGATCTCATCGCTCGTGCCGACCGCTTGGCGCCGTCTCCCACCGCACGACGTTTTGAGCTAGGTAACTTCAATCTCCCCGCAATTCACGCGCTCGGAGCCTCGCTCGATATGATTGAGCAGATCGGCGTGAAGAACATTCAGAATCATTGCTTCGATCTGGGCGATAATCTCATCGCCCAACTGGACGAGCTCAACGTCACTCTCGTGGGGCCGCGTCAGCGGCAACATCGTTCGCCCCACATCTATGTCGTTGATCTGCCTGCGGCAGAGTGGCTCAGCTACTTCGAAGAGAATGGCGTGCGTGTTTCCCCCGAGCGCGACGGCATCCGTGTGTCGTTCGGCATGTTCAACACCCTCGCGGATGTGGATCGCCTGATCCAGCTCATCCGCCGTCGCCTGTCAAAGAAATCATTCAGGGCCGCTTAGACACCTCATCCTTGACCCGCAATCGTGAGGCTCGCGATGTTCGGAGTTCTTTTTGAACAGACCACGGATGGCCAGCGCTACATCGATTGGCTTTTCTCGGGCCTTGGTTGGACCTTGGCGCTTGCTTTCTTTGGTTGGTGGCTTGCCTTTGCGGTCGGTATCGTCGTCGGCATAGGTCGAACCGTGCAGAACCCCGTCTTCAGGGCCTTAGCTCGAATCTATGTCGAGATCTTCCGGAATATTCCCGTCCTCGTGCAGATGTTTCTTTGGTACTTCGTCCTTCCCGAGCTCCTTCCTGGCACCATGGGTGACTGGATAAAGCAGATACCTCCGCCTTGGGGATCTTTCTTTCCGGCCTTGTGGTGCCTGAGCCTGTACACCGCCGCGCGCATCGCAGAACAGGTTCGCGCCGGCATCGAAGCGTTACCCAAGGGACAAGTCGAAGCAGCTGCCGCACTCGGCTTGAGCGGATACCTGACCTATCGTCATATCATCCTCCCGCAAGGGCTGCGCATTATCGTGCCAAGCCTGACAAGCGAGGTGATGGGCATCTACAAGAATACATCCGTTGCTCTGACCATAGGCTTGATGGAACTGACCGCTCAAGCCCGCCAAATCAGCGATGCTACGTTCCAAACCTTCACGGCATTCGGCGCCGCCACGCTCATCTATCTCGCTTTGGCTCTGATCGCCTACCAGACGATGATGCTCATCGACAAAGCGGTGCGCATTCCCGGGACCGCTCCGGCTAAGGAGGCCGTGGGGTCGGATATCGACGACGTGAAGCTGGAACGATCCCTGCCTGGCAGCATGGAGGTCGCGAAATGAACAGCCTCGATTTCTCGATTATCGGGCAGGCATGGCCTTATCTATGGTCAGGATTGCTGTTCTCGCTTTCCTTGACGGCTGCGGCCTTCCTGATCGGAATGATTCTGGGAACGCTCTTCGCCCTCGTACAGCACTTCGAGGTCCGTATTCTGAGCCAGATCGTCCGTGGCTACGTTGCTCTAATGCGATCGATTCCGCTCATCCTCGTCTTGTTCTGGTTCTTCTTCCTGGTGCCCATCGTTCTGGGGCACCTGTCAGGCAATGGTCGTCCAATTCCGGTCGGTGCCACCTATACAGCGTTCATCACCTTCGGTCTGTTCGAGGCGGCCTACTATTCGGAAATCATCCGGGTCGGGTTGCGTGCCGTGAACAAAGGACAATTCGAGGCTTGTCAGGCGCTCGCCCTGTCGTCCTTCGATGCGTATCGCCACGTCGTCCTGCCACAGGTGTTCCGGGTCGCCAGCCCAATCATACTGAGCCAGACCATTATTCTGTTTCAGGATACGTCCCTCGTCTACGTTCTATCGCTCACCGATCTCCTTGGCGCGGCTTCGAAACTCGCGCAGCTCAACGGTCGCCTGGTCGAGATGTACCTCGCCGTGGCCGTCGTTTATCTCATCATAAGTTCCGCTGCGTCCCAGTTCGTCGCGTCGCTCCGCAAGAGGTACGCGATCGCAGGGGCAAACCGATAGTCAATCGGTTATCTGATAGCCCATCGTTCCTTGGGCTCTACAACTTGGAGACCAGCATGCAGCAAGAACGCGCAGTTTGCTCAGCCGACCTGCTTCCGATGGTTATCGTAGAGCACCTCGTCAAGCGGTTCGGCAGCTTCAGTGCCCTGAGCGACGTCAACCTCAACGTCGCAAAAGGAGAAAAGATTGTGCTCTGTGGGCCGTCAGGTTCAGGGAAATCGACGCTGATCCGCTGCATCAATCATATCGAAAAGCACGATTCCGGCCGGATAGTCGTCGATGGAATCGAACTGACAGATCGGGTTCGCGATATCAACAGCGTCCGCTGCGAAGTGGGAATGGTCTTTCAGAGCTTCAACCTGTTTCCGCATCTCTCGGTGGTCGAAAATTGCATGCTGGCGCCCATGAAGGTCAGAGGTCTTTCTCAGTCTGAAGCGCATGACCGGGCGATGATGCTGCTGAGGAAAGTCCGGATCAACGATCAGGCCGAGAAATATCCCGCGCAACTGTCGGGCGGACAGCAGCAGCGTGTCGCTATAGCGCGCGCCTTGTGTATGCAACCCAAGATCATGCTGTTCGACGAACCCACTTCCGCCCTCGACCCGGAAACGGTCAAGGAAGTCCTCGACACCATGGTCGAGCTCGCGCAGGACGGAATGACGATGGTTTGCGTCACGCACGAAATGGGCTTCGCGCGCGAAGTCGCGGATCGTGTGGTCTTTATGGATCGCGGCTCAATCGTGGAAGAAGGTGATCCGATCACCTTCTTTCGCGCGCCGACCACGGAACGGGCGAAGGCCTTCCTCAATCAGATCATTCACTGAGGTCGCGGTCTGCCCGGCCTTCCCCTAAAGCGCGTCTCACCTGAACCAGAGGGATTTCTATGCCTAGAATGCTCGCACTGCTTACCGCGACAGTAGCTACCGTGTTCCTGGTCTCCACGGCCCAGGCCGGCCCAACGCTCGACAACATCAAATCGAAAAAGACAATCACCATTGGCTATCGCGAAGCTTCGATCCCGTTTTCCTATCTCGGTGCAGGCCAACAGCCCGTGGGTTTTTCCCTGGACCTGTGTGCGCATGTCGTCGATCGTCTGAAAGCTGATCTCGGCACTCCGGACCTTCAGGTAAAGCTCACGCCGGTCAACTCGTCGAACCGTATCCCGCTCATCCAGAACGGCACGATCGATATCGAATGCGGCGGCACTGCTAGCAACAAGCAGCGTCTGCAACAGGTTTCATTCAGCGTTTCAACCTTCGCCAGTCAAACCGCCTGGCTCGCAAAGACGTCGAGCGGACTCAATGCACCGAGCGATTTGAAGGGAAAGACCGTTGTCGTCACGCAAGGCTCCGACGCTCTCGATATTGCCAAGGGCATTTCGCAGAAGGACGGTCTCAACCTTACGATCGCGCAAGCCAAAGACCACGCGGAATCCTTGCTGCTACTGACCACCGGCCGTGCGGCGGCGTGGGTGGAAGCCGATATTCTCCTGGCCGGTATGAGGGCGGACTATTCGAAGCCTGCTGACCTCTCTTTCCTAAAGGCGAACTACGGCACGATTTACTATTACGGTCTGATGTTCTCAAAGGATGATCCCGACTTCAAAAAGATGGTTGACGACGTTCTCTCTAAGCTCATGGCTTCCGGTGAGTTCACCAGGATCTACGACAAATGGTTCATGGCGGCGATCCCGCCGAAGAACATCAACCTCGACTTCCCAATGACCGACGCTCTGAAAGAGCGTGTGGCTCATCCTAGTGATGTCGTCGACCACTGATCTTGGCAGCGGTGCCGTGAGGGCGCCCCCGCAAGGAGATCCGCAAACGTTGGCGCACATCTGTATGATCCAACGTTAACTGCGATTGCCACATGCAGTCGCACTACTGCCTTCTTTACCAAAGGGAGTCTACAAGATGAGAGGTCAAGTTGCCGTTCGCTGGGAGGCGATGACGGACGCCGATCGGCAGATCGCACAATGGGTCGAAGAGACGCCGTTTGTGGATACCCATGGGCACTTGATTGAGGAAAGTCAGCGCCTTGCCGGAGCAATACATCCACGAACGTTGCCATGCAACGACTGGGCATATCTCTTCAGGTCGTATGCTGCTGAGGATCTTGTGGTCGCTGGTCTGCCCGCAGCCGACTTGCGAAAGTTTCTCGGGCCGAATCTCACGAGCCAGGAGAAATATCGGCTGATCGCCCCCTTTTGGGATCGCATCCGCCATACCGGCTACGCCCAGGCGTTGCGCCATACGTTCCAGGGCGTTTACGGTGAAGACGATCTGACCGCCGAGAGCCTGCCCCGCATCGCCGAGAAATACCGTGAAACTGTTCAGCCCGGCTTTTATGCGCGCATTTTCGACCTGGCGAACATCAAGGGCTGCCATGTCAATTCGCTACAGCGAATCTTTATGGAGACCGAACAGCCGGGGTTACTCGATCACGACATAAGCATCCTTCAATTGTGCCGGTGCAGCGCCGCTGATTTTGCGTGGGTGGAGGCTGAGACCGGTAGACGCCCGGCGACGCTCGATGAGTGGCTCGACATCATCGACTTCTATTTTGCAACATACGGCGCCAAAGCGGTGGCTGTAAAATCGCAAATTGCCTATTCTCGCGCTCTCAATTTTGAACCGGTCACCAAAGCGCTTGCGTCAAGGCTATTTCCCCATCATGCCGACAGGGTTAGCGCATTACATGCCCTCGGTCCCGACGACCTCAAGGCGCTGCAAGATTATCTGTTCCGCTATTGCATCGGCAAGGCTGGCGAGTATGGCCTGCCAGTCAAACTGCACACCGGCGTTTTGGCTGGCTACGGCGTGATGCAACTCGATCGTACCCGCAGCAATGCCGCAGATGTCTGCCGTCTATTGCAGGATTTCCCGGAAACCCGATTTGTCTTAATGCATATCGGCTATCCATACGAGCACGAGTTTATCGCGCTGGCCAAACATTACCCTAACGCCGCGATCGACATGTGTTGGGCATGGATTATCAATCCGGTGGCGGGCGTTCGCTTTCTGAAGGAGTTTTTGATGGCGGTTCCGTCCAACAAGCTCTTCACCTTCGGCGGCGACTATGTCGCTGTCGAGCCAATTTATGGCCATGCGTTCGTAGCGCGCCGTGGAATCGCACAGGCACTCTCGCAATTGGTCGCCGAAGGCTGGATTGCGCTTGAGGACACCCGTGACTTGATTGATCGGATCATGCGCGGCAACGCACTTCAGTTCTTTAGGAAAGGGCATCGAGAGGATGCGACGCATCCGTGAACGCGGATCGGGCTGCCTGCGCGTGCGCCGGTCCAGCCAACAAGATCTACGACAAGAAGATCTGGCGCGACACCATCCCGTAGAATAGTCCGGCGCCGGCGAGCTTGTCGTAAAGCCTGCCTAAGTGTGTTTCATCAAGGAGGAGCGACTGCGAGATGTCGGGAGCGGCAGGCGGGTCAGCTCTTGTCTAAGCAAGCGGTGGTTACTCAGGCATCTGCCCGAGATAGCGAATGACCTCTTCGCGGGAGAAGTCGTAGGTCAACGAATCGGCTGGATTGCGAACCAACGTGCCGCCGCTTCCAAGATTGACGAAATAATAGGTGCCGCTGAATTGACGATAGAGATGTAGATTGCGCGCCTTGGCGTGCGCCATCAGCGGTGCGTCGGCTTCATCTTGCGCCAGCTCTTCTGCTGTTGGTGCGGTCTTCAATCGAGGTGGCGCTGCGAAATAGGAGAATTCGCCAGGCAGTGACGGAGGCGCCGATGAGGAGGGCCGGCGTTGCTGGCGTTGCAGCCATTGCCCATAGACCTGCTCTTCGCTGATCCCCTTCCGCCGCGCGTTACGGCGAATGTTCCGCATAGCAGTGCGAGTGGGAGCGTCCACCCCTGTTTCTGCGCGATGCGCTTTGTTGGCAGCAGCCAGAAGCGCCCAAGCAAAGGGGAGCAAGATCAGCCCGATCACCATCCCAATCGTCATAGGATCTTCGCCCGCGATGCCCTGGCACGAATTTTCACAGCGAGCGCTAGGAAGCCTCCGGCGGAAGGATAGCTGCAAGGCTCTCTTCAATATCCACGCCGTACAGGTATCCGAGCAGGGCAAGCTGCTGACCAAAGACCGCGCGGAGTTTCCCTAACTCAATAAAGAACTGCTCCTGCTCCCACATGTGGTCGCCGCGCATCATTCCTTTGTCGTTTTCGTAAACCTTAGCGCTGGTGAGCGTTAGGAAATCCCGGCAGGACGCCCGCATGATGCGAAAGGCATCCTTGGCCGGGGAATTGTCACCGACACGCTTGAGACCGCTCGTTAGTTCATCTCGGATCTTAAGGAGGGATTGGACGACGTGGCTGGGTTCTTCCCAAACAGCCTGGGAGTACAGTGCTCGCTTGTCTTCCAAGGTCGTGATTACGTCCCGTACGACTACGCGCTCCGGTTCGGGCGCCTTCCAGCTCACGCCGAAGCCGAGCGCGGAAATACCGGCGATGCGGCTTGCCAGGGACTGCGACTGGACCTTGGCGCGTTTTGCTCTCATGCTCCCGTCTCCGATCCGAGATAGAATACCCCAACTCCCGAAAAGATGTCGATAATCACTGGTGAAGCCGCCACGCCGCCAGACCGAGCGTGGCCAAGGCGATGATCAGGAAGACCGAAATGGCAAAGTAACCTTCGGCCTCCCCTTCGACGAGCCGAAATATCCTTACCGCTAGGCGGTTTCGCTTGGTTGGCATGGTGGGTCTCTAAGAAGCTCCTCTAGATGCTTCATTGTCGCCACAGATGGTTGTCGCGATGAACCGGCATATTAAATTGTCGGCGACCAGGTTAAGTGCGCTGCGGGTGCGTCAACCGTTGTTCTCAGCAATTCTCTCACAGTCCCGGAGCAGGGTGACTCACATCTGGCCAAATTATCAGCCCTGAACCCGTATTAAATGAGCGTGACGCATCGTCTCACGCGTTCTCCCGTACCTGTATCGCTTGCGGGAGGTCTCAATTGAATGGTTAATTTCTCATGCTGGCCCGCAGGCACCCAGAGATCTGCGGTGCAAAGCGATGAAAACTCGAATTCAAGCAGCAAGGCGATGCTGCCAGCCGGTATCATGGATCTCGTTGCAGATGATTCGTTGTTCGTCACGCCGAAGCCCGGCAAAGTGGCGATAAGAGGCAAGCATGACCAAGGAATACGGAACGTCCGTCCGCCCCGGCGGCGCCGGCACCAAGCAATCGAGCCCTAGCCTGAACGGCGTCAGCTCGTCAAATCTCCGAGGATCGCTGGAGCAGCGCGGGGCCTCGTCTTCTAATCTGGCCACCGCTTTGGCCGGTCGCCCGGCTGCTCCGGCGCAGAGCCCACAGCCGGCACCCTCCCCTGCATCCACTCCGAAGACCTAATTGTCCTGGTCAAGCCTGCTTCCTTACGCGCAAGCGGCCGGCACGTTCCTGGCCGCTGCGGGTCTGTTACTTAATGCGCATCAAACCTACCGCAGTCGCAAGACCGCCACGCTGCAGCACCTGCAAGAGTTCATGAAGGCGATGAACGAGCGGGAGACCGCGCTTGCCGGTGCGCAGGGCGATCCGGCTAAGCAGCGTCACGCCTTGGTCGAGTTTATGAATTTTCTCGAAATCTACTCCGCCGCGATAAACATGCACTTGCTGGTTGGCGTGGCCCGCGAAATCGTCGAAGACAAGCTTGTCGATTCGGTTGTTGAGTTGGAGAACGCGCCCCAGTGGCACGGTGAGATCGACCAGTCCATTCGAAGCTCCGCGACCTATACGCAGCTGGCGCGCTTTATGCGGAAGCACCGATCCGTGATTCAGTCGCGAGCTAGCGTCGTGGCAAAACGTCCGGCTTGACGTGCCCCGATTGGTGTCAGACTTGCTTGCCTGGAGCATCGACCGGCTTGTCACGGTTTGTCAGATTGGCCCCAACTCCGCCCACGCCCCCAGCTCCGCCGTTCTTGCCGCTTCCAGGTTGGCTCCCCGGTCGGGTTGGCTCGGCTCGGCTTGCGCGGCATGGATGCCATAGTCATCCACGCGCGCTTGAGGGTGGGGGCGAGCTGTGAACTACGCAAGCCGATTTAATCAGGTGCGGCGAACCAGGTTCTTGATCCATGCCATCGCCGTCTCAATAGCCCAATCTGTTTGGTGGGGCGTCAAGGCGGGAGGTGGTTGGCTCCCCGCGCCATGGCCATGCGGATTCCGAACGTGAATGAAGTAGGCCTTCAACAGATCCCCCTCCCAAGGGGCGATGACCCGTCCGTTCTGCTGGCTGACAAGATTGTCGATGTAGTTGGCGGCGCCACGCTCGCGGCCCGTCGACCAGCCCTTGTCGTCGGATATGATCTTGATAGTGCTTTCGAGCGCCTTTGCCGCATAAAAGGCTGCATCCTGGCGCCGCCCATCAGCGTGCTCGATCGCTTCCTTCAGCTCGCGATCGACGTTTGCCCATTTCGCGTCCCGCAGTAACGCCCAGCAGGGCTCCGCGATGCGCGTCTCAGTCAGCTCGTCTCGCGCAAACTGCAGGATCCCGTTGTGATAGTGCATCCCCATCCGGGCCTGTCGGAAGCGACTGTTTAGCTCATCCACGGCGCGTGCGGCCTGAGAGATTGCATCTGGGGCAGCTCGGCTGAGTTCGCGAGCGCGCTCCTCCGCCAAACGGAAGAGCAGCTCGACTAAGCTGAGACGCATTTTTAGAAAGGTGTCTGCGGTCCCATGACGATCCTTCCATAGGTCATACACCTCGGTCAGGAATTCCCCGCAAGCGGCGTCCCAGGACGGCGCGTCGTAGAGACGCCCGCGTCCTGTTTCGCGTGCGAGCGCGTCGTGCGCGCGTTTGAAGAAGTCATCGTTGAGCTGCAAAGGCTCAACAAGGTCGCCGAAGATGATGTGTGCAACCTGAACGAAGAGTTGGTGAATCTCAGCGGTCGGCCGATCGCCCCAATAGATCTGCTGAGGGTAACGGCGAAGGAACAGGTCATGGATCATGATGATTCGCCGTCAAGGGAGCCGTTTCCACCCATGTTTCGAAGTTCCGCCAGAAAAACCGTGCCGGCATCGACGGCTCGCTGCGCGGTCGCCGGGTCGACGTCCATACCATGTGCGGCTTCGTTCATGACCCGCAGGGAGTCCAGAAGCTGCGCGGTACCAGCGGGGGCGAGGCCGCGACGATGCAGTTCGCCCAGCATGTTGCTGAGGCCGGTCGGTCGAGTTGGAGCAAGGCCGTGGTTGGCCATGAGGTCGCGCAGAGCCCTCTCGATCTCCATGCGCATCTTGACCACAGACATGAGCGGAAATTCTCGAGCGAACTCCTCGGCAGTCGGCAGGTCCTTCTGAAGCTGGGGCGGCAGTGTGGGGGAGAGCTGATATTGCGCTACACCTATCGGTTTGATCGCGTCGCGTAGAGCATATTCGACAATCACCTTGTTGCGGCCCTTACAGAGGATGATGCCGATCGTTGGCCGATCGTCCTTGTGCCGGAGTTGGTCGTCGACAGCCGAGAGGTAAAAGTTCATCTTCCCTGCGAATTCGGGCTTGAAGTCTTCGATCTTCAGTTCGATCACCACGAAACAGCGCAACCGAAGGTGATAAAAGAGCAGGTCAAGATAGTAGTCCTGGCCGGCGACCTCGAGATGATACTGGCTGCCGACGAAGGCGAAGCCCTTACCGAGTTCGAGGATGAGCGACCGGAGGTGCTCGATCAGCCCACGTTCGAGATCGCGCTCGAGCATCTCGGGGCCGAGCGACAGAAAGTCGAAAGTGTAGGGGTCTTTCAGGATCTGCTGGGCGAGCTCCGATTGCTCGGCTGGCAGGGTCCGGGAGAAATTTGTGAGCGCGCTGCCCTGGCGCGCGAACAGGTTGCTATCGATCTGATGGATGAGGACGTTGCGGCTCCATCCGTGTTCAATCGCTTGGCGGGCGTACCAAGCGCGCTCCTCGGGCGCCTTGACTGCATCCAGCAGGCGGACGTTATGGCCCCAAGGCAAAAGTGCAACAACCTGTTGCACAAATCCGCCATCCGGCCACGCCTCCGCGAAGGCACGCATATACTTCAGGTTTCGGGCCGAGAGCCCGGTCATCTCAGGGAAGGCTCGGTCAAGGTCGTCGGCTAGACGATCGATGACCTTGGTGCCCCATCCCTCCCGGTCCTGCCGCGCGAGGATATCGCGTCCAATATTCCAATAAAGCTGGATCAGCTCACGGTTCACCGAGAGAGCGGCACGATGCCGCGCCTCCGCGATCTTCCGTTTAAGGTCGCTGACGAACGCCGAATAGCTTTGGGCGTCAATTTCGGTCGTTGGCTTGGCCCCTTTTCGGGCCGAGAGGGATTTGGAAGGTCGCTTGCTCACGCGGCCACCTTCAAGCGCTTCTTCGCCAGCATAGCGCGCACGAATTTGTCCCACTTTGCCATTCCCGCGCGCTTCTCGGGCATGTAATGCCAGCGATCATAGTTCTTGGAGCTGACGTCCTGGAGCGCATGATTTTGCAGACGATCTCGAATTTCTTTGGACACGCCGGCCTTGCCGGCCAGGGTCTTGAAGGTTCGCCGGAGGTCCCGATTTGTTGCGTAGGGGATCACGCCGCGGTCCCGCTGACGCCAAACGAAGCTATAGAGCGTACCGTGGCTCACGGGCTTGGATGGGTCCTTCGCTGAGGGAAAGAACCAGCCGTACTTATTTGGCTTGATCGACTCAACCAATTCGGCGGCGATCGATGGCACTGGAACAGCGTGCGGCTGAAGGTTTTTGGTCTTGGACCAATCGATAATATTCTCCGGCGCATCCCATTGATCGACATGCAGGCGCGCGATTTCCTCGACGCGTTGACCAGTCAGCATGATGAGCTGCACGGCGCGAGGATAGGAGGGATGAACCGGCGTATCGGGGCATTCCAGCCAGCGATAGAGTTGCACGAACTCTTCTTCATTGAGCCAGCGCGTGCCCTGGACCTTAGGTTCGGTCGGAATTTCCGAGGCCGGATTGAATGGGATACGGAAGCGGCGCGGGGATGTATTCCGATAATCGTTGTCGGATTTCATCCCCCAACTATAGGCCGCGTGGATGTAACATCGCACGTGATCGGCCATCGAGCGGGCGCCACGCTCGTAGATCGGCCGGATAAGTTCGACGATCTCTTCAGACTCGATCTCACGAGCCAGTCGGTTGCGCCCGAGCGTTCCAGCGATCTTGTTGAGGCCCTTCTCTGTCTCCTTCCAGGACGGTTTGCCGGCGGCCTTGAGCGACGCAACATAGCCCTCAAACAGATCAGCGACGGTGCCGGGACGAGTATCCGTTGCGATCTTGATGCTGCGGCCTTTCTGGATCACATCGGCGTAGTCGCGCTTGAAGATATCGCGCGCCTGAGCCAAGGACGTCGACGGATAAGCGCCAAGCTTCTTTTTAGCGCGTTTGCCGTCGCGCCATTGCTGCGCCATCCAGTCTGCGGTCACACGCTTCGGCATCGGCTTGAGGACGAGGAGAAGTCGGCCGGTGCCGCGGCCTTCACCATCTGCGAGGTTTTCTTGTTTCCGGCTGAGTTCGACGCGCTTCAGCGCGTGTCGGATCGCGGTATCAGTCAGGCTTGGCATGGCATTTCTTCTGTTCCGCAACTGGGATCGGTCGGGGAAAAACGGGGATCGTTTGCTGGGAGCGGAAGGCCGTTCGCTATCCCTCTAACCGCTCCCAATTTGCCATAGCCGCCCCCAGTGCGCAACGTGAGAAAAGCACTATTTTTATAGGTGTTTTAGAGGGATCAAGCGTGATCCAGCGTGATCGAATAGAGGGTAGTGGGGTGGTTGTGCACCAGGATCAGCGCGGTCGCCGATAATTCCAACGCGCGCTTGATCACCTCGCGCGGATAGACCGGGGTGTGGTCGACCGTGCCGGTCTGCTGCACCTCGTCGGCGATCAGCTGGTTGCGCTTGTCCAGGAAGAGCAGGCGGAACTGCTCCTTGTCGGCAAACGCCATGCTGGAGCGGCAATAGTCGATCACCTCGTTCCAGGACGACAGCGCGTTGCGGCCGTTGACCTCGCCCTTGGTCACGCGGCTCGCGGCGGCGGCAATCAGCTTGAGCTGGTTGATCGCCGATTCGCCGATGCCGTCCACCTCGCGCAGGCGCGCCACCGGCGCATGCACGACCTCGGCGAATGAGCCGAAGATCTTGATCAGGGCCTTCGCCAGCGGCTTGGTGTCGCGTCGTGGCAATGCCGGAAACAGCGCCATCTCGAGCAGCTCGTAATCGCTCAGCGCGTCGGCGCCGGCACTGTAGAAGCGCTCGCGCAGCCGCTCGCGATGGCCGTGATAGTGCGGCGTCTCGTCAGGCTTGCTCTTGTCGTGGTCCGGCTTGGCGGGCATCGGCCGCCAGCATCGCCTTGTCCAGGGAATTTTTCAACCGACAATTGTAGTCGGCAAGTGGGGCTTTCGCGTGGGAGTCCTTGCTTAACGTCGGCCGATTGATGCGGGTGCAAGTCGAGGTCGGCTCTCGGCCGCCCCCTCCTGAGGCGACGCGGCCCTGTCGGTGCTACGCCTGACCGCTCTCGCAAGCATCGCATGGACGGGAAACAGCGCCGTGCAGGCAATCCCAATCCCGATATGGATCCACCGGGCTGTCTCCCGCGTCTCCTCGCCGCCATAGTAGAGAACAAGGCCTGTCATGGCGAGCAGCACGAGCGCGGCAAGCGTGGTGCCGCCCGTCCATCGCTTGCGCCGCCGATGCCAGCCTGAACGAACGTGCAGCGGCAGCAGCGAGCCCATCACGATCAGCGTGGCGTAGGCCGAGATGCCGTGGAGCGTCAGCAGCAGCCGTTGCGCTTCACCACGCTCGGTCTCGACGAGATCGTGCAGAATGAACCAGGCAAGGCCGGTCAGCGCGACAACGACGATTGTGGTCCAGACGACGCTCTTTTGAACGACACCGAGGCGCATGGACTAGGCCGCCACCGATTGGAGGTTATCGCCGCTGATCAACGCCGTCGCGCCAAAACGGTCGAAGCAGGGATGCCGCGGGTTGCCGGTCTGGACGAGAACCTTTGTCAGTGCGTCCGCGATGACGCAGCTTGGGGCCACGACCGAATAGGCTCGTTTGTCCGGTGGAGAGCCGGGCGATTGCGGCGCTCTCATTCGATCGACGGTAGCGAACGAGGAGGAGGTCGCGATGGCGCCGTTACGCAAGGATCCGACTGGTACCAGGCCGCCGCTCGGAATGTGCACATAGATCGGCTGGTCGGTCTCGCCCATGACGCGCAGATCGCCCCCGGCATTGACGCTCGCACGTCGGATGCCTGCCGCGCGAAGCGTTGCAATGGCGCGATCCACTGCGTAGCCCTTGGCTATCCCGCCGAGATCGACTGCCACCGGCGCGGTCAGGCACACGGATTGATCGACGGACAGACGCACCGCGCCGAAGCCGCTTTGCGAGACGTGGTCGAGACCGTCGGCAGGCAACAGTCCACGCCGTATGAGTTCGTAGCCGACCGTGCAGTCGAACAGACCATCGGTTGCGGCATGAAATGCCTGGGCGTGGCGCAGAACGCGTGCGGTCCAGGGGTGGACGGTCACGGAGGCGCCGAGCGCTGAGCGGTTGATGCGCCCGACGTCGCTATCTGCGTCGTGGAAGCTCATCAGGCGCTGAACCAATGATATCGCCTCGAAAGCGGCGGCAATGGCCGGTTCGGCAGCGGCTTGCGCGAGGCCGTCGACATCGATCTCGACGATTGTGCCCAGCAGCGGTCGTGCCCGTCTCATCGCTATTGTCCCTTCAAGCTCTGCAACTGCCCGACCACGCGCCGCACGCCATCGGTGATGTGCTTGCACGATAAAGTCGCGCCGCTGATGTTCTTGATGTCGACATTGAGCTGCAGCGGCGAGCTTGCGTTCTTGCCGACGAATTGCGATCGCCACGAAGCCTCGCGAACCTCGTAGCCATAAGATTCGTTGTATTCGAGGATCTCGATACTCTTGACGGTCCCGCTGGCGGTGACCCCGACGGCGTATTTGATGTATTCGTGCTTGCCGAGCACGCGGTCGATCACGACGAAGCCGCCGGAGGACGCGCGGAACACGCCGGCCTTGCCGGCGGGCGAAAACGACGCGCCGGGAAAGATCGCCTGCATCGCCTGCTGCTCACTCATGTACACGTTGGCGCTCGCCGGTGCGATCAGAACGATCGCTGCCGGCGCGGTGAGGAATGGTGTCCACTTCATGGGTGTGCCTCGAAACCCCGGAGCTCACTTCACGGCGAACGGCACGCCGAGCCGGAACATCACCTCGTCCCGTGCGTGCTCGTCGCCATAGATGCGTCCGTGCTTCACCACCGCCGCCTGGTCCTCGTTGTAGGTGATGACCATCGGCAGCTGATGGCGCCAGGCCAGCGTCCACCAGAATTCCTTTTGGCCGTAGTGGATGACAGGTCCGGCGAAGAATGCGGAATGCTCGGGGTTGTTAAACCAGTATCCGGTGAATTCGTTGTGGATGCGCGTCTCGAAGCCGATCATCCAGTTCGGCATCACCAGATACGACATGCCGAATGTCACATCGATCGGCGAAGCTCGCTCGATCGAGCCGTCGGCATAGACCTCGCGCTCGTGCTTGCCCATGATGTTGATCGCTGCAATGAGACGATCGTCCAGGAAGTTCTTCTGGAGGATGACCCGCCATTCGAGTTCCTTTTCCTTCGGCCCGATCTCGGGCTCGATGTAGAGCGCAAGACCGATCGGATCGGTGACGGGATTGAGAACCTGGTAGATCGCCTCGAGCGCGACCGAGTCGAAACGCGTCTTCTCGTAACGCGAATAGGGATCGAACGAGGCATCGAGGAATTGGCTGACCCCCGGACCTCCGGTGGCGCCGTCAAAGCCGTTTCGAAAGGCGTTGGCATAACTCCAGTTGAAATAGCCGGACAGCTGCAGCCGGTCCGTGACGCCCCACTCGATCTCTTCCTTGTTCTGCAAATAGTGGTATTGCCCCTGCGATTGGCCGGATTGCAGAAAGGACTTGTGCTCGTATTCGCCGGTCCCTTGAGGATGCAGATCGGCGGTGTAGATCCAGCCGAACGGTGATTCTCCGGCATGTGCCTGGCAAGCGCACAGCATCGCGGCTGCCGCGCAGATTGGTCCCATGAAGCGCTTCACTGCTGTCCCCATCAAAGAAAAGCCTGGGGCCCGGCTACAGTGAAGCACGCACATGTGACAATAGGTCTCAGTTCGGAATCGATCTAACAAATGCCGAGGTGAATCCGGGCGGCGCTCGGGCCGCCGCGCTAACAACCAGGAAAACTAGGCAGTTAGGCAACAAGACGCCTTGCGTGTCGTGCTCGGGCCGGTCTCGCTCTTCGAGCGATTCTAATTTCGACCGATTCTAAATACGCCAAGGTGATCTCGTTGGTTCGCCTGCTGGGAGAATTTCTCAACCGACAATTGTAGTCCCTCACGGCTTCCGTATGGGAGCGGTCACCGCAATGACCCCGAGGACGATGAGCGTCATGCCGGCCAGCATCGACCAGGTGAAGCTTTCGCCAAGGAGTGTGGTCCCAAGCGCCACGGCGAAGCCGGCGCGCAGGTAGCTGCCGCTCGTCGTGCCGAGCGGGCCAAGCGTATGGATCAGGCGGAAATAGATCACCATGGCGAACGCGGTGCAGACGATCGCAAGGCCGAGCACCGCCGTGATCGCCTGTATCGTCGGCGCCAGTGTCCAGGGCCGATCGAGGATCGCGGCGATGGGCAGCATCAGGGCCGCGGCGCAGCTCATCGCGCCGGCGGCCGTGACGACCGCGGGAAGGCCTGCGAACCGCTGCCCCCAGATCGGTGCGAGCGCGTAGCAGAGGCTGGCGCCCAGGACGGCGGCCTGCGCCAGCGGCGCGTCAGTGCCGATCCCGGAGCGCGCGTCAACCCGCATGGTCAGGGCGACGCCCGCCAGACCCAGCGCAACACCGATGATCCTGCGGCCGCTGATTGCCTCTCGCCCGCGTCCGGTCGACATCGCGACCGCCAGCACGAACATTGGCGGGGTCGCATTGAGCACGCCGGCGAGACCGCTTGCGATATGCGTTTCGCCCCAGCTGATCAGGGTGAATGGCAGCGCGCTTTGCAGCAGCCCCTGCACGAGGAATGCCGCCCACACCGGTCCCCGGCGCGGCAGGACGTGTCCTTGCGCGAGCGCGATCAGGATCAGGAGAGCGGCCGCGATCGTCACCCGCGCCGCGACCATGGTGAAGGGCGGGATCGTCGGAAGCGCGACCTTGATGAGCGTGAATGAGCTGCCCCAGATCAGGGCGAGAAGCAGCAGGAGCCCGATCTCGAACGCCAGACGGGTTTGCCCTGATGTCATCTGTTGCGCCTGTGTGCTCATGCGATCTGCTCCGGAATCTATCGAGACCATGATCCGGAGCGGCGCTGCAGGCTGGCTGAATTCGGACCTCATCGCCCGGTCGAGTCCGATTTCAGCTACTCGGCGGGGCGCCTTGAAACTATGATTTCGCCATGACGACAGGCCCGGCACTTCGGCAGACGCTGCCACCGCATCTCGACTGGGCAACCTGCGATCGGGCGCGCCTTGCGCGTGCGCGCGCTTTCGACGGCCTGTTCTTCTCCGGCGTGCGCTCGACGCGCATCTATTGCCGGCCGGTGTGTCCGGTGCGTCCCGCCCGCTCCGAGAACGTCACCTTCTATGCGACCGCGGCGGCCGCCGAGCGGGCCGGCTTTCGCCCGTGCCTGCGCTGCCGGCCGGAAACCGCGCCGGGCTCGCCGGCCTGGATGGGGACGGCAACCACCGTCGCGCGCGGCATGCGCCTGATCAATGACGGCTTTCTCGATCGCGCGACCATGACGAAGCTTGCGGAAGCTTTGGGGGTCGGACCGCGTCACCTGCTCCGCCTGTTCATGCGGCATGCCGGCGCAAGCCCGAGCGAAATCGCGGCGACCCGCCGCGTGCAGGAAGCCAAGCGCCTGATCGACCAGACCGAGATGACATTGGCGGAGATTGCGTTTGCGGCCGGCTTCGGCAGTATTCGCAGGTTCAACGATGCCTTTGCCGCGACCTACAAGCGGCCGCCGTCGTCATTCCGCCGCCGGCGATAGCCGTTTGGTTCTCATCCCGGGGCGCTCGCGTCAGCGAGCGAGCCCGGAATCTCGAGATTCTCAGCTGCGCAAGGGCGCACCATAGTTCGCTGTTACGCAGCGCCCCGGAATGACAGGGATATTACGACCCGATCTGCTTCTCGCCGTGCCGCTCCGACAGCGTGAAGATCTCCACGCCCGTCGCCGTGACGCCGACGGAGTGCTCGAATTGCGCCGACAGCGAGCGGTCGCGGGTGACGGCGGTCCAGCCGTCGGAGAGGATCTTCACATGCGGCTTGCCGAGATTGATCATCGGCTCGATGGTGAAGAACATGCCGGGCTTGAGCTGCACGCCTTCGCCGGGCCGGCCGATATGAATGATGTTCGGCTCGTCGTGGAACATGCGGCCCAGGCCGTGGCCGCAGAAATCGCGCACCACGCTCATGCCCTGCGGCTCCACGAAGCTCTGGATGGCGTGGCCGATGTCGCCGGTGGTGGCGCCGGGCTTCACCGCGGCGATGCCGCGCATCATCGCTTCATAGGTCACCTCGATCAGCCGCTCGGCTTTGCGGGCGATCGGGCCGACCGCATACATCCGGCTGGAATCGCCGTACCAGCCGTCGACGATGAAGGTGACGTCGATGTTGACGATGTCGCCTTCCTTCAGCGGACGGTCGCCGGGCATGCCGTGGCAGACCACGTGATTGAGCGAGGTGCAGGTCGAGTAGCGGTAGCCGCGATACATCAGCGTCGCCGGATAGGCACCGTGGCTGAAGGCGAAGTCGCGGACGAATTCGTCGATTCTGGAGGTCGGCACGCCGGGCCCGACGATGTCGGTGAGCTCGTCGAGGCACTTGGCCACCAGCGCGCCCGCCTTGCGCATGCCGGCAAAGGCGGCCGGCCCATGCAGCTTGATCTGTCCGGTCTTGCGCAGGGAGGTCTCGGTGGCTTCGACGTAGCTCATGCTTGTGCGGTCTTTTCGGGCTGATCTCGATGTCGGTGGAAAGGCTTGATTTCAGGCCCTAATTTAATGATTGCCTGCCTTCATGCAAGCCGAGCTTCGTCCTTGCGCCCGAAAGCGGGCCTAATTCGGGACTTCTACGGTGGTTTCCACCGGCAGCGCGCCGCCGCGGATGCGGATTTCCCGGACCGGGTAGGGAACCCGGATGCCCTCCCGCTTGAAGGCGTCCCATAGCGAGAGCATCACGTCGCTTTTGACCTTGTCCATGCCGTCGGGGTCGGCGATCCAGAAGGTCAGCGAGAACTTCATCCCGGCTTCGGCGAACTCGGCCAGCAGGCAGGTCGGTGGCTTGCCCTTCTGCGCGCGCGGATGGGCTTCTGCGGTCTCGGCCGCAAGCTTGCAGACCAATTTCGGATCGGCATCGTAATTGGTGCCGAAGGCGATCTTCACCAGCGTGTTCTTGTCGGTATAGGTCCAGTTGACGACCTTCTGCGTCACCAGATCCTCGTTCGGCACCAGGAACTCGCGGCCGTCGCCGGCGGCGACGGAAATATAACGCGTCTTCATCGCACTGATGCGACCGGTATTGTCGCCGATGGTGACGAGGTCGCCGGGCTTCACCGATTTGTCGGCGAGCAGGATGATCCCCGAGATGAAGTTGGCGACGATCTTCTGCAGGCCGATACCGATGCCGACGCCGACCGCGCCGGAGAACACCGCGAGTGCCGAAAGGTCGATGCCGACCGCGCCGAGCGCGATGACGATGGCGACGGTCAGAAGTCCGATCCGGATGATCTTGACCAGCAGCACCTGCACCGACGGTGTCAGGTCGGTGGTCGAATTGATCCGGCTCTCGGCGAAATTGCTCGCGATGTTGGTGGCCCAGAGCGCGATCAGGAGCAGCGCGCCGGCTTTGAGGACCAGCAGTGGGGTCAGCCTGAGGCCGCCGAGCACGATCGCAAAGGAATCGAGCAGATCGACGGCCCCGTCGAGCTGGCCGAGGATGGATAGCGCGGCGACGAACCACGCCGTGATCGACACCAGCTTGACGATGAAGGCGTTGCGCAGAACCGAGGTCACCAGCCGGATCACCAGCCAGGCCAGTCCCATCTTCGCCGCGACCATCAAGAGATAGGAGCGGCTCGGCCAGGTCGCGTGGTACATCACGAAGCGGGAGACGATGACGAGCAGGGTGAACACCGCCGTCGAGGCGCTGGAGATCATCACCCGGGCGAAGTGGCGGAGCGGCAGCGGCCAGCGTATCGCCAGGGAGGTCATGTCCACGCGGCTGCGAATGGCGGTCTCCGCGGCATAGGCGATGCCGGCCGCAGCCAGAATGAGACCGAACTGCAGATAGAACCACGGTGAGGAGACTTCCGCCCCGACGCTGCGCGCGGTGGTCTGCACGAACTCCATGAAGTCTTTGAGGTCCATGTCCATCGGTCTCGTCGGGAAGCAGGTGGGAGGATTTGATTCGAGGGCGCCGCAGAATCCCACAAGGGGCGCGGCCGGGCCATCGATACACCGGCATGTGATGGAGGTTAAGGCCGTATAATACGGGCAGATTGCCGCGAGCCGGAGAAAATGGGTTGGCGCGCGAGTCTGCCGACGATAAGGATGCCATTCCAGCTGTTTTGACCCGGAAGGTGGATGGCTTCCCTCGACTCCGTCAGCCTCGCCATATTGCTCGGCGCGGTCCTCGTCATGGCCGGCATCCTGTCGAGCCTGCTCGCGCTCCGCTTCGGCGCGCCGTTGCTGCTGGTCTTCCTCGCAATCGGCATGCTCGCGGGCGATTCCGGCCCCGGGCGGCTCCAGTTCGACGACGTGCGCACCACCTATCTGGTCGGCTCGGTGGCGCTCGCCCTGATCCTGTTCGACGGTGGCCTCCGGACGCGCTTTGCCAGCATCCGCACCGTGCTGGCACCGTCCGTGGTGCTGGCGACCGCCGGCGTGCTGCTGACCGCGCTGATCACGGCGCCCTTCGCCAAATACGCGCTCGATCTCAACTGGACGGAGTCGCTGCTGGTCGGCGCCGTGGTGGCCTCGACCGATGCAGCCGCGGTGTTCCTGCTGGTGCACACCCAGGGCCTGCGCCTGCGCCCGCGCGTCGGCGCGACGCTGGAGGCGGAATCCGGCACCAACGATCCCTTCGCGATCTTCCTCACGCTGATGCTGGTCGAATACATCTCACTGGGGTCGAGCTCGCCCGGCCACGTGCTGATGGAGTTCGTGCAGGAGGCGGTGCTGGGCGCCATCGTCGGCGTCATCGGCGGGCGTCTCGTCGTCATCGCCCTCAACCAGGTTGCTCTGCCGCAGGGTCTGCACGCGCCATTCGTGACCACGGCAGCGCTCGTCATCTTCGGCGGCTCGCAGATCATGCACGCCTCCGGCTTCCTTGCGGTCTATCTCGCCGGCATCATCATCGGCAACCGGCCGACGCGCGCGCATAATTCGGTGGTGGCTTTCCTCGACGCCGCGACCTGGCTGGCGCAGATCGTGATGTTCGTGCTGCTCGGCCTGCTGGTCTCCCCGAGCCGGCTCGGCTCCAGCGTGCTGCCGGCGATCGCCGTCGCGCTCGTGCTGATGCTGGTCGCGCGGCCGATCGCGGTGTTCGCGTGCCTTGCGCCGTTCCGCTTCAACTGGCGCGAGAAGATCTTCATCGCCTGGACCGGCCTGCGTGGTGCGGTCGCGATCTTCCTGGCGTCGATCCCGATGCTGGTCGGCCTGTCCAAGGCCTATCTCTATTTCGACGTCGCCTTCGTCGTCGTCATCATCTCGCTGCTGCTGCAGGGCTGGACCCTGGCGCCGGCCGCGCGCAGGCTGCACGTGGCGCTGCCGCGCGCCGAGCGCGGGCCGCGTCGCGTCGAACTGGATCTGCCCGGCCAGCTCGAGCAGCAGCTGGTCGGTTATCCGGTGCGGCCCAAGAGCCTGTATTTCCGCCGCGGCCTGATCCCGTCCTGGTCCAAGCCGACGCTGGTGATCCGCAACGAGAGCATCCTGACGCCGACGGAAGCCGACCCGGTCGCGCCCGGCGACTACATCTACCTGCTCGCGCCGCCGGAAAAGGCCGAGGCGCTCGACCGCTTCTTCGTCGACATGCAGCCGAGCTCGGCGCCGGATCCGCATCTGCTCGGCGACTTCATGGTCTCCGGCGAGCACACTCTTGCCGAGCTTGCCGAAATCTACGGCGTCACGGTGAGCGATGATGCGGGCAAGCTCACGCTCGCCGATTATTTCGACGTCCATCTCGACCGCGCGCCGAAGGAAGGCGCCGAGCTGCCGCTGGACGAGATCGTGCTGGTCGCCCGCAGCATCTCCGGCGGCAGGGTCAACGTCGTCGGCCTGCGCCTGCCGGAAGAAGACGAAACGCCGCCACCGCTGACGCGCACCCAGGCACTGCGGAAGAAGCTTGCGGATTTGTGGACGTCGGTCGCGGGGGTCTAGCCTCTTCTCGTCATTCCGGGGCGCGCGACAGCGCGAACCCGGAATCCATCTATCCTCTGAACGAGGGGCGAGATGGATTCCGGGTTCGCCCTTCGGGCGCCCCGGAATGACGGAGCGGGAAATCCGCCACCAAATCGCCGCATCCGCCGAAGATTTGCGCGGCTTTGTGACCTGGGTATCCGGAACGCTCCGCGGCGTCCCTCGTTCTTCGCGTGACGGTCAACGTCTTTGACAGGAGCAGTTCCATGCGAAGCCTCATCTTCCCTGCCATCGTCGCGATCGGTCTCGGATCGGCTGCGCCGGCGATGGCCTATGACACCGGCGACCAGATCTCGATGCAGGTCGCGCTCGATGTCGCGGCCGATATCGGCGTCATGACGGTCTCTCACACCCAGTTCCTCGGCGATGAATGGCAGATCGAAGGCCGCGATCGCACCGGGCGCTGGATGGAAGTCGATGTGGATGCCCGGACCGGCGAGGTCCGCAATGTCGACCGCGGCTGGTAGCTGTACCTGGCCCGGATTGCGCTTCGCTCCTTCCGGGCTGCGGCATCTCCAGCCGGGCTGCGGTTCTACGTCAGCATCTTCACCCCGCCGAAGCTCGTGACCCGTCCCTGCTTCAGCATCACGATTTGGGTCGCGAGCTGGCGCAGCTCGGCGGCGTCGTGGCTGACATAGACCATCGGCACGTTGGCCTCGTCGCGCAGCCGCACCAGATAGGGCAGGATCTCGAGCTTACGACCCTCGTCGAGCGCGCCGAGCGGCTCGTCGAGCAGCAGGAGACGCGGCTTCGACAGCAGCGCGCGGCCGAGCGCGACGCGCTGGCGCTCGCCGCCGGAGAGTTTCCCGGGACGACGGTCCAGCAGGGCGCCGATGTCGAGCAGATCGACGATGCGCTTGTGCTGCGTCTGATCCGGCACGAGACCGTTCATCCGTCGCCCATAATCGAGATTCTGCGCGACGCTGAGATGCGGAAACAGGCGCGCGTCCTGGAAGACGTAGCCGATGCGGCGGCGCCAGGTCGGCACGTGGATGCCGGCCGCGGTGTCGTCGACGGTCTCGCCGTCGATTACGATGGTGCCGCGATCGGGTCGCAGCAGGCCGGCGATCATGTTGACCAGCGAGCTCTTGCCCGCGCCGGAGGCGCCGAACAGGCCGATGACGCGGCCCTCGCCGGTGAAGGAGGCGGACAGCGCGAACTCGCCGAGCTTCTTTTCGAGATCGACCCGCAGCATGGTCAATTCCCGTGCAGGCGCTGCGTGGCGCGGCGGGCGAACCACTCGGCTGCGATCAGCGCGCCGATCGCAAGCACGATCGAGACGATCACGAGCCGGCTCGCGGCGGTGTCGCCATCAGGCGTCTGGATCAGCGAGTAGATCGCCGACGAAATCGTCTGGGTCTCGCCGGGGATGTTGGAGACGAAGGTGATGGTCGCGCCGAACTCGCCGATCGCCTTGGCAAAGCCCAGCACCATGCCGGCGAGCACGCCGGGCAGCGCCAGGGGCAGCGTCACCGTGAAGAACACCTTCCAGGGCGCGGCGCCGAGCGTTTCGGCGGCCTGTTCGAGCCGGCGGTCGATCGCCTCGATCGACAGCCGCATCGGGCGCACCAGCAGCGGAAACGACATCACGCCGCAGGCGAGCGCCGCGCCGGTCCAGCGGAACGAGAACACGATGCCGAGATGGTCGGCGAGAAATCCGCCGAGGAGACCTCTGCGGCCGAAGGTCAGCAGCAGGAGATAGCCGGTAACGACAGGCGGCAGCACCAGCGGCAGATGCACGACGGCATCGAGCACCGACTTGCCCCAGAAGTCATGGCGGGCAAGCAGCCATGCCAGCGCAATGCCGAACGGCGTTGCGACCAGCGTGGCGACGACGGCGACCCTGAGCGAAAGCAGGATTGCCGTCCATTCAGCGGGTGAGATGTCGAGCATCAAGTCGTAAAATCAAGTCGTGGGGCTCACCAAGAACTTGAAGCCGTATTTCTCCAAGATCGTCTTGGCGGCAGTCGAGCGCAGGAAGGCGAGATAGTCGTTCGTCTCCGGCTTCGCGACCGTGGTCGCGGCGACCGGATAGATGATCGCGGGATGCGAATCTGCCGGGAAGGTGCCGACGATCTTGACGCCCGGCTCGACCTTGGCGTCGGTAGCATAGACGATGCCGAGCGCGGCCTCGCCGCGGGCAACCAGCGTCAGCGCGGCGCGCACGCTCTCGGCCATCGCGAATTTCGGCTCTGCAGCCTGCCAGGCTCCCAGCTTCTCCAGCGCCGCCTTGGCATACTTGCCGACTGGCACCGACTTGACGTCGCCGGTCGCGATTCTGCCGTCACCGGCGAGCTTAGCGAGGTCGAAACCCTGCGCGATCGCGACGTTGTCGATCTTGGAATCCTTCGGTGCGATCAGCACGATGCTGTTGCCGAGCAGATTGACCCGGGAAGGCTGGTTGATGGTCTTCCTGGAGATCGCATAGTCCATCCAGTCGGTGTCGGCGGAGACGAACACGTCGGCCGGCGCGCCCTGCTCGATCTGCTTGGCCAGCACCGAGCTTGCGGCATAGCTGACGCTGAACTTGACGCCGGTCTTGGCCGTGTAGGCGGCGTCGATCTCGTCGAGTGCGTTCTTCATCGAGGCGGCGGCGAACACCGTGATGGTCTTGTCCTCGGCGCTCGCGGGCGCAAGGCTGGCGCTCGCGAGAATGACGAAGGCGGTGAAAAGTCCGGAAATACGAATCATGGATGCGCTCCGTGCGAGGTCGCGCGTGCACATGCACGCGCAAATCCGGCGTTGGGTTAAGTTATTCGCGACGGGCGGAAGCGCTGTTCCACGGAGCCCCGACGGCTTACGGCCGACCGGGATATCGCAGCTGCGAAGATAGCAGGCTGGAGCCACAGGTCAAAGGCGACCGTTTGCCTGATCAATGGGCCTATTGGGCCGGCAGGATGGCGATCGAGATCGTATCGTCCTTGGCGCCGCTGACCTGGAGCACGACGGGCTGCGACGACAGCTCATATTTCACGGTCTTGCGGATGCCGTCGCAATCGGTCGCGCCGCTGAAGGCCACGGGCTTGAGGACATGGCCGTCCTGGACCATGTCGATCCAGGCCCCGCTGGACAGGCTGATCGTGTAGAGCCCGGCCTTCGGCGCCTTGATGCCAGTGAAGCCGGCAAAGCTGCCGTCCTTCGGCGCGCGCTCCGGCGGCGTCGGCAATCTCGCATCGCCCGCAGCGACCAGCCGCAGCGTGATGGCCGAGGAGGGCAGTGCGGCCTGCTCGCTGCCCGAGGCGAGCTTGGCGCGGTCTGGTGCAATGAGCGCGGCGCGCGCGCGCTCGATCGGCCATTTGAACTTGTCGCAGCCGCTGGGCTCCTCGGCTGCGAAAGCGGAGGCCGTGCTGATCGTGAGTGCAGCGACGAAGGTGAGGGCGCGCATCTGAATTTCCATCGTTGGCCACGCGAACGGCGCGAGGCTTGCGGTCAGGCTTGTTGATAAACGGGATGCGCATCCCGGGGATGCCGCAGGCTTACGGCACCGCGGCGGGGTGGATCCTAGCGCAATTGGGTAGCGCGAACCAGCCAACGAGTTCGTCAGCCCGGGCCGCGCGCCCCAATCACCGCTGTCGTCCCGGATCGGCGCGCGCTTTGGGCGCGCTTGTCCGGGACGACAGCGGTGGGTGAGGCGGCAGCTTGTCCAGCCAGACCCTTACGGCTTTGCGTCCGCCGCGTGCAGCACCGCCTTGCACGCCGCCGGCATCTGCGCCAGCGTCATTGGCGGCTTCGGCTTTGGCGGCTCCGGCGGCGGCTTGGGATGCAGCACCGCGTCGGAGAACCAATAAGCGAGATCGGCGGGCTTGCAGCCCTCGTCTTCGGCCTGTGACGGCTGACCCTCGCATTCGCTGGCGCCCGGCGGGCAGCGCATGCGGATATGGAAGTGATAATCGTGGCCCCACCAGGGACGGATCTTCGACAGCCAGGTGCGGTCGCCCTTGGCCTCGCGGCATAGCGCCTTCTTGATCGCGGCATTGACGAAGATGCGTTGCACCGCCGGCTCCCGCGCCGCATCGCGCAGCACCAGCACATGGCCGGGCGTGAACACCTTGGGGTCGATGTCGAGCCGGTCCTGGCGCACCATCATCACCGCCGACATGTCTTCGCGCTCCTCGCGCGAGAGACGACGGTCTGGCATCGGCGTCAGCCAGATGTCGGCATCGAGACCGATCTGGTGGCTGGCATGGCCCGACAATGCCGGGCCGCCGCGTGGCTGGGCGATGTCGCCGACCAGGATGCCGGGCCATCCCGCGTCCTTGTGCGCCTTGGCCGCGAGCCGCTTGATCAGCGCGATCATGTCGGGATGGCCATAGCTGCGATTGCGCGACAGCCGCATCACCTGCCAGTGATCGCCGTTGACCGGGATCTGTTCCGCACCACCGATGCAGCCCTTGGTGTAGGAACCGATGACATGGGCCGGTCCCTTCGAGGGCAGCAGCTTTCGCGCGAACAGCTCCTTGGCGGCAAGATCGGGGTCGTTGGGATTGGCGAGCGGCGGCAGCGGCTTCGGATTGACGCTGCCCTTGTCCTGGGCCAGCGCGCCGCCGGCGGCCGGAAGCGCGAACCAAAGCAGGAGGAGGGTGATGCCGCGGCGACTCATGCAGCTGTCGTTATAGCCCAATGTTGCATCCGGGTTAACAACGGGGCTCGCGAACTCACCCGGATGGCATCCCGGCCGCGGTTTCTTTACGCTGCAATAACCGTATCGTGCATTGACCAAAAATCGTGCGCGGTGCCAGGAATCACTGCCGCTCGCATGCAATTCCACGCGATTGCGGAAACGATTCAAGCACGCGCGCAATTTTGCGTCAGATCGCGCTATGATTGCGGCATTGTCGCCGGTTCGATCCCGCTCGCCGACCTAGCCGGGCCGCGCAAACAGGCAGCGATGTTCCTCCGGCGCAGGCCCCGGCCGGCGAGGATTACTTTTTTTTCAGACACTTGCCCCAAGACTTTGCGCTGCCGGGCGCGACTGGGACGAGTGAAGTTGGGTTTGAAGTCTCGAAATACAAGAAAGCGAAAGCAAAGCGTGCTTGCCCGGGCCGGCCAATCGCCGCGCAAGCCGCGCTTCGCGCGCGCGCCACGCGCCTTGTCCGAGCGCGACGAAATCTTGCGCAGCCGCGCCGAAGCGGAAGCCGCAATCGCGGACGCGCGCAAATCCCATGAGCGCCTGCGCCAAGCCATCGACATCCTGCCGCAGGGCATCGTGTTTCTCGATGCCGAAGGCCGCTACGTGCTCTGGAACAGGAAATACGCCGAGATCTATAGCAAGACCGCCGACCTGTTCGAGGAAGGCGCGCGCCTCGAAGACACGCTGCGCATCGGCGTTGCCCGCGGCGACTATCCCGAGGCCGCCGGGCACGAAGAGGAGTGGATCGCCGAGCGGCTGCGCAAGCTCTATCAGCCCGGCGCGCGCCACGAGCAGAAGCTGTCGGACGGTCGCGTCATCCTGATCGACGAGCGCTTGACCGACGACGGCGGCGTCGTCGGCCTGCGCGTCGACATCACCGAATTGAAGCAGCGCGAGGCCTCGTTCCGCCTGCTGTTCGACGGCAATCCCGTCCCCATGGTCGTCTGCGCGCTGGACGACGAGCGCATCCTCGGCGTCAATGATGCGGCGGTCGCACATTATGGCTACAGCCGCGCCGAGTTCGAGAAGCTGACGATCCGCTCCTTGCAGGCCTTCGACAGCGAGCCGCCCTGGACCGCCAACCGTTCGAGCGAGGAACAGGCTGGCCGCACCTGGAAGCATGTCAAGGCCGACGGCGCGTTGATCGACCTTGCGATCTATTCGCGAGAATTGACCTATGCCGAGCGGCCCGCGGTGCTGCTTGCGCTGATGGACATCACCGAGCGCAAGCGCGCCGAGGCGCGGCTCGCCTTCATGGCCCAGCATGACGCCCTGACCGGCCTGCCCAACCGCACCCTGCTGCGCCAGCAGATGGACGAGATGCTGCTGCACTCGCGGCGCAGCCCCGAGAAGGTCGCGCTCCTGATGCTGGGGCTGGACAATTTCAAGGCGGTCAACGACACGCTGGGGCATGCGGTCGGCGACAAGCTCTTGCGCGGCGTCGCCAAGCGGCTGCGTTCGACCTTGCGCGAGGAAGACGCGCTGGCGCGGCTCAACTCCGACGAATTCGCGATCCTGCAGAGCGGGCTGACGCGGCCCGAGGACGCGGCGGGCCTCGCAAAGCGCCTGCTCGAGGCCATCGCCGATCCCTATCTGCTCGACGGCCATTCCGTGGTGATCGGCGCCTCAATCGGCATCGCGATGGCGCCGGGCGACGGCGACGATTCCGAAAAGCTGCTCCAGAGCGCCGACATGGCGCTGTCGCGCGCCAAGCTGGATGCACGCGGCACCTTCGCCTTCTTCGAGGCCGCGTTAGATGCAAAAGCGCAGAGCCGCCGCAAGATCGAGGTCGAGCTGCGCGATGCGATCCGGAATGACGTGCTGCGGCCCTATTACCAGCCGCTGATCGACCTCCAGAGCGGCCGCATCACCGGCTTCGAGGCATTGGTGCGCTGGCCGCATGCCGAGCGCGGCATGGTCTCTCCGGCCGAGTTCATTCCGGTTGCCGAGGACACCGGCCTGATCAATCCGCTCGGCGGGCTGATGCTGCGCCGAGCGTGCCTCGATGCCGCGGCCTGGCCGGACGACGTCCGCGTCGCCGTCAACCTGTCGCCGCTGCAGTTCCGCAGCGGCAATCTGCTCTCGATCGTGACGGACGCGCTGAAAGCTTCCGGCCTGCCGCCGCGCCGGCTCGAGCTCGAGATCACCGAGACGCTGCTCCTGGAAAAAAGCGCACAGGTGCTGGCGACGCTGCATGCCTTGCGCGCGCTCGGGGTGCGCATCTCGATGGACGATTTCGGCACCGGCTATTCCAGCCTCAGCTATTTGCGCAGCTTCCCGTTCGACAAGATCAAGATCGACCAGTCGTTCGTGCGCGATCTCGGAGCCAACCGCGAGGCGCAGGCGATCATCCGCTCCATCGTCAGCCTCGGCAAGGGCCTCGGCGTCACCATCACCGCCGAAGGCGTCGAGACCGAAGCCGAGCTGAGCTGCCTGCGCGCCGAAGGATGCCACGAGGGCCAGGGCTTCCTGTTCAGCAAGGCCCGCCCCCATGCCGAGATCGTCAGCCTGCTCGCCGCGCAGCGCGGCATCGACGGCGACGCCGCCGCGCTGGTGGCGTGAGCTCTAGCTCTCCCCGCGAAGGGCGGGGCGAGGGCGCGCCGCATCGGTGGGTTTGCCGTTTACCGACCTCCCGCCAAAATCGCCTTCCCGACATCCTCGTAATGCGTGTCCCGCGCCTGGATCTGCTGCGCGATCGCATGCATGTCGCGAAACCGCCGCTCGAACGGCTGGCTGCGAAACACCGCGGTCGCGCCGGCCATGTGATAGGCGGTGTCGACCACGCGCGCGGATTGATGGATGGTCCAGGTCGCGGCGAGCCGGACTGCGCTCCGATGTGCAGGGCTGAATTCGCCGGTTGCGCAGAGATCGTGCCACATTGCGTTGGCGGTCCCATAGAGATACGCGCGCGCGGCACGCAGATCGCCTTCGGTGCGGCCGATCAGGCCCTGGACCGCGGAGCTGTCGCGCATGGCGCTGGCCGCGAGTGAGGGGTGCTTGCCACGCGCCAGCGCGATGGCAGCATCCAGCGTGGCGCGTGCGACGCCGAGCGAGACCGCGGCAAAGCCCAGGCTGAAGGTCGAGCCGGTGCCGATCCTGTAGAGCGGGCCGGGCTCGCGTAGCGCGGCCGGCACGTCGCGGAACGCCGTGAAGCGCTCGGGGATGAAGAGGTCGTGCACCTCATAGGAATCGGTGCCGGTGCCGGCAAGGCCAATCGCCTGCCACACGTCGTGCAAGATCGCGCTCCCGGCGGGAAACAGGATGGTGCGCAGCTCCGGCGATCCGTCGGCATTGTTGCGCGGCACACCGTCAGCGTCCACGATGCGCACATGCGCGCCGAGCCAGCTCGCCTGCCGCGAGCCCGAGGCGAAATCCCAGCGCGCCGTGACGCGATAGCCGCCCTCGACCGCGCGCGCCTCATGCCCGATCGCGCCCCAGGCGAGGATGCCGGGCGCCGTGTTGAAGATCTCCTGCGCGGTGCCGTGGTCGAGCCAGGCCGCGATCATCGCGCAGACGCTGCACTGGCCGAGGCACCACGCCGTGGAAGCATCCGCCTTCGCGATCTGCTCCAGCATCTGCATGACGATTTCAATCGGCGCTTCGGCGCCGCCAAGGCTCTGCGGCAGCAGCGCGCGATAAAGCCCGTTCTCGATCAGGGCGTTCACGACGACCGGCGTCAGCCGACGGGTGCGCTCGATCTCGTCGGCCTCACGCGCAATCAATGGCGCAATGGCGCGGGCACGTTCGACCAGGTCAAGTCCGGCAATAGCGTCCATGCGCCTTCCTCGCTCATTCTGTCGTGAGCTGTGAGAGGCGCGGATGGTGGTCTATTTGGTCGGAAGGATCAAGACGGAGGAATGACCGTCATTCCGGGCTCGTGCCAAGTGCGCTTTCCAGCGCGTTCCCGGAATGACGGTCGATGCGTGCGATCGGCTCGGCGCGGTCGCCGGCGTCGGTCCTTGCCGCGCCGTCGCACCCGCTTCCTGCCGTCGCAGACCGGCCGAGGCCCGAATTACTTCTTCTCGCCCATGTGGTGAGGCGTCGAGGTGCTGGGGCCGCCGGTGTAATGATGGCCGCCGGACTCGGCGTTCGCCGACGTGCCGGACTTCTCCTTCTTGCCCATGTGGTGCGGGACTTCGGTCTTCGGTCCGCCGCTGTAGTGATGGCCGTTCTTTTCCTTGTCGGTGCTTTGAGCCATTGCGGGAACGGCGAGCAGGGAAACGATGCCGATGGCGGCGAGAAGGGTCTTGGTGATCATGTTCAGTCCTCCAGGTTTCGGAGGCTCCACGATAGGCATCCAGGCAAACTCGGTTTTGAGGAATCTCAAGTTGCGGACAGCTCCTGGCCGTGTCGGCGCGTTCAGCCTCGCGAGCCGTTGATCTGCGTCAAAAGCGATGGCGGCGGTGCTCCTATGCTGCGGCGATCGAGAGGAGCGCCCATGCCGGTGCAGGATCATTCCGCTTATCCAGAGCGGCAGGCCGAGGGTATGTCAATGAAGGCCAAGGCCGGCCTGGTCCTGATCGGGTTTCTGGCCATCGCCGGCGTGCTGCTGTTCACCGAGCACAGGGCTCACGTGCTCGGATTGCTGGTCTGGCTTCCGCTTCTCGCCTGTCCGCTGATGCACATCTTCATGCACGGCGGACATGGTCATCATCATGGCGGCGGCCGGCCGGACGATTCGAGGAGCGCGTGATGCACGACACCGCGCCTGCCTACGGCCTCTGGAGCCTCGTCATCGTCAACTCGGCGGTGTTCATCCTGTTTGCCTACAGCTTCTTCAAGCCGCAGACCTCGCGCGACTGGCGCTCCTTCGGCGCCTTCAGCGCGTTCCTGGTGGCGCTGTTCGTGGAGATGTACGGCTTCCCGCTCACCATCTACATCCTGTCGGGCTGGCTGCAGTCGCGTTATCCGAACATCGACTGGTTCTCGCACGATGCCGGTCATCTGCTCGAGATGATGTTCGGCTGGAAGGCCAATCCGCACGCCGGGCCGTTCCACGTTCTCAGCTTCATCTTCATCGGCGCCGGCTTCATCCTGATCTCGGCCGCCTGGCGGGTGCTGTACGAGGCGCAGCAGACCCGGAGCCTCGCCACCACCGGCCCCTACAGCTACGTCCGGCATCCGCAATATGTCGGCTTCATCCTGGTGATGTTCGGCTTCCTGTTGCAGTGGCCGACGATCCTGACGCTGGCGATGTTTCCCGTGCTGACCGTGATGTACGTGAAGCTCGCCAAAGACGAGGAGCGTGAGGCAAGAACGGAGTTCGGCGAGGCCTATGCCCGCTACGCCGCGCAGGTGCCGGCGTTCATTCCCCATCTCAACCGGCAATCCGGTCAGGGCTCTTCCGGCGGCTATCGTCACGGCTGACCTGCGCGCGAGGAGATGCCGGCGCAGGGCACCGGCTTGAAAGGACGTCGATGAGCGTGCCCGTCTTCACCGCCAAGGGCCTGACCAAGACCTACGTCTCCGGCGAAGTGATGGTGCATGCTCTCAACGACGTGAATCTCGAGATCGCCGAGAAGGAGGTGGTCGTGCTGCTCGGCCCCTCCGGCAGCGGCAAGACGACGCTGCTCAACATCATGGGCGGACTCGACCGGCCGAGCGGGGGCCGGCTCTTCTTTCGTGATCTGGATCTGACCGATCTCGGGGATCGCGAGCTGACGAAATATCGCCGCGACCATGTCGGCTTCGTCTTCCAGTTCTACAATCTGGTGCCCAGCCTCACGGCTTACGAAAACGTCGCGCTGGTCACCGAGGTCGCGAGGAACCCGATGCGCGCGGGCGACGCGCTCGCCCTCGTCGGGCTCGAGACGCGCATGCATCACTTTCCCGCCCAGCTCTCCGGCGGCGAGCAGCAGCGCGTGGCGATCGCCCGTGCGATCGCCAAGCGCCCGGCGGTGCTGCTCTGCGACGAGCCGACCGGGGCGCTGGATTCGAAGACCGGCATCCGCGTCATCGAGGCGCTGCTCGGCGTCAACCGGCAGCTCGGGACCACCACGGTCATCATCACCCACAATGCCAGCATCCAGGAGGTCGCCGACCGGGTGCTGTTCTTCGCCGACGGCCGCATCTCCCGCATCCAGGCCAACGAGGTTCGCCGGGACGCTGCCGAGCTGACCTGGTGATGTCATGAAGGTGCTCGACATCAAGCTGCTTCGCGACGTCAGGCGGCTCTGGGCGCAGGTGCTCGCGGTCGCGCTGGTCGTCGGCGGCGGGGTCGCGACGCTGGTGCTCGCGGTGGGCTCGCATCGATCGCTGGAGGAGACGCGGATCGCCTATTACGAGCGCTACGGCTTTGCCGACGTGTTCGCGCAGGTGAAGCGGGCGCCCAAGGCCCTCATCGACAGGATCGGCGAGATCCCCGGCGTTGCCGCCGTCGATGCCCGCATCGCTAAGCCGGCACTGCTCGACATTCCCGGCTTTTCCGCGCCGGCCAGCGCGCAGTTCGTTTCGCTGCCCGACGACGGCGAGCCGCATCTCAACCGGCTCTATATGCGCTCGGGGAGGCTTCCGGAGCCGGGCCGGACCGAGGAGGTCGTCGTCAACGAGCCGTTTGCCCGCGCGCACGGCTTTTCGGAGGGCGCGCGGTTCTCCGCCATCCTCAACGGCAGGAAGCGCGAGCTCGTCATCGTCGGCACCGCGCTGTCGCCGGAGTTCGTCTACACCGTCGGCCCGGGCGACCTGATGCCGGATGATCGCCGCTACGCCATCATCTGGATGTCGGAGAAGGCGCTCGCCGGCGTCTACGATCTCGATGGCGCCTTCTCGGCGGTCGCGGTCAAGCTGCAGCCCGGCGCTTCCGAGCGCGAGGTGGTGCTGCGGCTCGATGCCGTGCTCGACCCATATGGCGGACAGGCGGCCCACGGTCGCAAGGACCAGACCTCGCACGCCTGGCTCGACCACGAGCTCGACATGCTCAACAACATGAGCCGCACGCTGCCGCCGATCTTTCTCCTGGTTGCGGCCTTCCTCGTCAATCTCACCTTGACCCGGCTGGTCGCGCTCGAGCGCGAGCAGATCGGCCTGCTGAAGGCGCTGGGCTATTCCGACAGCAGCATCGTGCTGCATTATTTCAAGTTCGTCGCCTTCATCGTCGTCGTCGGCATTGCGCTGGGCAGCGTCGCCGGCACCTGGCTCGGGCTGCGCGTCACCGCCCTGTTCGGCGACTTCTTCCACTTCCCGTTCCTGGTGTTCGCGAAGGCGCCGGACCTGTATCTCACCGCAGGTGCGCTGAGCGCGGCGGCCGCGGCGATCGGCGCACTCAGAGCGCTGCGCGAGGTGGTGAGGCTGCCGCCCGCCGTCGCCATGCAGCCGCCGGCCCCGCCGGTCTATCGCCGGCTGCTCCCTGCGCGCATCGAGCTCGACCGGATCGTGTCGCAGCCGACGCTGATGATGGTCCGCAACATCGTGCGGCATCCGATGCGAGCCTTCTTCACCGCGCTCGGCATGGCGCTGGCGACCGCGATCCTGGTCGTCTCGCTGTTCACACGCGACAGCATGGAGCACCTGATCGACGTGACCTACTTCCTCGCCGACCGGCAGGACGCGACCATCGGCTTTGCCGAGAAGCGGATCGCGAACGTCGTGGAGCAGGTGAGCCGGCTCCCGGGCGTTCTCGCCGCCGAGCCGTTCCGCGAGGTGCCGGTGCGGATCCGCCACAGCAATGTCGAGCGCCGCATCGTCATCAGTGGCCGGCCGGCCGACGCCGACCTCCGGCGCATCATCGATGCCGAGCTTCGGCCGGTCGCGCTCCCGGAGACGGGCCTCGCCATCTCCGGCATGCTCGCGCACATCCTCGGCGTCGGCCCCGGCGACAGCGTCGAGATCGACTTGCTCGAGGGCGCCCGGCGAACGGTCACGGTGCCGGTGGTCGCCACCGTCGAGGACTATTTCGGCATCAAGGGCATGATGCAGAGCGAGGCGTTGCGCAAGCTGATGCGCGAGGCTCCGGTCGTGACCAGCGTCAATCTCAGCCTCGATGCGAGCCGGACGGAGGAGTTCTACACGGCGGTGAAGTCGATGCCGACCGTGGGGGGCGTGGCGCTGCAGCGTGTCTCGCTGGCGAATTTCCGCAAGACCGTCGCGCTGCTCGTCACCACGATGGCGAGCATCTACACCGGGCTTGCCGCCGTGATCGCGTTCGGCGTCGTCTACAACAACGCGCGAATCTCGCTGTCGGAACGAGCGCGGGAGCTGGCCAGCCTGCGCGTGCTCGGCTTCACGCGCGGCGAGGTGCTGCGCATCCTGCTGCTGGAGCTCGCGATCCTCACGCTGGTCGCCCAGCCGCCCGGCTGGCTGATGGGCTACGGCCTCGCCTGGGTGATGAAGACGAACCTCGCCGGCGAGTTGATGCGCGTCCGCCTCGTCATCGAGAACTCGACCTACATCACCGCCACCTCCGTCGTGGTGCTGGCCGCCATCGCTTCCGCCGCGGTTATCCGCGAACGCATCGACAGACTGGACCTCGTCGCGGTCCTCAAGACGCGAGATTAGCCATGCCCGCCAACTGGACCAAGCGCATCACCGGCGTCGCGCTCGTGGCCGCGATCCTCGGAGGGCTCGCCTGGTTCGCCTGGCCGCGGCCGGTGCTGGTCGATCTTGCAACCGTCGCGAAGGGACCGATCGAGGTCACGGCGGACGACGATGGCAAGACCCGCGTGCGCCACGTCTACACGGTGTCGGCGCCGATCGCGGGCAAGGTGCTGAGGATCTCGCATCCACTCGGCGAGCAGGGACCCTCGCTTCACGTCGGCGACGAGGTCGTCGCCAACCAGACCGTCGCCCTGATGCAGCCGACTCTGCCCGGCTTCATCGACGCGCGATCGCGCGATCAGTTGCAGGCCGAGGTCTTGGCCGCCGATGCCGCCATCCAGCAGCAGGAGGCGGAAGTGCAGCGGATCGAAGCCGCGCTCGACTTCTCGCGGACCGAGTTGCAGCGCTCGCAGACCTTGTTGCGGACGCAGTCCACCTCGGCCCAGGCCTATGACAAGGCGAAATTCGAAGTCGCCACCAACGAGGCCGCCTTGAAGAGCGCCAAGGCCCAGGTCGAGATGCGCCGCGCGGTGCGCACCAGCCTGGCGGCGCGGCTGATGGACCCGGCGAGCGCCACTCCGTCGGCGGAGCCGACCTGCTGCATCCGCGTGCTGGCGCCGGCAAGCGGGCGCGTGCTGAAGATCATCCAGGACAGCGAGACGACGGTTCTGCCGGGAACGCCGCTGGTCGATATCGGCAACCCGCTCGATCTCGAGGTCGTGGCCGACCTGCTCTCGACCGATGCGGTCCAGGTCAAGGTCGGCGCGCCGGTGCGGATCGACGGCTGGGGCGGACAGCCCATCAGGGGCAAGGTGATCCGCGTCGACCCCGCCGGATTCCTGAAAGTCTCGGCGCTCGGCATCGAGGAGCAGCGGGTTCGCGTCACCATCGATTTCAGCGATCCGCCCGAGAATTGGGTCGCGCTCGGACACGACTATCGCGTCGTGGTCCACGTCACCACCTGGAGCGCGCCCGACGCTCTCACCGTACCGGTGAGCGCCTTGTTCCGGCAAGGCGGTCAGTGGGCCGTCTTTGTCGACGAGAACGGCCGCGCCAGGACAGCCCCGGTCCAGATCGGGCACCGCAGCAGCCGCACCGCCGAAGTTGTCGCAGGACTCGCCGCAGGCGACCGCGTCGTGCTGCATCCGAGCGACCGGATCAGTGACGGCATCAGGATCGCGCAGCGAGTGGTCGCTCCATGATGATGGTGCGCTCGTCCCCGTGGAAGCTGTCGCGCACGGCCTTGAACCCGAGCCGCGCGTAGAAACTCTCGGCGGTAATCGACGAAGGAACGGTCAGGGACGGCAGGTTTCGCGCGCATGCCGTCCGTTCGATCTCGGCCATCAGTAGCTTGCCGATCCCGCGCGCCTGCACATCGGGCGCCACGAAGACGGTGCGGACGACACTGCCGTCGAGGCTTGCCGTGCCGACGATGCGGCCGCCAAGGGTGGCAACGAAGACAGTGCGTTTTCCGATCAGCTCCCGCACCGCGTCCGGACTGAAGCTGCGCTCGACCCGTGCGATGATCGCGTCCGTATAATCCTTCGCATTGGTCTCCCGAAGCGACCGCAAGATGACGCCGCTGATGGCATCGGCGTCATCTTCCAGTGCGGGCCGGATCGTGTAGTCCATGGATCGCTCCATCGATGCAGCTCACCCGACAGACGGGCGATCAATCAAGCTTGGCGAGAATGTCCCGGATGAACGCGCGGGTTTGGCAACACCAAACGAGCCGAGTGAGCCGCGATCATTCGATCACTTCGTCCGCGGACGCCACGAGGGAATCGGGCAAGCGCAGGCCGAGTTTCCCGGCGGTCCGCAAATTGAGCACCATTTCGAACTTCGTCGGCCGCTCGATCGGCAAGTCCGCCGGTCGTGCTCCCTTGAGGATGCGGTCCACATACGATGCCAGCCGATGGTACGAATCGGAGAGCTTCGGTCCGTACGTGCAGAGCGCGCCGCTTCTGGCGAAGATCGGCCAGCCCGAAATGACCGGCGCCCGATGTTGCATGGCGAACTCGATGATCTTGTTTCGCGATTGAATGGCGAAGCCGTCCGCGAACAGCGAGATCGCTTGCGGAGGGTTCGGCTTCATGGCCGCGAATGCCGAGTCGAGCTGGTCCTCGGTTGCCGTGCCGAAGAAGTCGGCTGCCACGCCAAGCCTCCTGGCCGTTTCCTCCGAATAGACGCGCTCGATCTGAGCGCCCGGGTGCTCGGGGTTGCCGATGATGGCAACGCGCTGCAGGCCCGGAACCGCATCGCGTAGGATCTGCAGGCGCTTTGCGTTCAGCTCGGCGGCCATGAAGGTGAGGCCCGACATGTTGCCGCCCGGATGCGAAAGGCTTTGGGCGAGGCCCGCGATGACGGGATCTCCGCTGAAGACATAGACCGTCGGGGTCGGCAGTTTCAGCTCGTTGACCACAGCGACCGCAGATCCCTGGACGACCAGGACGTCGACCGGCTTGCGAACCAGCTCCGCGGCGAGCGCCGGTACGCGCGTCGGATCATCGTCACCGTAGCGATAGGTGATTTCCAGATTCCCGTTCTCGACGTAGCCAAGTCCGTTGAGAGCCGCTCTGAAGACCTCGACAAAGGGCGCAAGGCTCGCCTCCCGCTGAGCCGTCAGAAACCCTATCCGAAACAGCCTGCTCGCTGCCTTCAACCGCTGCGGCGCGGCTAGCGCGAAACCAGCACTGCAAAATAGAAACGCGCGTCGGTCCATCTGGCCGCCTCCACGGCAGCAGCCAGCTTAGCCGCATTTGCCCGCCTCATCCAGCCACGCCGTCCGGCCACTGATGACGGATACCGCAACGGCTCGGCTCATTGAACAGGCCGCCGGAGCGCCACCTCGTCAGGCCGCTGCGCGGCCGAGGTCGAGTGTCGGCCTGCGCCGTGTCGGAAAGCTCAGCGCCACCGCGACGGCGGCGAGCCCGATCGCGAAGGAGCCCACATGCAGCCACGTGTAGCGCTGGAAACTGTCAAACACGAGCCCGCCGGCCCATGGCCCGAGCGCCATGCCGAGGCTGGCGAAGGCCGACACCGCGCCGAACACCGTGCCCATGATGCGCGCGCCGAAGAACTCGCGGACCAGCACGGCATAGAGCGGCATCACCCCGCCATAGGCGAGGCCGAACACGACCGAGAGCGCGTAGAACTCGCCGAGCTGGGCGACCGCGAGATAGGTGGCGATGCACATCGCCTGGACGAAGAGTCCGCCGACCAGCACGGGCTTTGCACCGATGCGATCGGCGAGCGCACCCAGCAGCAGGCGTCCGCCGAGGCCCGAGAGGCCGGCGACGCTGTAGACCGTCACCGCCGCGAGCGGGGCGATGCCGCAGACCATCGCATAGGACACCATGTGGAAGATCGGGCCGGAATGCGCCGCGCAGCAGGCGAAATGCGCCGCCGCCAGCGCGATGAATTGCGGGGTGCGCAGCGCTTGCGCTGGCGTCAGCTCGATGTCCGGCGCTGCGTCGGTAGCGGTGGTCCCGGTCGCTGCCGGCGCCGGGCGCACCAGGAAGCAGGCGGGGATCAGCAGCGCCCAGGCAGCACAGCCGATCACCAGCATCGCGGTGCGCCAGTCATAGGCCGTGATCAGCCAGCTCGCGGTCGGCGCGATCGTCACCGGCGACACGCCCATGCCGGCGGAGACCAGCGCCACGGCGAGGCTCCGGTTCTTCTCGATCCAGGCGCTCGCGAGCGCCATCATCGGCGCGTAGAAGCTGCCGGCGGCAATGCCGATCAGGACGCCGAAGCAAAGCTGGAATTGCCACAGGCTCGTTGCCTGGCTCGCGGTGACGAGGCCGAGCCCCAGCAGCAGGCTTCCCGCGAGCACCACGATGCGGGTGCCGAAGCGGTCCGACAGCGTGCCCCACAGGAACGCGGCAAATCCCATGCAGAGGAAATCCAGCGTTGCCGCCGCCGACACGCCGGCGCGCGACCAGCCCATCGCTTCCGAGATCGGCTGCAGGAACACCGCCAGCGACAGCATCGTGCCGAATCCGACACAAGTCATCAGCGCACCCGCGGCGACAACGACCCAGCCATAGTCGAAGCGTGACGGCTTGCTCATGCGTTTCCTCGCGCCTTTGGTTTTGTTGATGGTGCGCGGGAGGGATCGTGGCTCATCTGTCGGGCGAGAGCAAGGCGGGTTGCCACCGCAGGCTGACACCGTCTGGTTGCCGTGATAGCATGCCGCTCGTCAGCGGCCTGCAATGTCGGCACATACACGCACGTGCGAGGAGGTCATTGCCATGAAATGGGGAGCGCTGCGTGGGTGCTGCAGGCTGTTCTTGCCTGTCATGATCGCCGCCGCGGTCTGCGCGCCCTGGACATGCGCACAGGATGTCCGAAGCGCGCCCGCTGCGCCGGGGCCGGTCTTTTCGGATAGCGGCCCCGATGCCGATATCTATGGCGCGGCCGAGGGCTATCCGGTCGGTGCGCGGGGAGCCGCGCCCCAGCTCGACAAGCTCGTCGGCGTCTACAGCCATTTCGGCGAGGTCTATCCCTCGCGTCCGATCGGCCGCGCGACCACGGCCTGGCAATTCAAGCGCGCGCCGGAGCCGGCGATCGCCTACAGCTTCGGCACCGAACGGCTGGGCATCGCAGACTATCTCAAGCGCAACCCGGTGACGGGACTGCTGATCGCCAGGGACGACACCATCCTCTACGAGCACTATCAATATGCGCGGACCGACCGCGACCGCTTCGTCTCGCAGTCCATGGCCAAGACGCTGGTGGCCATGCTGGTCGGGATCGCGGTCTCGGAGGGACGGATCAAGTCGATCGACGATCTCGTCTCGACCTACGTCCCCGGCCTTGCCGGCACCGAATATGGCAACACATCCCTCCGCGCCTTGTTGAACATGTCCTCGGGCGTCGAGTTCTCGGAAGAGTATAATGGGCATGACGACATCGCCCGGCTTGGGCGCGCCCTGTTCGCCGACGAGCCGAAAGATCCCGCCGCCGTCGTCGCACAATTCAACACCCGAACCGCACCCGCGGGGACGAAATGGCACTATGCCAGCGTCGAAACCGAGATCCTCGGCCTGGTCCTGCGCGCCGTCACGGCAACGCCGGTCGCCGACTATCTGCATGACCGGATCTGGGACCCGATCGGCGCCGAAGCGGATGCCTCGTGGGCGATCGACGGGAGCGGGCAGGAGATTGCCTTTTGCTGCTTCAACGCAACCTTGCGCGACTATGCGCGCCTGGCCCGGTTGCTCGCCCATGACGGCGCCTGGGAAGGTCGTCAATTGATCCCCCGGCAGTGGCTGCTGGATGCGACGACCGTCAGGCCGGAGGATGGTCATCTCGCTCCGCGCGTGGCCACGCCCTATTTCGGCTACGGCTACCAGGTGTGGCTCCTCCCCGGCGAGCCGCGCAGATTTGCCCTGCTCGGCATCCGCGGCCAGGTCATCCTGGTCGATCCCGCCTCCAAGCTCGTCATGGTGCACACGGCCGTTCGCCAAAAGCCGTCCGAGCCGGGCGCCCTCAGGGAGCCGCTCGCGTTGTGGTTCGCCGTGCTTCAGCAGCTCGGGCAATGACGAGCTGACGGCGGCTTGAATCCCAGATATTCACGACGACCATGTCGGAGCCGACCGCGTTCGATCGTCCTTGGTTTGCAAATCCCGGACGTGCCGCGGAGGACCCGCCACACCGGACGTGATGTCGCACCTTGCGTGCAAGAATCGAACTGGAGCAATGCCCATGAGGATCACCGTCGAAACCACCGTCGCAGCCCCGATCGATCGGGTTTGGCGCGCCTATACGACGCCTGCCGACATCGTGAAGTGGAATGCGGCCTCCGACGACTGGCATACGACCAGGGCGACGGTCGACCTGCGGGAAGGCGGCGCCTTCTCGTCCCGCATGGAAGCCAAGGACGGCAGCATGGGCTTCGACTTCGCCGGCACCTACACCAAAATCGTCGAGCACAAGCGGATCGAATATTCGTTCGGCGACCGCAAGGCCGAGGTCGAGTTTGTGCCGGGCGCGAAGGGTGTTGTCGTTCGCGTCGTCTTCGATGCCGAAACGACGCACTCGGTCGAGCAGCAGCAAGGCGGCTGGCAGGCGATCCTCGACAGTTTCGCGCGGTACGTCGAGGCGAAGTCGAAGGTGTGATCGATCAGAAGTCGATGGGCGTCGCTGCTGCTTCGCCCATCGACTTGCGCGGTCATCTCACGCTGCTTTGGTCAACACGTCCGTCAACCAATCCGGCTCGACGATCATGACCGAGTGTCCGGACGTCGTGTTCTCGAGGACGGTCCAGGAGCTGTCCGCCTTGCACTCCGCCGCTGCTTTGTCCATGGCAGCCGCCTGGAATTTCGGCAGGCGGATGTAGGTCTTCTTGGCGACCTTTTCGCGCGCGCCGGTGAGCTTGACCGGCTGCAGGAAAGTGCCGATCGGATGTGGAGTGACTTTCGACAACACCCAGGCGACGTCCTTCGGATCGCTGAAGGCATTCGGCGGAAGCGCCTTGGGCGCCGGACGGCTGATTGCGCCTTCTTCGATCGGGAAGGGGACGAGGTCCCGGAATGCCTGGCCGTCCGCAGGCTTGACGGCGTCGACCAAGACGATGGACGACACCCGGCTTCCGATGCGTTCGAGCGCGCCTGATGCCGGACAGCCGCCATAGGAATGCGCGACGAGGCAAATGTCCGTCAGGTCCTCCCACTCGACGAGATTGGCGATGTCGGTAATGTGGGTGTCGAGGGTAATATCCTTGTTCAGAAGGTGTGAGCGCTCAGCCAATCCTGTCAGCGTCAGCGCATAGACGCGATGCCCCTGCTTCTGCAGGCGTTCCGTGACGCGATGCCAGGACCATGCCCCGTAATACGCGCCGGGAACGAGCACGTAGGTTCTTTGCGGCGTCTGTGCGCGGGCCGGAGCGATGAAGGCTCCTGACGCGATCGCAGAGGCTGAACCAACCGAAGCGCCGAGGCTGCCGATAAGTCTGCGACGGGTGATGCTTGAACGGATCATGAAATAACTCCGTTGGATCGAATGATTGATACTTGAAAAATTGCACGTGCCTGATCGGGCTGGCTCATCCGGCCGGCTGCGATGATGGCATCATGCTCCCGTTTTGCCCGGCGGGTCAAACGGGTTTCGGCAAATCGAAAAAAGCAAAAGGAAACAACGCGCCCGCTACTGTGCATGGGGTTGTTTTCGACATTTCTGCTTTGGCAGGTCCCGGATGGTTCGGACCGGGCTGGTCTCCCGCCGCCCGGCCAGGGCCTGACGGCGGCGAGCGTCGCGATGAAGTCCCGAGGCGTCGCCTCAGCTATCCACCTTCAGCGCCGCAATGAAGGCTTCCTGCGGAATGTCGACCTTGCCGAACTGCCGCATCTTCTTCTTGCCTTCCTTCTGCTTCTCCAGAAGTTTTCGCTTACGCGTGATGTCGCCGCCGTAGCATTTTGCGGTGACGTCCTTGCGCAGCGCGCGCACCGTTTCGCGCGCGATCACCTTGCCGCCGATCGCCGCCTGGATCGGGATCTGGAACATGTGCGGCGGGATCAGCTCCTTCATCTTCTCGACCATGGCGCGGCCGCGCCCCTCCGCGCGCGTGCGGTGGACCAGCATCGAGAGCGCATCGACCGGCTCGGCATTGACCAGGATCTGCATCTTGACGAGATCGGCCGGCTTGTAGTCGGTCAGATGATAGTCGAACGAGGCGTAGCCCTTGGAGACCGACTTCAGCCGATCGTAGAAGTTGAACACGACCTCGTTGAGCGGCAGATCGTATTTCACCATGGCGCGGGAGCCGACGTAGGTGAGCTCCTTCTGCGAGCCGCGGCGGTCCTGGCACAGCTTCAGGACGCTGCCGAGATATTCGTCCGGCGTCAGGATCGTCGCCTCGATCCAGGGCTCGTCGATCTCGGCGATCTTGACCACGTCGGGCATGTCGACGGGATTGTGGATCTCGATCTCGGTGCCGTCGGTCAGCTTCATCTTGTAGATGACGCTCGGTGCGGTTGCGATCAGATTGAGATCGAACTCGCGCGACAGCCGCTCCTGGATGATCTCGAGGTGCAGCAGGCCGAGGAAGCCGCAGCGGAAGCCGAAGCCGAGGGCGGCGGAGGTCTCCATCTCGAAGGAGAAGCTGGCGTCGTTGAGGCGCAGCTTGCCCATCGCGGCGCGCAGCGTCTCGAAGTCGTCGGCGTCGACCGGGAACAGGCCACAGAACACCACGGGGATCGCCGGCTTGAAGCCCGGCAGCATCTCGGCGACCGGCTTCCTGTCGTCGGTGATGGTGTCGCCGACGCGGGTGTCGGCGACTTCCTTGATCGCGGCGGTGATGAAGCCGATCTCGCCGGGGCCGAGCTCCTCGACCTGCTGCATCTTCGGCGTGAAGAAGCCGACGCGCTCGACGTCATAGGCCGCGCCCGTGCCCATCATGCGCACGCGCTGGCCCTTCTTCATGGTGCCGTCGACGATGCGCACCAGCACGACGACGCCGAGATAGACGTCGTACCAGCTGTCGACCAGCAGCGCCTTCAGCGTCGCGTCGCGGTCGCCCTTGGGCGGCGGCAGGCGGGTGACGATCGCTTCCAGCACGTCGGGAATGCCAAGGCCGGTCTTGGCCGAGATCATCACCGCGTCGGAGGCGTCGATGCCGATGACGTCCTCGATCTGCTGCTTGACCTTCTCGGGCTCGGCCGCGGGCAGGTCAACCTTGTTCAGGACCGGGACGATCTCGTGATTGTTGTCGAGCGCCTGGTAGACATTGGCGAGCGTCTGCGCTTCGACGCCCTGGCTGGCGTCGACCACCAGGAGGGAACCCTCGCACGCCGCCAGCGACCGCGAGACTTCGTAGGCGAAGTCGACGTGGCCGGGCGTGTCCATCAGGTTGAAGATGTAGTCCTTGCCGTCCTTGGCGCGGTACTGCAGGCGCACCGTCTGCGCCTTGATGGTGATGCCGCGCTCGCGCTCGATGTCCATGGAATCGAGCACCTGCTCCTTGCCCGCCATCTCGCGGTCGGAGAGGCCGCCGGTCATCTGGATCAGGCGGTCGGCCAGCGTCGATTTGCCATGGTCGATATGGGCGACGATGGAGAAATTGCGGATGTTGGAAATGGGGACGGTCGTCATGGGCGCGGGATACCACTCACATCCCCGTGCGGCAACCATATTGCTGTATTTTCAGGGCCTTTGTTCACGCCAAGCTGATTCCACGATCGCCCAAAACGCGCTAGGCAACGGCCATGTCGATCACCTCTCTTCCGACCCCTAGGGCGCGCACGAAGACCCGCCTGAGCTTCGACCGCTTCCGGGCCTGGCTGGTTGCCTGCGCGGTCCGCCCCGAGGCGCGATTGTGGCTGGTGATCCAGCTCGCCATCCTGCATGCGGTGCTCTGGACCTTCATCCTGATCAATCTCAAGGCAGCGCAGGACGTTCACATGGACGTCGCAGAAGCCTATGGCTGGGGCCAGCAATTCCTCTGGGGGTACGGCAAGCACCCGCCTTTGTCGGGCTGGGTCGCCGGGCTCTGGTTCAAGCTGTTCCCGGCGGCGGACTGGGCGACCTATGCGCTCGCGATGGCGACCGTCAGCGTCGGCATGGTGATCTGCTGGCTGGTGGCCTTGCGCGTGGTGGATGCGCGCCGCGCGTTCCTGGTCGTGGTGATGGTCGCGCTCTACCCGATCTTCAATTTCAAGGGCTTCAAGTACAACCCGGATCTGCTCCAGCTCGTCACGCTGCCGCTGCTCGTGCTCGCCTATCTCAATGCGTTCGAGAAGCGGAGCTGGCAGTCCGGCATCTGGCTGGGATTGGCCGGCGCGCTGGCGCTGATGACCAAATATTGGGTGCTGACCATGATCGGCGCCATCGGGCTCGCCGCGCTGATTCATCCGGAGCGGCTGAAATTCCTGTCGTCGCCGGCGCCATGGGTGGCGATCGTGACGATGGGACTTGCGATGATCCCGCACGTCGTCTGGCTGGCGGATGCGCAATTCGTGCCGCTGACCTATGCCGGCGACACCTACAGCCTGCAGGACAAAGACCAGGTGCATCAGCTCGTCGCCGGCTACTTCCTGCATAATTTCGCGCTGGTGGCGCTGCCGGTCGCGCTGGCCGGGCTCGCCATGGCGCTGGTGCCGCCGTGGACGACGCTATTGTTGCGCGCGCCCTCGCGCATCGTCACGCGCGCCTGGGCGCGCGGCGTCAATCCGGGCGTCAATGTCGCGCAGGCGCTCAATGTCTGGATCGTCCAGATCATCGTCGCATTCGGCCCCCCGCTCGGCGCGCTGGTCTTCAGCATCTACATGAAGACCGATTGGGGCATCTCGCTGTTCTTCCTGGTGCCCTTGGCGCTGGTCGCGATCCCCGCGCTGCGGGTGCAGAGCGCGAGCCTGTTCAACATCGCCGCGATCTGGCTGGTGCTCAGCGCCGCGACGCTGGCCGCCTCGCCCTGGATCGCCGCGCGCGAGATGGCGGCCAATGCCGGCAACACCGCCACTTACGGCGCGCGCTCGGATCTGGCGCGCGAACTGACCCAGGCCTGGCACGCGCGCTTCGCCTCGCGCTGGGCCGTCGTCGCCGGCACCATGGAGACGATCCAGCCGATGGTGTTCTACAGCCCCGATCATCCGAGCCCGTTCACGCCGAACGAAGCCTGGGCGTCCGGGCTGACCTCGCTCGACGACGTCAAGAGATACGGCTTCATCGGCGTGTTCGATCCGGCCAACGAACGCCTGCCGGCGTTCGAGAAGTGGATCTCGGAGATCGCGCCGAACGCCGAGCGCATGGTGATGACCACGCGTCGCTTCACCCATGGCAAGGCCGGCCCGTCGATGAGCTGGAACGTCTACATCGCGCCGCCGGCGAAGTGACCTCTTCAGCTCTCCCCGCTTGCGGGGAGAGGTCGGATCGCTCTTGCGATCCGCGTGAGGGGGTACAGGTCTATCGACGACCGTCCGTGTCGAGAGAGCCCCTCACCCCGACCCTCTCAGCGCGAGCGAAGCTCGTCGCGACCCCGTAAGAACGGGGCGAGGGAGCGCCAGCACGGCGCGTTGCGAGAGGAAGGGCTCAGATCCCTTCCTCGTTGAACTTGCTTTCAACGAGCTCGGTGATTGCCGCGAGCGCGGCCTCGGCTTCGGCGCCGGCGGCCGCGACGGTGATCGTCGTGCCGGGGCCGGCGGCGAGCATCATCAGGCCCATGATCGAAGTGCCGCCGACGGTCTCGCCGCCGCGCGTCACCCACACCTGCGCGTTGAAGCGCTCGACCGCCTGGACGAATTTCGCCGAGGCGCGGGCATGCAGGCCACGCTTGTTGATGATCAGGAGATCCTTGGAGATCGCGCCCGCGGGCACGCCTGTCCCCGCTTGTGGCGCCTCCTCGCTCATTTGCCGGCGAGCACGCGGCTGGCGATGGTAACGTATTTGCGGCCCGCTTCCTGGGCCATCGCGATCGCGTCGGGCAGCGGACGCTCCTCGCGCACCTTGGCGAGCTTCACCAGCATGGGAAGGTTGATGCCCGCGAGCACTTCGACCTTGGGCCGGCTCATGCAGGATATTGCGAGGTTCGACGGCGTGCCGCCGAACATGTCGGTGAGGATGGCAACGCCGTCGCCGGAATCGACGCGGTTAACCGCCTCGATGATGTCGCTTCGGCAGAGATCGGAATCATCTTCGGCGCCGATCGTGATCGCTTCGATTTGCTTTTGTGGGCCCATGACATGTTCAAGCGCTGCCTTGAATTCGTCGGCAAGGCGCCCGTGGGTCACAAGTACTAGACCAATCATCGGAAAACTCCTCGCGGGCGCTTTTGGTGCACCGCACGAACGCGCCACTTTGACCATCCAGAGCCCCTGCGCAAGAGGGGATGTTGCGTATCTCCCTGAATCTAGACGGATGGATGAGGGGAGCTGCGCCGGTCTATTCGGTCGCGATAGTGGGGTTCATATGGTTACCATTTCCCTTCAAACAATCGCCTGAAGGGTTAACGGAAGATGAACTCTTGGTAGTGGTCAAGGCCGCGACAACCAGGGGGAGGGGCGAATAGTCGCGGCTCACCGGGATTCGCGGTATTTCGACACCTAAAATGCTTGTTTTCAGGGACTCCGCCGGCGGCAGGCGTTCGGCGTCCGCGGCATCCAGATCGACGACGAGACCGACGGTCGCATGCTCCACGAAGTCGCAGCGGCGAATCCCAAGGCCCCGGATCTCGATCAGGCCTGCCAGGCGAGGCGCCGCGCTGACCTCAATTTCGTCGCCGACTGTCGCCAGATGGACACGGTCATCCCCGACCAGAACGGCCGCTTCGACCACGCCCGCGCGTCCCGCCATGATCAAATCGAAGGCAAGGCGCGACTTGCCGGAGCCCGAGGGCCCGCGGATCAGCACCGCCACCGGTCCGACCTTGACCGCGGAGGCGTGAATGCTGGGCGCGCCGGCGTTCATAGCGCCGGCAGCCTCACCACGAAGCGCGCGCCTGCGACCGTCGGGACGCCTTCGTCATCCGGCGGGCCTGCGCGATTCTCGGCCCAGATGCGTCCGCCATGAGCGTCGACGATCTGCTTGGAGATCGACAGGCCGAGCCCGGAATTCTGGCCGAAGCCCTGATGCGGACGGTCGGTGTAGAAGCGCTCGAAGATGCGCTCCAATGCGTCGTCACGAATGCCGGGGCCGTCGTCGTCGACCACGATCTCGATCTCGGAACGCACGCGGCGGCAGGTGAGGCGCACCTTGCTGCCGCGTTCGGAGAACGATTGCGCGTTGGAGAGCAGGTTGGAGACCACCTGTCCGAGCCGCGAATCATGGCCGCTCACGGCGAAGGTGTCGGCCGGGCCGCGGCCCTCGAAGCGCGTTTCGACGGCGACATCGTGGCCGAGCTTGGTTTCGTTGGCGACGGATGCCAGCGTCGTCAGCAGGCGGCGCAAATCGACCGGGATCGCATCCTGGCGCTGCAATTCGGCATCGAGGCGGCTGGCGTCGGAGATGTCGGAGATCAGGCGGTCGAGCCGCTTGACGTCGTGCTCGATCACCTCGAGCAGGCGCGCGCGGCTGTTCTCGTTGCGCGCCAGCGGCAGCGTCTCGACCGCCGAGCGCAACGAGGTCAGCGGGTTCTTCAATTCGTGGGCGACGTCGGCGGCGAACATCTCGATCGCCTCGATGCGGCTGTACAGCGCGCTCGTCATGTCGCGCAGCGCGCCGGAGAGGTGGCCGATCTCGTCGCGGCGGCGGGTGAAATCGGGGATCTCGATGCGGGCCTTGATGCGGCGGCGGACGCGCTCGGCGCTGTCGGCGAGCCGGCGCACCGGGCCTGCGATCGTGCTCGCGAGCAGCAGCGACAGCATGATCATGACGGCGGCTGCGACGCCGCCGACCTTGAGAATCGCGAGGCGCTCGGCGGTGACCATCTGGTCGATGTCGTCGCCTTGCGTCGACAGCATCAAGGCGCCGTGGATCGCGCGCGAACGCAGCACGGGCACCGCGACCGACACGATCACCTCGCCGCGCGCATTGACCCGCACCATCGAGCGCTTCTGGCCCTGCAGCGCGTCGGCGACCTCGGCATAGCCGTTGCCGTTCTCGGGCCCGAGCTCGCGGTAGAGCGGCAGGTCGCCGCGGTTCAGCCAGGTGCGGACTGCGACCATGCCGCGCTCGACGATGCCGGGCTTCTCGGCCGGAGGCGGCAAATTGTAGCGCAGCACGTTCTCGAGGTTGCGGCTGTCGACCAGCAGGCTGCCGTTCGGATCGTAGATGCGGGCGCGCGTCTTGGTCGGCGAGATCAGCGTGCGCAGCACCGGCGCCACGCGCTCCGGATTGATCGGGAAGTCCAGCGGCGAATATTCGTCCGAGCCGCCATAGGTCTCGCCCGGCTTGAGGTCGAGCAGCCGGTCGGGATCGATGGTGATGGTGTTGGTCTGCACCGTGGCCGAGGCCGCGATCGCGCCGGCAATGATCTCGGCCTGGACCAGGAGACTCTGCGCCCGCGCGTCGATCAGGCCGGCGCGGAATTGCGACAGATAGAGGATGCTCGCCACCAGCGCGACGAGGCCGGCGAGGTTGAGCGAGACGATGCGGCGGGTCAGGCTGGAAAAGGACAGCGCGAAGAAGAACTGCCCGGCGCGCTTCAGCCAGTTCAGCGGCCGGAAGCCCTGCCGCTTCTCGGCCAATTGCTCCGAAACGCCGTCGGATGAGACATCCCCGGCGCTCTGGTTCGGATCAGGCTGCGTTCGGTCCAGCAATGCTTACGCCCGCGTTAGGACAGCTTGCGAGAAGGTCCCCGCATCCTAGAGCATGATCCGGAAAAGTGTGTAGTGGTTTTCCGAAAACGTCATGCTCAAACGATAAGCTGAAGCGCGATGATCTCATCGCGCTTGGAGCGCTTCCGGTCTCGATCGAACGAGAACCGGAAATGCTCTTTAAGTCTTTCGTGAAGCTGCCTGCCGCCTCAGGCTTCCTTGAATCGGTAGCCGACGCCGTAGAGCGTTTCGATCATCTCGAACTCGTTGTCGACCACCTTGAACTTCTTGCGCAGCCGCTTGATGTGGCTGTCGATGGTGCGATCGTCGACATAGACCTGGTCGTCATAGGCGGCGTCCATCAGCGCGTTGCGGCTCTTCACCACGCCGGGCCGGGTCGCGAGCGCCTGCAGGATCAGGAATTCGGTGACGGTCAGCGTCACCGGCTCGTTTTTCCAGGTGCAGGTATGCCGCTCCGGATCCATGCGCAAAAGGCCGCGGTCGAGCGCCTTGGCGTCGTTCTCCTTCGGTGCGACAGTCGGGTCCTTCGGCGCCGAGCGGCGCAGCACCGCCTTGACGCGCTCGACCAGCAGGCGCTGCGAGAACGGTTTGCGGATGAAGTCGTCGGCGCCCATCTTGAGGCCGAACAGCTCGTCGATCTCCTCGTCCTTGGAGGTCAGGAAGATCACCGGCAGGTCGGACTTCTGCCGCAGGCGGCGCAGCGTCTCCATGCCGTCCATGCGCGGCATCTTGATGTCGAGGATGGCGAGATCGGGTTGGGTGGTGCGGAAACCGTCAAGCGCGGAGGCGCCGTCGGTGTAAGTCATGATGCGGTAGCCTTCGGCTTCCAGCGCGATCGAGACGGATGTGAGAATGTTGCGGTCGTCGTCGACCAAAGCGATTGTGGGCATGAGCCTCTGCTTTCTGCTTTCCGTTTGGGTCGTGGCTTGAAACGGCGAGCAATCCACTGATGCGCCGCATACATGGGTGCCGAGTTGGCGTTCGAACCTTGTCACCGAGCAATGCAAGCTGGGCTGAAGTGTGACCAAGTTCCACGAAACACGGCAGATTCGCCGCATGTCGACCCATAACCGGGCCCCCGTTTACCCGAAAAAAGGCCCCCCTTGCAACCACCTGAGCCGAGAAAGCTGATGCAACCGACCCCTGATTTCGATCCCGGAAAACTGGCCAAATCGCTGCTGCGGCGGTCCCGGCAGGGCGCCTTGGCCACTCTGATGGCCGGCAGCGGCGATCCCTATTGTTCCCTGGTCAATGTGGCCAGCCATCCGGATGGCTCGCCGATCCTGCTGATCTCGGCCCTCGCCGTGCACACGAAGAACATCCTGGCCGACAGCCGGGTCTCGCTGATGCTGGACGAGCGAGTGGCGGGCGATCCGCTGGAAGGGGCCCGGATCATGCTGTCCGGTCGGGCGGAGCAGGCTGATGCCGAGAAGGACCTGCTCCAGCGGCGGTATCTCAATGCCCATCCGTCGGCGGAGGGCTTTGTTTCCTTTAAAGATTTCTCCTTCTTCCGCATTCGCCCCACGGGAACCCATCTGGTCGCCGGCTTTGGCCGGATTGTTGACCTCAAGCCTGAGCGTTTCCTCACCGACCTCACCGGCGCCGAGGATCTGCTGGCGGCGGAGGAGGGCGCTGTCGCGCATATGAATGCCGACCATCGCGACACCATGGGCCTCTATGCGACCAAGCTCCTGGGCGCGGCCGCGGGTGACTGGCGCTGTACCGGCTGCGATCCGGAAGGTCTCGACATGCAGGACGGCCAGACTGCGCTGCGGCTGGACTTCCCGGAGCGGGTGACCGACGGCACGGCGCTGCGCAAGATGCTGGTGCGCCTGGCCGGCGAAGCACGCATGAAGATCGACTAAAGCAGGATGAGTTTTGGTTGTATCGATGTGCGCTCAGCACGATTCACCTCTCCCGCAGGGAGAGGTCGGAGCGCATCGAAGATGCGATCCGGGTGAGGGGATCTGGTCTCACTGGGTGCCGCGGCCCCTCACCCGGATTGCGGTGGACGATGCTTCGCATCGCCAGGGCAATCCGACCCCTCCCCGTCGGGGAGAGGTGAATCACCGAGAGCCCGAAGAATCTGATTTTATCATGCTCCAGAACGCAACAATTTGAACGCCGCGGCCCATCGCTGCGACCCAAGACGGTGAGGTCTTGAGGCTCGCAGCGAGAGGGTTCATGACGCGTCGTCATTTGGCTTGGGCTGCGGGTCTGGCGCTCGCGATCACCACGTCGTTTGCAGCGCCGGCTCTTGCCCAGAAGGGCGACCTGTCGGCGCAGAGCGCGCGCATCAATGCGCTCCGCAGCGCCGGCAAATATTCGGAGGCGCTGCCGCTGGCGCAGGCCATGGTGGCCTCGCTCGAGAAGACCAGCAACAACCGCGACCTCGCCGCAGCGCTCAACAATCTCGCGCAGATCTACGCCGACCAGGGCCACGACGACCAGGCCGAGCCGCTCTACAAGCGCGCCGTGGCGCTGATGGAAAAGGGGACCGGCCAGGGCAGCGTCGAGATCGCGCCGCTCCTGAACAATCTCGCTGCGCTCTATCAGCGGCAGAGCCGTTTCGCCGAGGCCGAGCCGCTGTTCAAACGTGCGCTGGCCGTTCGCGAGCAGGCGCTGTCGCGCGAACACCCCGACATCGGCCAGTCGCTCAACAATCTCGCTACCTACTATGTGAAGCAGCAGCGTCATGCCGAAGCCCAGCCGCTGTTTCAGCGGGCGCTTGCGATCTACCAGAAGGTGGGCGGACCCGAGCATCCCGCGGTCGCAACCCTCTTGAACAATCTCGGCCAGCTCTATCGCGACCTCAACCGCGACGCGGAGGCCGAGGCGCCGATCAAGCGTTCGCTCGCGATCCGCGAAAAGGTGCTGGGCTCCGATCATCCCGACGTCGCGCGCTCGCTCAACAATCTCGCCGGGCTTTACGAGCATCAGCAGCGCTATGCCGATGCCGAGCCGCTCTATCGCCGCGCGCTTGCGATCCGCGAGCGGGCGTTCGGGCCGGACCATCCCGATGTGGTGACCTCGACCAGCAATCTCGCTTATTTCTTCTTCGTCTCCGGGCGTACGGCGGACGCACTGCCGCTGGCGGAAAAGACGCTTGCGACGAGCCGGGGGCAGCTGCGCGTGGTCATGCCGGTGCTGTTCGCCGCACGCCAGCAATCTCTGCTGCCCGGCGACAGAGCGCTCGACGAGGCGCTCGCCGCGATCCAGCGCGGCACGCAATCCTCCGCCGCTTCTGCCGTGAACAAGCTTGCGGTGCGGCTTGCCGCCGGCAACGACCGGCTCGCCGAGCTGGTGCGCCGGGATCAGGATCTCACGGCCGAGGCCGAGGCGCTCGACAAGGCGATCATCGCCGCGGTGTCGAAGCAGTCGGCTCAGCGCGACGTGGCAGGCGAGCAGCGCAGCCGCGCGCGGATTGCAGCGATTGCGAACGAGCGTGCCGGCTTGCAGATGACGCTCGCCGTCGAGTTTCCCGACTATGCCTCGCTCTCCAACCCGCTGCCGCTGGCGGTGAAGGACATCCAGCCGCTGCTCTCGGCCGACGAGGCAATGGTGATCTATTCCGTCGTCGACAAGCGGAGCTATGTCGTCGCGATCACGCGCGAGAGTGCCGACTGGAAGGAAATCCCGCTCGGCGCGGACGAGATGGCACGAAAGGTCTCGGCCTTCCGCAAGGGGCTGGATGTCGGCAAGGCGCGCGATGCCTCCGGCAAATCGGGACTGTTCGATCTTGGGCTTGCGCATGAGCTCTACGTCGCGCTGCTCGGCCCGGTCGAGGCGCTGACGAAGGAGAAGGGCAACCTGCTGGTGGTGCCATCGGCGGCGCTGACGGCATTGCCGTTTCACCTGCTGGTGACGCAGCCACCGCAGGCTGCGATTCCGGACAGGCTCGAAGGCTATCGCGACGCTGCCTGGCTGCTGCGGCGCCAGGCTGTCTCGGTGCTGCCGTCGGTGATCAGCCTGAAATCGCTGCGTGCCTTCGCCCGCAGGGATCAAAGCGTAAAACCGATGACGGGCTTCGGCGATCCCGTGTTCAATCCTGCGCTGGAAGGGCCGGCTGACCGTCGCGCCGCGAGCGGCAAGGTCGCAGCGCGTAGCGTTGCGACCGTTGCCTATGCCGACTTCTGGCGCGGCGCCGGCGTCGATCGCGCGCGGCTTGCACAGGCGCTGCCGCAGCTGCCCGATACTGCCGATGAGCTGAATGCCGTGGCGAGAGACGTCGGCGCCACCGATGCCGACATCCATCTCGGCCGCGATGCCAGCGAAACGACGCTGAAGCGTGCAGCGCTTGCCCAATACGGCATCATCTACTTTGCCACCCACGGCCTCGTGGCCGGCGACGTCAAGGGACTGGGCGAGCCCTCGCTTGCGCTGTCCATTCCCGATCAGCCGTCGGAACTCGATGACGGTCTTCTGACCGCGAGCGAGGTGGCTCAGCTCAAGCTCAACGCCGATTGGGTGGTGCTGTCTGCCTGCAACACCATCGCGGGCGACAAGCCCGGCGCCGAGGCGCTGTCGGGATTGGCGCGCTCGTTCTTCTACGCGGGTGCGCGCGCGCTGCTGGTCTCGCATTGGGCGGTGGATTCGGAAGCCGCCACTCGCTTGACCACGTCGACGTTCGACTTGCTCAAGAACGAGCCGAGGAGCGCTCGCGCCGAGGCCTTGCGCCGCGCAATGTTAACATTCGTTGATGACACCTCGTCGCCGCGCAACGCCTATCCGGCGATGTGGGGACCGTTCGCACTGATTGGCGAAGGTGAGGTAAGATAAGGCGACGCTGCATGGATTGTGCGACGCAATAACCCCGTACAACGCGCAAACACGCATTTGGTTGCGCGATCATTCGTGAATTTCTTGATGGGTCTGTTCAGGGCTGACATGCGCGACGTTTGGCGCGGTCTTTGAATAAACCAAATCCTGCGGGACCAGCTTGGCAACGCCAGCGTTCATCAGTATTAGGTCGTTCAGCCGAGGCCGAATGGCCCATTAATCACGGTGACCGCGATGGCGCCCAAACTTGGTCGCGCTGAGTGTCGCGGGTTCTAGGAGGATTTTTTCGTGCAAGAAACGGGCGTGCGCAACGGTGCCTTCGGCGCCGACAAATTCGGCTTAAAGAATCTCAAGCAGGTTCACTGGAACCTCGGTGCGCCGCAGCTCTATCAATACTCGCTCGCGGCGGGCGAGGCGGTGCTGTCCGCCGACGGCGCACTCTGCGCCGACACCGGCGAGTTCACCGGGCGCAGCCCGAAGGACAAGTTCACGGTGCGTGATGCCACCACCGACAAGAAGATGTGGTGGGCCGGCAACCAGTCGATCACCGCAGAGCAGTTCGAGACGCTCTATCAGGACTTCCTCAAGCACGCCGAAGGCAAGAAGCTGTTCGCGCAGGACCTCTATGGCGGCGCCGACCCGGCCTATCGGATCAAGACGCGCGTCTTCACCGAGCTCGCCTGGCACTCGCTGTTCATCCGCACGCTGCTGATCCGTCCCGAGGCCATCGAGCTGTCGACCTTCGTGCCGGAGCTCACCATCATCGACATGCCGAGCTTCCGCGCCGATCCCAAACGTCATGGCTGCAGGTCGGAGAACGTCGTCGCGATCGACTTCGCCCGCAAGATCGTGCTGATCGGCGGGTCTTATTATGCCGGCGAGATGAAGAAGTCGGTCTTTACCACGCTGAACTATTACCTGCCCGAGCGCGGCGTGATGCCGATGCACTGCTCGGCCAATGTCGGGGCCAAGGGTGATACCGCGATCTTCTTCGGCCTCTCCGGCACCGGCAAGACCACGCTGTCGGCCGATCCGAACCGCACGCTGATCGGCGACGACGAGCACGGCTGGGGCCCGAACGGCGTCTTCAATTTCGAGGGCGGCTGCTATGCCAAGTGCATCAAGCTGTCGCAGGAGGCCGAGCCGCAGATCTATGCCGCAAGCACGCGCTTCGGCGCGGTGCTGGAGAACTGCGTCCTCGACGAGGACACCCGCGTGGTGGATTTCGACGACGGCTCCAAGACCGAGAACACGCGTTCGGCCTATCCGCTCGACTTCATCCCGAACGCCTCGCGCACCGGCCGCGCGCCGCAGCCGAAGAACGTGGTGATGCTCGCCGCCGACGCCTTCGGCGTGCTGCCGCCGATCGCAAAGCTGTCGCCGGCGCAGGCGATGTATCACTTCCTGTCCGGCTACACCGCCAAGGTCGCCGGCACCGAGCGCGGTCTCGGCAACGAGCCGCAGCCGGAATTCTCGACCTGCTTCGGTTCGCCCTTCCTGCCGCTCGATCCCTCCGTCTACGGCAACATGCTGCGTGACCTCATCGCCCAGCACAATGTCGATTGCTGGCTGGTCAACACCGGCTGGACCGGCGGCAAGTATGGCACGGGCAGCCGCATGCCGATCAAGGTGACGCGCGCGCTGCTCACCGCCGCGCTCGACGGCTCGCTTCGCAACGTCGAATTCCGCACCGACAAATATTTCGGCTTCGCGGTCCCGACTGCACTGCCGGGCGTGCCCAGCGAAATCCTCAACCCGGTCAACACCTGGAAGGACAAGGACGAGTTCGACAAGACCGCGCGTGCGCTGGTCGGTATGTTCCAGAAGAACTTTGCCAAGTTCGAAGCCCAGGTCGATGCCGAGGTCCGCGCGGCAGCTCCGGACGTGAAGCTCGCGGCGGAGTAGGCGGCTCTGTCGTCAATGCGAAAGGGCGGCCGCAAGGCCGCCCTTTTTGTTTGTGCTAAATCTCTCCACCGTCATTGCGAGCGCAGCGAAGCAATCCAGAATCCCTCCGCGGAGACAGTCTGGATTGCTTCGTCGCATCCGCGCAACATTGCTACGCAATGTTGTCGCTAAGCTCCTCGCAATGACGCGGAAGCAGCTCACGCCTTGAAATACGCGATCTGCGTCGTGGTCGCGAGCAGCCGGCCGTTCGGCGACCACAGCTCGGCGTTCTGGTCGGCGTAGCTCTTGTGCATGATTTTCGAATCGGCCGTGGCCAGCACGCGCGTGATGTCTTCGCGCGCAAGCTCCTCGCTGTCGGTGTGGAAATAGGTCGTCAGCGACACCGTGCCGAACGGCACCAGCTCGCGGCGCGCGTGGAAGATGCGGCCGAAGAAGGCGTCCGACATCGACATCAGCGACAGCATGTCGAGCTTGCGCGGCATGCGGTCGCTGATCCAGATCTTCGAATAGGTGCTGGCAAGCTCGGCCTGCGGCGGGCCGATCCGCATCTCGCCCTCGACGAAGCGGAATTCGTACTGGTTGGCCCAGGAGGCCTGGATCTTCGGAAACGGCAGCGTCTCCTCGTACGGCTTCGCATCCGGATATTGCGCCACCCGGTGCTCCCAGGACGGCCGCCGCTCGGCGAACACCGCGGTGGCGAGCGTTGCGACCTCGCCGCCGCCCTGGCTGAGCTCGACGCTCCAATGCTGGCTGGAGCGGTTGGCCTTCACCAGCCGCACGTCGAGATCGAACGGCCCCCTGGCGATCGGCGCGCAGTAATTGACGGTGAGCGCGAGCGGATCGCCGGCGCGTTCGGGATGCTCGATCAGCGCGCGCAAAATGGTCGCGGCGGTGGCGCCGCCGAACGGACCGACAAAGGCCCAGTAGTCGTCGCTGGTGTGGCCCTGCCAGCTGCTGTCACCGGCGGTGATACGCGTGGCGTCGTCGAAGGGGTGCGGGAGCTTGGCGTGCATTTGCATTTCCGTCTGTCATTCCGGGGCGATGCGCAGCATCGAACCCGGAATCTCGAGATTCCGGGTTCGGCTCTGCGAGCCGCCCCGGAATGACGGTCGTCATATCACAGGCATCGCCTACTTGTGCAATTACGTATCGAGTAGCCGCCGCTTCCACGCCGCGGAAAATCAGCCCGCGGCGTCGCGCAGGTTCGGCAGCTGGGGCGTGGTCGGGTTGACCGGCACGTTCCAGATCTCCTCGGCATATTCACGGATGGTGCGGTCGGATGAGAACCAGGCCATGCGCGCCACGTTGAGGATCGAGGCGCGCGTCCAGGCCGGCGAGACCTGCCAGCGCGCATCGACCGCGCGCTGCGCCTCGTAATAGGAATCGAAATCGGCACTGACCATGTAGTGGTCGAGATAGCGCAGCGCATGCGCGATTGATTCGAAGCGGCCGGGATCTCCCGGCGAGAACTCGCCGGCGCCGATTGCGTTGATGGCGCGCTGCAGCTTCGGCGAATTGCGGATCACGTCGGAGGCGTCCAGCCCCTGCTTGCGGCGGATCATCACGTCGCCGGCTTCCATGCCGAAGATCGCGATGTTCTCGGGCCCGACATGGTCGCGGATCTCGATATTGGCGCCGTCGAGCGTGCCGATGGTGATGGCGCCGTTCAGCGCCAGCTTCATGTTGCCGGTGCCGGAGGCTTCCATGCCGGCGGTCGAGATCTGCTCGGACAAGTCGGCGGCGGGAATGATCACCTCGGCGAGGCTGACATTGTAGTCGGGCAGGAACACGACCTTGAGCTTGCCGCCGATCGCGGGGTCGTTGTTGACGATCTCGGCGACGTCGTTGATCAGCTTGATGATCAGCTTGGCGTAGCGGTAGCTCGCCGCCGCCTTGCCCGCGAAGATCTTCACCCGCGGCACCCAATTGCCGTTGGGATCGTCCTTGATCGCCTGATACAGCGCGACCGTCTCGATGACGTTGAGCAGCTGGCGCTTGTATTCGTGGATGCGCTTGATCTGCACGTCGAACAGCGCGGTCGGGTCGACCTTGATGCCGAGCCGCTCGCCGATCAGGCGCGCCAGCGCGGTCTTGTTGTGAAGCTTGACGCTGCGGAACTTCTTCTGGAATTCGACGTCGCTGGCGCGCGCCTCGGTCAGCGAGAGCTGGGTGGGATCGTCGAGCACGGCATCGCCGCAGCTCTCGCGCAGCAGATCGGTCAGCTTCGGGTTTGCCAGCATCAGCCAGCGGCGGAAGGTGATGCCGTTGGTCTTGTTGGTGATGCGGCCGGGATAGAGATGGTTGAGGTCGTGGAATACGGTCTCGCGCATCAGGTCGGAATGCATCGCCGAGACGCCGTTGATGCGGTGCGAGCCGACGAAGGCGAGCTGGCCCATGCGCACGCGGCGGCCGCTCTTCTCGTCGATCAGGGAAACGGAGGCCCGGAAGTCGATGTCGCCGGGGCAGCGCGCCTCGGCGAGCGCCAGATGCTGCACGTTGATGCGGTAGATGATCTCGAGGTGCCGCGGCAACAGCCGCTCGAACAGCTCGACCGGCCAGGTCTCCAGCGCCTCCGGCAGCAGCGTGTGGTTGGTGTAGGAGAGCGTGGCGACCGTGATCTTCCATGCCTCGTCCCAGCGGAAATTGTGCAGGTCGACCAGGATCCGCATCAGCTCGGTGACGGCGAGGCTCGGATGGGTGTCGTTGAGCTGCACCGCGACCTTGCCGGCGAGGTTGCGCAGCTGGCCGTCGGAGGCGAGGTGCCGCTTGACGAGATCCTGCAGCGACGCCGAGACGAAGAAATATTCCTGGCGCAGGCGCAGCTCGCGGCCCGCCGGGCTCTCGTCGTTTGGATAGAGGAATTTGCAGATCGCCTCCGCGCGCGACTGCTCGGCGCTGGCGCTGACGTAATCGCCCCTGTTGAAGGCGTCGAGCTTGAGCGGATCGGGCGAGCGCGCCGACCACAGCCGCAGCGCGTTGACGTGCTGGCCGCGCCAGCCGACGATCGGCGTGTCATAGGCGATCGCCTGCACCGTCTCGCTCGCGTGCCAGATGGCGCGGTCGCGGCCTTTGTCGTCGACATGCTCGACGCCGCCGCCGAAATTGACGTCGTAGATCACCTCGGGCCGCTGCAATTCCCAGGGGTTGCCGAAGCTCAGCCATTCGTCGGGATATTCTTGCTGCCAGCCCTGATTGATGATCTGGCGGAACAGGCCGTAATCGTAGCGGATGCCGTAGCCGATCGCCGGGATCGAGAGCGTCGCCATGCTCTCCATGAAGCAGGCCGCGAGCCGCCCCAGGCCGCCATTGCCGAGCGCTGCGTCCGGTTCGCATTTGCGCAGCTCAGGCAGCGAGACGCCGAGATCGCCGAGCGCGAGCTCGAAGATCTTGAGCAGGCCCATGTTGTTGAGCGCGTCGCTGAACAGGCGGCCGATCAAAAATTCGAGCGAGAGGTAGTAGACGCGCTTGCGGCCGGCGTCGTAGCTGTGCTTCTCCGCGGTGAGCCAGCGATGCACGATGCGGTCGCGCAGCGCGAGCGCCGCGGCCTGATACCAGTCGTGCCTGGTTGCCATGCCGGCATCCTTGCCGATGGCAAGCCGCAGCTTCGCCAGGATTGCGCCCTTGATCTCAGCCAGCGCGAGTTCGTCGATGGGCTGGCCTTGGGCGGGAAAACTGGGCTGGAACGATTGATCTTGCAAAGCCGTCACTTCCTGGTCGAAACAACACCACTTGACTCTACGCGTCCTGCCCCTGCGCCGGAACCGTCACTGGCGCGGCTGCGCACTGCGCTGGCGCAAATTTATGCAAGGAACGGGCCGATTTGGGAACCCGGAGGAGCACGGAGAAACCGGATTACGGTGCTACACTGCGGATCAATTCGGCCATCAGTGTGGAGGACCATTGCCATGAGACTGCTGATCGAAATCGTCGCGGCGGCCCTGCTCGTCGTCTGCATCAGCGCCTCCAGCGCTGCATTTGCCGCCGGCAAGCCCGGCCGCAGCGCGGACGGTCTGAGCTGCGGCTTCACGGTCCCGCAGAATGACTCGCCTGCGGCCCGTTGCGCCGCCATCAAGCGCCAATGCGGCGGCAAGTTCTATGCGAGTGCGTGCGGCGACAGGCTGATGTCGGCGGTGAATTGAGCGCCGGGCGGCAATCCGCACGAATCTAGGCCGCCTTGGCCTGCACCGCGTCGCAAAATTCGGCCAGACGATCCGCCAGCCGCAGCGTTGCCGGGCTCGCATCCGGCGCAGCCATCAAGGCGACCTCGGTCTTGTTGATCGGCGCAAAGCCGTCCTTTGCGGTGAGCACGCGGTGATCGGACTGGATCGACATCTCCGACAGGATGCTGAGGCCCATGCCGGCGGCGACCGCGGCCTGGATACCAGCGAGGCTCGATGAGGTGTAGGCGGTGTGCCAGGCGCGGCCCGCGCTTTCCAGCGCGTGGATGGCCCCGGCGCGATAGATGCAGCCGAGCGGAAAGCCGATCAGCGGCACGGACGGCACGTTCATGTCGACCGGATGGCTCTTGCTGGTGACCCAGTGCACCCGCTCCGGCCACACCGCGATCGCGTCCTTCGCCCCAGCCGCGCGCTTGTAGAGCGCAAGGTCGAGCTCGCCGCGCTCGATATCGCGGGCGAGGTGCTTGCTCTGGTCGGCGCGCACGTCGAGCCGCAGGCCCGGATGCGAGCGCGCGAACGCACCCAGCAGTTTCGCCAAGCGGTAGGCCGCAAAGTCCTCGGGGATGCCGAGCCGGATCGCGCCTTCGCTATCCGGCTGGCGCAGCACGTCGCGCGCCTCCTCGGCCAGCGAGAGCAGCCGGCGCGCATAGGAGAGCAGCCGCTCGCCTGCCTCGGTCGGGCGCACAATCTTGCCGTCGCGATGCAGCAGCACCTGGCCGATGTCCTCCTCAAGCCGCTTGATCTGCTGACTGACGGTCGACTGGGTGCGATGGACGCGTTCGCCGGCGCGGGTGAAGCCGCCGGCCTCGACCACCGAGATGAAGCTGCGCAGCAGCTCAAGATCGAGCATGGCTGCCTCCATTCAAAAATCCACTGCATGGCAGTTAATCATTTAATTTCCAAATGACAAGCGCCATCCCTAGATCGAGGGCCCGAACAAACATCCGAGAATGCCCCTCATGTCGCTCGCTCCCTCGATTTCGGCCCCGAGAAGCCGCTTCAACACGCTACCGCTCGCCATCGGCCTGTTCTGCCTGCTCTGGAGCTATGCCTTCGTCGCCGGCAAGATCGGCGTCACCCATTGCCCGCCGCTGATCCTGCTCGCCGCGCGTTTCTCGCTCGCGGGCATTTTGATCCTGGGCGCCACGCTGATTCGCGGCGAATCCTGGTCATTGTCCTGGCGCGACGTTGCGATCTTCGCCGTGATCGGCATCGCCAACAACGCGCTTTATCTCGGGCTCGGCTACACCGGCCTGCAATCGGTCTCTGCCGGCCTCGGCGGCCTGATCGTGTCGGCCAATCCGGTTTTCACCGCCGCGCTCGCCGCGCTGCTGCTCGGCGAAGGCATGACCTGGCGCAAGGCGACCGGCCTTGCCCTCGGCGTCGTCGGCGTCACGGCGATCGTCTGGCACCGCCTGTCGGTCGGCACCGATTCGCTGCACGGCATCATGTTCACGTTGGCCGCGCTCGCCTCGATCGTCGCCGGCACCATCCTGTTCAAGCTGCTGGCGCCGAAGGGGTCGCTGTGGATCGGCAACGGCGTGCAGAACCTGGCCGCCGGCATCGCGCTGACCCCGGTCGCGCTCACCTTCGCCGATGTCGGCGCGATCGACTATACGCCGAGCCTGATCGGCGCCTTCGCGTTCCTCGTGCTGGGCGGTTCGATCCTCGCCTCCTGGATCTGGTTCCATCTCCTGAAAGTGTGCGGCGCCACCGCTGCCAGCGCCTATCATTTCCTGATGCCACCGCTCGGCATGCTGTTCGCCTACATCGTGCTCGGTGAGCACGTCGAGGCCCGCGATCTGCTCGGCATCATCCCCGTCGCGCTCGGCATCTATCTGGTGACGCGGCCGGCCAAGGCGTGAGCTGTCATTCCGGGGCGAGGCGAAGCCTCGAGCCCGGAATCCATCGGGCCACCAACTCTGCGGATTGATGGATTCCGGGCTCGCGCTGCGCGCGCCCCGGAATGACGACGATCTTAGTCCTTCTTGAACACGATCGACGCCATCCAGCCCGTCATCAGCGCCATCGCCGCGGTGACGAGGCCATAGATCAGCCCGTTCTGCCGCGCGGTGGTGGCGACGAACTGCTCGAAGCCGACCTTGACGATCTCGAACGCGGTCTCGGTCTTGCCGATGAACGCGCCGTTCGCAAACAGCTTGATCTCCACTTCATAGGTGCCGATCGGCACCTCCGCCGGCAGCGGAATGCCGGTGCGAAACAGCGTCGGCGTCAGGAACGTCACCGCGCTTCCATCCTCACGATAGAGCCCGCGCTGGGTGCGCAGGCGGATGAAGGCCGAGCGGAACGCGTCGTTCGGCACCACGTCGGCATAATCGCCGCCGACCCGCTGCGTCAGCAGCACGTTGTTGAGCCCGATCTGCTGGCGCCGTGCGATCTCGGGCGAGGTGATGGTCTCGAAGGGGCGGTTAGCGAACAGCGCCAGATAGCTCGGCACCTGCAGGAATTGCCGATAATCGGTGTTGATCCAGATGCCGAAGGTGCGTTCCTTGCGCCGCGTCACCATGTCGGCGCGCGGGCCTACCACGGTGACCACGAGATCGTAGGCGGTGCGATCGGCGGGCGTGGTGGCATCCTTCTCCACCGAGCCGAACAGCACCAGCTCCTCGCCGGAATAGTTCGGTGTCACGGTGACGCGGTGGTTGGAGACCGACACGATCAGTCGCTCGGCGCGCGCGGCCGCGCCGAGCAGCAGGACGAAGAGCAGTGCGAGCACCGCGCGCGTCATCCGCTCACTCCCAGCTCGCGGATGGTGAAGAGATCCTCGGGGCGGATCGCCAGCTCGATCGCAAAGCGGATTCCGACCGAGAGGATCAGAAGGCCGAGCAGCAGGCGCAGCTGCTCACCGCGGATCTTCTGGCCGGCGCGGACGCCGAACTGCGCGCCGGTGACGCCGCCGACCATCAGGATCAGCGCCAGCACGGCGTCGACGAGGTGATTGGTCACCGCGTGCAGCATGGTCGCGAACAGCATGGTGACGAGCGTCAGCACCATCGAGGTCCCGATCACCGTCGAGGTCGGCACCCTGAGCAGATAGATCATGATCGGCACCAGGATGAAGCCGCCGCCGATGCCCATAATGGCGCCGATGAAGCCGATCACCATGCCGACGACCACCACGGGGATGACCGACAGATAGATCTTCGAGCGCTTGAACCGCATCTTCAGCGGCAGTCCGTGGATCCAGTTGTGCGTGCGCCGCGGCGGCAGCGCGCCGCGCCGGGTCCGCATCAGGGCGCGCAGGCCTTCCGAGAACATCAGGCTGCCGACGGTGGAGAGCAGCACCACGTAAGACAGCGCGATCATCAGATCGAGCTGGCCGAGCGAGCGAAGCTGCGTAAAGGTCCAGACGCCGAGCGCCGTGCCGGTCACGCCGCCGCAGAGCAGGACGCTCGCCAGCGCCGGATCGATCGCGCGCCGTTGCCAATAGGACAGCGCGCCGGAGAAGGATGAGGCTGCGATGTGGCTCGTCACCGAGGCGACCGCGACCGCCGGCGTGATGCCGATGAAGATCAGCAGCGGCGTCATCAGGAAGCCGCCGCCGATCCCGAACATGCCCGAGACGAAGCCGACCGCCGCGCCCATCGCCAGCACCAGGAAGACGTTGACGGGAAGATCGGCGATCGGGAGGTAGAGCTGCATCGAAGGACCACGCTCCGGCGAGACGGATCGATTGTCGCGGAATGCTCGCGGGAAGCTCGGAACGATTGCCGCGCCCCTCAATAGCGGAATTCGGAGCGGGGAGGGACCGGGAATTTCGGGCGTGGTGAATGCGAGCGGGGAGAGCGTGAAGGAGACTCGATCGTTGCGGCACCGGAGGTGCGCTCCCCCGCCTGCGGGGGCGGGTTGGGGAGAGGGTGTCTCCTCTCGCGAGAACCCCCAAGAGGCGAGAGCCCTCACCTGCGTCGCTTCGCTCCGCGACCTCTCCCGCAAGCGGGAGAGGTGCACCGAGCGCGCGGCTCGCTTGGTTCAATCTAGAGCCATTTGACTTAATGCGCCGCGGAGGCCGAGCGCTTGACCGCGGCCGGCTTCGGCGCGGGCTTGGCGGCTGCCTGCGGCGCGCTGTCCCAGCCGCCGGCGGGGGTCGCGACGTTGACCGCATCGTCGGGCTGCGGCTCGGCGCTGAAGGTCTGGATCGCGAGCTTGGCGGCGGCGAGCGATTGCGGGTCGAGGCGCTTGGCGACGTCATCGCGCTTGCCGGCGGCATCCGCGTCACCCTGGGCGGCCGCTAGGCTGAACCATTTGTAGGATTCGGCGAGGTTCTGCTCGACGCCGATGCCGCGGGCATAGAGGATGCCGAGGTTGAACTGGCTGTCGGCGACGCCGCGATCGGCGGCCTTCCGGAACCACTGCGCCGCGCTCTTGTAATTGGCACCGCGTCCGCCGCCGTCGGCATCGAGCACCGCGAGATTGTGCATGGCCTTGGCGTTGCCGCGCTCGGCGGCCTGGGTGTAGTATCGGCGGGCGATGTCGGCGTCCTTCTTCACGCCAAGGCCCTTCTCATAGAGCGTGCCGAGGCGGAAGGTCGCCGGGATGACGCCGGCCTGCGCCGCGCGGTCGTACCATTTGGCGGCTTCGTCGTAATTCGTCGCGACACCCTTGCCCTCGGCAAAGCGCACGCCGACCTCGTAGGCCGCGGTCGCATCGCCCTTCAGCGCGGCGGTGCGCAGGCCGGGACCTCCGATCGCATCAGGCAGCTTCTCGCTCGGCGGCACCTGGACGAGGCCGAGCTTGGCGCGGCTCGTGCCCGACAGCGCGCCGGTGACCTCGCTGCTCGCGGGGGGCGCGGGTGGTGTCGTGGCGGGGACCGGTGGAATTTCAACCGAGGCCGCGCTGCCCGAATTGGCGGCGGGCGTCGGCGCTGCGTTGTTCTGGGATTGCCGCCCGATCGGCGTCGGCGAGGTCATCGACGGCGTGACCTGCTCCGGCGTGGCGGGCTTGTTCTCGATCACCGGCGGCGGCGGGGCCTGCGGCGCGGGCTGGCTCGACGTATTGTCCATCGCCTGCGGTGCCGGCGGCGGGCTGCCCTCGAGCAGGTTCATCGCCATCTTGAAGGTGCCGAGGACGATCACGACGACGCTCGCGCCGACCAGCAGCGAGCGGATCTTCGAGGTGATGGTCGAGCCGCCGTCCTTGTCCTTGCCGCGATCGGCACCAGCTTTCGCACCACCCTTGGCACCGCGCGCCGGCTTTTCCGGCTGCGCGGCGGCGGCCTGGGCGGCGCGGCGGGCGGCCGCGATGAAGCTCGACGACGACACCGGCTCTTTCGGCGCAGTGGCAATGCCGCTGATCGCGCTCTCGGAGGCGGCGATGCGCTCCGATGGCGTGGCGCGACCGCCCGGCCGCGTGCCCGGCTCGAGCGGATGATCCGGCGGCAATTCCGGCGCGAGCGCCGGGCGCGCAGGGGCCGTGTGCGGCTCCAGGATCTCGCTGATCGCGCGCGGTGGAACGGGTGGCGCTGCGGGCAGCGGCGGCGGTGCGGCGGGCGCAGCGGCATGGAATTCGCGCGGCGCGGCGACAAAGGCGGCTTGCGCGCCCTGCGCGGCGGCGGGATTCGGCAGCTCGGGCTTCGGATCGTATTCGTATTTCGGCTGTGCTTGCGGCCGCGGTTCACGCGCGACCGGCGCAGGCTCCGGAGCAGCGGCCATCGGCATGGGCATCGGCTGCGGCGCAGCCGGCGGCGGCGCGGTGCGCACCGCACGCAGGTCGCCCTCGATCATGGAGAGGCGATCGACGACATGGCCGAGCGCGCTATGGACCGCGTCGAGCGAGTCCTGGGTGCTGCGGTTGGTCTCGGCCTGGCTGAAGCGAATGTCGGACAGCTCGCGCTTGACCAGATCGACCACGTCGGAATCGGCCGGTGCCGAATGGCGGCTCTCGGCCAGCGCGGAATAGGTCGCCTGCTGCCGCTCCAGGTGGCGCAGAATGTCGTGCAGCCCGTCCTCGACGCGGCTCAAATCGCCGTTGCGCGGTTCGGCGGCGGCCTCGATCCGCTCCAGCAGATAGGAGACGCGCTGTTCGAGATGCGCGAAGGTCGAGGCGGAATCATTGCCGACCTGCATGCGGTCGAAGCGGTCGGACAGCGCGCGGATCGCCGCTTCCAGATGCTCGGTGCTCTCGGTGGCTTGCGGCCGCTCGCGCGTTTCCAGCGCCGCGGTGAGCGCGGCAATGCGCTGCTCCAGCACCGCAAAGCTGTCGCTATGGCCGGCGGCGCGGGTGATCTGGTCGACCTTCGACGACAGCAGCTGCACGTCTTCGGACAGGCGTGCCAGCGCCTCGTTGGAGGCGACGTTGGAGACGATGCCGCGCAGCGCCGCGATCGCGCCTTCGAGCTGACGCACCGTCGAGGGATCGTCATTGGCGCGCAGGATCAGGTCGAGCTTGGCGCCGAGATTGCGGATCGCCTCGTCATAGCCGGTGAGCTGCTCGGCCGGCGTCAGCGTGCGCAGCACCTGCTTGATGTCGGACAGCGCATGCTCGATGCCCGACAGCACCTGGCCGTCGGTTCCGCTCGACCGCGTCTCGTCGATCCGGCGGTGCAGCGAGCGAATCTCGTTCTCGATGGATTCGATCGCGCGCCGCGGCATCGCCTCGGTAATGGCGGCGCGAATCTCGGCGAGCTCGCTGCGGAAGGCGTTGATCGCCTGCTCGGTATTGTCGGGGCGCTGCAGCGACTCGATCTGGCTCGTGATCTTGAGCAGATGGCGCTCGAGCGAGGAGAAATCCGGCCCCGGCGGTGGTGGCGGCGGAGCATAGGCAGGCGCGGGCGGCGCCATCGGGGGAGTGTAGGGAGCAGCCGCGGGGGCAATCGAGGGCGCGGCACGCGGCGGCATCTGCCTCGGCGTAAAGCCGTCCAGTTCGCTCTGGCGCGCGGTGATCTCGGCCACCGCGACGTCGAACGAGGCCGGGCTCAGGGGAGGCGCGTTGCGATAGACCTGAGCTGCCGCGCGCTCGACCGCATCGGCCTGGCGCTGGCGCGTTTCAATGGGTGCGGGAGCAGGTCGCGGCGCCTGAGGCTGCTGCGGACGGGAAATTTGCGACAGCCGCGCATCGAGCCGCGAGATCGCATCGTTGAGCTGGCGTGCGACGCCCTGCTCGCGCGAGGCGTCTGGTCTTGAAGCGTCCTGGCGCGGCGCGGGCCTTGAAATCCGTTCGATCTGCTGGGTGATCGCGTCGAGCCGCTGGTGGATGTCGGCCACTTCGCGGCTCTCCCGGCTAGGTCCTTGGCTCGGCATGTGTTGCGCACGCTGATCCTGACGCTGATCGTAGGGTCCGCGAAAATTCGGCGGGGCGGTCTCGCCGAGCGTGGAGTTGAGCCAATCATTGAGTGACATGCCCGCACGACGCGCAGCAGCTTCGGCCCGCTCTCTGACGGAGGGATCGATGCCGTCAACACTCCACGATACGCGCGAATTCATGACTCTGTCCGGTTCCGACTCCGGCGCCCCACCCGGCGCCTCCAGCCTCCCCACGCGTGCCGGTTGCAAAGACAATCGAATTTGGCGTGGGTCGTCTGCCTCGAAAACCGACTTTTTCCTGTTACGGTAAATAACGGGTTAAGGAATGCGGCGCCGGTGTCTTAAAGTTGGGCGACGGATGCCAGCCACGGAACCGGTGCGCTCCCTCCCCCCGCTTGCGGGGGAGGCTGGGGAGAGGGTCTTTCCGCGATGGGACAGACCCCAAGAGGAGAAAGCCCTCACCCGCGCCCTCGGCGCGACCTCTCCCGCAAGCGGGAGAGGTTTTGACACCGCCGCCCCCTCAGCCCTTCTCGCGCTTGCCATCCTCGATCGGCACCACCGCGGCCTTGCCGGTCATCGTCGACAGTGCGGCGAGGGCCTCCTCGCAGAAGTCGGCCACCATCTGCTCATGCCGCGCTCCCAAGCGGAGCAGCAGTAAATTCCCGAGGTCGAGCCTTCCCTCCGCCGTGCCGTCGGGAAAGCGCTTCTTCAGGATGCGCTCGTAATTGGCGTGGCGGTCGCGGTGGTGCTCCAGGCGGGCCATCAGGTCGGTGCGCAGCGGCTCGATGTCGATGCTGTCGAGCGCATGGAGGCGGACCAGGAGGTCATCCTTGGTCGAGGCCGGCGTGCTTGGCCGCGCGGCCCAGTGCCGCAGCGCTGTTCGCCCTTCCGGAGTGAGCGTATAAACCAGCTTGTTGGGCTTGCCCGATTGCACGACCTCGCGGCCCTGGATGTGGCCGCGGTCGCGCAGCTTGGAGAGCTCGCGGTAGATCTGCTGATGGTCGGCCTTCCAGAAGAAGCCGATGGAGGAGTCGAACGTCTTGGCGAGCTCGTAGCCCGTCATCGGACGTTCCGTCAGGCATGCGAGGATTGCGTCGCCCAGGGCCATGATCGGCCTCCTTCTTCGACCTCGACCAACTCGCTTGACTTTATGCACATTGGCGCATATGCGTCAATGTGCATATGAGGCATGCGGGCACGGGCCCAAGACCCGACCCGAAAAACCTAGCGGAATCAATCACAACGCTACTGTGCATGGGGTTGTTTTCGCGTTTTTTGTCCAGGCCTTAAGGGAGGCAGCTGAGAATGACCGGCCTCGATTCCTGGTACGCCTACATGAAGTCTCACGATCGCGCCGCGCTCTGGGACCTCCTGCATCCCGACGCCGTGTTCGAAAGCCCGGTGGTGCATTCGCCGCAGCGCGGCCGCGACATCACCTTCAAATACCTGTCCAGCGCCGAGAAGGTGCTCGGTGGCCCCGGCTTCACCTATGTCGGTGAATGGCGCAGCGACAATGGCGCCGTGCTCGAATTCAAGAATGTCATCGACGGCATCGAGATCAACGGCGTCGACATCATCAGCTTCGATGCCGAGGGACGCATCACGCATTTCAAGGTGATGGTGCGTCCGCTCAAGGCGATCAACATGCTGCACCGCCTGATGGCGGAGCAGCTTGCCGCCGCCCAATCATAAGCCCAACATCCCCTTCAAGCCCCTGCCGGGAGAACCCAATGCCGATCTACAAAGCCCCCGTCGAAGACGTGAACTTCCTGCTCAACGACGTCTTCCAGATCGACCGCTACGACAACCTCGCCGGCTTCTCCGATGCGTCGAGCGACGTGCGCGATGCCATCCTCGGCGAGGCCGCAAAGCTCGCCGAGGAGGTGCTGCAGCCGCTCAATCGCATCGGCGATCTCGAAGGCTGCAAGCGCGCCGACGACGGCAGCGTCACCACGCCGAAGGGGTTCAAGGAGGCGTTCAAGCAGGTCGCCGAGGGCGGGTGGCTCGGCCTGTCGGCGCCGACCGAATATGGCGGCCAGGGCCTGCCGGTGACGCTCTCGCAAGCCGTCAACGAATTCCAGATCTCCGCCAACATGGCGTTCTCGATGTATGGCGGCCTCACCATGGGCGCGACCGCGGCGCTGCTGGTGCACGGCACGCCCGAGCAGAAGCAGACCTATGTGTCGAAGATGGTGGCGGGCGAATGGACCGGCACCATGAACCTGACCGAGCCGCATTGCGGCACCGATCTCGGCATGCTCCGCACCAAGGCGGTGCGACAGGCCGACGGCAGCTTCAAGATCACGGGCACCAAGATCTTCATCTCGGCCGGCGAGCATGACCTCGCCGACAACATCATCCACCTCGTGCTGGCCCGCATCGAGGGCGCACCCGCCGGTATCAAGGGCGTGTCGCTGTTCGTGGTGCCGAAGTTCCTGGTCAACGCCGACGGTTCGCTGGGGCAGCGCAACGGCGTCGTCTGCGGCTCGATCGAGCACAAGATGGGCATCCACGGCAATTCCACCTGCGTGATGAACTACGACAACGCCACCGGCTGGCTGATCGGCGAAGAGAACAAGGGCATGCAGGGCATGTTCGTGATGATGAACGAGGCTCGGCTCGGCGTCGCCGTGCAGGGCCTCGCGCAGTCCGAGGTCGCCTATCAGAACGCGGTCGCCTATGCCCGCGAGCGCATCCAGGGCCGCGCGCTGACCGGCGCCAAGGCGCCGGACAAGGCGGCCGACCCGATCATCGTGCATCCCGACGTGCGCCGCACGCTGCTGTCGATCCGCGCCTTCAACGAGGCCGCGCGCGCTTTCGTGATGTGGACCGCGCTGAAGAGCGACGTCGCGCACCGCTCCGAGGACCCGAAAGACCGTCAGGCCGCCGACGACCACATGGGCCTGATGACGCCGGTGCTGAAGGGCTTCCTCACCGACTATGGCTTCGCCAACGCGGTGCAGGCGCAGCAGATGTATGGCGGCCACGGCTACATCGCCGAGCAGGGTATGGAGCAGTTCGTGCGCGATGCGCGCATCGCCATGATCTACGAAGGTGCCAACGGCATCCAGGCGCTCGACCTCGTCGGCCGCAAGCTGCCGCGCGACGGTGGCCGCGCCATCATGGCCTTCTTCGGCGAGGTCATGGCCTTTGCCAAGGAGAACGGCGGCAACGAGGCGCTGAAGCCCTTCATCACCCCGCTCTCGACCTCACTCGGCCATCTGCAGCAGGCCACGACCTGGCTGATGCAGAACGCAATGGCGAAGCCTGACAATGCCGGTGCTGCCGCAACGGATTACCTGCATCTCTTCGGTTTCGTCGCACTAGGCTATATGTGGGCCAAGATGGCGAAGGTGACGCAGGCGAAGATTGCCGAGAGCGGGGCCACGCCCTATCTCTCGACCAAGCTCGTCACCGGCCGTTTCTTCATGGAGCGGATGCTGCCGGAGACCGCCGCCAATCTCGCGCGCATCCAGGCCGGCTGCGCCACCATCATGGAATTGCCGGCGGAAGCGTTCTGAGCCAGCTTCCGCTGCCTGCTCCCAATCGTATCGAACATCACATCAGGAGGGCGTCATGCCTGAGGCATTCATCTACGACCACGTTCGCACCCCGCGCGGCCGCGGCAAGCCGGACGGCGCGCTGCACGAAGTCACCGCGCTCGCGCTCGCGACCGTGCCGCTGAAGGCGCTGAAGGACCGCAACAACCTGCCCGAAGATTCCGTCGATGACGTCGTGCTCGGCGTGGTCGACCCGGTCGGCGAAGCCGGCTCCGACATCGCGCGCTTCGCCGCGCTGAAGGCCGGTCTCGGCGAGGCCGTGCCCGGCGTGCAGATCAGTCGCTTCTGCGCCTCCGGCCTCGATGCCGTGAACTTTGCCGCCGCGCAGATCATGAGCGGCCAGCATGAATTGGTGATCGGCGGCGGCGCCGAATCGATGAGCCGCGTCGGCATCGGCGCCTCCGGCGGCGCCTGGCCGGTGGACCCCTCGATCGCAGTGCCGGCCTATTTCATGCCGCAGGGTGTGTCGGCCGATCTGATCGCGACCAAATACGGTTTCTCGCGCGACGACGTCGACGGCTACGCGGTGCAGAGCCAGCAGCGCGCCGGAAAGGCCTGGGACGAGGGCCGTTTCGACAAGTCGGTGGTGCCGGTGAAGGACATCAACGGCCTCACGATCCTTGCCAAGGACGAGCACATGCGTCCCTCGACGACGATGCAGTCGCTGGCGCAGCTGCAGCCGTCGTTCACGATGATGGCGCAGATGGGCGGCTTCGACGGCGTCGCGATTCAGTCCCATCCGGAGATCGAGCGCGTCAACTACGTGCACCATGCCGGCAATTCCTCGGGTATCGTCGACGGCGCCGGCGCCGTGCTGCTCGGCAGCAAGGAGGCGGGCGCGAAGTATGGGATGAAGCCGCGCGCAAAAGTCCGCGCGTTCGCGAACATCGGCTCGGAGCCGGCGATGATGCTGACCGGTCCGGTCGACGTCACCGAAAAACTATTCGCGCGTTCCGGCATGAAGAAGTCGGACATCGACCTGTTCGAGCTCAACGAGGCCTTCGCCTCCGTCGTGCTGCGCTACATCCAGGCCTTCGACATCGACAATGCCAAGATCAACGTCAATGGCGGCGCCATCGCGCTCGGCCATCCGCTCGGGGCGACCGGTGCGATGATCCTCGGCACCGTGCTCGACGAGCTCGAGCGCACCAACAAGTCCACCGCCCTCGTCACGCTGTGCATCGGCGGCGGCATGGGCACCGCGACCATCATCGAGCGCGTCTAAGGGTAGGGAGCAACCAACATGTCGTACAAGAACTTCAAGGTTGAGACCGATTCCGACGGCATCGCGCTCGTCACCTGGGACATCCCGGGCCGCTCGATGAACGTGCTCGACGAGACCTCGACCAACGAGCTCGAGGCGATCGTCAAGGCGACCACGGCGGACGCCGCCGTGAAGGGCGTCGTCATCACCTCGGCCAAGGACGCGTTCTGCGCCGGTGCCGACCTCTCCATGCTCGAAGGCATGAACCAGGCTTATGCCAAGGTCTTCAAGGAGCAGGGCGAGACCGCAGCGAACCAGATGCTGTTCGACCAGAGCCGCCGCTTCTCTTTAGTGCTGCGCTCGATCGAAACCTCAGGCAAGCCGTGGGCGGCCGCGATCAACGGCCTCGCGCTCGGGGGCGGTTTCGAGATCACGCTGTGCTGCCACTATCGCGTAGCGGCGGAGAATCCCAAGACGCGGCTCGGCCTGCCCGAGGTCAAGGTCGGCCTGTTCCCCGGCGCCGGCGGCACGCAGCGCGTGCCGCGCCTGGTGCCGCCGCAGGACGCCATGACGATCCTGCTCAAGGGCGATCCGGTCACGGTCGACAAGGCCAAGGCGCTGAATCTGATCCACGCCATCGTGCCCGCCGCCGACCTCATCAAGGCTGCAAAGGACTGGATCAAGGGCGGCGGCAAGGCGATCGCGCCCTGGGACGAGAAGGGCTTCAAGCTGCCTGGGGGCCCGGTGTTCTCCAAGGCCGGCATGATGATGTTCCCGGCCGGCAACGCGATCTATCGCCGCGAGACCTACGACAACTATCCGGCCGCGCGCGCGATCATGAGCTGCGTCTATGAAGGCCTGCAGCTGCCGATCGACGCCGCGCTTCGCGTCGAATCGCGCTACTTCACCTCGGTGCTGCGGTCGAAGGAAGCAGCCGCGATGATCCGCAGTCTGTTCCTGTCGATGCAGGAGCTCAACAAGGGTGCGCGCCGGCCGAAGGACGTGCCGCCGACCAAGGTGAAGAAGATCGCCGTGATCGGCGCCGGCTTCATGGGCGCCAGCGTCGGCTACGTTTCGGCTCGTGCCGGCCTCGACGTCGTCCTGATCGATCGCGACCAGGAGAGCGCCGACAAGGGCAAGGCGCATGCGCAGAAGGTGATCGAGGAGCAGATCAAGAAGGGCCGCGCCAAACCTGCCGATGCCGAAGCGTTGCTCGGGCGCATCACGGCCACCGCCGACTATGCCGCGCTGAAGGACGTCGACCTCGTCATCGAGGCGGTGTTCGAGGACCGCAAGGTCAAGGCCGAGACCTTCGCCAAGGCGCAGGAATATCTGAAGCCCGACGTGATCTTCGCGTCCAACACCTCGACGCTGCCGATCACCTCGCTGGCCGAGAGCTTCAGGGACCAGGGCAAGTTCGTCGGCATCCACTTCTTCTCGCCGGTCGAGAAGATGATGCTGGTCGAAATCATCCTTGGCAAGAACACCGGCGACGTCGCGCTCGCGACCGCGCTCGACTACGTCCGGCAGATCGGCAAGACGCCGATCGTGGTCAATGACTCCAGAGGCTTCTTCGCCAATCGCTGCGTCGGCCGCTATGTCGCCGAAGGCAACGAGATGTTCCTCGAAGGCGTGCCGCCGGCGATGATCGAGAACTGCGCGAAGATGGCCGGCATGCCGGTCGGCCCGCTCTCGCTGTCGGACGAGGTCGCTCTCGACCTCGGCCTCAAGATCATGAAGGCGACGGAGGCCGATCTCGGCCCCAACGCCATCAACCCCGATCAGAAGAAGCTGATGGTGGAGATGGTCGAGAAGCAGGGCCGTCTGGGGCGCAAGAACAGCAAGGGCTTCTACGACTATCCCGAGAAGGGCAAGGGCCAGAAGAGCCTGTGGCCGGGCCTCTCGGCCTTGCAGCCGAAGCAGCTCGACCCCGACACGCTCGACGTCGAGGAGCTGAAGCAGCGCTTCCTGGTCGTGCAGGCGGTGGAAGCCGCGCGCACGGTCGAGGATCACGTCATCACCGATCCGCGCGAGGCGGATGTCGGCTCGATCCTCGGCTTCGGGTTCGCGCCGTTCACCGGCGGCACGCTGTCCTATATCGACTTCATGGGCACGAAGAAGTTCGTCGAGCTCTGCCACAAGCTGGAAGCGAAGTACGGCTCGCGCTTCGCGCCGCCGAAGCTGCTCGAGGAGATGGCGGCCAAGGGCGAAACCTTCTATGGCCGCTTCGCGCCGAAGAAGGCGGCGGCCTAAAGCGCGATGAGGTTTAGGTCAATCGTCATCGCGCTTGAGGTTGTCGTTTGCGCATGATCTTTCCGGAAAACCGCTTCGCACTTTTCCGGATCATGCTTTAGCGGCATCCATTCGGACTACCCAGCAACAGAAAAGGCCGGATCGTTGATCCGGCCTTTTCGTGCCGTTCGACGTGCGGCGACAGGCGCTCGTTGTGGTCTGTCGCCTCTGTTCATGTTCGCGCCCACCAGCGATTCCTCGTCGCGCTGCGGCTGCGCCTACTGCGCGCTGGCACCCCGCTTGCTGATCAATTCACAAGACCAATCATTAGCATTGAAGGTGTCCTGTGATGATCCGCACGATGTTTCAAGATGGCGCAGCCGGTGTTGCGTTGAGACACTCTCCGCTGTTGCTGCTCGATCGTCCGTGGTCGCGCCGCAAGGTTCTCCGGCGGCGCAGAAAGATCCCCTCCTGGGCTGGCGTGGCGCTACTCGTTCTCTTCGCCGATATCGCGTTAGCCGTGCTCGCCTGGCTTGCCGTCGACGTCGTCCTGCACTGAGAACCCACCACGCTGCATGTAGAACGCCGCCGCCACATAAGTGATCTGGCCGAATACCAGACATCCGACCACGATCGGAATGCCCATCCAAAATCCGAAGCCCGCGCTCTGCAGAACGATCGCTGCCAGGATCGCGGTGACCGGCGAGACGAGCACCAGGGCCCACACCCGCAAGAAGAGTCCCGTCGTCAGTCCGGCGATTCCGCTTGCGAGAAAGAGCAGTAGTGCGGTGGTCACGATGACTTCCCAGTTCAGCATTCCGCGGCAGAGGTTGAGCCAACTGGATTGCTCTCACAAGGATGGTGACGTCCGCGAACCTGACAAGGCAGAGTTATTGTTAATCCGGACAATGCTTCTAAAATTGATGGCGCGGCGTTTGGAACGGTCGCTCCGGGTCCGCATCGTGAAGAGATAGACGTCGGCCACCGTGAACTGCTTACCCATGAGGTCGTCGCGTCCTGCGAGCTGGCTGTCGATCTATTTCGGCTTACCCATGATGCGATCCCTGAAGAGGGGCCTTGGCGTCGTCATCCAAGGCCGGCGCGAAGAGCGGACTGACGCTCTTGTGCAGCTCAGAGGTGAGGACATTCAGCCACCCCAGCGGCCTCGAGCGCTCAGAACTGTCGCGGGCGGGAGCCAACGCCTTGCTGGAAGCCTGATCGGCGATCATCTGGACAATCACGCGGCCTTCGGTCACGATCTTGCCGCTGTCGAGGCCAGCGCAGGGACTTGGCCCTTGGGGTTCAGCTTCAGATAATCCTCACCATTTTCGAGCTTCTTGGCCCGGATATCGACCTCGACCAGCTCAGTGGGCAGGCCGGCTTCCAGGGGCGCGATGTGGGGGACAGCGAACGGGCGCCGGGCGAGCAGTACGGTTTCGTGGAATTTCCTTCTCTTCATGCTTGGCTCGGCCGAAAAAGCGATTACATGCATCTGCTTGGAATAGTCAAGATTGATGCACCTGCATCAAATGAGGTAAGAGACGGGCGACGAGCTTGAGCGGGACCATGAAACGCAAACCATCGACCGAGGCGACTTCCGCCTGGATCCGCCTGATGCGGGTGCAGAGCCGCGTGCTCGATTGCGTCGAGCAGGACTTGAAGAAGGCCGGCTTCCCGCCGCTGGCCTGGTATGACGCGCTGCTCGAATTGTCACGGGCGCCCTCGGGCGAGCTGCGGCCGGTGGAACTCGAACGGCAGATGCTGATCCCGCAATACTCGACCTCGCGCCTGATCGACCGCCTGGTCGACGAGGGCCTCGCCTCGCGGCGCGAATGCAAGATCGACAAGCGCGGCCAGTTCGTCGAAATCACGGAGGCCGGCCGCGAGTTGCAGAAGCGGATGTGGGGCGCCTATTCGGCTGCGATCGAGAAATATGTCGGTTCGAAACTGTCCGATGCAGATGCGGTCAAGCTCTGCGGTCTGCTCGACCGCCTGGGCTGCTCGTGCGGCGAGATGAAACTGCCGCCCGTCGCCAACGTCAACGAAACCTCGCCTTCGCGATGATCGCGCGGCACACCAACTCGTCCGTGCGCCCGGTGGGTTCGCGGACCATCCCGTCACCCGCGCGCATTCGATCGAAGCGCCTTTGATTAGAGTTTGATATGGCGCGAGACCAGATCGATATGACGCCGCTGCAATCGCGCGACGAGCTTGTTGCGTGGTTCGAGGCCGGCTGCAAGGACCCGTCCGAATTCCGCATGGGCACCGAGCACGAGAAGACGCCGTTCACGCTCGAAGGCCATCGCCCGGTGCCCTATGAGGGCGCACGCGGCATCGGCGCGCTGCTCGAGGGCATGAAGCTCCTGCTCGGCTGGGAGCCGATCATGGAGCAGGGCAACATCATCGGCCTCTACGACGTCACCGGCGGCGGTGCGATCTCGCTCGAGCCCGGCGGGCAGTTCGAACTCTCCGGCGCCCCGGTCGAGAACGTGCACCAGACCCAGAGCGAGCTGATGGCGCATCTGGCGCAAGTGCGCGAGATCGCAACGCCGCTCGGCATCGGCTTCCTCGGCCTCGGCATGACGCCGTCCTGGTCGCGCGCCGACATCCCGGTGATGCCCAAGGGCCGCTACAAGATCATGACCAACTACATGCCGAAGGTCGGCCAGTACGGCCTCGACATGATGTACCGGACCTGCACGGTGCAGACCAATCTCGATTTCTCCTCCGAAGCCGACATGGTCAAGAAGCTGCGCGTTTCGCTCGCGCTGCAGCCGGTCGCGACCGCGCTGTTCGCCAATTCGCCGTTCACCGAAGGCAAGCCGAACGGCTTCCTCTCCTTCCGCTCCGAAATCTGGCGCGATACCGACAATGCCCGGTCGGGCATGATGCCCTGGGCATTCGAGGACGGCATGGGGTTCGAGCGCTATGTCGACTATGCGCTCGACGTGCCCATGTATTTCGTCAAGCGCGGCGAGGAGTACATCGACGTGTCGGGCTCCTCGTTCCGCGCGTTCTTCGACGGCCGCAACAACAACCTTCCCGGCGAGCGTCCGACGCTGTCGGACTGGGCCAACCATCTGTCGACCATCTTCCCGGAAGTGCGGCTGAAGCGCTATCTCGAGATGCGCGGCTCCGACGGCGGCCCGTGGGGCCGGCTGCCGGCGCTGCCGGCGTTCTGGGTCGGGCTGCTCTATGACGATGTCTCGCTCGACGCCGCTTGGGAGATCGTCAAGCACTGGAGCGCGCATGAACGGCAGGCCCTGCGCGACGACGTGCCGCGCATGGGCTTCAAGGCGCGGATCAAGGACCGCTACCTCTTCGAGGTCGCCAAGGAATGCCTCGTTCTGGCACATGCCGGGCTGCGCCGGCGCGGGCGAATCGACCAGCTCGGCCGCGACGAAACGCGGCACCTCGAGCCGCTCGACCGCATCATCGATTGCGGCCGGACCCCGGCCGAGGAGATGCTGGACAAGTTCAACGGTCCCTGGAAGGGCTCGGTGGAACCGGCCTACGCGGAATACGCGTTCTAACGCGAGATGCGATGATGCGTGTGAACCGCGGTCGCGCTTAGATTGTTGTTTAGGCATGATCTTTTCGGAAGACCGCTGCGCGCCTTTCCGGTCGACGCGTTAGGCCCGTCGACTGCCGATCGGGATTTCAGCCGTTCATCGCCCATACAGGTTTGCGGCGATCAAATGACCGGCTGAAAAACCTGAGCGTCGTCAATAACTCGAAAGCTGTTCCGATGGGGAAGGGCCATCTGACCGGAGCCGTCATGGCAAAGGTCCTGGCAAGCATCGTGGCTTGTGTCACGCTGCTTTCGCTCGCATTCGCGAGCGTGCCGGCGCGCGCCCAGACGGCCTTCGACCGGCCCGGCGGCGACTATTTCAGCACACCGGTCGCCTCGGGCGATCCCGAGGATTGTGCGCTGCTGTGCGAGCGCGACCGCCGCTGCCGCTCCTGGAGCTTCAGCTATCCGGACGTCGAGGGCGGCTCGGCGGTGTGCTGGCTGAAGAACACCGTGCCGGCGCGCGTGCCGGGAAGTTGCTGTATCTCCGGCGTGCGCGGCGCCGGCGTGATCGAGCCGCGGGTCGAGGGGGTGGAGACGTCGATCGACCGTCCCGGCGGGGACCTGCGCAATTTCGAGCTGAAGGACGGGGAGAGCGTGGAGACCTGCAAGGCCGCGTGCACCGCCGACAACAAGTGCCGCGCCTTCACCTATGCCCGTCCCGGCTATACCGGACGCGAGGCGCGCTGCTTCCTGAAAAAGGAAATCAAGCCGCCACGGCGGAAGGCGGGGTTCACGTCGGGCGTGGTGAGATAGGCAAGGTGCCGTAAGGTGGGCAAAGGCGCCTTTGCGCCGGGCCCGCGATCTTGCGATACGCCACAGCCGCGTGGGCGCGCTTCCGCCTTCGCTCTTCGAGCTACGGCGGACAAGTCGTTTTGCCCACCCCACGGCACCTCACTCTGCCGCGATCACCGTAATCTCCGGCCACAGCGCCTTCCATCGCGCGGCCTTCGCCGCGTAATTCGCGACGGAAAAATTCGGTCCTGGATTTGGCCGCGCGATCAGGGCTGCGACGTCGTCAAACCCGTGCGGTGCGTAGACCTCGTAGCCATCGCTTGCGCGCCGGACGCCGATTTGCGTGTTCTGCGTGAGGAAGCGGTCGATGCCTTCGCTCGAGCTTCTCAGCGGCGGATAGGGCAGGCCGTGCTTGGCGGGGTACCACAGGTGCACGCGGGCCTGGTTGCGGACCTCGATCTTGGCACCGAGATGCGAAAGGCGCGCATGGAGGGTGCGGATGACCTCATCTTCCGCCTCCCACGAGGTGTCGGGGTCGAAATAGAACACGTCGTAGTCGGCGATACCGTGGTCGATCGCGCGGCGCGTGAGCACGTTCCATGCGGTCTGCACCAGGCATCCCGAAACCAGCCACGCATCCGGCAGCGCGAGGCGATCAAGTTCATCGATGATCGCGGCGTTGACGGAATTTTGCAGGGCCAATGCGAGGAATTCGTCGCCGGTCATCGGAAATCGCTTCGCGCTGCCGCGTTGCCCACCCGACGACCTGCGCTTCAGTCAGTGCACGGCGGTGAAGAACCGTGCCAGGCGGAATCCGGACAGCCAGGTCCACACCGGCTGGCCGCGCATGCCGAGATCCCAGGAGCCGAGCACCGCATCCGCACGGCCGATCAGGTTGTCGATCGGCAACAGGCCGACGCCGCCGGACCGCAGCGGCACGCGGCTGTCGGCGGAATTGTCCCTGTTGTCGCCGAGCACGAAGAGGTGGCCGGGCGGCACCGTCACTTCCTGTGTGTTGTCGAGCGGGCCGTTGTCGCGCATCTTGAAGATCAGGTGCGAGACGCCGTTCGGCAGCGTCTCGACATAACGGTAGGCGGGCTCGCTGCCGCCATTGTCGTCCTCGGCAGCGCCAACGCCGTCCGGCTTGAGCTCTGCGGGACGGTCATTGATGAAGAGCTGGCCCTGCCGCATCTGGATGCGGTCACCGGGCAGGCCCACGACGCGCTTGACCCAGGCCTGCGAACGATCGGCGGGCCAGCGAAACACCACGACGTCGCCCTGCTTCGGCGTCTCCGCGAACACGCGGCCGCTCTCGGGCAGGCTGATCTGAATCGGCAGCGACGAGGTGCCGTAGCCATAGGGGAATTTCGAGGCGAGCAGCGCATCGCCGATCAACAGGGTCGGCTCCATCGAGCCCGACGGCACGTAGAACGGCTCGGCCAGCGCGCCCTTGGCGATGAACACCGCGAGCACGATGCCGGCGAGCTGAACGATTTGCCCGCCCCAGCCGCTGCCTGTCCGCTTGGAGGTGACAGCTACTTTCTCAACGCTCATGCGCCCGTTCCACCTACTGTAATGCGTTCCATCAGCAGCGACGGCTGACCGACGCCGACAGGCACGCCTTGACCGTTCTTGCCGCAGGTGCCGATACCGGTATCGAGCGCAAGATCGTTGCCGATCATGCGGATGCGATGCAGGTCGGTCGGCCCATTGCCGATCAGCATGGCGCCTTTCAGCGGCGCGCCCAGCTTGCCGTTCTCGATCTTGTAGGCCTCGGTGCATTGGAACACGTACTTGCCCGAGGTGATGTCGACCTGGCCGCCGCCGAAATTCGCGGCGAAGACGCCATTCTTCACTGAAGCGAGGATCTCGGCCGGATCGCGGTCGCCGGCGAGCATGTAGGTGTTGGTCATGCGCGGCATGGGCACATGGGCATAACCCTGGCGGCGGCCGTTGCCGGTCGGCTTCATGTTCATCAGTCGGGCGTTCTGGCGGTCCTGCATGTAGCCGACGAGGATGCCGTCCTCGATCAGCACGGTGCGATTGGTCGGCGTGCCCTCGTCGTCGATCGACAGCGAGCCGCGGCGCGAGGCGATGGTGCCGTCGTCGACCACGGTGACGCCCTTGGCCGCGACCTGCTGGCCCATCAAGCCGGCAAATGCGGACGTTTTCTTGCGGTTGAAGTCGCCTTCGAGACCGTGGCCGACAGCTTCATGCAGCATCACGCCGGGCCAGCCGGCTCCCAGCACCACGTCCATCTCCCCGGCCGGGGCCGGAATCGATTCCAGATTGACCAGCGCCTCGCGCAGCGCGCCATCGGCGGCGTCGCGCCAGGACCTCGTCTCAATGAATTCGGCATAGCCGGCGCGGCCGCCATAGCCCTTGCTGCCGCTTTCCTGGCGGTCGCCCTGGCCGGCGACGACGGAGACGTTGACGCGCACGAGCGGACGGATGTCGCGATAGCTCTCGCCGTCCGGCCGCAGGATCTCGACAACCTGCCAGGTCGCGCCCAGGCTGACGCTGACCTGCCGCACCCGCGGATCTTTGTCGCGCAGGTAAGCGTCGATCTCGGCGAGCAATTTTACTTTTGTCTCGAAGCCCGGTGCATCAAGCGGATTGTCGTCGCCATAGAGCCGCACATTGGTATGCGGAGGCGGCGCGGCAAAACTGCCGGAATAGCCGCCCCTTACGGCTGCGACAGCATCCGCAGCGCGCATCAGCGCCGGCAGCGAGACGTCGGAAGAATGCGCATAGCCGACCGCATCGTCCTTGACTGCGCGCAGGCCAAATCCTTGCGAAGTGTCGTAGGTCACCTGCTTCAGCCGCCCGTTGTCGAACATCAGCGCTTCGGTCTGGCTGTATTCCAGGAACAGCTCGCCGTCGTCGGCGCCGGAAAGTCCGCGCGCGACCTCGTGGCGAACCTGGTCGCGATCGAGATTGGCGCGCTCGAGCAGGGAAGTTGTGGCGGGATTGGTCATGCGTCCGTCCATTAGCGGAAGATGTGGGGCAAGATAATGGTTTCGGAACGGTTCCGCGAGGGGGCGGGGCGTCACATTACCGAAACGATAGGATGGGCGTACATGCTATGCCAATGCTGCATCCTGCGCGGATCGATGCTATCTTCTCTCAATGAATTACCGTGACATCATCTCGATTGAGCCCGGCAAGCGTGGGGGGCGTCCCTGTATCCGCCATATGCGGATTGCCGTGGCCGATGTGCTCGGCTGGCTGGCCGCTGGTCAGACCCATGCCGAGATCCTCGCTGATTTTCCGGAACTGACCGAGGACGACATCCGAGCCTGCCTGGCCTATGCCGCCGATCGCGAGAGGCGAGTTGTGACCGCCGCTAGATGAAGCTGCTGTTCGATCAGAATCTCAGTTTCAAACTTTGCCAGATGTGGCGGATGCTTTCCCGGATTCCGCTCATGCCCGCTCGCACGGACTCTCCGAAGCGACTGATCGCATCCTTTGGGAATTTGCAAAGGAAAATGGCTTTGCAATTGTGACCAAGGACGTCGATTTCGCCGAGATGGCAGGCCTATTGGGTTCTCCTCCCAAGGTCATTTGGCTTCGGAGCGGCAATCAGTCGACCGCGGCGGTTGCCCATCTGCTCCGCCGGCACGCCCAGACCATTCAGGCCTTCGAGGGAGACAATAGCACGGCGTGCCTCGAGATTTACTAAGCCCGACCTTCCGCTACGGCAGCTTGTCGTAGCCTTCGCCGAGGCCGTTCAGGCTGAGCGGGAAGCCGATGCCTTCTTCCGGGGTCTCGAAGATGATGAAGGTTGCGGTCTTGGCGCTGCGGAGCTGGCCGAGCAGCTTGTCATCCATCACGACCTCGGCGACGCAGCCATTGGGCAGGCATCTGACAAAACCGGCACGGCCGACGTCCTGGTTGTCGAGCTTGAGGCCGAGACCGGAGGGCAGGAGGACGCCCAAGGGCGCCACCACGCGCATCAGGCGGCTCTTCTGGTCGGCGGTCTTGAGCACGATCACCGTCAGGCCGGCATTGGAGCGGTCTTCCGCGACCACGCTCTGGATCAGGGCGCATTGCTCGGTCTGGGCGCCGGGGGGCGTGTCGCAGCGAATCTGCCAGTCGCCATGGACGGAGCGCACTGCGCCCTGCGCATGAGCGAGGCCGGGGAGCGCCAGAAGGACGATCGCAGCCAGCAGGGCGGCCAGCGCCGGGAGGCGGTGAACCTGCCTGCTAGCCTGCCTTGCCATCGATTTCGAAAACCCCATCGGGTCGGTCCCTCTGCTCGCCTTCCTCGCTCGCGCTTGGCGGACTGATACGGGAATGACGGCGTCTTGAAGGCGATTCCCAAGCAAATTCCACGCCGCCTTGCGCCGCCGCCGCCCGCACGAATCAGGTTCCTGCGCGGCCATCTGGCAGTGCCTAACGCGGGCAATTCCGCTGTCAAGCGGCAGCATCCCGGCAAACGGTATTTTTGTCTGATGTTACTAGGAAATATCTTGCGGGTGATCGCTGGCAGACCGGGCTCAAGACTGCATTGCGATAGATCAAAAATTATGGTTTGAGAGGCTTGATTTCGGCGTTCTAGCGATCTGGCCCCAATTCCTCTTAGAGGTATTCTTGCGCGGCGGTTTGTCAGACGGGCGGATCGAATAAGCGTTTCCCGGACACAGGGCAGCGCACTTGGGGTGATTTCGTAAGGGGAGCGCGAACGGCATGAGGATGTCGATGGGTCGGGTGGGCCGGCATTTGCTGGGATTGGCCACCATCGCCTTGGTGGCGACTGGCGTCACGCTGGCGACGGGTGGTGCGGCACTTGCCGAGCTCGGGCAGCCGGCTCCTTGGGAGTGGACGCTCCAGCAGTCCGGTTCCCCGGTGATGGATAACATCGTCTGGTTCCACAACTTCCTGTTCGTGCTGATCACGCTGATCACGCTGTTCGTTCTGGCGCTGCTCGTGGTCGTGGTTCTCAAGTTCAACGCGCGGGCCAATCCGGTGCCGTCGCGGACCACCCACAACACGCTGATCGAAGTGGCCTGGACACTGGTCCCGGTGCTGATCCTGGTCGGCATCTCGGTGCCGTCGTTCCGGCTTCTGTTCCTCGAGCTCGACGTGCCGAAGGCGGATCTGACCATCAAGGCGACCGGCAAGCAGTGGTACTGGTCCTATGCCTATCCCGACAACGGCAAGTTCGAGTTCGACTCGCTGATGGCGCAGGACAAGCAGCCCCGTCTGCTCGGCGTCGATAACGAGATGGTGGTGCCGGTCAACAAGGTGATTCGGGTCCAGACCACCGGCGCCGACGTCATTCACGCCTTCGCGGTGCCCGCTTTCGGTATCAAGATCGACGCCATTCCGGGCCGCCTGAACGAGACCTGGTTCAAGGCCACCAAGACCGGCATGTATTACGGTCAGTGCTCGGAGCTGTGTGGCAAGGACCACGCCTTCATGCCGATCGCCGTGCGCGTGGTGAGCGACCAGGAGTTCGCCTCCTGGGTCGAGACGGCGAAGAAGAAATATGCGAGCGGCGGCACCAGCACCTACGCCTCCGCGGCCGGCCCGACGCAGTAAGCGTCGGGTGACGGCTTGAGGCACTGGAAGCGATAGAAGGGCGGGACCTCCAAAGGTCCGAATGGGACGCAAGGCAGGATTTAAAAATGGCAACGAGCGCAGCGGCACACGGCGATCACGCCCACGGACATGACGAGCATGCCCATCCGACCGGATGGCGCCGCTATGTCTATTCGACCAATCACAAGGACATCGGCACGATGTACCTGATCTTCGCGGTCATCGCCGGCATCATCGGTGCCGCGATGTCGATCGCGATCCGTGCCGAGCTGATGTATCCGGGCGTGCAGATCTTCCACGAGACGCACACCTATAACGTGTTCGTGACCTCGCACGGTCTGATCATGATCTTCTTCATGGTCATGCCGGCGATGATCGGCGGCTTCGGCAACTGGTTCGTTCCGCTGATGATCGGCGCGCCCGACATGGCGTTCCCGCGCATGAACAACATCTCGTTCTGGCTGCTGCCGGCTTCCTTTGCGCTGCTCCTGATGTCGACCTTCGTCGAGGGCGAGCCGGGCGCCAACGGCGTCGGCGCCGGCTGGACCATGTACGTGCCGCTGTCGAGCTCCGGCCATCCGGGCCCGGCTGTCGACTTTGCGATCCTGTCGCTGCATCTGGCGGGCGCCTCGTCGATCCTCGGCGCCATCAACTTCATCACCACCATCTTCAACATGCGCGCGCCGGGCATGACCCTGCACAAGATGCCGCTGTTCGTGTGGTCGATCCTGGTGACGGTGTTCCTGCTGCTGCTGTCGCTGCCTGTGCTCGCCGGTGCGATCACCATGCTGCTCACCGACCGCAATTTCGGCACGACCTTCTTCGCGCCCGACGGCGGCGGCGATCCGGTGCTGTTCCAGCATCTGTTCTGGTTCTTCGGCCACCCCGAGGTGTACATCCTGATCCTGCCCGGCTTCGGCATGATCAGCCAGATCGTCTCGACCTTCTCGCGCAAGCCCGTGTTCGGCTATCTCGGCATGGCCTACGCCATGGTCGCGATCGGCGGCATCGGCTTCGTGGTGTGGGCGCATCACATGTACACGGTCGGCATGTCGTCGGCGACGCAGGCCTATTTCGTCGCCGCGACGATGGTCATCGCGGTTCCGACGGGCGTGAAGATCTTCTCCTGGATCGCCACCATGTGGGGCGGCTCGATCGAGTTCCGCGCCCCGATGATCTGGGCGGTGGGCTTCATCTTCCTGTTCACGATCGGCGGCGTCACCGGCGTCGTGCTGGCGAACGCGGGCGTCGATCGCGTGCTCCAGGAGACCTACTACGTCGTCGCGCACTTCCACTACGTGCTGTCGCTCGGTGCGGTGTTCGCGATCTTCGCCGGCTGGTACTACTGGTTTCCGAAGATGTCGGGCTACATGTACAACGAGACGCTGGCAAAGGCGCACTTCTGGGTCACCTTCATCGGCGTCAACCTGGTGTTCTTCCCGCAGCACTTCCTCGGCCTGTCGGGCATGCCGCGCCGTTATGTCGACTATCCTGATGCGTTCGCGGGCTGGAACCTGGTCTCCTCGGTCGGCTCCTACATCTCCGGCTTCGGCGTCTTGATCTTCCTCTACTGCGTGATCGACGCCTTCATGAAGAAGGTGCCGGCGGGCGACAATCCGTGGGGTGCGGGCGCAACCACGCTGGAATGGACGCTGCCCTCGCCGCCGCCGTTCCACCAGTTCGAAGTGCTGCCCCGCGTGCAGTAAGCAATCAGCTGCGGCGCCCGTGACGGGCGCCGCGGCTCCATAGCGAAGCGAGTTGAATTCGTGTCCGTCCTCGACCACAACGCCATCGACATCAATCCCCGCATCTCCGAGGCGGAGGTCGGCGATTACATCGCGCTCCTGAAGCCGCGGGTGATGTCATTGGTCATCTTCACCGCGCTGGTCGGGATGGCGATGGCGCCGGGACACTTCCACCCCGTGCTCGCGTTCACCTCGCTGCTCTGCATCGCCGTCGGAGCCGGCGCCTCCGGCGCGCTCAACATGGCGCTCGAAGGCGACATCGATTCCAAGATGTCGCGCACGGCAAATCGGCCGATCCCGCGCGGCCGCATCACCCGCCCAGAGGCGATGGCGTTCGGCCTGACGCTGTCCTTTTTCTCGGTGATGACGCTCGGCATCCTCGTCAACTGGGTCGCGGGCGCGCTGCTCGCCTTCACCATCTTCTTCTACGTCGTGATCTACACGATCGGCCTGAAGCGCTGGACCGCCCAGAACATCGTGATCGGCGGTGCCGCCGGCGCGCTGCCGCCGGTGGTTGCCTGGGCCGCCGTCACGGGCACGGTCGACGTCGAGCCGCTGCTGCTGTTCGCCATCATCTTCTTCTGGACCCCGCCGCACTTCTGGGCGCTGGCGCTGTTCCGCTCCGACGACTACGCGCGCGCCGGCATTCCGATGCTGCCCAACGTCGCCGGACCCGATGCGACGCGGCTGCAGATCCTGCTCTACACCATCGTGCTGATCGCGGTCGCCGCCGCGCCCTGGGCGCTCGGCTATTTCGACGCGGTCTACGGCATTGTCTCGCTGATTCTTGGCGCCGGCATGCTGGTGCTCGCGATCAACGTCTATCTGCGCCGCGAGCGCAGCCAGTCGCTGCGCGCGACGCGAAAACTGTTTGCCTTCTCGATCCTCTATCTGTTCGTGCTGTTCGCGACCCTGCTGGCCGAGGTCGTGGTCCGCGCGCTGGCTCCGATGGTTGGGGGCGCATGATCACAGGGATGGCCGACAAACGCGAGCCAGAAGGAATCGTCCTCACCGAGGCGCAGCAGAAGAGCCGCCGTCAGCGCTCCATCGCGATCGCTTTGGCGCTCGGCGTGCTCGTGGTGCTGTTCTTCGCCGTCACCATGGTCAAGGGACCGGCAGTTCTCGTGCGGCCGATGTAGAACAGATGAAACACGAGCCGACCATATCGCCGAACGTCAGCGCCAAGCCGGGTAAGCCTGCGCCGGCCGTGCGCCGCGGGCTGGGGCGCGATGTGGTGGTGGCGTCCATCTGCGGCGGTGTGGTCGCGCTGATGGTCGGTGCCTCCTACGCGGCGGTGCCGTTCTACAACTGGTTCTGTCGCGCCACGGGCTTCAATGGCACGACGCAAGTGGCGACCTCGGCGCCGGCCACCGGCCCGATCGCGCGGAAGATCGCGGTGCGCTTCGATGCCAACGTCGCGCCCGGCCTGCCCTGGAAGTTCGAGCCGGAGCAGAACGAGATCGAGGTCAATATCGGACAGGTCACGACCATCTTCTACACCGTGACCAACCAGGCCGCGCGCACCACGGCTGCGCAAGCCGCCTACAATGTCGCGCCGCTGACGGTCGGGTCCTATTTCCAGAAGATCAACTGCTTCTGCTTCACCGAGCAGACCATGGCGCCCGGCGAGAAGCGCGAGATGCCGGTCGTGTTCTACGTCGATCCCTCGATCGCCGACGATCATGAGAACGACGGGCTGAACACGATCACGCTGTCCTACACGTTCTATCCGGTGAAGGAGCCGGTGGTGAAACCGCTGGCGTCGGGCGAAGGCGACAAGCGCAAGGGAAATCTCTGATCGCCGGGCTCACGCCGCGGGGTTGGACACAAGGGGATAAGTGCCGGGCAGGCACGGGATTGAGGAGAGAGACCGCAAAATGGCAACGGCGCAAACCAAGCATCACGACTATCACCTGGTCGATCCCTCTCCGTGGCCGGCCGTCGGTTCGCTCTCGGCCTTCATCATGGCGGTCGGCGCGATCGCCTGGATGCACCACATGTTCTCGGCCGCGCCGATCGTGTTCGGCGTCGGCACCGTGGGCGTGCTCTACACCATGGCGAGCTGGTGGGGCGACGTGATCAAGGAAGCCCAGTACAAGGGCGACCACACCCGCGTCGTGCAGCTGCATCACCGCTACGGCATGATCCTGTTCATCGCCTCCGAGGTGATGTTCTTCGTTGCCTGGTTCTGGGCCTATTTCAACGCGGCGCTGTTTCCAGCCGACGCCGTCCATGCCACCCGTGACGCCGTGTTCGGCTGCGGCCTCGGCACCCAGCCCGGCGCCTGCGCGGTCCCCGGCACCTGGCCGCCGAAGGGCATCGAGACCTTCGATCCCTGGCACCTGCCGCTCCTGAACACGCTGATCCTGCTGACCTCGGGCACCACGGTGACCTGGGCCCACCACGCGCTGCTCGAGAACGATCGCCAGGGCCTGAAATACGGCCTGATCCTCACCGTTCTCCTCGGCGCTGCATTCACCTGCGTGCAGGCCTACGAGTACAGCCACGCGGCGTTCTCGTTCGCCGGCAACGTCTATGGCGCGACCTTCTTCATGGCGACCGGCTTCCACGGCTTCCACGTGCTGGTCGGTACCATCTTCCTGCTGGTGTGCCTGTTCCGCGCCTATGCCGGCCACTTCACGCCGAAGCAGCACCTCGGTTTCGAGTTTGCGGCCTGGTACTGGCACTTCGTCGACGTGGTCTGGCTGTTCCTGTTCCTGTGCATCTACGTCTGGGGACACGGCGCCGAGACCATGGCTCACGGCGCGCACTGAGCCGTCAGGGAATCGATCTGAAGGGGCGGCCGCTGGGCCGCCCTTTCGCTTTCGGGGCACCGGAAAGTTTCGGCAAAACTGTGATAGAGTCCGCCATCATGAACAACAGTGCCGGCACACCTCCGTCCGAAACCACTGTCTGGCAAAGCGCATTGCGCGGGCTTGCCTGCAGGTGCCCGCGCTGCGGCCAGGGCAAGCTTTATGCGGGCTTTCTGACGCTGGCGCCTGCCTGCGACCGCTGCGGTCTCGACTACGCCTTCATCGACACCGGCGACGGTCCGGCGATCTTCATCATCATGCTGGCCGGCGGCATCGTCGTTGCCGCCGCACTCATCGTCGAGGTCAAGTACCAGCCGCCGTACTGGCTGCATGCGGTGCTGTGGCTGCCCCTGATCCTGGCCACCACGCTGTTGCCCCTGCGTGCGATGAAGTCGCTGCTGATCGCCCTGCAATTCCACCACAAGGCGGCGCCGGGCCGGTTGGTCGACCGCGCGAAATGAACGAGCCTGCGCGCAAGCCCCGCGTGGCCGGCTTCGCGCTGTTCACGCTGTTCCTGGCGGCCGTCTTCGTCGCGCTTGGCGTCTGGCAATTGCAACGCCGTGCCGCCAAGCACGAGCTGATCGCCGCGCTCACCGAGCGTCTGGCCGCGGCGCCGATCGCGCTGCCGCCACCGTCGCAATGGGCGGTGCTGAATGCCTCGCGCGACGAATTTCGCCGCGTCAGCTTCACCGCGACCTATGCAGCCTTGCCCGATGCGATGGTCTATTCCTCCGGCTCGGCAGTGCGCAAGGACGCCTCCGGGCCGGGCACCTGGGCGTTCCTGCCGGCGCGGCTGCCGGGTGGCGAGACGGTCGTGATCGACGCAGGTTTCGTCGAGAACACCATGCAGGACCGCGGCGTCGAAGATCGCGCGGTGAAGAAGCTCGTCACCGGGCAGCCGGTCGCGCTTACCGGCTATCTGCGCTTTCCCGAGCCGTCCGGCTGGCTGACGCCAGCTGAGAACCGCGACAAGCGGCTCTGGTTCGTGCGCGACCATCTCGCGATCGCGAGCACGCTGGGCTGGGGCGCGGTGGCGCCGTTCTATGTCGATCTCGAGCAGCCGGCGCCCGAGAACGGCATTCCGCGCCCCGGGCCGCTCGATGTGCATCTGAAGGACGATCACCTGCAATATGCCGTGACCTGGTTCCTGCTCGCCGGCACCGTGGTGATCGCCTTCGCCGTGTGGGCGAGGGGACGGCGGCGCAGCTGAGCCGAGGGTGTCCGCGCGGGAACCCGGTATCGCCCGGGGTTTATTATTCAGCGCACATTCACGAGTGTGGCCCTAAGCCGCCGGTGATTTTCCGCGGCAGACAGGATTGCAGCGTGAGCGATTTCGATCAGATGGGAATTGTCATCGACTGGGTGGACGCCTGCCGGAAGGGCGACCTTGCGATGCTGCTCGACCTCTACGCCGATGACGCCGAGCTCGAATGCACGTGCAGCGGTACGCAACGCTACCGCGGTCGGGGCGAGCTCGAAAACTATTGGGCGCCACGGCTCGGCGCGTTCTCGTCCGCGGGCTTCGGGCTGGAGGAGATCCGCCCGGCGCCCCACGGTGTCGATCTCGAATATTCCATCGCCGGCGCGCTGCGCATTCACGCCTCGTTTCGCTTCAATCCGGAAGGCAAGATCTACAGCACGCTGTGCGAACCGGCGCACCAGAACGCGCATGACGGCTGCTGCGCCTGCTAGATCAAAAGCATGATCCGGAAAAGTGCGAAGCGGTTTTCCGGAAGGGGCATGCGCAAACAGCAACCTGACGCGCGATGGCGATTCATCTAAGTCTCATCGCACCTCAGCGGTTGACCGGCGCCTCGCGTGCCGGCTCGATTGGCAGACGGCAGCGGACATAGGTTCGCTCATCCACGCGCAGCAGTGACAGCGATCCGCTGAGCGCGCGCACGCGCTCATGCATGCCGGTCAGGCCGCGGCCGAAGACATTGTCGGCGGGAAAGCCGCCGCCGTCGTCGGAGATCTCGATGACGAGCGTCTCACCGGCGATGGTGGCCTGGACGTGGGCGCTGCTCGCCTTGGCGTGGCGCAGCACGTTGGTCAGAGCCTCCTGGATCACCCGATAGATGGTCCGAGCTAGCGGCCCGTCGATCACATTGAGATCCGGGTCGATCGTATCCGTCAGGGCGATATGCGGCGCCTGCTTGCGAAAGTTCCGGAGCAGCGTCTGCACGCTCGCCGCGAGGCCCAGCTCCTCGATGTAGAGCGGCCGCAGCCGATCGAGGATGCGGCGGTTGGTCTGCTGCAGCGCCTCGACCGATTGCAGCACCTCCTGGGCTGAATTGCCGAGATTTCCCGCAAGCGGTGCTGCGTCGACCAGCGCAATCGTACTGGCGCGGATGCTGAACAGCAGCGGTCCGAGCTCGTCGTGCAATTCGCGGGCGAGATCACGCCGCTCGTCGTCCTGGAGTGACACAAGGCGATGCATCAGGTCGCGATTGTCCTGGCTCAGTTGCGCAAGCGTTGCAGCCAGCGCATTTGCTTCCGCGCAGCTCTGCCGGATCTCCGGCGGCCCTCCGACCGGGATCGGTTTGGTGTAATCGCCGCGCCGCATCCGTGTCAGGCCTTCGCCGAGATGCTGCAGGGGGCGCAGTGCCGACCCCGCGAAGAAATAGGCGATGATTCCGGTGAGCACCATCAGCACGGCGACGAGACTGGCCAGCGCGAGGAAGCCGATCCATTTCTCGAACAGGTCGGCCGACAGGTCCGGCAGAAACACGATATCGCCGATCCGCCTGCCGTCGATCAGCACCGGGGCCGCGGCATCCGTGTCCGATATCATGAGCAGGTCGGCGAACCATTGCGGAACCGCCTGCAAGTTACGCCTGCCGTCCTGCGGAGGACGGCCTTCCGCAGAGCGGAATTGTATATCCGAGGAGGTGGTCAGGGACTGAATGAACGCGTCAAGCGTCTTCTGCGGATTGTCCGACGCACGCAAAGTGTTGTTGAGTGCGGTGGCGATGGTTTGGGTCGAACGGCGAGCCGGCTCGTTCTCGTCGGCCAGCTGGCTGGTCGCGAAGATCTGCAGCAGCACGCCGCCCAGGATCAGCGCTGCGAGAAAACTCGCGCCGAGTGGAAGAAACAGTTGCGTTCTGAACGAGAGTCGTTGCCACATTAGGGCAATTCTAACGCGCATCGACGGGATTTTCTCTTTCCATTTGTTCCCGCCGGTCTATGAGTCGAACAACAAGAGAGCGCGCGATGCAAGATAGTGCCAAGCCGGCGACCCGGGTTCTGATTGTCGACGACCATCCTGTGGTGCTGTCCGGTTGCCGCACCCTGTTCGCTTCCGATCATTCGATCCGGATCGAGGAGGCGACGGACGCCAAATCCGGGCACCGCGCCTATGTCAGCAAGCGGCCCGACGTTGCCGTGATCGACATCAGCCTGCCCGACGTCTCCGGCTTCGAGCTGATGCGGCGCATCCGCAAGGACGATCCCGACGCCAAGATCATCATGTTCAGCATGAATGACGATCCGGCCTTCGTGGTGCGGGCGGTCGAGCTCGGGGCGCAGGGCTATGTCTCCAAGGGCGACGATCCCAGGATCCTGCTGAAAGCGGTGCGCAAGGTGGTCGCGGGCGACAATTTCATCTCGCCGCAACTCGCGGAAGCGGTGACGTTTTCCGGCGCGGCGATCAAGGCCAACCCAGCCTCGCAGATGACGCCGCGGGAGCTCGAGATTCTCCGCCTGCTCGGGCGCGGCGACAAGATCGTCGAAGTCGCCGAGGCGCTTGGCATCTCCTACAAGACGGTCGCCAACACCACGTCCCTGCTCAAGCAGAAATTAGGGGCCAAGAACCATTCCGACCTGATCAGGATCGCGGTGGAAATCGGGATGAATTGATGTCCCGGGCGCTGTCGTCGCACCGAACCGGCCGCTCCAGGATGCAGCCGGTCCGGCGCACGGATCGATGCCAGCGTGCACCGGGCAATGGCATGGATACGCGCCGACGCCCATCCGCCGATCCCAATGGGCGGAGGCGGTGCTCGTTCCCGGAAATTCGGGAAAGTCCGGCAATGCGCGCCATCCAGCTGCTTGGCTTTGCGTTAGAACGCTGAATTGACGTCGGGAATAATAGGAACATTTTCTCGCGCCCATCGTTTTCGCCCTTGACGGTTTCGTGACAGGCGACGAAAGGTTACGCGATCAGTTTTGAGGGGTCGACGACCCCGAAGGCAAACCGGTCTGCACACATCAACGACAGACCTTCCAAGAGAGGGCTGCGGCACCGCCGCAGCCCTTTTTGTTGCGCAGGCACCTGCCGGGCAGGTGTGCAGACGGGAAGCGGTTTCCCGATGCCGCAAAACACTTTATGGTGGCTCCAAGCCTCTGGCCGCTAACAGTAACTTCGTAAAATCAAAGGCTTATGGATCGTGCTTAGGCCGGTCCGCCTTTGGAGGGCAGTTTGACTCGCTATATCTCGACCCGGGGCGAGGCCCCCGAACTCGGCTTCTGTGACGTGATGCTGACCGGGCTCGCGCGCGACGGCGGCCTGTATGTTCCGACCGTCTGGCCGCAGCTCTCGCCCGAGACCATCGCCGGCTTCTTCGGCCGCCCCTATTGGGAGGTCGCGGTCGATGTGATTCGTCCCTTCACGGGTGGCGAGATCGCCGACGCCGAGCTCGGCCGCATGGCGAACGAGGCCTATGCGACCTTCCGTCATCCGGCCGTGGTGCCGCTGCGCCAGATGGCGCCGCACCAGTTCGTGCTGGAGCTGTTCCACGGCCCGACGCTCGCCTTCAAGGACGTGGCGATGCAGCTGATTTCGCGGCTGATGGATCACGTACTCGCCAAGCGCGGCCAGCGCACCACCATCGTGGTCGCAACCTCAGGCGACACAGGCGGCGCCGCGGTCGAGGCCTTCGCCGGCCTCGAGAACGTGGATCTGATCGTGCTGTTTCCGCACGGCCGCATCTCCGAGGTGCAGCGACGGATGATGACCACGACCGGCGCGGCCAATGTCCATGCGCTTGCCATCGAGGGCAATTTCGACGACTGCCAGGCGCTGGTGAAGGGGATGTTCAATAATCATCGCTTCCGCGATGCCACCTCGCTCTCCGGTGTCAACTCCATCAACTGGGCGCGCATCGTCGCGCAGGTGGTCTACTATTTCACCTCCGCCGTGGCCGTCGGCGCGCCGGCGCGCGCGGTGGACTTCGTGGTGCCGACCGGCAATTTCGGCGACATCTTCGCCGGCTACGTCGCCAAGCGCATGGGGTTGCCGGTGCGGACCCTGCGCATCGCGGCCAATGTCAACGACATCCTGGCGCGCACGCTGAAGACCGGGATCTACGAGGTTCGCGAAGTGCACGCGACGGCATCGCCGTCGATGGACATCCAGATCTCATCGAATTTCGAGCGGCTGCTGTTCGAGGCTGGCCGCCGCGATGCAGCCGGCGTGCGCCGCCTGATGGATTCGCTGAAGCAGTCCGGACGCTTCGTGCTGCCCGATGCGACGCTGGCTGCAATCCGCGAGGAGTTCGACGCCGGGCGCGCTGACGAGACCGAGACCGCGGCTGCGATCCGCGCCGGCTGGCGCGAGGCCGGCGAGCTGGTCGATCCCCATACGGCGGTGGCGCTCGCTGTCGCCGACCGCGATACGACGGACACGCGGGTGCCGAGCATCGTGCTCTCCACCGCCCATCCGGCCAAATTCCCCGACGCCGTCGAAGCCGCCTGCGGCCAGCGGCCGCAACTGCCGGCCTGGCTCGATGGATTGATGACCAAATCCGAACATATGAAGGTGATGAAGAACGACCAAGCCGAGGTCGAGCGGTTCGTGCTGTCGGTCAGCCGCGCTGCAAAGCAGGGAGTTGCTGGATGAGCGTCGAGATTTCCAAGCTTGCCTCCGGCCTGACCGTCGTCACCGACAAGATGCCCCAGCTCGAGACCGCGGCGCTCGGCGTCTGGGCTGGCGTCGGCGGCCGCGACGAGAAGCCGAACGAGCATGGCATTTCGCACCTGCTCGAGCACATGGCGTTCAAGGGCACGACGAAGCGCTCCTCGCGCGAGATCGTTGAGGAGATCGAGGCGGTCGGCGGCGACCTCAATGCCGGCACCTCGACCGAAACGACGTCCTATTATGCGCGGGTGCTGAAGGCGGACGTGCCGCTGGCGCTCGACGTGCTCGCCGACATCCTCGCCAATCCCGCCTTCGAGCCCGACGAGCTGGAGCGCGAGAAAAACGTCATCGTGCAGGAGATCGGCGCGGCGCAGGATACGCCCGACGATGTCGTGTTCGAGCATCTCAACGAGCTCTGCTATCCCGACCAGCCGATGGGCCGCTCGCTGCTCGGCACCGCGAAGACTCTGCGCAGCTTCAACCGCGACATGCTGCGCGGCTATCTCTCGACGCATTATCGCGGGCCCGACATGGTGGTGGCGGCGGCCGGCGCGGTCGATCACGGCCAGGTGGTCGCCGAGGTCGAAAGGCGCTTTGCAAGCTTCGAGGGGACGCCGGGCCCGAAGCCGCAAACCGCTCAATTCGGCAAGGGCGGCGCCAAGGTGGTGCATCGCGAGCTCGAGCAGGCGCATCTGACGCTGGCGCTGGAAGGGGTGCCGCAGACCGATTTGTCGCTGTTCTCGCTCCAGGTCTTCACCAACGTGCTCGGTGGCGGAATGTCGTCGCGGCTGTTCCAGGAGGTGCGCGAGAAGCGCGGTCTCTGCTACTCCATCTACGCGTTCCACGCGCCCTATACCGACACCGGCTTCTTCGGCCTCTACACCGGGACCGACCCGGCCGATGCGCCGGAAATGATGGAGGTCGTGGTCGACATCATGAATGAGTCGGTGGAGACGCTGACCGAGACCGAGATCGCCCGCGCCAAGGCGCAGATGAAGGCAGGTCTGCTGATGGCGATGGAAAGCTGCTCGTCCCGTGCCGAGCAGCTCGCCCGGCACGTGCTGGCCTATGGCCGGCCGCAGACGGTCGAGGAGCTGGTCGGCCGGATCGACGCCGTCAGCGTCGAATCGACCCGGGACGCAGCGCGTGCGCTGTTGTCGCGGAGCCGGCCCGCCGTTGTCGCATTAGGCAGTGGCAGGGGTCTGGACACGGCGGTGTCTTTTGCGGAAGGATTGACCCGGGCGCGCGCCAAGGCGCGGCTGCATTAGAAGCCGCGAATGGCGAGACCGCCCCGGAAAGCATCACCATGGCCCTCTTTCGCCTGCCGTCCAGTGGACCCGCCGCCCTCGCGCCGCGCGGCAACGGGCTGTTGTTGCGCGCCCCGCAGATGTCGGACTTCCTGCAATGGGCTCACTTGCGGGAGTCCAGCCGCGATTACCTGACGCCCTGGGAGCCGATCTGGCCGTCCGACGATCTCACCCGCTCGGGCTTCCGCCGCCGTCTGCGCCGCTATTCCGAGGACATCGCCGCGGACCGCTCCTATCCCTTTCTGATCTTCCGCGAGCTCGATGGCGCCATGGTCGGCGGTATCACCCTGGCCAATGTCCGCCGCGGCATCGTGCAGGCCGGCACCATCGGCTATTGGATCGGGCAACCCTATGCCCATCGCGGCTACATGACGGCGGCGCTGCGGGTGCTCCTGCCGACCCTGTTCGGCGAGCTCAATTTGCACCGGGTCGAGGCCGCCTGTATCCCGACCAATGCGCCGTCGATCCGGGTGCTGGAAAAGTGCGGCTTCACCCGCGAGGGGCTCGCCCGCCGCTATCTCTGCATCAACGGAGTCTGGCAGGATCATCTGCTGTTCGGCCTGCTGCACGAGGATTTCCGCGGCTGAGCCGCCCGCTTCGCGCGGCCGAATCCCCCTTTTTGCTGCCTTGGGTTCGCCGATTTTGGCGATATAACCCGCATGCCCCGGCCGGCGATCGGCCGGACAATTGTCATGGAGTACAGGCGTCGATGGTGCAGGAGTTTCGGTCATCGCGGAATGCGTTGCGGCTGGGAACGGCGATCGCGCTGGCATTGTCGATCGGACTCGTTTCGGTCTCACCGGCGGCGGCCCAGTCGCTGACCGACCGCTTCAAGAGCCTGTTCGGCGGCAAGTCCGACGAGCCGACCGAGCCCAAGCCGGCGCCTGCGCCCGGCCAGCCGGCAGAAGACGACCTCGATTGCCCGCAGGTCACGGTGCGCGCGGGGGCCTCGACCTATGCGGTTGGCGCCGGCGGCAAGCCGGCCGTTGGCAATGAGATCCGTTTCCAGGCCTCGATCACCAAGATGGCGCGCGAATGTTCCCGCAGCAGCGCTGGCATCACGGCCAGGATCGGCATCCAGGGCCGCGTCATCGCCGGTCCCGCCGGTGCGCCTGCCTCGGTCGAAGTGCCGCTGCGCATCGCGGTGGTGCAGGGCGGCGTCGGCGAGAAGGTGATCGCCTCGAAGGCCTACCGGACCACCGTCGAGATGACCGAGGGCGGCAGCGTGCCCTTCACCTTCGTCGCCGAGGACATGACCTATCCGGCGCCGGCGCCCGCGGTCGCCGATAGCTACATTTTCTATGTCGGCTTCGACCCGCAGGCACTCTCGCCCGAGCCGAAGGGGCGGAAGAAGAAGTAGCCTGGGGTCTTCCGGCAATCTCAGCTGTCATTGCCCGCGGGTGATGACACCGCGATTGTCGCTGTTACCCGATAAAAAAACCGGCGCTCATCGCGCCGGCTTTTTGATTTCGTGAAGGCAAAACCCTCAGTTCAGCTTCTGCCTGACTTCGTTGATGCCCTTGGCGAGCAGGTCGTCGGCAATCTGGCCCTTGACCGACTGCGACAGGATCGTGGAGGCGGCCTGGACGGCGGCTTCCGCGGCAGCGGCGCGGACATCGGCCAGCGCCTGGGCTTCGGCGAGTGCGATCTTGCTCTCGGCGGTCTTGGTTCGGCGGGCGACGAAGTCTTCCATCTTGGCCTTGGCATCGGCCGCGATGCGCTCGGCTTCGGCCTTGGCATTGGCAATGATGTCGGCAGCCTCGCGCTCGGCCGTGGCACTGCGCGCCTTGTAGTCGGCGAGCACCTTGGCCGCCTCCTGCTTGAGGCGCGCGGCGTCGTCGAGCTCGGCCTTGATGCGGGCTGCGCGATGATCGAGTGCGGTCATCGCCGATTTGAACACCCCGAGATAGCCGAACACGACCATCAGGATCACGAAGGCGACGGCGACCCAGGTCTCAGGATCGAAGAACATATCGACTAGCCTTTCAAGGACGCGTCAACGGCAGCACCGACTGAGGCCGCATCCGGAACCACGCCGGTGAGCTGCTGCACGATCTGGCCTGCCGCATCGGCCGCGATGCCGCGGACGTTGCTCATGGCTGTGGCGCGGGTCGAGGCGATGGTCTTCTCCGCCTCGGCGAGCTTGGCCGCCAGCTGTTCTTCCAGCGCCTTGCGCTCGGCATCTGCCTGCGCATTCGCCTTGTCGCGGGATTCGTTGCCGATCGCCTGTGCCCGCGTGCGCGCCGAAGCGAGCTCGCCTTCATAGGCCTTCAGCGCCGCCTCGGACTGGTCCTTCAGCTTCTGCGCCTCGGTGAGGTCACCCTCGATCTTGTTCTGGCGCGCCTCGATCGCACCGCCGACCTTCGGCAGAGCGAGCTTGGACACGATCACGTAAAGCACGACGAAGAAGATCGCGAGCGACACCAGCTGCGAAGCAAAAGTGCTGCTCTCGAACGGCGGAAAACCGCCGCCGTGATGACCGCCATCGGCTTCGGTGTGAGCGCCCGCCGCCGGACCCTTCGCCTCGCCATGACTCTCGGCCATGGAGTACTCCTGTTGCTGTCACGCGCCGCTTCGGATGAAGCGGCGCGAAAGAAGTCGTTCTTTAGAAAACGAACAGCAGAAGCAGCGCGATCAGCAGCGAGAAGATGCCGAGCGCTTCGGTCACGGCGAAGCCGAAGATCAGGTTGCCGAACTGGCCCTGAGCGGCCGACGGGTTGCGGACGGCTGCGGCGAGGTAGTTGCCGAAGATCACGCCCACGCCGACGCCCGCACCGCCCATGCCGATGCACGCGATGCCCGCGCCAATAAGTTTTGCTGCTGCCGGATCCATTTTAGACTCCTTGGAAGAAAGATTGGGTTGTGGGTGGAAATTCCCCGGACCGCTCAGTGTCCCGGATGAATGGCGTCGTTGAGGTAGATGCAGGTCAGGATCGCAAACACATAGGCTTGCAGGAACGCGACCAGAATCTCGAGCGCGTACAGCGCGATCGTGAGCGCAAGCGGCAGCACGCCGCCGACCCAGCCGATGGCGCCGAGCGAGAAGCCCAGCATGGCGACGAAGCCCGCAAACACCTTCAGCGCGATGTGGCCGGCCAGCATGTTGGCGAACAGACGAATGCTGTGCGAAACCGGACGCAGGAAGAACGACAGGATCTCGATGAACATCACCAGCGGCAGGATGTAGCCGGGGACGCCGTGAGGAACGAAAATCGAGAAGAATTTCAGGCCGTTCTTGGCGACGCCGTAGATCAGCACGGTGAAGAAGACCAGCAGCGCCAAGCCTACGGTGACGATCAGGTGGCTCGAGACCGTGAAGGTGTAGGGGATGATGCCGACTAGGTTCGAGACGCAGATGAACATGAACAGCGAGAAGATCAGCGGGAAGAACTTCATGCCTTCCGCGCCGGCTGTCGAACGGATGGTCGAGGCGACGAACTCGTAGGAAATTTCGGCGACCGACTGCAGACGGCCGGGAACCAGCTGTGAACCGCTGGCGAGCATCAGGACCGCGATGATCGCCACTGCCACCAGCATGTAGAGCGATGAATTGGTGAAGGCGATCGTGTGATTGCCGATATGGCCGATCGTGAAGAGAGGCTCGATGTTGAACTGGTGGATCGGATCGATTTTCATCGGCGCGGCATCTCTTGGTCTGCCGGGCAATGCCGGCGGGTCTCGGTCTGCCGGCCGGGCCGGCCCGTACCGGCAAAGCCGGCACGATCATTCCTCTCCTGTGCGGATCGCCTTACGAACCACCGCGCCTGTTTTGACCCGCGCCCGCCGATCTCACCACATTCACCACGCCGGCCACGAAGCCCAGCAGCAGGAACACGATAAATCCGAAAGGCGACGTCGACAGCAAGCGGTCGAACCCCCAGCCAATCCCCGCTCCGACAGCGACACCGGCGACCAACTCCGAGGATAACCGGAAACCAAGCGCCATCGCCGAGGCTCTGGCCGCTCCGTCTCCACCGTCACCTGCGGGTTGCTCGGTCTTGATCCGGCGGTCACGAAGTTCGGACAACCGCTGATCGAGACTCCCGAGCCGTTCGGAAAGCGCAGCTTCCTCGGACGATCTATCGCGATCCCCATTCTCGCCGTGTCCCGTGCCCTGTGTCATGCAACGAAGACCCGAAACGCCGCGGCTGAATGGAAATTGCGCCCGCCACCCTCAAAAGCCGCGCGGACCATACTGATGGCCTATAATCAAGTCAAGCCAAGTCACGATTGCGTCGCTTTCAGTTATGTAATTGATTTTCTTGATGATATTGGCGCGTGCGGCAGCGCTGCACACAGCGTGACGCCGCACCGCAGCAGCTCGCCCCATGAACGGCGAAGGCTGCCGCGCTTTCGCCGCGCCGCCGGGATCAAAGATGCCGCAGGGATCGTTGATGCCGGTGTGTGTTTTGGGCGGCGGATCGCCTCACCGGGGTGTAGAATTTCAGCGATTGCCACCTGTACGTCATAGCGGAGAGCGCGATGAGACCCGTGACGTCATCCACAACATCCTGGCTTGCGGCGGCGGCGTTCGCCGCGGCGATGGCGACCGGCGACGGTCTCGTGGCCGCGCAATCCGCGCCGGACGGCGAAAACGGTCGCTACAGCATGACGCCCATTCCCGAGGGCGTGCTGCGGCTCGACACGCGCACCGGCACGGTATCGACCTGCACCAAGAACGGCGCCGGCTGGGCCTGCTACGCGGTGCCCGACGAACGGAGCGCGCTCGACGCCGAGATCGGCAGGCTCCAGGCCGAGGTCGAGAAGCTGAAGGGGCAGCTCGCGGCGGGGCCGACGGTGTCGGGCAAGATCGACGAGGCGCTGCCGAAATCCGATCCGCTGAAGAAAGCCGAGCCCAGGGTCGCCGAGGGCGAGCGCAAGATCGAGATCCCGCTGCCGAGCGATCAGGACGTCGATCGCGTGATGTCGTTTCTGGAAAAGGCCTGGCGGCGGCTGATCGATATGGCCAACCGCGTCCAGAAGGACGTGTCGGGCAAGATTTGACGGTGTTCGATCAGTCGAGACCCTTCATGACATCAGCCAGATCCATCACCCGCTCGACACCATCCTCGGTGCAAGCCACGACCGTCACGTCGTCACTGCTCACCGTGCAGACGCCGGGCCGCGGCTTCACCGATCTGACCAGTGAAGCAGCGAAATTCATCGCCGAGGCGCAGGCGCGCGAGGGCGCCTTGATGCTGTTCATCCGCCATACCTCGGCCTCGCTGACCATTCAGGAGAACGCTGATCCTTCCGTGCTCGTGGACCTCGGCACGGCGCTGTCCCGGCTTGCGCCGGAGAACGCCGGGTGGACCCACGACACCGAAGGGCCGGACGACATGCCGGCACACGTTAAGACGATGTTGACCGGGACCTCGCTTCAGGTCCCGGTTCTGAACGGCAGGCTTGCACTCGGGACCTGGCAGGCGATCTATCTGATCGAGCACCGCAGCCGTCCGCACCGCCGCGAGATCGTGCTGCAATTCGTCGGCAGCAATCAGTAGAGCGTTTCGAGCGAAGTGGGCGCCGGTTCGCGTAAAGAAAACGCCTCGCAATAAGAGTCGCTCAAAAGCAAAACCGGCCGCGGAGACCGCGGCCGGCTTGTGGTGTCGATCGCTGCTTTCGATCAGGTCGCCTTGATGTCGACGTCCTTGGTCTCGGGCAGGAACAGGAAGCCGACCACGACGGTAATCGCGGCGAAGATGACCGGATACCAGAGGCCGGCATAGATATCGCCGGTCGAGGCCACGATGGCGAAGGCGGTCGCCGGCAAGAGGCCGCCGAACCAGCCGTTGCCGATGTGGTAGGGCAGCGACATCGAGGTGTAGCGGATGCGGGTCGGGAACAGTTCGACCAGCATTGCCGCGATCGGGCCGTACACCATGGTGACGAACACCACCAGGATGAACAGCAGCCCGATGGTCGCGGCCACCTGCGGACGGAAGATGTCGAACGGATTCGACATCTTCACGATGCCGGCGTCGCCGGCCTTCGGATAGCCGGCCGCCTGGACCGCGGCGAGCACGGCCGGGTTGCCGTCCTTGGCGTTGGCGTAGGGCACTTCCTTGCCGTTGACCATCACCTTCACGCCGGAGCCGGCTGCGGCCGGCGAGGTCGAATACTTGACCGACGATTGCGACAGGAAGGCGCGGGCGGTGTCGCAAGGCGCGCTGAACACGCGGGTGCCGACCGGGTTGAACAGGTCGCCGCAGCCCTTGGGATCGGCCACCACCTCGACCTTGACCTGCTCGATGGCCTTTTCCAGCGCCGGGTTGGCATTGGTGGTGATCATCTTGAAGATCGGGAAGAAGGTCAGTGCCGCGATCAGGCAGCCGCCGAGGATGATCGGCTTGCGGCCGATCTTGTCGGACAGCACGCCGAACACGACGAAGAAGCCGGTGCCGAGCAGCAGCGACCAGGCGATCAAGAGGTTGGCGGTGTAGCCGTCGACCTTCAGGATCGATTGCAGGAAGAACAGCGCGTAGAACTGGCCGGTGTACCAGACGACCCCCTGGCCCATCACGCCACCGAGCAGCGCGAGCAGCACGAGCTTGCCGTTCTGCCAGTTGCCGAAGGCCTCCGTCAGCGGCGCCTTCGAGCTCTTCCCCTCTTCCTTCATCTTCTGGAAGATCGGCGACTCATTGAGACGCAGCCGGATCCAGACCGAGACGCCGAGCAGCAGCACGGAGACCAGGAACGGAATGCGCCAGCCCCAAGCGGCGAAGTCGGGCTCGCCGGTCGCCGTGCGGGTGAACAGAATCACCAGCAGCGACAGGAACAGGCCGAGCGTCGCCGTGGTCTGGATGAAGGAGGTGTAATAGCCGCGCTTGCCGTTCGGAGCATGCTCCGCGACATAGGTCGCCGCGCCGCCGTACTCACCTCCGAGCGCCAGGCCCTGGGCGAGGCGCAGCGCGATCAGGATGATGGGCGCCGCGATGCCGATGGTCGCCGCGTTCGGCAGCAGGCCGACGATGAAGGTCGACAGACCCATGATCAGGATCGTGACGAGGAAGGTATATTTGCGGCCGACGATGTCGCCGATGCGGCCGAACACGATCGCGCCGAACGGACGCACCAGGAAGCCGGCGGCGAACGCAAGCAGCGCGAAGATGTCGCGGGTTGCCGGCGGATAGGCCGAGAAGAACTGCGTGCCGATGATGCCGGCCAGTGAGCCATAGAGATAGAAATCGTACCATTCGAAGACGGTACCGAGCGAGGAAGCGAGAATGACGAACCGTTCGTCCTTCGTCATCCCTCCCGCGCCTGCTTGAGATACAGCCATTGTCGACATGTTAAGTCGCTCCCCAAATGCGTTTCCTCGCGCCCCGGATGTCCGGACGTGCCGGATCAACCCAGGTCTTGCCCGCAAGGTAACATCGGCGTGAAACCCGCCCCAATACGACTTTCGGCCTTGCGCACTGACGCGCAGCTGACGTCCGGTATCAGGTGGCGGTGTGCGGTCACGGAAACTTCCGGATTAACCCCTTTGCAGCAAAGGGATAATGTGTACTTGCATGCCACGGCTGCTCGGGAAAGAATTGACCCATCCGGGATCTGGTCCGCCGGCCCGCGAACGACAGCAAGAGAACGATGAACGCTCCCTCGACTCATCTCGTCATCGCCGATGACCATCCTCTTTTCCGCGACGCGCTACGACAGGCGGTGGCCGGCGTCCTGACCTCGGCCAGGATCGACGAGGCCGGATCGTTCGAGGATTTGACCAGGCTGCTGGAACAGAGCTCGGATGTCGACCTGATCCTGCTCGACCTCTCGATGCCGGGCATTTCCGGCTTCTCCGGCCTGATCTATCTGCGGGCGCAATATCCGGCGATTCCGGTCGTGATCGTCTCGGCCTCCGACGACAGCGCCACGATCCGCCGCTCGCTCGATTTCGGCGCCTCCGGCTTCATCCCGAAGCGTTTCGGCGTCGAGACGCTGCGCGACGCCATCCTCAAGGTGATGGAAGGCGACGTCTGGGTTCCCGCCGATACCGATCTGTCGGCGGAGGCGGATCCCGATATGACGCGTCTGCGCGACCGGCTGGTGACCCTGACGCCGCAGCAGGTCCGGGTCCTGATGATGCTGTCGGAGGGCCTGCTCAACAAGCAGATCGCCTACGAGCTCGGGGTGTCCGAGGCCACCATCAAGGCGCATGTCTCGGCCATCCTGCAAAAGCTCGGCGTCGAAAGCCGCACCCAGGCCGTGATCGCCGCCGCCAGGATCGCCGGCGGCCAGTGGAAGCAGGGCACGCCGGCGGGGTGATCCGCACAAACAGTCCCATCGTCGCCCCGAGGCGCCGGAGCGTAGCGGAGACTCGAAGGATGACAGAGCTCGATAGGGCGCAATTGGCTACAGCGTCGGGAGCAGACGATTGGCCGCTCTGATATCTGCCGTCTCGGAGCCTTCTACAAAGCCGTCAAGCGCCGATTGAACCAATTGTTTCGCGTCCTCAGGCCGGCCGCGTTCGACGAGCAGCTGCGCAAGATCGATCGCGGCCCGCAGCTCCCAGGCTTTTGCGCCTTTGCGACGGCTCAAATCCCGCGACTGCATGAAGCAGACTTCTGCCTGCTCGGTATCGGGCTTCGGCAGCGACAACAGAACTCGGCCCTTCATGCGCAGCAGCTCGGGCATGTAGAGATGATCGCCGCTTTGCTCGACGAGGCGAATGGTGTCGTCGATCAGCTCGGCGCTCTGCTCGATCTGTCCAAGCGCCAGCAAGCCCTGGACCAGCGCGATGTTGAACGCCGTGGTGAGCAGCTCGTAGCCGGCATCGTGGAGCTCGCGCAGGCAGGCCCTGATGGTCTCGACGCCGCCCGCGGCATCGCCGCGCTCGATCGCCAGCTCGCCTTTGACGCCGCGGCCGACGGCGAGATAAGGCCCCATCGAGCGCGAATTGGCATGCGCGATGAAGCGGTCGATGTTCTCGTTCGCGCCGTCGAGGTCTCCGCTCCAGAGGTCGATCGAGACCGCCCAGATCAGCGCAATGCAGAGCGTGATCGGGTGATCCATCTGTGCGGCTTCGGCGACCGTCTGCTGCGCCAGTTGCAGCGCTTCCGCAGGCCGGCCTTGCAACCAGAGCTCGCGAGCCAGGGTGATGCCGGCCCGGTTGCGATGATCGAAGCCGTGGACGGTGCTGACTAGCTCCGTGCCAGGACCTTGCCAGGCGACCTCCAGCATCTTCAGCGCGTCGTGATGCTCACCCGCCAGATGCAGCGAGACACCCAGCAGGGAATGGGCGAGGGCGATCGAGCCGGGGTCGCCCAGCGACCGCGCGACCGCGAGGCTCTTTTGCGCATAGCCGAGCGCGGCGTCGAACTCTCCCATCCGCTCGTGAAAGATATGCATCCGGCCGAGCAGCTGGAGCTGGTTGACCTCGTCGCCGCGCGCTTCGGCGATGGCAAGGCTCCTGCTCAAGGCGCTACGCGCCGCCTCGCTGCCGCCGCGGGTGAACATCAAGGTCAGCCCGAGCGCGGCCTGGATGTGCATCTCCTCGGCGCTGCCGCGCGAGTAGGGGGCAATCGCCAGCAGCGCCCGTTCCGACCAGCGTCGGCATTCGATCAGCAGGGACATCGCCAGGAAGATCGGCGCCGCGGCGGCGGCGAGCGCAACGCCGATGCCGAGATCACCGTTCGGGCCGAAGCACCAGTCGAGCGCGGCGCGCACATTGTGAAGCGCGGAGAAGTGAGCTGCTCGCTCATCCGCGCTCGGCACCATCGCCCACGTCGTGCCGGCTTGCTCCAGCCATCGCCGGTAGTAGGTCGCGTGGCGGGCGGCGAGAGCCGCGTCATCGGGTTCGATCTCGAGCAGATAGGCACGCGTCGTGTCGAGCAGACGGTAGCGCATCATGGCGCCGATGGGGCGCGGCGCGACCATCGATTTGGCAACGAGACTGTCGACGGCGTCGAACAGGCGGGTGCGGTCGACGCGCTCGTCCGGCACGACCTCGAGCGCTGCGTCGATGGTGAAGTGCCCGGCGAAGACCGCAAGCCTGCGCAGCACGAGGCGCTCGAGATCCGACAACAGTCCGTAGCTCCAGTCGAGCGTGGCTTGCAACGTCTTCTGCCGGGGCGGCGCCGTTCGCTGGCCTTGCCAAAGCAGATTGAGGCGCTCGTCGAGCAGCGCGGCCGTTTGCTCCAGGCCGTAGGCTTCGACCCGGCCGGCGGCGAGCTCGATGGCCAGCGCCATGCCGTCGAGCTTGCGGCAGATCCTGGCGATGATCGTGGCATTGGCGTCATCGAGCGCGATCTGCGCACCGCCTGCCGTGGCGCGTTCGAGGAATAGCTGAAGCGCGGGATAGGTCCGTGCTGCGGCGACCGTCACGCCGGAGCCGTCGGGTGGAACGGCGAGCGGGGCCAGTCGATAGACCTGCTCGCCCTCGACGCGCAGGGCTTCGCGGCTGGTTGCGAGGATATGGACGTGCGGCGCGGCCTGGAAGATCTCCGCCGCCAGCGGCGCGGCGGCCGCAATGACGTGCTCGCAATTGTCGAGGATCAGCAGCATCCGCTTGTCCTGGAGATGTGCGAGCAGTGCGGGCAGGGGATCGTCGGCCTGCGCCGGCAAGCCAAGCATCAGCAGAATCGAGGTGATCACGAGATCGGGATCGCTCAGCGCGGCAAGGTCGACGAAGTGCGCGGCGTCGGAGAATGTCTCCAGCAGGTCGTGGGCGATCGCTACGGCGACGGCGGTCTTGCCGACGCCGCCGGGCCCGGCAATCGTGACAAAGCGCGAGGCGATGAGCCTGTCGGAGACGGCGGCCATCGCATCGGCGCGCCCGACCATCCGCTGCAGCCGGTTCGGCAGTTTCACGGGCGGCAATTCCGGCCGCGGTGCGGGGCGCTGAGCTGCCGCAAGATCGGCTTGCGAAGTCGGCGCCGCGATCTGCGAAATCGGCGCCACGAAGCAATAGCCGCGGCCAGAGAGCGTCGTGATGTAGCGGGCGCCGTCCTTGCCGTCGCCGAGCGCCTTGCGAAGTGCTGCGACGTGGAAGCGCAGATTGGTCTCTTCGACCGTGATGCCCGGCCACACCAGCGCCATCAGGTCCCATTTGCTGACGACCTCGTTCGGCCGCGACATCAGCGCCATCAGCGTGTCAAATGCTTTCGCGCCGAGCGGCAAGGCGACGCCGTCGCGCATCACAAGCCTTTCATGCGGCCTCACGGAGAATGGCCCGAACGATAGAGTTCCCGTCGTAGTGCCGGCCGGCTCGGTCATGGCGAAATCTTGGTCCCTTCGAGAGGCCCGGATAGCCAGATGAGCGTGATCCGGCAAGGCCGTCCGTGCATCGGCATCAGACCGCGGATGCAGGCCCTTGTGAGGCACGTAAGCTGAGACCTCACAATTTCTCACAAGTCCAAACGGGCGTCCGGCCGCAGCCGCTGCTAGTCAGTGGCGTGACGGCGAGGAGACCATGATGACGCAGGCGGCAAAGATACTCTACACGGCGAGGACCCACACCAGCGGCGGGCGCCATGACGGCATCGCGCGCAGCTCTGACGGTCGCCTGGACGTCAAGCTGTCGCCGCCAGGCGGCGCGGGGATCGGCACCAATCCCGAGCAATTGTTCGCCGCCGGCTGGTCGGCCTGCTTTGAAGGCGCGATGGAGATTGCGGCGCGCAAGCGGAAGATCGACCTTCCAACGAAATGCGCTGTTGATGCGGAGATCGATCTCGTGCTCGACGAGAGCGCCTATTCGCTCCGGGCGCGTCTCAATGTCAGCCTGCCGGGCCTCGATCGCGAGACCGCGCGCGGCATCATCGACGATGCGCATCAAACCTGTCCGTACTCCAGGGCGGTCCGCGGCAATGTCGACGTCACGGTCGCGCTGATCTGAGGCACATCACCAACCACCACAAGGCAGCAACATCATGAAGCAGATCATCGACCAGCAGCGTCGTAACTTCTTTGGCATCGCGGCGGGAACGGTCGCCGTCGGTCTCGGCGTGATTGATCTCGCTCGCGCCGAGACGGAAGCGCGGCAGTCCTCCGCATCGAATGCGTCTTTCGGCACGATCAAGCAGATCGATGCCGGCGTTCTCAACGTCGGCTATGCCGAAGCGGGACCGTCGAACGGTCCCGTGGCTATCCTGCTGCACGGCTGGCCGTACGATATTCACGCCTTCGTCGACGTCGCGCCGATCCTGGCAAAGGCCGGCTATCGCGTCATCATCCCTTATCTGCGCGGTTATGGCTCGACGCAGTTCCTCGCCAGTGAGACGCCGCGCAATGGCGAGCCTGCCGCAATGGCCACCGACATCATCGCGCTGATGGACAAGCTCGACATCAAGAAGGCGGTCGTTGCCGGCTTCGATTGGGGTGCACGCACTGCCGACATCATCGCCGCACTGTGGCCGGAGCGCTGCCGCGCGCTGGTGTCGGTCAGCGGCTATCTGATCTCCAGCCAGGCTGCCGGCAACGCGCCGCTGCCGCCATCGGCCGAGCTGCAATGGTGGTACCAGTTCTATTTCGCGACGGAGCGCGGCCGTGCCGGATACGAGAAGTACACGCACGATTTCGCCAAGCTGATCTGGAAGCTCGCCTCGCCCCAGTGGAAGTTCGACGACGCCACCTTCGCGCGCAGCGCGGCGGCGCTCGACAACAAGGATCATGTCGCGATCACGATCCACAATTACCGCTGGCGGCTCGGGCTCGCCCAGGGCGAAGCCAAATACGAGCAGCTCGAAAAGAAGCTGGCCGCGGCGCCGGTCATCGGCGTGCCGACCATCACGATGGAGGGCGATGCCAACGGCGCGCCGCATCCCGAGCCCAGCGCCTACGCCAAGAAGTTTTCAGGCCGGTACGAGTTTCGCCTGATCACCGGCGGCATCGGTCACAATCTGCCGCAGGAGGCGCCGCAGGCCTTTGCCAAGGCCGTCATCGACGCCGACGGTGCCTGAGGATCCCGTCCTCCCGGCCAGCCCAGGCTGGGCCGGGATCCTACCGTTGCTCTCCGCTTGCTGAAACGTCATGACGCCGATCGAACCTGAACAGAAAACATTCTCCTTCTCCACGGCGATCGTGCTCGCCATGCTGCTCCTCGTCGTTCTCCTGACATGCGTGCCGTACCTCATCACGGTCGCGTTGGCGGAGGGGCCGATGCCACCTGGCCCAGCGGATGCCTCGCCTATTTTCGGCGTCACGATTCCCTCTGGTTACAAGCAGTGGGAGCTGATCGCACCGGCCGAGGAGGCCGCGCCGCTCGACGAGCTTCGCGCCGTTCTCGGCAACCAGACCGCGGTCGATGCCTATCAGGCCGGCAAGCTGCCGTTCCCCGACGGCTCCATCCTGGTCAAGCGCGCCTGGAAGCGGAAACAGTCGCCGGAGTTTGCGTCCGCGACCATCCCGGGTGCCGCCACCACGGTCCAGGTGATGGTCAAGGATTCCAAAAGATACGCCTCGACCGGCGGCTGGGGCTTTGGCCGCTTCGTCAACGGCAAGCCGGTCGACGAGGCTCAGCATCGCACCTGCTTTGCGTGCCACGAAACGCGTGCCAAGGGACGCGATTACGTTTTCACGCGGCTGGCGCCTTAGGTCGATCCGGAGATCGTGGTGTCGAAGACATGGTTCATCAGCGGCAGCTCGCGTGGGCTTGGCCGGGCCATCGTGGAAGCCGCGCTCGCGGCGGGAGATCGCGTGCTGGCTTCGGCCCGGAACCCAAAGCCGCTCGAACCGCTGCTGGAGCGCTCCGGAGAAAGGCTTCGGCTTGCATCGCTCGACGTGACCGACGAGGCGGCAGCGCAAGCGGCGGTCGGCCTCGCCGTGCAGGCATTTGGCGGCGTCGACGTGGTGGTGAACAACGCCGGTTACGGCGATCTCGGATCGGTCGAGGATACCAGCCTGGATTCGTTCCGCCGGCAGATCGAGGCCAATCTGATCGGCACTATCATCGTCACCAAGGCGGCGATCCCGGTGCTACGTCGCCAGCGCCGTGGCCATATCGTGCAGGTCTCGTCTGTCGGCGGGCGGATTGGCGCTCCGGCCCGCGCGGCCTATTCGGCCGCGAAATGGGGAATCGAAGGCTTTTCGGAATCGCTGGCGCGCGAGATGGCGCTGATCGGCGTGAACGTCACGATCGTCGAGCCCGGCGGTTTTCGCACCGGTTTTGCGCAAGCCGCACATGAGACCGGCGAAGGCCGGCCCGAGTACGATGCGGTCGTCGGCGCTGCCGTCAGAATGCAGCGCGACTACGACGGCCACCAGCCCGGCAATCCGGCCAAAGCCGCGGCCGTGGTGCTGAAGCTCGCCCACATGGAGCGCCCGCCTCTGCGCATTGCGCTCGGAAGCGACGCCGTCAACGCCATCGCTGCGACCGATAGGTTCCGCCTGGAAGAGCTGGAGAGGTGGCGAACGCTCAGCGTATCGACCGACTACTGACCCCTGCGTCTCACTCCGCCGCCACCATCTGCTGCGTGCGCCATTGACCGAGCAGGGCGCGGAGCGAGGCCGGCTTCACCGGCTTGTTGAGTACGGCGATCTTCTCGTCCCGTGCGGCGATTTGCACCGCGGGGCTGCGGTCGGCCGTGATCAGGATCGCGGGAATTCCGTCGCCGAAGCGGCGGCGGATCTCGCGGATGGCAGCGATGCCGTTGCCCCGATCGAGGTGATAGTCGACCAGGAGGCCGGTGACACGTCTTCCGGCGGTTTCGATCGCGGCGATCGCGCCTTCGGGGTCGGCGACCGCGATCACCTCGGCATCCCAGGCCTTCAAGAGCGTGCGCATGCCGTCGAGGATCGCCGCATCATTTTCGATGCAGACGATCAGCGCGCCGGAGATCGGCGTGCGGGCCAGCGGCGTCGCGCTGGTCACGGCGGCAGTGTGGGTGATCGCCTTCGCCGTCGGCACCGTTACCGAGAACATCGAGCCGCCGCTCTTGTTGCCGTCGATGGCGATGCCGTGCTTGAGCACGCGCGCCAGCCGCTCGACGATCGAAAGGCCGAGGCCTAGCCCACGCGCGATCCGTGCGCCCTGTTCGAGGCGGTGGAACTCCTTGAAGATCTCGCCGCGCTTGACCGGCGGGATGCCGACGCCGGTGTCGTAGACGCAGATCTTGAGCGAGGCGCCGCGGCGGCGACAGCCGACCAGCACGCGGCCGCGCGGGGTATATTTGATCGCGTTCGAGATCAGGTTCTGCAGCAGCCGCCGCAGCAGGAGGCGGTCCGACTCGACCGGCAGCGAGCAGGGCACGAAGGCGAGCTCGAGGCCCTTGGCGCGCGCGATCGGTGCGAACTCGATCTCCAGCGAGCGCATCAGATCGGCCATCTTGAAGCTCGAGATCGAGGTCGTCATGGCGCCCGCGTCCAGCCGCGAGATGTCCAGCAGCGCGCCGAGGATCTCCTCGATCGCCTGCAGCGATTCGTCGATGTTCTCGACCAGCCGCGTCTCCTCGCCATTGTGCTGGCGCTCGACCAGGCTTGTGACATAGAGCCGCGCCGCGTTCAGCGGCTGGAGAATGTCGTGGCTGGCGGCGGCAAGGAACCGGGTCTTGGAGATGCTGGCATCTTCCGCCGCGCTCTTGGCCAGGGCCAGCTCGGAATTCAGCCGCGTCAGCTCCTCGGTGCGGTCGCGCACGCGCTTTTCCAGGGAGGCGTTGGCGCGCTCCAGCGCTTCTGCCGCTTCGAAGGTGGGCGTGACGTCGGTGAAGGTGATGACGAAGCCGCCTCCGGGCATGCGGTTGGTGAGCACTTCGATCACCATGTGGCGTTCCGGCAGGCGCTCCAGATATGGCTCGCTATCGGTGGTGTAAGCGGCCAGGCGCCGCTCCAGCACGGCCTCGCGCCCCGCCGGATCGTCCTGATCGCTCACGCCGATGAATTCCAGGATCTCGCGCAAGGGCGTGCCGAACTGGACGATATGCGGCGGGACATTGAGGAGATCGCCGAACTGCCGGTTGGAGCAGATCAGCTGCAGGTCGGCATCGAACACGGCGATGCCCTGGCGCACGTGGTTGAGTGCGGTCTGGAGGATCTCGCGGTTGAAATGCAGCGCTGCGTGCGAATCGTCGAGCAGCTTGAGGGCGGCCCTGGCCGAGACCGTGCGCTTGCGCAGCAGCAGCGACATCACCAGGCGCGAGGAGGCCGCGCCGATCGAAGAGGCGATCAGATGCTCGGCGTGCTGCAGCAGCTCGAAATCGGCGGGCACGCCGGGCTCCAGGCGCACGTTGCGTCTTGCGGAGAAGGCCTCGAAGGAATGCCGCGCGCGGTCGGGTCCGAGATATTGCGCCACCGTGGTCTGGATATCCTGCACGGTGATGGTGGTGCGCCAGCGGCGGAAGCTCGGCGAGATCGGCGCGAGCGTGTTGGGCACGAACAGATCGGCTTGCAGCAGCTCGATGGACGAGGGCCTTCGCGCCAGCGACAGCAGCACATAGGTCAAGATGTTGAGCGACAGCGACCAGATCACGCCATGCATCAAGGGCGGCAGGTCGGCGCCGAACAGCGCCTGCGGCCGCAGCGCCTCGATGCCGAACGGGCCGTGCTGAAGCAGCAGGATGCCCGATGTCGAGGAGTCCATGAAGCTCGGCATGAACAGCGTGTAGAGCCACACAGCGAAGCCCACCAGCATGCCGCCGATCGCGCCGCGCGCGGTCGCGCGCCGCCACAACAGCCCGCCGAAGAAGCTTGGTGCAAGCTGGGCGATGGCGGCAAAAGAGAGCAGGCCGATCGCCGCGAGCTGGGCGTTGCCGAGCGCGCGATAGTAGAAATAGGCCATCACCATGATGGCGAAGATCGCGAGCCGCCGCGAGCGCAGCAGGAAGTTGCTGAAATCGGCGCCGCCGGCGCGCCCCTCCGGCCGGCGTTGCAGCACCAGGGGCACGACGAGGTCGTTCGAGACCATGATGGAGAGCGCGACGCATTCGACGATCACCATGGCGGTCGCCGCCGACAGACCGCCGACGAACACGGCGACGCTGAGCAGGTCCGCGCCCCTCTCGATCGGCAGGGCCAGCACGTACATGTCGGGGTCGGCTGCGCCGAACGGGAAGGTCACGAGGCCGGCGAGCGCGATCGGAATCACGAACAGGTTGATGGCGACGAGGTAGAGCGGGAACAGCCAGCGCGCGCGGCCGACCTCGGCATCCGAGGAGTTCTCCACCACGCTGACGTGGAACTGGCGCGGCAGCAGCATGATCGCGCAGAGCGACAGCAGCGTCATGGTGAGGAAGTTGCCGATCGACGGCGAATAGTTGATCGTGCGCACCGCCTCCGGCGTCTTCATCGCGCGTTCGATCAACTCATGCGGCGAGAACATCCAGAAGGTGACGAAGATGCCGGCAGCGAGGAAGGCGACCAGCTTGATGATGGATTCGGTCGCGACCGCCAGCATCAGGCCGTGCTGGTGCTCGGTGGCGTCGGTCTGCCGGGTGCCGAACAGCACCGCGAAAGCCGCCATCGCCAGTGTCACCATCAGCGCCATGTCGCCGAGGATCGGGATGTGGGAGAAGGCCTGGTCCTCGCTCAGGATCGTCTCGAGCGAGGAGGCGACCGCCTTGAGCTGGAGCGCGATGTAGGGCACCGAGCCGATGATCGCGATCAGCGCAACGGTTGCCGCCACCGCCTGGCTCTTGCCGTAGCGGGCGCCGATGAAGTCGGCGATCGAGGTGATGTTGTGGGCCTTCGCCAGCTGGATCACGCGGCGCAAGATGCCGGCGCCGAGCCCGATCATCAGGATCGGACCGACATAGATGGCGAGGAAGTCGGTCGAGGTGCGGGTGGCGAAGCCGACCGAGCCGAAGAAGGTCCACGAGGTGCAGTAGATCGCTAGCGACAGCGGGTAGATCAGCCCGGAGGCACGGCCGCGCCCGGCCGGCGAGCGGCGGTCGCCATGGCTCGCCACCAGGAACAGGAAGCCGATATAGCCGAAGGCGGCGGCGATCACGCCCCAATCGTGCAGCATGGGAAACGCGCTTCTCGAAAGGGCGCCGGCGGCGCCCAAGCTCATTTTCCCTGCAAATCTAGCGCGTTGAGCTGACGCAAGCGACAGCGAAATGCCCGGTGCGGGCGGGAACTGTGGGCGTCGTTAAGGTGCAGGGCGAGCTGCCTGCTCACCCTCTCCTGGAGGGCTGGGCTATCGCATATGAGAGTGATGTCGCGTGCGGCCATCCTTCGAGACGCCCGCCGTTGGCGGGCCCTCAGGATGAGGACCGAGTGCGTTTCGCTGGTTTCGACGGGCTCCGATGCCGCTTAGCCTCATCCTGAGGAGACCCGCTGAAAGCGGTCGTCTCGAAGGACGAGGCGCGCGCTCAGCTCGTGCAAAGAGCCACATGCGATTCCCCTGCCCCTGGAGGGGGAGGGTCGATCGCGCGAAGCGCGAGCGGGGCGGGGCCAATCTATCCATTCGGGCGCTGTCGCGTAAGGAGAGACCGGTCACCCCACCCCGTCTCACGCCTCGCTTCGCTCGACATGAGACGACCCTCCCCCTCCAGGAGAGGGTAAGAGCGATGCCTACTCCGCCGCCAGCGACTTGGCGCGCAGCGGCAGGCTGAGACGGTCCCACACCTGCAGCAGGGCTTCGGCGAGCTGATCGATCAGGCCGTCGTCGTGATAGGGCGAGGGCGTGATGCGCAAGCGCTCGCTGCCCTTGGCGACCGTCGGATAGTTGATCGGCTGGATATAGATGCCGTGCTCTTCGAGCAACAGGTCGGACGCCTGCTTGCACTTCTCGGGATCGCCGACGAACAGCGGCACGATGTGGGTGTCGCTCGACATCACGGGCAGGCCGGCGGCGTTGAGGATCGCCTTGACGCGGGCGGCGCGGTCCTGGTGGCGCTCGCGCTCCCAGCTCGAGGTCTTCAGATGCTTGATCGCGGCGGTCGCGGCCGAGCAGATCGCCGGCGGCAGCGCGGTGGTGAAGATGAAGCCCGGCGCATAGGAGCGCACGGCGTCGATGATCTGGCCGTTGGCGGCGATGTAGCCGCCGAGGCAGCCGAACGCCTTCGCCAGCGTGCCTTCCAGCACGTCGATGCGGTGCATGACGCCGTCACGCTCGGCGATGCCGCCGCCGCGGGGGCCGTACATGCCGACTGCGTGGACCTCGTCGACATAGGTCATCGCGCCGTACTTCTCGGCGAGATCGCAGATCTTGCCGAGCGGGGCGACGTCGCCGTCCATGGAATAGAGGCTCTCGCAGACGATCAGCTTCGGACGGTTCGGGTCGGCTGCCTTCAGCAGCTCCTCGAGATGTGCCAGATCGTTGTGGCGGAACACGACCCGCTCGCAGCCCGATTGGCGGATGCCCTCGATCATCGAATTGTGGTTCAGCTCGTCCGACAGAATGAGACAGTTCGGAATGAGCTTTGCGATGGTCGGGATGCCGGTCTGGTTCGAGACATAGCCCGAGGTGAACAGCAGCGCGGCTTCCTTGCCATGGAGATCGGCGAGCTCGGCCTCGAGCTGGACCAGCGGATGATGCGTGCCCGCGATGTTGCGGGTGCCGCCGGCACCGGTGCCGACCCGCGTCGCGGTCTCGACCATGGCGCCGACCACCTTCGGGTGCTGGCCCATGCCGAGATAATCGTTGGAGCACCAGATCACGACGTCGCGCTTGCCCTTGGGCGAGTGCCAGACCGCGTGCGGGAATCGGCCGGCCGTGCGCTCCAGGTCGGCGAACACGCGGTAGCGCCGTTCGGCATGGAGACGATCGAGGGCGGAATCGAAGAACTGGTTGTAATCCATCGGCAAAACCTGCAACGGAACCCGGCCACGGCGGCCACTCTTTTTAGAGCTTTTCCAGCTCCCATGTCTATGCGCCAGCACACATTCGTGGCGCGGCGCGCGGGTATATCGATAACGACGTCTCGTCGGCGATAGTTGATGTGGATCAAACGCCTAACACTGGCCTGCCGGCGCGGACCGGGTCTTCCGGGAAAGCACGGGACCGTTGCCGCCGGCTTGGGCATTTTGTCCATGGGCCGGCTGCGTCCATGATGGCTGAGCCGGTCGCGTCCATGGGGCGCTGATCGGCGCCCGCCCGCTCATGCGAAAGGACGCCCGATGAAACGTGTCATGATCCTCAACGGTCCCAACCTCAACATGCTCGGCATCCGAGAGCCGCACATCTACGGCACGACGACACTCGCAGAGGTCAATGCGGGCTGCGAGGACGTGGCGGCCAAGCTCGGCCTCAAGCTCGCCTTTCATCAGTCCAACCACGAAGGCGTTCTCGTCGACCTGATCCAGTCGGCGCGGCAGGATGCCGATGCCATCATCATCAATCCCGCCGGCTTTTCCTTCACCTCCGTCGCGATCATGGATGCGATCAAGACGTTCGAAGGGCCGGTGCTGGAGGTCCACATCTCCAACATCCACGCCCGCGACGAATATCACCGCCACTCCAAGATCTCGTTCGTGGCGACCGGGGTGATCTGCGGCCTCGGCCCGTTCGGCTACATCGCCGCGCTGCACGCGATCGCGAACATGAAGTGAGGTGCTTGCGGCGAAGGTGCGCTCCCTCGTCCCGCTTGCAGGGAAGAGGCGGAGAAACTCACGTCGTCCTGAACTGCAGCACGCCGTCCTTCGTCTCCGCCGTCAGCCGGCCCTCGACGATCATGTAGTTGACGTGGGCGACGAGCTCGCCGGCGGCAAAGCCCATCTGGTGCTCGTCGAGCACATGCTTGTTGAACACGACGGGGACCAAGGCACGCGAGGTTTGCGGCACTTCGCGGCAGGCCTCCGCGATCAGGCGGCAGCGCTCCTCGTGGTGGTCGGCGAGCTGCTTGATGCGGGTCTTCAATCCGTAGAATGGCACGCCGTGGCCGGGCAGCACCAGCACGTCGTAGGGCAGCGTCGTGGTGAGGCTGGCGAGCGAGGCCAGATACTCGCCGAGCGAATTCTGGTCGGGCTCGACCGCCCAGACGCTGACATTGGGCGAGATCTTGCTCAGCACCTGGTCGGCGGAGAGGAACAGCTTGTCGTCGGCGCAATACAGCATCACCTGGTCGAGCGCGTGGCCGCCGCCGGTGATCACCTTGAAGCGGCGCGAGCCGATCACGACGTCGTCGCCGTGGGAGATGCGGCGGTAGGACGGCGGCAGCACCGAGACGCGCTTGAGATAATCCTGGCCGCGGCCCAGCAGCTTTTCGGTGAGCGACTCATCCATGCCGTGCCGGCGGAAGAACAGCCGTTGCGCTTCCTTCCGCTCCGCAGTGCCGCGGTTCTGGTGATAGACCGATTGCAGATATTCGACCTGCGACATCACCAGCGGGCAGTTGAAGCGCTCGACGATCCAGCCCGCAAGCCCGACATGGTCGGGGTGGGAGTGGGTCACGATCAGGCGCGTGATGTTGACGCCCTTCAGCGGCCCGTCGAACAGCCTGGTCCAGGCCTCGATGGTCTCCTCGTTGCCGAAGCCGGTGTCCACCATCGCATAGCCGTCGCCGTCGGCGAGCAGGTAGATGTTCACGTGGTTGAGGCGGAACGGCAGCTTCAGCCGCGCCCACAGCACGCCGGGCCTGACCTCCACGATCTCGTCGTGACCAGGATGCTGTTCCCAGGGATAGCGCAGGGCCTCGGCCGAGGACTGCACGGTGTCGGATTTTGAGCTCATGCTACCGGCTTAAACCCAGCGCGCGCGGGGCGCCAGCCGAAAAAGGACGCCGGATCGGCCCGCATAGCGGTCATTCCGGGGTCGATATTTCCGTGCTGTGGGACCGTGATGCCACGAGCTCGGTCACCTCTCCCGCTCGCGGGGAGGTCGGCGCGAAGCGCCGGGTGGGGACTCTCTCCACGCGGGGATATTCTCAATGAGCCGCAACTATCCCATTGGGGAGACACCCCAACCCTCTCCGCAAGCGGGAGAGGGAGCGGAGTCCCTGTGCGTTAGCGTCTTTACGCAGCCCGCATGTTGTTGAGGAACGCGTCGATCTCCCCGCGCAGCATGTCGGCTTCGCGCCGCAGCGCGTCGGAGGCGCCCAGCACCTCGCTCGCTGCCGCGCCGGCTTCGGCGGAGGCGGTGGAGACGCCGACGATGTTGCTGGAGACTTCGCTGGTGCCGCCGGCCGCGTGCTGGATGTTGCGGGCGATCTCGCGGGTGGCGGCGCCCTGTTCCTCGACCGCGGCCGCGATCGTGGTGGTGACGTCGTTGATCTCGCCGATGATCCGGCCGATGCCCTGGATGGCGCCGACCGCCGACGTCGTGATGTCCTGCATGCTGGCGATCTGAGTGCGGATTTCCTCCGTCGCCTTGGCGGTCTGGCTCGCCAGGCTCTTCACCTCGGAGGCAACCACCGCGAAGCCGCGGCCGGCCTCTCCCGCGCGCGCCGCCTCGATGGTGGCGTTGAGCGCGAGCAGATTGGTCTGCGAGGCGATGGTCTGGATCAGATCGACCACGACGCTGATGCGGCTCGCGCTGTCGGCGAGGCTCTGCACCGTGGCGTCCGTCGCGCCGGCTTCGTCGACGGCCTTCTTGGCGATTGCGGCCGAGGTGACGACCTGCTTGCTGATCTCCTCGATCGAGGACGACAGCTGCTCGGTGCCCGACGACACGGTCTGCACGTTCACCGAGGTCTCCTCGGCGGCGGAGGCGACCGCGTTGACCAGCGCGTTGGACTGGTCGGCGGTGTTCGACATGCTCTGCGCGGTCGACTGCATCGAATTGGCCGATTGCGCCAGATTGTCGAGCGCGGCGCGCACCGTGTTCTCGAATTCGGCGATCCTCGCTTCCATGCGCGCGGCCCGCTCGGCCTTGGCGATCCGGTCCTTGTCCTGCTCGCCGGCGAGCGCCCGGGCTTCGATCATGCTGTCGCGGAACACGGTCAGCGTTTCCTTCATCACGCCGATCTCGTCGTTCTGCCGGGAGCGGACGATCTCGGTGTCGAGGTCGCCGGCCGAAAGCAGCTGCATGGCGCGCTGAAGCTCGCCGATGCGGCGCAGGATGTTGCGGCCGACATACAGCCAGACGAACAGCGCCGACCCGACAAGCATCAAGGAGCCGAGTGCCAGCATCACGCTCGTCGCAAGCGAGATCTCCTGCTGCGCCTGGAAGGTCGAGGCGTTGGTCTCCTTCTGCACGCCGTCGACGAGCTGCTGCACGCTGATGCCAAGGCCGACATTGAGCTTGCGGGTCTCGTCCAGGATGGTCTGGCCGTAGTCGATGGAGTCGAGCTCCTTCTCACGCAGGTTGAATACGCCGGTCTTGCCGACACCGAGCGCGAGCAGCTTCTCCGCCGTCTCGCGCAGCATCTTGTTGCCCTGGTTGTCGGGCAGCAAATCGAGGTTGGAGCGCAGGCGGCCCTGTGCCGTCTTGAACTCCTTCTGGATGTCGTCGAGCTTGTCGCTCGTGCTGGCCGACAGCGCCGCGCTCATGTCGGCGGCGGCGAGGTTGCCGCTGGCGACGACGTTGCCGAGCTGCCCGACGGTCTGTGCGGCGTCGCTGGCATCGGCGGCGGACAAATCGGCCGAGCCGAGAATGGCGTTGACCCGGGTCTGTGCGTCGAGCATCGCCGGACTTGCAGCGCCGACGAAGGCGCTCTGCGCGTTGCGCAGCGCATCATATTGCTTCTCGTGAAGAGCGGCGATATCGAGCCGTTCGCGGGCGGCCTTGGCCAGGCTCTGGGCCGCCTCGTTGATGCTCTTCATGGTGTCGCTGAGGCCGGAGACGACGTTCTTGTCGCCGCCGAGCTGGATGATCTCAGTGAGCTTCTGCTGGGTCTGCTCCTGCAATTCCCTCAGCTTCTTGGTGCGCTCGTTCAGGGCGTCCTCGCTTTGCGCCGCGAGCAGGGCCGGCCCCTGTGCCGCCAGGCTGGCGCTCAGTGCCGACAATTGCAGGCTGGCGGCGAGGCGCGGAATGTCCCGCCCGCTCAGTTCGGTCATGCGTCCGCCGAGGTTCTGCAGCGCCAGGCCTGCGCCGGCCGCGATCACGAGGCCCATGCCCGCGATCACCGCAAAGGCCGCGAACAGGCTGCCGCGCACGCCCCATGTCGGCATTTTGAAACGAGGCCGCAGTCGGCCGCCAAGGCTGAGACGGATCGCCATTGTAATTCCCCCAACGTTCTTGCTTCTCTTTGTGGCCGGCAGTATCGGCACGGCCGGTTAAGAATTCGCAATCTCAGCAAACGCTTGCGCGTTCCGCGGGGCGAAAAAAGAAGGGCCGGCGAAGTCGCCGGCCCTCTGTCATGGTAAAGCTGCAGTAACCGATCAGTAGCGCGCGACGGCGGGGCTTGCCCAGTTGAAGCGGTAGTTGACGCCCGCCTTGACGGTGTGGTCGTCGGTGGTGAAGTTGCCGGTGCCGGCCAGCGGGCCCGCGGTGAAGTGCGCATCGCCGAAATTGTAGTACTGGTACTCGGCCTTGGCCGACCAGTTCGGGGCGAACATGTATTCGAGGCCGGCGCCGACGGTGTAGCCGTTGCGGTGATCGCCATCGATGATGAAGCCGGTCGGTACGCCGCCGACCGTCACCTTCTCGTTGTTGTCCGAGTAGGCGTAGCCGCCCTTCACATAGACGAGACCGGGGCCCCAGGTGTAGCCGACGCGGCCGGTGATCGAGCCGAGGCCACGCTGATCGTTGGTATAGGCGACGCCGCCCGGAAACACCGCGCCGACGCTGCCGGAGAGCCAGGAATACTGGCCCTCGACGCCAACCACGAAGTTCGGGTTGAGCTGCCAGTCCGCACCGGCCTGCACGCCGCCGAGGAAACGGCCGTTGCCGTTATTACCGGTGGAGAGGCCGTTGAAATTGTTGTCGCTGGAGAACGCGCCGCCGACATGGCCACCGATATAGAAGCCGGTCCAGTTGTAGATCGGCGCGGCATAAGCCGGCGCGGGCGCCTTGTAATAGTTGCGGTTGCCGAGATCGGCGCCGACCGCCGGTGCAGCCGCGCCCATCGCGAGCAGCGCCACGGTCGCAAACAGAAACTTCTTCATCGTCTTGAACTCCAACACGTAAGGTCCCCGGCTGGCGCGCTCTTTCGCGCCGTCGTTGGTTTTGCAGATAGCTCGCTTTTGACGAAAATGCTGTCACATCCGTGGCACAGCGAGACCCAACCTAACTTATTGGGCTGCAATTGGTTTTCGTGCTTAATGCCGGCTTAAGAAATGCTGAAGGAAGGCTTAACGCAGCAGCTCCGCGGTAAGCTCTCTGCGTCCTTCGTTAACCAAGGCGCCGGCGCGCCTCATCCCGCATGTGCTGGCGGAACGCCGCGCGCTTGGCGGGGCGGTCTTCCTCGCGCACGTCATGGCGATCGAAGATGTCGAACTTCTCCAGGATCGGATAGCGCTCGCTCGCCATTGCGAGCACGCGCAGCACCTTGGTCGCCGAGGGTGTCGGGCCGCTCACCTCCCAGCGCCGGATGGTGTCGCTGCCGCCCTTCTCCGGCAATCCGCAGAGCTTTGCCATGTCGGCCAATGTGAGCTGCCGCTCGAGAGCATCGGAAAGGTCAGCGCGGAGTTGCTTCAGTTCGGGGCCGGTCATGTCGCCTCAATACGCGAAGTCGATGAGAGCAATGGACTAGCGCTGATTCGGGTCCATCCGAAGGCAAGCATGATCGTGATAGTGTTTCCTCGCCGGTCGAAATCAGCGAGGGAAATCGCATGCCCGTGTTCAAGCTGCCCCTGTCGGGAGATGTCGTCCAGTCCATCTATCCATCGTTCTTCAGCCCGACCGGCGGCCAGTTCGGCCTCGTCAACATCACGGTCGGGCAGTCCTCGGCGCCTGATGTCGAGAAGGACGTGTTGTCGGACGTCGGAAGCTACGGCAAGCAGATCGGGCGGGTCGCCGATGCGCTGCTGGCGGTGATCGAGCATCTGGAGGCAAATCACGGCGGCGTGCTCGGTGAGGACAAGGCGATCACCGCTTTCAAGGAATTGATGCATTCTGTCGCGACCGTGAAGGACCGGCATGGCCGTCATGCCTGCCGTCCGAAGCGGAGGTGACGAACGGCATTGCTTCGGCACATTCGTCCGCGCACGCAGTTATGAACGTGTGCCTATGGACATCGTCAGATCAATGAACACATGGGACAAGGGGCCTCAGCGACCGAGGGATCAGCGATGACAAGCATCAAACTCGCGATTGCCGCGCTCATCACGACCAGTCTGCTTGCCGCGCCCTTTGCGGCTGAAGCGAAGAAGGCGCGGTCGAGCCGATACTACAGCACGGGCGTCGTGGCCCCGACCTATAGCGGTGCCGGAGCCCCCGCAGCGCAGCCGAGGGCCCCTTACGGCTCCTCCGGACAGACGGTCGGGACGGTCACGGCACCGTCGATCGGATCGTACAATTGGCCCTCCGTGGGCGTGACCAACGCCGTGCCCACCTGGAGCAACACCACGAGATAGGGCACGATCAGGCGGTCTTCGGCCTCAGATGCCCCGACCGACCTGTTGACCGATCACGCAACGCCATGCCGCGAGGCGTTCGGCTGGATGCTGGTTCATCCAGTCGGCGAGCTGCGGCGCGCCCATCAAGCAGGACTGCACCGAAACTTCAGCAAAATCCGAGGTGGTGACGATCTGTTCGTGGCAATTGGTCGGAGAGGCGAGGCTGCAGAGCACGGCAATGATCTTGATCACGACAGGTTGCCTCCGTCGCGGCCTAATCCACGGCCGATCGTTGCCCTGTCCTGTCCGTCGTTGGCCGGATCAGCAGGAGGGAAGATGCTGTCGTAGATGGCGCGCGCCTCCTGAATGAGACGCACTCGCTCGCGCTCGGACTTCGAGACAAATCGAATAACTTCGCCCATGGTGGCTCCGACTAGCAGTTGACAATCCGTCATCAGATGATGTCTATCATTCCATAGAGATCTATGGTGCCGCCTTCGGCTTTGAAGCGGCGGCCGATCACGACAGAATAAAAACAGCGTGAGCATCCGCTAGGCTCTCACCCAATGCGTTTGTTGCGCTGGGTTGAGAATCCTCTCACCACCTCATATTCGTTGCAGGGCTCTTATGGCCGAGCGGGCGAATGCGAGTATCGGCTCACGCCTTGCTGTCGTCAGCAAGGACAGCCTCGAAAGGCAAATGCTGTCGGATCAAATATGTTTCACTTCGGCCGCCACGCAAGTTTTTGGAACCATCCCGAACTTCGGAGATCCGATCCCAGCCATGCTTCACGCCGCCGGTGCGCGCTCCCTCCGCCCCGGCACCGCCGCCAGCAGCTCGCGCGTGTAGGCATGCTCCGGCGCGGCAAAGAGCTGGGCGGTGGGCTTCAGCTCGACGATGGCGCCGCGCTGCATCACCGCGATGCGGTCGCAGATCTGGGCGGCGACGCGTAAGTCGTGGGTGATGAACAGCATCGATAGCCCGAGGCGCGCCTTGAGATCTTCGAGCAGCCTCAAGACCTGCGCCTGCACGGAGACGTCGAGTGCGGAGACGGCTTCGTCCGCGACGATGATCTCGGGCTCGAGCGCGAGCGCGCGCGCAATGCCGATACGCTGGCGCTGGCCGCCGGAGAATTCGTGCGGATAACGTTCGAGCGCGCCGGCATCCAGGCCGACCAGCTTCAGGAGATCGCGGGCGCGGTCGAACGCGGTCTTGGGATCGAGGCCGGCTGCGATCGGGCCGTCGGCGATGATATGGCCGATCTTGCGCCGCGGATTGAGCAAGGCGAACGGATCCTGGAAGATCATCTGGATGCGATGACGCTCGGCGCGGAGCGCCTTGCCGGAGAGCGAGGTGAGATCGGTCTCGCCGATTCGCACCGTGCCGCGGTCGGCCTCGATCAGCCGCATCACCAGCCGTGCCACGGAGGATTTTCCGGAGCCGGATTCGCCGACCAGGCCGAGCGTCTCGCCCTTGAGGATGTTGAAATTGACCGCGCGCGCGGCATCGACGCGGCGATCCTCGCGGAACCAGCCGCCTGAGGTCACGTACGTCTTGTCCAGCCCGATCACCTCGACCGCCCTGGCCTGATCGTCGAGGGGCTGGCGTGCCGGCGGATCCATCGAGGGGACGGCGGCGAGCAGCGCCTTGGTGTAGTCGTGCTGGGGCTCGTTGAACACGGTCGCGGCCGGACCTTCCTCCACGACCTTGCCGTGCCTGAGCACGACGACCTGGTCGGCAATGTCAGCGACCACGCCGAAATCATGGGTGATGAACATCACCGCCATGTTGCGATTGCGCTGGAGGTTGCGGATCAGCTTGAGGATCTGCGCCTGCGTGGTGACGTCGAGCGCGGTGGTCGGCTCGTCCGCCACCAGCACCGCAGGCTCGAGCGCGAGCGCCATCGCGATCATGGCGCGCTGGCGTTGCCCGCCGGAAAGCTGGTGCGGATAGGCGCGCACGATGCGCGCAGGGTCGGGGAGGCCGACCTCCTGTGCCAGCGCCAGCGCTCTGGCGCGCCGCTCCTTCGGCGTCAGCAGGCCGTGCGCCTCGAACATCTCCGCCATCTGGTCGCCGATCCGCATCAACGGATTGAGCGCGGTCATCGGCTCCTGAAAGATCATCGCCAGCCTGCGGCCGCGCAGATCGCGCCAGCCGTCGTCGTCGAGCTTAAGCAGGTCGCGACCTTCGAACTGGATCTCGCCGGAGGCGATCGAGACGGTGTCCGGCAGCAGGCCCATCAATGCATGCGCGCACATCGACTTGCCGGAGCCGGATTCTCCGACGACACAGACGATCTTGCCGGGACGCAAGTCCAGCGAGACGCCGTCGACCGCGAACGGACGCTCGGCACCCTTGGGCAGCGCGATCCTGAGATTCTTGATGGAGACGGCGGGCGGGGTGGTCATTCTCAGCGTCCCTCCCGCGACAGGCGCGGATTGAGTGCGTCGTTGAGGCCTTCGCCGATCAGATTCAGCCCGAGCACCGAGATCAGGATGGCGACGCCGGGAAACACGGTGATCCACCAGGCCTGGCGGATCACCGTGCGGCCAGCGCCGACCATGTAGCCCCAGGAGATCAGATTGGGATCGCCGAGGCCGAGGAAGGACAGCGATGATTCCAGCAGGATCGCGGTCGCCACCATCAGCGAGGCCAGCACGATCACCGGCGACAATGCGTTGGGCAGGATCTCGCGCAGGATGATCCAGCTGTTGCTCTGGCCGGTCACCACGGCCGCCTGGACATATTCGCGCGTGCGCAGCGACAGCACCTCACCGCGCACGAGGCGGGCGACCGGCGGCCAGCTCACCACCGCGATCGAGGCCACGATGGAATAGATCGAAGGCTGCAGGATCGCGACCAGCACGATCGCGAGCGCGAAGCTCGGAATGGTCTGGAAGAATTCGGTGAAGCGCATCAGGGCGTCGTCGACCTTGCCACCGAAATAGCCGGCCATGGCGCCGATCGGCACGCCGACGACCAGTGCGACCAGTGTCGAGACGAGCCCGACCAGCAGCGAGACACGGGCGCCGAAGATCATGCCGGCAAACACGTCGCGGCCGAGCGCGTCGGTGCCGAGCGGCACGGTCGACAGCGTGAAGGGCGGCAGGAACGGCCGCTGCACCATGCGCCAGGGCGAGTTCGGGAACAGCATCGGTCCGAACGCGGCGACCGAGATCGCGAGCAGCAGGATGATGAGCCCGATGACGCCGCTCGGGCTCTTCAGCATCGATTTCCAGAACTGTTTCATGAGGCGAATTCGATGCGTGGGTCGACCAGTCGGTAGACGAGGTCGGTGATGAGATTGAAGATCAGCACCATGGCGGAGCAGATCACGAACACGCCGAGCAGCAGGTTGTAGTCCCGCTGCAGCAGTGCGTCGTACATCAGCCGCCCGATGCCGGGCCAGGCGAACACGGTCTCGGTGATGACGGCACCGCCTATCAACGTGCCGGAATGCACGCCGGCCAGCGTCACCACCGGCAGCAGCGCGTTGCGCAGCACGTGGCGGCGCTGGATCACGGCGTCGGAAAGGCCCTTGGCACGCGCGGTCTTGACGAAGTCGAGCCGCTTCACCTCCAGCATCGAGGCGCGCGTCATGCGGGTATAGGTCGCCATGAAGAACAGCCCGAGCGTCATCGCCGGCATGATCAGGTGCTTTGCGACGTCGAGCGCATGGGCGAAGCCCGTGAGGTTAGCGCCGACCGTCTCGTAACCGAAGCTCGGCAGCCAATCCATGGTGACGGAGAACAGCAGGATGCCCATCAGTGCCACCCAGAAGATCGGCATGGCGTAGAAGATCAGCGCGAACACGGTGATCGCGGTATCGAGAAAGGTCCCGGCAAATCGCGCGGCAAAGGTGCCGAACAGGACGCCGAGCGCGAGCGAGATCGCAAAGGCGATCAACGTCAACAGCAGCGTCGCCGGCAGCCGCTCGCCGATCAGTTTTGCGACCGGTGCTTGCTGGCGGAAGGAGAAGCCGAGGTCGAGCGTGACGACACCCTTGACGTAGATGAAGAGCTGCTCAGGCAGCGGCTTGTCGAGGCCGAACTTCTCCCGGAGCTGCTTGACGAAGACCTGGTCGCTGGCGCCGGCCTCGCCCGCCATCACGATTGCGGGGTCGCCGGGCGCAAGCCGGATCAGGAAGAAATTGAGAACGACGATCGCGAGCAGGACGATCACGCCCTTCACGACACGCTGCGTAACGAAGGAGAGCATGATCAAATCGCGATGAGATCGGGGTGGTCGCAGCCGCGGCGGCGGTGCGCTCCCTCTCCCGCTTGCGGGGGAGGGCAGGGGAGGGCGTGCTTCCGCAGAGGGATCGCCAAGAGGAAAGAACCCTCACCCGCTACGCTCTTCGAGCGTAGCGACCTCTCCCGCAAGCGGGAGAGGTAAGGGGAGTCCGGAACGCTTGCGCTCACTTGTCGAGCCATGCGTCCTTGAAGCCGTCATTGACCCCGATCCCCGTGGTGATCAGGTTCTTGACCTTGCAGCGCGTGATGGTCGGGAATTGCAGCTCAAGCATCCAGGCCACCGGCACGTCCTCGACCAGGATCTTCTGCGCCTTCTCGTAGATTTCCTTGCGCTTGGAGTCCGGCGTGGCAATTGCGCCGTCGGCAAACAGCTTGTCGATCTTCGGGTTGGAATAACCCTCGACATTGTTGAAGACCTGGCCCTTGGCGATGTTGCTCGAGATGTAGTTGCGGCCGACGCCGAGCGCGGGATCGCCATACTGGTAGAGATAGGTGAAGGCGATGTCGTAATCCCAGTCGCCGATCTTCTGGTTGCCGCCGGCAACGTCGGTGGCGATGGTTTCGATGGTCATTCCGACGTCCTGGAGATTCTGCTTCACCGCTTCACCCCAGCGCTGCCAGGTCTCGCCATAAGCGAGCGGCAGCAGGCGGATCTTCTCGCCCTTGTAGCCGGCTTCCTTCAGCAGCGCCTTGGCCTTGGCCGGATCGTAAGGATATTTCTTCACGTCGTCGGTGTAATATTTGATGGTCGACGCGGACGGGCCGGTCGCGACCTTGCCGAGCCCGTTCCAGATCACGTCCTTGGCGAAATCGCGGTCGATCGCATACATGATCGCCTGCCGCACCCGCTTGTCGGCGAGCGGACCCTGGCGATTGTTCAGCCACAGCCAGGCCAGCGGCGAGAAGAACTCCCAGCCGGCGCCGGTGACGCAGGTGTCCTTCAGCTTCGACAGGCGCGGCACGTCGAAATTCTCGACCGAGCCGCCCGGTAGCACGTCGACCTTGCCGGTCTCGTACGCCACCGAGCGCGCCGCCGCGTCGGGGATGATCTGCCAGTAGATCTCGTCGAGATAGGGTTTGCCCTTTTCGTGGTAGTTCGGGTTCTTGACCAGGCGAATGAACGAGCCCTTCTGCCATTCCTTGAACATGAAGGGACCGGTGCCCACCGGCGCGTTGTTGTAGGGGTTCGTCTTCCAGTCGGTGCCCTCATAGAGATGCTTCGGCACGATCGGCATCGAGCCGACCTCGAAGATGCCGAGGAACGGGCCGAACGGCTGCTTCAGCGTGAACACCACCGTGTAGTCGTCAGGCGTCTCGATCTTGTCGACCTGCGCCAAATTGGTGCGGGCACGCGCATGCGTCTGCTTCAGCATCTCCATCGAGAACAGGACGTCGGCGGCGGTGAAGGGCTTGCCGTCATGCCAGGTGACGCCCTTCTTCAGCTTGAAGGTGTAGGTCTTGGCGTCGTCGCTGACGCTCCAGCTTTCGGCAAGCTCCGGCAGCGGCTCGAGCTTGGGGCTGTAGCGCAGCAGCCCTTCGAAGATGTTGCCCGAGACCATCTGGGTCGGGCCGTTCTGAACCTGCGCAAGCATCAGGCCGGGTGGCTCGGGCTGGATCACGGCATTGATCACGCCCCCCATCTTCGGCTCTTGCGCCAGCGCCGGGGCCGTGAGGCCGCAAGCCAGGAGGAGACCAAGCAACACTCGTTTTGGCATCTCGAATCTTTCTCAAGCGCAGCCAGTCGTGAATGCTTCGCGACGTCCTCGCGCGCAAAGCGACGGCCGGCCCATCCCAGTCCCCATCCGGGGGCGAGGCTCACACAGTCCCGTTCGGCGCCGCAAGATGAAAGTCTCGACAGTGGCAGCCCAAAAAATGTACAGCCCGTCCTGTTTCCCGCATAGCGCGGGGCGGATCGGCCCGCTCCGGGCGATCACGCGGCCTTGGTCGTGCCAGCAGGTTGCGGAGGCATTGCCCAAGTTTGCGCCTGCGGCCAAAAGCGCCGGGCCGTCATTTCGGGCCGAGCGCCCGTCGCAATTCATCGAGCGCGTCGGCGAGCTGCTCGCGATGTGCGATGTCGTCCTTGGGAAGCGCCGCGACGCTGCCGGCGAGCTCACGCAGGATGCCGGCGAGCAGGCCGAAATTGATATGCAGGTGCACCGATTTGCGTTCGTCGGCCGCGCCGGGCTGTTGCAGCACCAGAGCAACGCCGCTGCCGTCGAGCTTCGCCTCAAAGCGGGACGAATGCTCGAAGGTGCCGACGTAGAATTTGTCGGGATATTCGAGTGCGACCTCTGCCTTGTCGGGAACCGGCCTGGACATGTGAACCTCATCGAAATCGATCGATTTTGGCCGGGAATGAACCGGGCCGCCTTGCGATAGGTCAGAGGCGTCCTGCGAATTTGATCCGGATCAAAGCCGGGCCGCTGCTTTTGCGATCGAATAGCAACTGGCGGGACGCTGCATTGCGTGTCCTGCGTCCTTCAGCCGTGAGACGCGTGAGACCATCGATGGACAGCCAGGCCTCGAATATCCCTGCGGTCGACGATGGCGGACCTGATGGCGCCGCCCTCGAGCTCCCGCCGGATGCGGGCGTGCAGCACTGCCTGCAATTGCTCGGCAATGCCGGCCTGCGCCCGACGCGCCAGCGCCTCGCGCTTGGCCGGTTGCTGTTCCTGAACGGCCATCGTCATGTCACCGCCGAGAGCCTCTATGAAGAGGCGATGGCGGCGAACGCCTATCTTTCGCTCGCGACCGTCTACAACACGCTGAACCAGTTCACCGAAGCCGGCCTGCTGCGCCGGATCGCCGCCGACGGCATCAAGTCGTTCTTCGACACCGACACCTCGGTGCATCCTCACTTCTACCTCGAGGGCGAGGATGTGCTGGTCGACGTTGCGGAAGGCCTCGCGTTCACCAAGATCCCCGAGGCGCTTCCCGGCCACGAAATCGCCCGGCTCGACGTCATCGTCCACCTGCGCCGCAAGCGCACGGCATAGCACCACGGTGCTCTTACCCTCCCTCCAGGGCAGGGCAATCGCATATGGTGTGCACGATGCGGCGGCAGTGGCAGTCGGCTCCCTCTCCCGCTTGCGGGGGAGGGCTGGGGTGGGGGCTGTGTCCGCATTGGAATTGCTAGAAAATGCGGAAGATGCCCCCGAGTGGCGAAAACCCTCACCCGCCGCGCTCTGCGAGCGCGTCGGCCTCTCCCGCAAGCGGGAGAGGCGGAGCAAGCCCGCGGTCCTCGCGAAATCCACAAGCGATAGCCCTGCTTCCAGGGGAGGGTGAGAGACTTCACCGCAACCCTGCGCGCCGGAATCCCTCGAGATAGTGCTCGCGATCGGCCTCGTTGGCCCATGGCAGCTGCGTTGCGATCCAGTGCAGCGAGATGCCCGGCTGGGTGCGGCGCAGCTCGCCCAGCGCCGTCTTCGCGAGCCTGTCGTCGCCCGTCATGCCGGCCGAGACCGCGAGCACGCGGTAGGCGCCGGTGAGATCGCCGCGATGGCGGATGGCATCGCGCGCAAGCGTGATGGCCTCGTCATAATGGCGTTCGGTGAAACGCGCATAGCCGGCGATGCCCTGATAGATCGCCAGCGACGGGTCGCGCGGGGAGAGTCGGATCGCCCTTTGGGCGGCCTCGAACGCATCCTTCGGCCGGCCGGCATAGGACAGCGCCAGCGCGTAATAGCCCTGGGCCAGCGAGAAGTTCGGATTGAGCGCGAGCGCCTGCTCGAACTCGGACACCGCGTCGGCAAGCCTGCGTGTCGAAAAATAGACGCTGCCGAGAGCGACATGCGCCCAGGCATCCTCATGGTCGCAGCGCACCGCGGCCAACGCGGCCGCTTCCGCCAGCGGCGCCACCGTGGCGAGCTCGGACCAGCCGAGATGCACGCCGAGCATGTGGTTTGCCGCGAGCAGCGACAGCGCCTGCCCGTAGTTCGGGTCAATCGCGATCGCGCGTTCGAGCAGCGTGCGTGCGGTCTCGTGATCGCGCCTCGTCACCCGCCAATAATGCGACAGCGCCCGCATCAGGAGATCCCATGCGTCCAGGCTCGCAGGCGCCTTGCTGTGGGCGCGAAAACTCTCGGCGGCATGAATCTGCGGTTCGATCGCCGCCGCGATCGCGTTGGTGATCTCGTCCTGGACGGCGAAGACGTCGACCAGCTCGCGGTCATAGCGCTCCGCCCACAGATGGCCGCCCGAAATGGCGTCGTTGAGCTGCGCGGTGATGCGCAAGCGGTTGCCTGCCTTGCGCACGCTGCCTTCGACGACGTAACGCACACCGAGCTCCTCCGCGATCTGCCTGATATGGACCGCGCGTCCCTTGTAGGTGAAGGACGAGTTGCGGGCGATCACCATGAACCAGCGTTGCTTCGACAGTGCGGTGAGGATGTCCTCGCTGATGCCATCGCCGAAATAGTCCTGTGCGGGATCGCCGCTCATGTTCTCGAAGGCGAGCACCGCGACCGCCGGTCGGTCGGCCACGCGCGGAACAGCCGGCCCGGCCTCTTCGGCCGGCACGGTGGAAGCTTCTTCCCGGACTTCACCGACGAAACGGAAGCCCTTGCGTGGAATGGTCTTGATCAGCCGCTGCGTGGCGCCGTCGTCGCCGAGCGCCTTGCGCGCGGCGTTGATCCGGCTGTTCAGCGCCGAATCCGAGATGATCCGATCGCTCCAGATCTGGCTGATCAGGTCATCCTTGCTGACCACACGCGCCCGTTGTGCGACGAGATAAAGCAAGAGATCGAACACTTGCGGCTGCAACGGCACGGCTGCTCCGCCGCAGGTGAGTTCCCGGAGGTCGCCGTCGAGCACGTTGTTTTCAAAGCGAAATCGCACGTTTCTGTCGTCTCAAGAGAAAATCAAAGTCGTCTCAGGCGAAAATCAACCGTCCGCGAAAGTCTGGGGACGTCCATTCCGGCATGGTGCGGAGACCAAACAGTGTCGATGTCTCGGCACAACGGAGCGTTTCATGACCCAACTTGATCACCAGGTTCATTCTATCGGCCCGGACGTTGCGGGCTCACGCATTTTCAAGCTCATCGCCTTTCTGTACGGAATTACGGCCTATCTCGTGTTTTTCGTCACCGTTCTCTACGCCATCGGCTTCGTCATGGGGGTGATGGTGCCGAAGACCATCGACACCGGAACCGACACGCCGACCGTCGAGGCGGTCATCATCAATCTACTCCTGATGACGCTGTTCGCGGTTCAGCACAGCGTGATGGCGCGCAAGCAGTTCAAGGCATGGTGGACGCAGTTCGTCCCCAAGCCGGTCGAGCGCTCGACCTATGTGCTGTTCGCGAGTCTGTCACTGCTCCTCCTGTTCTGGCAGTGGCGTCCGTTGCCTGCCGTCATATGGAACGTCGAGAACCCGGATCTCGCCGTGACTCTGGTTACGCTGTCCTTTGCGGGCTGGGTCCTGGTGTTCGCCAGCACCTACCTGATCAACCATTTCGAATTGTTCGGTTTGCATCAGGTGACCAACCATCTGATCGGGAAGGAGTCGCCGCCGCCGCGCTTCAAGACGCCGCTGCTCTATAATTTCGTCCGCCATCCAATCTATCTCGGCTTCATCATTGCGTTCTGGGCGACGCCGACCATGACCGCGGGCCATCTGCTGTTTGCAGCCGTGACCACGCTCTACATCTTCGTCGGCATCGCATTGGAGGAGCACGACCTCATCGAGCTCTTCGGTGACGAATACCGGCAGTACAAACAACGGGTGTCGATGCTTATTCCCTGGCGCCGGTCATCCTAGCCTCGATCCGGCACCGCGCGCGTCCGCCGAACGGAGGACGCGTGGCCGCACCGGGTGAGGTACGCGAGCATCTCACGCGTCCGTCCCCTCAACGTCCCCCGGGGGCGATCTTCTCTTCTCACCCCAATATCTCTCGCCCACCCCGCCTTTCTCGACTTGTCGTCGGGCGGGAGCGGGCAGAGAATCCCCCTGTTCATCCAACGGAGTCGATCAAATGAAACATGTCGGAAACTGCTTCTGTGGCGCGGTGACGATCGAGGTCACGGGTGCACCCGAGGCGATGGGCTATTGTCATTGCCGGTCATGCCGGTCGTGGTCGGGCGGTCCGGTCAACGCCTTCAGCTTGTGGAAGCCCGAAGCCGTGCGTGTCACCGAAGGCGCCGACAATGTCGAGACGTTTGCCAAGACGCCGCTCAGCCAGCGCAAATATTGCAAGAAGTGCGGCGGTCATCTCATGACCAACCACCCGCCACTCGGCCTGGTCGACGTCTTCTCCGCCACCATCCCGACGCTTGCCTTCGCACCCGGGGTTCACGTCAACTATGCCGAAACGGTGCTGCCGATGCGCGACGGCCTGCCCAAGCTGAAGGACTTTCCGGCCGAGTTCGGCGGCAGCGGCGAGATGATGCAGGAGTAGCGGCGAGGCTGTTGCCTGCGGCCATCCTTCGAGCGCCCGCCGGTGGCGGGCCCTCATGATCACGATCGCGCTCAAATCTCTCGAGAGGGCGGCTCGGAGCCGCCCTCTCTGTCTTGTTCCGAGGGTCGACTAGCCGCCGCGCGATTCGACGACCTTGCGGCAGGAGTCGGAGAGCTTCGACTTGTTCTCGCGCAGGCACGCGTTCATCTGCGGCGGCTTGCCGATATGCTCGGCGCAGAATTTGCTGGCGTCGCCGCGGCAAGCCATTTGCTCCTGGGGCGACGGACCGGATTGCGCGGCGACGGGCAGGGCGGTGGCGGCGAGCAGCAGCGCGGCCAGAACCGAAATCTTCATGAAGCACCTCTTTGGAATCCTCGTTGATCCCGACCGGGACCAATCGGGCCGGACCATCCCGCAAAGGCCGGGCGCGGGTCCATGCCATGTTCATGGCACCGGTGCGCTCTGCCGGCCGCGGGACCCCCATCTTCATGGCATGTATTCGCGCGCCGTCTTTTGTCATTCAGGCTGCACCTCGGCTGCGAGACCCGGTGATTGCGTCGGGACGCCGAACGGGAAGCAGGAGAGCAAGGATGTCGAAGAGAGCTGGAGCGCTGGGCGCAGGGCTGACGGTCATGGCGCTGGCGAGCGCGGCGATGGTGTCGCTGGGCACGAGCCCGGCGCAGGCGGTGGTCTACTGCAAGACCGTCGGCGTGCCCAAGGGCTGCGTGGTGCGGCCGACGGCGGCGGTGGTGGCGCCGCGGGCGCCGGTCGCGAGGGCAGCGGTCGCAACGCCCGGCGTCGGCGCGCCCGGTGTCGGCGTGCGCGCGGGAACGCCGATGAATCGCGGCGGCCCGGTCAATCGCGTCGGCGTGCGCTGATATTTCCATTGCATTGAATTGATTGCATCGCTTCGGGCCGAGGGCCGGCGGACGAACACCCCCCCCGTCCTCCGCAGGCCAATTTCCCGGCCCGTTCCCTCTCTCCGTGCGCCCCACACGTTCGGGGAGGGGGTCTTTCAGCCTACGGCCATGTCGCTGTCGGGAAAACGCTGCGGCAATTGCAGCCGCACGCACGTGCCGCCTGCATCGGAACTGAGATCGAGCACCGCACCGCAGCGTGCCGCGCGGCTTCTCATGTTGCGCAGGCCGCGCGCGGTCTGACCGTTGCGTCCGGCCTCGCCGAGGCCGTCCAGCGCAAAGCCGTTCCCGTCGTCGGTGACGCTGATCACGCCGTACGGCCCCTGGCCTGTGTCGAATGTGTCGATGGTGACGGCGATGCGGCGAGCCTGCGCATGCTTCACGGCATTGGTCACGGCCTCGTCGAGAATGCGCACGATCTGGATGACGTGCCATGGCCTGAGCTCGGGATGGAGCGGCAGGCCTTGCGGTGTCGCCACGCGCCAGTCGAGCGTGATGTCGTGCGGCCGCAATTGCGCCGTCGCGCGCTCGCGCCAGGAGCCGAGGGCGAGCATCAGGTCGCCGCCGATGTCGTCCATGGAATCGATGACGAGACGCAGATCCTTCAGCGCGGCACGGGCGGCGTCGGTGATGGTCGCGCCCTCATGGCCACGCTCGGAGAGCGCGACGATGCTGACGAGCTGGCCGCCGAGGCCGTCATGCAGGTCACGCATCAGGCGCGTGCGCTCATTGGCAAGCGCGGCGGCGCGCGCGCGCTCCTCCTCGCGGGCAAAGCTCGCTTTCAGCCGCTCCTCGGCCTCCCGCACCCGCGTCACCAGCTGGCCGGCGAAACTGTCGACCTGGTTCAGCGCGCGGGCGAAGCGCCAGGTCAGCCCGGCACCGATCGCGACCAGCATGGCCGAATAGGACAGGCGCGAGACGAAGATGCGATCATTGGTCGTGATCTCGAGCACGGTGAGCATGTCCTGGACCCAGCAGGTCAGCACGATGGTTACCGCGCAGCCGATCGTGAAGCTCGCCGCGTCCTGGCGCCGCACAACGGCGGTCGCGGTGACGCAGGCCATCAGGAACAGGCAGAGCCCGACCGTGGGAATGCCGAGCACCAGGAAGAGGATGCGCGGGAGCGGCGGACCGCCGATCAGCCCGACCACGAACACCACGACACCCGGCACGAACAGCAGCGTGCCGTAGCGCGGCCAACGCCAGCCGAAGAACAGCACGCCGAACACCACGATCAACGCACTCTCGATCGGCGCGGAGGCCAGCAGCACCGCGGCGAGCCGCGATACCGTGGCCGGCGGCACCGGTGGCGGGGCGAAGGCCTGCACCACGCCGAGCACCATCGCCGCGGCCAGCACGCCATAGACCGGTTCGTGACGCCGCATCAGCCACATGATCGCGAGAATGACGGCCAGCATCGATTGCCAGGCGGAGAACACCACCGGCAGGGTGACGAACAGCAGCGTGCGCGTCTCATAAGCTGGACGCAACGCGACGTCCGGTCCGACATAAACGGTGTCGAGAAAGCCCTTGAGCGGTCCCCACACGAACAGCCGCACCGCGATCTCGTTGGCGCCCTCGCGCAGGAGCGAAGCGGGGATGGCGGCGATCTCGGGCGTGTTGCGGTCGGGCCGGTTGGCGTTGGCGTCGCGCCGGGAGTCGAGCACGACGACGCCATTGATGGCGACCTCCACAGCGTTGCTGAAGCGTGGCAGGTACACCGACCAGCCCGAGGCCGCATCGGCGCTCCGGAAGGTGAAGGCACCGGCGTAGAACGGCGGGTCGGCGAGGGAGTAGCGCGATGACGTGAAATGCGGCAGCGTCACCGGGCGGGTCAGGCCGTCTTCCCGCTCCGAAAAATCGCTCAACGCGAAATCTTCGGGATCGCTCGGCTGCAGCAGCCGAAGCCCAAGAATGGTGAGGATCACGATCAGGGCCTGGAGCAGGAGATAGGGCACCAGGCGCGAGGCCAGCAGCCGTCGACGCGCGGGTTTGGCAGAGGCCTTCGCAGGTGCCTTCGTGGGTGCTTTGGCCGCGATCTCGCTCACAGCTTGATCAGGCCCTGCTGCACCGCCTCGAACACCGCTTCGCTGCGCGTGTGCACCTCGAGCTTGCGATAGATGTTCTTGATATGGCCGGGCACGGTCTGCCTGGACAGGCCGAGATGGCTGGCGATCTCAGCATAGCTGAAGCCTTTTGCGATGCCCCAGAGGATGTCGATCTCGCGCGGCGTCAAGCGGGCCGTGTTGAGCGCGGGGCCAGGGGGCGGCTCCGCCGAATTCTGCGCGGCACCTTGCGTTCTGCGCACGATGAAGCGCGCGATCGAGGCCGAGATCGGCGAATGACCGGCGACCAGATCGCGCACGGTGGTGGCAATGTCGGTGGGGAAGGCGTCCTTGAGCAGATAACCGGTGGCGCCGACCGTGATCGCGGAGATCACGCTTTCCTCGTCCCCGAGGGCCGAGATCACCATGATCTCGGTGTCGGGGAAGCGCTGCCTCATCTCCCGGATCAGCTCGACGCCGTGGCCATCGGGCAGCCGCAGATCGGTCAGCAGCACACGGGGCGCGCCGCCTTCAAGGCTGGAACGGGCCTCGCCGAGCGTGCCGGCGCTGCGCACCTCGTAGCCGGCCTTGACCAGCGCATCCTGCAGCCGCCAGCAGGTCGGCGCGTCGTCCTCGACGAGGAGGATGCTGATCGTTTCACCCGTCTCGCCCTGTTCGGTCATCATCATGGTCCCGCAGCCGCGTGTCCCCCGCGGCGCGAGGGCAAGCTTAGCCGCAGTGCGGATGCCGCGACACCCATAATCATGGGGCGGCAAGTCTTTCGAAACGCGGCGGATCACGCGGCCATGCTACTTGCTCGCAGGCGAGGATGACGGCTTGTCGGGGGCCGGTATGTGCTCATGCCGGCCACGTCGCTCCTAAGCTTCTTCAGCTTCTCCGTGTCGGCGGGATTCGGCAGATTCGTCGCGTCTTCGAGATGCACGGGATATCTGTTCTTCGATTTGTCGTTGTCCTTTTTCGCCGGAAGGGTTGGATTCATCCGGCGGGATGCGCCCGGCATCGGCTGAACTGTGTGCTGAGGCGGCTTAAGGATCGACCCGCGGTGCCGGATAGCGCCGGGCCAGCGCCGACAACGTCAGGCGACGTTCGTCCGGCGGCAGCTCCAGATAGGCCAGCACGAGCGGTCGCTTCCAGTCGCCGATGCCGAAATCCATCGCCATCCATTTCTGCGGCTCGGGTCCTTCGAGGCCCCGGACCCAGACGAAATAGCGGGGAAGGTCGTCGGCGTCCGTCGTGCGTATCCTGGCCATCAAGCTGTCCGCTGCATCGGATCGGTTGCCACAGGATATAGGGATTGGCACAGCGAAGTCGAATGAGGGCATCGGCGCGCCAGCCATCGTAGAGCGAGTTTGGCCCGTGAGCGGTTGACTGCCGCGCACACGACCGGTGCGTTCCGCGTACGGCAAAAGCGTGTCGTCCTGAGGCCCGGGGTCAGTGCGTTGAGGCTTGCGGTGGTGAAGCGGCCGATGGGGCGCGAGCACCAGCTATCTGCAGGGAGCGGCACAGGCCTCCAAAGGATGCAATCTCTGCAAGGCAAAATGAAAAGGCCGCCCGTAGGCGGCCTTATCGATCGGCTTGAGCGCCTAAATCAAGCAGCTACCCGTCGGCGGCGCCAGGCGAGCAGGCCGCCAATAGCCATGATCAGGCCGGGCAATCCTGCCCCAACGACCGGCCCGGGGACCGCCTGGATTGTCACGTCGGCAACCTCGATCTGGCCCGCGCTATTGCCGGTGCGACCGCCGCCTGTGGTGCCGTTGACGATCTGAAAATAATCAGTCGATCCGAGGTCAACGTAGGACGGCAGAATGAACGTGGAAAATCCGCTGCCGAAATTATGATCACCACCCAGCTGGACGAAGCCAGTACCAGCTCCAGGGCCGTCGGCATCAATGAAGAACTGGAAGAACGACGCGGAATTGTCGCTATGGCCGGTCACGGAGATGACGTACGTCTGTCCCGGGATGGATGCAAAAGTCCAGGTCGCGGTCTCACCTGCCGTGTTGGCATCGAACTGGATCTTCGATCCGCCGCCGATGAGACTGGCGCCGCCGCTAAGAACCGCAGTGGCCGGAGTCAATGTGATGGCACCAGCGGGCACCGCCGAGACGAGGCAAAGTCCAAATGCGAAAGCAGCCACCGAAAACATTTTGGATTTCATGGACTGTACTCCTGTCCGGAATCAATTCAATCGAATTAAAATCAGGTTGAATTATTTATTTAAATCGAATTGCTTGTCAAGCGATTGTTCTAGACGATGAAAATATTAAAATAATAATTGAAACTCAATGAGATGGACGCAAAGCTAAACTGGTAGATGGCAGGGCGTAATGCATACAACCGAACCTTTCGCTGCTTGTGGTTGCGTGCGGGCAGTTATTCAACAACCCGCAAGCTGCGGTTGTACTCGCCGCCTCACCTGCCGAGCTGCTCGATTGTGACGAGACCAAAGCATCTGCAACTGATGGGCACCCGGCCTTTCCGGCCTGGGTGCCCAGTCTCGAGGCATCCCGGTCACGACATTCATGCCAGCAATTTCGGCACGATGGAGAGACGACATTTGGGATCGTGGATAGTTCAAAGTCCTTACGCGTTTCCAGCCAAGCGGCGTCGCCGCAAGGCGAGCAATCCGGCGCACGCGGCGATCAGGCCAGGAAGGCCCGCGCCGACGACGGGGCCCGGCACCGGGCTGACATCCAGGCTTGCATCGCCGCCCGAGGATTGAAACAGCAGCTGCGAGCCGGTCAGCGTATTCGAAAAGCCGCCGATGGCGAACAGATGGTTCGCAGAGTGGAGCGCGCTGTTGATCGCGGCAACTGCATCATCGTTCAGCATGATCGTTAGGATCGAAAGAGCGCCGACGGGCTTGGCAATGACCGTGCTTCCATAGCTGATCCCGCTACGCAGGTCGTCTCGGATCGATGCTGCGTCCGCCGCCGAAGGCGGGTTGGCAAAGCTGTAATTCTTCAACGCATTCACATTCCCGGTGAAATCCCACAGCGTGAAAGTCTCGGTCGGATCAGCGCTGCCGTAAAAGCCAGGCTGGTTGAGCGTCAACGTGACGGATCTCGCATCTTTGCCGCCGAGCAGGGCAGCGAGAGGGCCGACGTCGAAAACGAGATAATTCGAACGATTGTTCGCGGCATCGAGAATGATGTTGGGAAACACCTGGCCTGTGCTGCAGCAGGCAGCTCCTACGACAGCCACGCTCCCGCTGGCAACGCTATTAATGGTTGCAGCCTGGGCACCATTGATGCCGGCAGCCGCGAACGCAATGGCCGCTAGGCCGATCCTGTATTTCTTCACGGTACTTGATCCTTACTGGATGCTGATTGCCAAGGACAACGTTCGTTGCCCCGTATCGAGCACACCATCCAGCAACCTTGCAGCCCAACGACTGAAGGTGGGACCGTTCGATCGCGAGCTGGCATCCCCGATGCGGCGGACGCTAGCGGTCCCATATGTAGCTTCGATGACACGGCAGCGCCACTCTTGACCCGGAGCTCCGAAGCCGGCTCGGAAAACAAGACTGGCGTGACGACGGCGGTCTGGCACATCGCGCCGTGCATCGAATTCGGACCGTAGGCGCGACGAAGCCGCACGTTGCTTCACTTTTCCGAATGGTGCCCCTGGCCGGAATCGAACCAGCACTCCTTGCGGAACTCGATTTTGAGTCGAGCGCGTCTACCAGTTCCGCCACAGGGGCCCTCGGTCGGCCCTTGAGGGGAGCGTCGCGAAGCCGGCGGACTATAGCCATCGACAAAGCCGGGTCAACCCGCGCCAAAGTGATGTCGGCCGTTCTCGACAGCTGCCTGGGCCGGGGCTAGAGGCTAGGGCCACGACCCATCCGAACGAGGCCGCCGTGACCACCCAGAGTGCCGCAATACCTGCATTCAGGCCGGGGGCCGCAAGCCCAGCGCTGACGGCCTCGTTGCTCGTCACGCTGATCGCGGCCGCGACCATCGCGGGCGCCTGGTTCTTCCAGCTCGTGCTGGAGATCCCGCCCTGCCCGCTCTGCCTGGAGCAGCGCTACGCTTATTACCTCGCGATTCCGCTCGGTCTGCTCACCGCCATTGCGGCGCGCAGCGGCGCGCCGCGGCCGTTGCTGCTGGCGGGGCTTGCGATCTTGGCGCTGGCGACGCTCGCCAATGCCGGTCTCGGCACCTACCATTCCGGAGTCGAATGGGGATTCTGGAAAGGGCCGACCGATTGCAGCGGTCCCGTCGTCAATCTCGGCAATGCCGGCGACCTGTTTTCAAGGCTCGACACCGTGAAGGTGGTGCGTTGCGACGAGGTGCAGTGGCGCTTCCTCGGCCTGTCGCTCGCCGGCTACAACGTGCTGATCTCGCTGCTGATGGCCGCCATCGCCGCATGGGGCTTTGCGGCGACGGCGAAGCGCTGAAGTTCAATCGTCCACATCGTCCTGCGTGCGTCCGAACAGATGCACGATGCCCGGGGTTGCGATCGTCACGAACACGAAACGCGACAAATGATGGGCCCCGACGAAGATCGGGTCGATGTGCAAGGTCAGCGCCAGCGCCAGCATGGCGTCCATCGCACCCGGCGCAAAGGCGACGACGACATCGGAGAACTTGACCTGCGTGGTGAGCGCCACGATGCCGACGAAAATGGCTGAGACCGCGATGGCCACGGTGAACGAGCCCAGTGCCGCGTTGATGTGGCCGGCGAGCGTCTTGATCCGCATCCGCGCGAAACGGCTGCCGATCAGCGCGCCGATCCCGACCAGCGCCACGCCGCGCCCCCAGTTCGGCAGGCCGCCCTCGACCCAGCCGGCGCCGTGCAGCACGCTGGAAGCGATCATGGCGCCAAACATCCAGCTCGCCGGAAACTTGATCAGCCGCAGGACCAGCGCCGCGGCGAGCGAGGCCGCGACCAACTTCACGAGGTCGAGCGGCGAGGCGATCGTCGTCGTCAGCGAGGGCGCGGCAGAGGGGGCCACGCCTGCGACCGCCAGCACCATCGGCAGGGCTGCGGTGAGGATGATGACGCGCATGGTCTGGACCACCGCAATGCCCGGCAGGTCGGCGCCGCGCTCCACCGCCAGTATCGTGATCTGCGACAGCGCGCCGGGACTGCCGGCGAGGAAGGCCGAGGTGCGGTCCCAACCATGGACGCGTTGGAGGTAATAGCTGGAGCCGAAGGTCGAGCAGAAGGTCGCGAGCGCAAGCAGCCCGATGGTGAGGGGATAGGCGCTGACCTGCTGAAGCAGATGGCGCGAGACCACCGAGCCCAGCGAAATACCGAGCAGCACCAGCACGGTCTGGGTCAGGAGCGGCGGCAACGACAATTTGCGGCCGGCGATTGCGGCGATCCCGACCGCGATCATCGAGCCCGAGATCAGTCCGCCGGGAAGCCCGGCGAGGAGAAACACCAAGCCACCTGCGGTGCCGATGACGAGCGTCTCCGCCGTGCTCAAGAGCTTGGCGCGGCTCGGCCATTCGAACGGCAGGGAGGCGGTAATCTGCTTCACGCCACCTTATCGCAAATCGGCGGCGGGCGCACAATTGCAGGCTCGTCATGCCGCAATGCGTGCGCCCCGTCACTGGCGCGCAGGGGATCGCGAGGGGATTACTTCTTGTCGGCGGCGGGGGCGGCGGTGCCGGCCTTCGCTTCCTTCTTGCACTCGCGACGGAATTTCTTGCGCTCCTTGCCCTTCAGCCCCTTGGCATCCGCCTGCTTGGAGCACTCGATCGACTCGGCCGTGCGCTCCTTCGTTGCCTTCTTGTCGGCGGTGGCAGCCGTATCGGTCTTGGCAGCCGGCGCGGCGGTCTGCGCGAAGGCGGCGCCGGTGGCGAGCAGGGAGGCGAGGGCGACGGCGGCGAGGCGAGAGGCGAGGGTCATGGTGGTGCACTCATCTTGCAAGAATTACGAGGAGTGAGGAACGTCGGCTCGCGTTGCTGAACGCGACATGAATAATCTGAACAAGACGGTCACTATATTTTGGCGGCAGCAGCCATCGCTTTCTTGTCGCAAAGGACCGGCACGCTAAGATAGCAACTCTTGTTTCACTTTCCCTCGGGGGAAGACCAAGGAGGAGACCTAGGAATGACCATCCAATCGAAATTGCTGTGCGCGGCCGCATTGTCGGGATTTGCTGCGCTCGCGGTGTCGGCGCCGGCGCAGGCGCTGACGACGCAGGAGTGCAGCGCGAAATACCAGGCGGCCAAGAAAGACGGCTCGCTCGGCACCATGAAGTGGAACGACTTCCGCAAGGCCCAGTGCGGCGCGGATGCGGCGCCCGCCGCTGCGCCGACGGCAGCTGCGCCGGCGGCTCCCGCCGAGCCGAAGCAGGCGAAGACGGAAGCCCCCGCTGCCGCGCCGGCCCTGCCCGCCGGACCTGCGATCTATCCGAACGCGGTCGATCCGAAATACGCCAAGGAGACTCCCGGCAAGGCGCGCCTGCATACTTGCGTCGACCAGTACAATGCCAACAAGACCACCAACGGCAATGGCGGGTTGAAGTGGATCCAGAAGGGCGGCGGCTATTACAGCGAATGCACCAAGAAGCTGAAGGGCGCCGCCTGAGCTTCGAACTGGCACGATGGCCGGAGCAACGCTCCGGCCGTTTCGCCTAGTCCAGCAGCTTCTCGGCCGACTTCGCCACCAATTGCGACCGCTTGCGCGGGCCGCGCTCGACGAACAACAGGCTCTGGCCGAAGATGAAGCAGTAGAACAGGAAGGCCTGCGCCTCGGCTTCCTCGGCCTCGAGCCCGGTTGCGCGATAGAGTTCGGCCACGTGTTTGAGCCGAACGGCGTCCACGGCCGCCGCTGCCGCCGCGGCGTTCTCGTCCGAGCGGGCCCATTGCCGGATCGCGAGCTCGATCGCCATGGCTTCCGGATTGAGCCGCTCCGAATAAAGCTGGATCACCGCCTTCAGCCGTTCGCGGGGCTTTTGGCCGTTTAGGCGGGTTTGCTGCGCGATGGACGCAGCGCGCCCCTCGCGCCAGCGTTGCAGCATGGCATCGAGCAGCGCGGCGCGGTCGGCGAAGCGGCGGTAGAAGCCGCCCTTGGTGACGCCGAGATTCTTGGCGAGCACCTCGACCCTGACGCCCTCGACCCCCGAGCGGGCGAGCTCGGCAAACCCCGCCTCGACCCAGACATCGCCCTTGCCGTCGCTCATGAAGCGAGCTCTCCGATTCTTGATACGGTACCGTATTGCTAACCCGTCCCGCGCCTGATACGCTACCGTATCAAGATCAAAGGGGTGGAGGCGATGGCGCAGGAGGCAACCTATCGCGGCACGGTCTATCCGTGGCAGTGCGACCACGTCGGCCACATGAACATCATGTGGTATGTCGGCAAGTTCGACGAGGCCAACTGGAATCTGTTCGCCCGCCTCGGGCTGACGCCGAGCTATCTGCGCGCATCCGGCCGCGGCATGGCCGCCGTGCAGCAGAACATCACCTACAGGCGCGAGCTGCTCGCCGGCGATATCGTCGAGATCCGCAGCCATCTGCTCGAGGTCCGCGACAAATCGATCCGCTTCCGACACGACATGACGAATGCCGAGACCGGGGAGATTGCCGCAATGTGCGAGATCACCGGCGTGCACATGGACCGCAGCGAGCGAAAGTCGGCGCCGTTCACGGATGCCATCCGCGAGATCGCCGTAAGGCATCTCGCCGAGCCGGCCGAGGTCTGAGCCATGGCTGCGTTCGAGCCGAAGAATCCGGGTTATCGTGCGGCGGCCATCGCCATGTTCGATGGCCAGCCGGCGATGCGCACGCTCGGCATCGTGATCGTCCGCCTCGGACCGGGCGAGGTTGAGCTCGCGATGCTGCATTCGGCGGAATTCACCCAGCAGAACGGCTTCATTCACGCCGGCATCATCACGGCCGGGCTCGACAACGCCTGCGGCGTTGCCGCCATCACGCTGATGCCGTGCGAAGCCGACATCCTCACCGTCGAGTTCAAGACCACGCTGCTTGCACCTGCCCGGGGCGAGCGCTTCGTCTTCAAGGCCGAGGTCGTCAAGCCCGGCCGTACGCTGACCTTCTGCGAGGCAAAGGCGTTTGCCGAGCATGCGGGCAAGTCCAATTTGATTGCGACCATGACCGGAACGTTGATGGCGATGCTGCCGCGCAACGCAGCCTCGCCGGCATCGGGTACGTCCGGCGCATAGCGGCGATTGACAAGCTTGCCGACGCATCCCTTGATGCGACGGTCATGCTTGCGAGTCTCGGTCTCATCCTGCTGTGCCAATTGATCGGCGAAGTCGTCGTGCGCGGCCTCGGCCTGCCGCTGCCGGGACCTGTGCTCGGCCTGCTGCTGCTCCTGATGCTCCTCCTCGCTCGCGATCGCTTCGCGTTGCTCATGCGCGGACCGCTGCGCGACGACGGCGTCGAGACGGCCAGCAAGGGTCTATTGGCGCATCTGTCGCTGTTGTTCGTTCCGGCCGGCGTCGGCGTGGTGCAGAAGCTCGACCTGCTTGCGTCCCACGGCATCGCGATCATGCTGGTGCTCGCGCTGTCGGTGGTCGTCACGCTGCTCGCGACGGTGCTAACCTTTCGTCTCGTCAGCCGCCTGCTGAAGCAACGGCATGCGCGATGAGGGACAATCCGTTCTCGCTATGGGTCTACCTCTCGCAGTCGCCGCTGCTGTGGCTGACCGTGACGTTGCTGGTCTATGCGGCGACCGATGCGGTGTCGCTGGCGACGCGGCGCCACCCGTTGGCCAATCCCGTGCTGCATGCGATGTGGATCATCGGTGCGTTCCTGCTCCTGACCGGCACCTCCTACACCAGCTATTTCGCCGGCGCGCAATTCGTGCATTTCCTGCTCGGGCCCGCCACTGTCGCGCTCGCCGTGCCGCTCTACGAGAATCGCAAGCGCGTGGTCACCTCGATCGTGCCGATGCTGGTGGCGCTGCTCGCGGGATCGATCACGGCCGTGGTGTCGGTGGTGTTGCTGGCCGAGCTGGCCGGCCTTCCCCGCGACGTGGTGCTGTCGCTGGCGCCGAAATCGGTCACCGCCGGCGTTGCCATGGGCATCGCCGAATCCCTGCATGCCGATCCTTCGCTGGCGGCCGTTGCGGTGATCCTTACCGGAATCATGGGCGCCATCATCGTGACGCCGCTGATGAACCGCACCGGCGTCACCGATTACCGCGCTCGCGGATTCGCCGCCGGCCTTGCCGCGCATGGCATCGGCACCGCGCGCGCGTTCCAGGTCGACGAGATCGCCGGCGTCTTCTCCGGCATCGCCATGAGCCTGAATGCCTTGGTGACCTCGTTCCTGGTCCCCTTGGCGGTCACGCTGCTGGTGCGATGACATCGCCGCCGCGACACTTTATATGATCTGTAACAATTCCCGGTCCCGAACCGTATTCGGGAAGATGGGACCGAAACGGGACGAGATATGGCTGGATCTGGGAATAGGGGCCTTGTGCCCACGCGGCGCGCGGCGTTGACGCTGATCGGGGCGGGCGTCCTCGCGGCAGGCCGTATCACCTCGGCACTGGCGGCTGCCGACGACGAGGTGCTGACCGAAGCCAAGGTGCTGCGCGATCCCGACACGCCCGTCGCCGGCAATCCCAATGGCAACATCACGATCGTCGAATGGTCCGATTACAATTGCCCATATTGCCGCAAGCTCGAACCCGAGCTGCGCCAGGTGGTCCAGGACGACGGCAAGGTGCGGCTGGTGATGAAGGATTGGCCGATTCTGGGGCCCGTCTCGGTCACCGCGGCGCGGTCGGCGCTCGCAGCGAAATACCAGGACAAGTACCACCAGGCCCATGACGCCATGATGGGCGTCAGTTCGCGCCTGACCGAGCCGCGCATCAACGAATTGCTGGCGGCGGCCGGCGTCGACATGGACCGACTGAAACGCGATCTTGCCGGCCGTGGCAGCGACATCGATGCGCTCCTCAAGCGCAACAATGAGCAGGCCGAAGCCTTCGGCTTCCGCGGCACGCCGTCCTTCATCGTCGGCAAGTACCGCGTGCCCGGCGTGCTCAGCATGACCGAGTTCGAGCAGGTCATCGCCGATGCCCGCAAGGCCAAGATGAACTGACGCGCGCGGCGTCGATCGCAGCCAACGCAAAGGCGCCGCCGCGGATTCGCGACGGCGCCTCGTTCCTATTCGGCCTGCGTCACTTCTGGGAGATTCGGACCCAGTCCTTGTGCGCGCGATCGCGCAGCGCATCCCAGTCGGCCTTCGCGACATCCCAGTTCACGATGGTGCGGTTGGTGGTCGCGACCTCGCCTTTGGCGACCGACGACGTCTGCATGGAATCATAGACGTAGACGCCGCCCGCAAGCAGCAGCGCGCCCAGGATCATTCCGAAAAAAGTTTGCATGGCGAACCTCCGGTGACGGCCGATAACGTCGGCCTGGAGAGAAAGGTTCCGCGGCCATGCGGCGCATGTAAGGAGAGGTCGTTCATCCCGCATTCAGCCACTGCAGCAGCTCCGCGTTGATCTCGCGTGGATAGGTGTGGCTGAGGTCGTCGATCTCGCGATAGGTGACGTTCGCGCCGGCGGCTGCGAGCGCCGCCTGCGTCTGGCGCGCGGTCTGCACGGGAAACATCCAGTCGAGCTTGCCGTGGGTGATGAAGATCGGCAGCTGCCGCAGGCGCGTGGCGTCGGCCATCTCCGCCATCAGCGGATGAAAGGTTGCGGACACCGGCGCGAGATGGGTGAAGGGCGAGGCGCCGTCGAGCCCGCTCACATAGCAGAAGGTGCCGCCGTCGCTCATGCCGGTCAGCAGCATGCGGGAATCATCGACGGTCCAGCGGCTGCGTACGGTTTCGAGGATACGCATGAGGTTGGGCGTATCGGCATCATCGCCCATCAGCGCCCAGGTCGGACCGGTCGCAGTCGGCGCCACCAGGATCGCGCCGAGGCTGCGGGCATCGCGCAGCCAGCTCCACAAAAAGCCGCGTCCGTTGCCGCTACCGCCATGCAGCGCCATCACGAGCGGCATGGTGCGATCGGGCGAGTAATATTCGGGCACATAGACCGAGAAGCCGCCGCGGCTGCCGGGGTCGTTGTGATCGTGGAAGATGCCGGTATCGTCGTTCGCGCCAGCTTCGAGCCGCGACAACAGGTTCGCATTGTCGCGATTGGCGGCGTTGAGGAAGAAGCTGCTCACCGGCGGAAACTGCGCCGCGAGGGGATAGAGTGCCTCTTGTGCGCGCGGCAGATGGCGCAGTGCGCGGAACACCGCGACCAGATCGCCATTGCCGCGCTCGACCTCGCGGATGCCGGCAAAGGCGGCGAGCGCCTCGTCGCAGGCGCGATCGAGCCGCTCGCGCAGTCCGGCGAATTGCTCCGGCCAATCCCCGATCATCGCGCGTGCCGTTTGCAGCGCCTGGTCCGGTTTGCCAATCGCGTTCATCACCGAGGCAAAGGCCGGCGGGTGCAGATTCCGCTGGAAGTATCCAAGCGCTTCCAGCGCATTGAGCAGCGGCGGGAGCACGGCCACGATGTCGTCGATCACGGCCTCGCTCATCGCCAATCCCTTCGTGGATTCAATGCAGCTTCGGCGCCTTCAACAGCTTGAAGCGGTCGGTCGAGGTCACCGTGACGTCGAAGGTGACGCCTTCATGGTGCACGGTGAGCGGCACGTCGACGCCGGCCGCGCCGAGCGCCCACATCTTCTTGTAGAAGGCGGTTTGACTGGTGACCTTGTCGCCGTTGACGGCGAGAATGACGTCGCCGGTCTTGAGCTCGGCGCGGGCCGCCGGACCGTTGGTCGAGATCCCGATCACCACCACGCGGTTGTCGATCTCGGTCGAGAAGAGCCCGAGCCAGGGCCGGGCCGGCTTGTTGACGCGGCCGAACTTGCGCAGATCTTCCAGGATCGGCTTCAAAAGGTCGATCGGCACGATCATGTTGACGTGCTCGGCCTTGTCATCGCGCTCGCGTTCGAGCTGGAGGGAGCCGATGCCGATCAACTCGCCGCGCTCGTTGAGCATCGCGGTGCCACCCCAGTTCGGATGCGCGGGATAGGTGAAGATGGCCTCGTCCAGCAGATATTCCCAATAACCGGCGAATTCCTGCTTGGCGACGATCTGGCTCGCGACCGAACGCGTGCGACCGCCGGCTCCGCCGACCACGACGCGATCGCCGATCCGGGTATCTGCCGAGCTGCCGAGCGGCAAGGGCTCGACATCGAGATGGCCGAGCGCCTGCACCAGGCCGAAGCCGGTGACGGAATCGAAGCCGAGCGCGTGCCCTTCGACCACCCGCCCGTCGGCGAGGTGCAACCACACCGATTCCGCCTCGGTGATGAGATAGCCGATGGTGAGCACCAGCCCGTCGTCGATCACGACGCCGTTGCCGGCGCGCTCGGTGCCCAGCGTCTCGGCGGTGAAGGCGTCCGGTGGGATGATGGCGTGCAGGCCGACGATCGATGCGAGCGCGCGGTCGAGATCGAAACCGTAATCGCTCGCACGCGGCTGATTGGCCGGCGGCACTCTCCATTCAGTCAGGGTGGACATGGAGTTCTCCTTGCTGAGTGCATCGCTCCGAGATTGCTTCCGAGCGACGCGCGAAGCACGCATAATTTAGGCCGGAGGAGCCCGTCTTGAAAGGCTCGTTCCCAACTATTCGTGAGAACGCCGCGTGAAATCTTCGAAAGGCACCGGAACGCCCAGCACACGGGCAGCAGGCGCCCCTCAATCCGGCATGCGCCGCATGGCTGGTGTCCGGCGAGGTGCTAGGCGCCGCGCAACGAAGCTGCTAACCATTGCCGCTTCGTTTCACTAGGGATCACGGACCGAAGCATGGATAACCGCAGCGACATCTGGCGTGGCGTCGACACGATCAAGGCGCGTTTCATCGACCTCAGCGACAGGGTCTGGGGCATGCCCGAAGTGTGCTACACCGAGGCGCGGTCCGCTGCCGAGCATCTCGCGGAGTTGCGTCACCAGGGTTTCGGCATCACGGAGAAGGTCGCGGGCATTCCGACCGCGGTGATGGGGGAATGGGGCGAGGGCGGTCCTGTCATCGCGTTCATGGGGGAATATGACGCGCTGCCCGGCCTCAGCCAGGAAGCGGGTGTGGCCGAGCATCGTCCGATCGAAGTCGGCGGACACGGCCATGGCTGCGGTCACAATCTGCTCGGTTCCGCCGCGCTGCTCGCCGCGACCGCAGTGAAGGATTGGCTCGCCGAGAACAAGGTGCCCGGCCGGGTGCGCTATTATGGCTGCCCGGCGGAAGAAGGCGGCTCGGCAAAAGCGTTCATGGTGCGCTCCGGCGCGTTCGAGGACGCCGACATCGCCATCACCTGGCATCCGCACAGCTTCTGGGAGGTCGCGGTGACGCCCTCGCTCGCCAACACGCGCGCGGACTTCATCTTCACCGGCCGCACCTCGCACGCCGCGGCTTCGCCGCATCTCGGCCGTTCCGCGCTCGATGCGGTGGAATTGATGAATGTCGGCGTGAACTACATGCGCGAGCACATGCCGAGCGATGCGCGTGTGCATTACGCGCTGCTCGATACCGGCGGCATCGCCCCGAACGTGGTCCAGGCCCATGCGCGGGTGCGCTATTCGATCCGAGCGCGTGACCTGCCCGGCATGAACGAGCTGGTCGGGCGCGTGAGCAAGATCGCGGAGGGCGCGGCGCTGATGACCGAGACCAAGGTCGAGATGAAGATCATCTCCGCGGTCTCCAACATCCTGCCGAACGCGCCGCTGGAGCAGGCGCTGCACCGGGTCATGGAAGAGCTCGGACCGCCGCACTTCGACGATGCGGACAAGAGCTTTGCCGGCCAGATCCGTGCGACGCTGAGCGACAAGGACATCGCATCCGTCTACTACGCGATCGGCATGGAGCCGACCGATCGGCCGCTGGCCGACTTCCTGGTGCCGCTCGATGCCAAGCGTAATCCGCTGGTCGGCTCGACCGATGTCGGCGACGTCAGCTGGGTGGTGCCGACCGTGCAGGTTCACGCCCCGACGGTTGCAATCGGCACGCCCTTCCACACCTGGCAGGTGGTCGCGCAAGGCAAGAGCCCGCATGCTCACAAAGCCATGGTGCAGGCGGCCAAGGCAATGGCCGGTCTTGGGATCAAGGCGCTGACGGAACCGGAGCTGATCAAGGCGGCCAAGGCCGACCTCAAGAAGCGGACGGCCAAAACGCCCTATGTCTGTCCGCTGCCGGATCACGTCGAGCCGCCGCTCACCATGTCCGTGGCGTAGAATTTCGCCTCGATACTTCGTCTGATCCGGCGAACAAATTTTCCGCAGTGCAGCGAGCAATCCAGCATGTTTTGATGCTGGATTGCCGAACGGATGGGCTGCGGAACGCGATTTTGCCCAACAGAAAGCCAGAAGACCGTTTGCATACATACGGTCCCAGTTGACGCGCCCCCCATTCGGTGTGCCATCTACTGCCAGCCAAATGGCGGCCGTCGTTCGCGGCCGTCTTCATCACGATGGGAAACCAGACGGGGACAACCATGCTGGATAAAGAACTGCGTTCGATGATCGGCCAGGTGAAGGACGGGCGAATGGATCGCCGCACCTTCATCAAGCACATGGCTGCCGTCGGTCTCACCGCACCCCTGGCCAACCAGATCCTCGCGCTCGGCGGCGTCGCCATGGCCGAGGGCGCCTCGACCTACAAGCCGACCAAGCGTGGCGGCGGCGGTGCGCTGAAGCTGTTGTGGTGGCAGGGCCCGACCCTGCTCAATCCGCATTTCGCCACCGGCACCAAGGACCAGGACGGCTCGCGCCTGTTCTACGAACCGCTCGGCTGTTGGGATCCGGACGGCAACATGAAGCTGGTTCTGGCCAGCGAAATTCCCTCGATCGAGAACGGCCTGCTTGCCGCCGACGGCAAGTCGGCGACGTGGAAGCTCAAGCCCGGCGTGAAATGGCACGACGGCAAGCCGTTCTCCGCCGACGACGTCGTGTTTACCTGGCAGTATGCCAAGGACCCCGCGACCGCGGCGATCACCGTTGGTGTCTATCGCGACATCGTCGTCGAGAAAATCGACGATCTCACGGTCAAGATCACCTTCCCGAAGCCGACCCCGTTCTGGGCCGACGCTTTCGTCGGTGCCGGCGCGGGCCAGATCCTGCCGAAACATCTGTTCGCCGATTTCATCGGCTCCAAATCGCGCGAGGCTCCGACCAATCTCGCACCCGTGGGCACCGGTCCTTACAAGTTCGTCGAGTTCAAGCCGGGCGATCTCATCCGCGGCGTGATCAATCCCGACTATCACATGCCCAACCGCCCCTATTTCGATACGCTCGAGATGAAGGGCGGCGGTGACGCCGTCTCGGCCGCGCGTGCGGTGATCCAGACGGGCGAGTATGATTTCGGCTGGAACATCCAGGTCGAGGATGACGTGCTGCTGCGCCTGGAGAAGGGCGGCAAGGGCAAGACCGTCTATGCCGTGGGCGGCGACACCGAGTTCATCGCGCTCAACTTCACCGACCCGAACGTCGAGGTCGACGGCGAGCGCTCGTCGATGAAGACCAAGCATCCGCTGTTCTCGGATCCCGTGGTCCGCAAGGCGCTGTCCCTGCTGGTTGATCGCGAGTCCGTCAAGAAGGCGATCTACGGCCGCGCCGGCCGCACCACCGCCAACTTCCTCAACGGCCCCGAGAAGTTCGTGTCCAAGAACACGAGCTGGGAATTCAGCATCGAGAAAGCCGCCAAGATGCTCGACGATGCCGGCTGGAAGCCCGGCGCCGACGGCATTCGCGAGAAGGACGGCAAGAAGCTCAAGCTTGTCTATCAGACCTCGATCAACGGTCCGCGCCAGAAAACCCAGGCCATCGTCAAGCAGGCCTGTCAGAAGGCCGGCATCGACGTCGAGCTGAAGTCGATTGTGGCCTCGGTGTTCTTCTCATCGGACGTCGCCAATCCCGACACCTATCCGAAATTCTACGCCGACCTCGAGATGTTCCAGATCCCGCTCAGCCAGCCGGACCCGTCGCAGCACATGCGCCGCTATGTCTCGACGGCGGTCGCGACCAAGGAGAACAAGTGGCAAGGCACGAACTTCCCGCGCTGGGTCAACAAGGACTATGACGCCGCGATCAACGCGGCCGACATGGAAATGGACCCGGTGAAGCGCGCCGCGCTCTACATCAAGGCCAACGACCTGATGTGGGAAGACACCGTGTTCATCCCCGTGATGCATCGTCTCAAGGTCGAGGCGGCCGCCAACAATCTGCGTCCGGTGATCTCGGGCTGGGCCAACGAAACCGACAATCTGTTCGACTGGTACCGCGAGGAATGATCCCCCAGCGCTAGACGGGGCCCTTCCCTCATGAGTCAGTACATCCTGCGTCGTCTCCTGATCGCGATTCCGAGCCTGCTCGGAATCTCGGTCGTGCTGTTCGTCGTGCTCGCGCTCGCCCCCGGCGATCCGTTCTCGGAACTGGCGACGAACCCGAACGTGCCGCCGGAAGTGCAAGCCGCGCTTCGGGCCAAGTTCGGCCTCGACGATCCGATTCATCTCCGCTACCTGCACTGGCTCAATGCCATGCTGCATGGCGACTGGGGCTTCTCCTTCGTCAGCCGGATGGACGTCGACAAGCTGATTCTGCAGCGCCTGCCGGCCACCCTCTATGTAATCGGCTCGGCGCAGATCCTGGCGTTGCTGATCGCGATTCCCGTCGGCGTCTATGCCGCGACCCGGCCTTATTCGCTGTTCGACCAGATCGCCAACACGCTCGCCTTCGTCGGCTTCTCGCTGCCGACCTTCTTCACCGGCATCCTGTTCATCCTGATCTTCTCGGTCACGCTGGACTGGCTGCCGTTCGTCTACACCACCGACATCAAGGCGACCGGCATCCACTGGGTGCTGGAGATGATCCGTCAGGCGATCATGCCGGTGGCGGTGCTCGGCCTGTTTCAGGCGGCGTCGATGACGCGTTTCGTGCGCTCGGCAATGCTGGACGTGATCCGGCTCGACTACGTCACGACGGCGCGCGCCAAGGGGCTCGGGCAGGCCAAGGTAATCATCAAGCACGTGATGCGCAACGCCATGATCCCGGTGGTGACGCTGATCGCGTTGCAGATGCCCGCGGTGTTCGGCGGCGCCATCGTCACCGAGCAGATCTTCCGCATTCCCGGCATCGGCTCGCTGCTGATCTCCTCGATCCTGTCCAACGACACGCCGGTTGTGATGGCCGTGACCTTCGTCTTCGCGTGCCTCGTCGTGCTGTTCAATCTCATCGCGGACGTTCTTTATGGCTGGCTTGACCCTCGCATCTCCTTCCGCTGAGCGGCGCGTCTATTCGCCCTGGCGCGAGACGTGGCGGCGCTACAGCCGCCACAGGCTCGCAGTCGTCAGCGCCTTCCTGCTGCTCATTCTGGTGCTCGCCGTCTTGGTCGGGCCCTTCGTATGGCGCATCAAGATCAACGAGATCGACATCGTCGCAGGGTTACAGGGACCCTCGCTGGCCCATCCTTTCGGGACCGACGATCTCGGCCAGGACATCCTGGCGCGCATGATCTATGGCGGCCGCATCTCGCTCGCGGTCGGCCTCGCCGCGATGCTGGTCTCGGTCTTCATCGGCACGCTGATCGGCGCGCTCGCCGGCATGTCGCGCGGCGCGCTCGGGCACGCACTGATGTGGCTCACCGACCTGTTCCTGTCGTTGCCGCAGCTGCCGCTGCTGCTGCTCCTGATCTATCTCTTCCGCGACGGGCTGAAGCAGGTGTTCGGCCCCGAAGGCGGCATCTTCATCCTGATCGTGCTCGTGATCGGTGGCCTGCGCTGGATGCCGGTGGCGCGGCTCGTGCGCGCGCAGTTCCTGTCGATCCGCGAGAAGGAGTTCGTCGAGGCTGCCCGCGCGCTCGGCGCCGGTCCGGTGCGGCAGGTGCTGCGCCATATCCTGCCGAATGCGGTCGGTCCGGTGATCATTGCGGGCACCATCGACGTCGCCGCTGCCATCATCGCGGAATCGACGCTGTCCTTCCTCGGCCTCGGCTTCCCGCCGGATACCCCGACCTGGGGCCGGCTGCTGTACGACGCCAAGGATTTTCTCGACATTGGTCCGCACTGGGCGCTGTTCCCGGGCGGCGCGATCTTCATCGCGGTGGTGGCCATCAACTTCATCGGCGACGGTCTGCGTGACGCGCTGGATGCGCGACGGGTGATCTGATGGCACCGCTGCTCGAGATCAAGGGACTGAAGACCCATTTCTCCACCGACGACGGCATCCTCCAGGCCGTCGACGGTGTCGACATCTCGATCAACAAGGGCGAGACGCTCTGCGTCGTCGGCGAATCCGGCTGCGGCAAGACCGTGACCGCGATGTCGATCCTGAAGCTGATTGCGATGCCGCCGGGGCGCATCGCGGCTGGCCAGATCATCTTCGAGGGCCGCGATCTGGTGCCGCTGACCAGCAACCAGCTCGACGAGATCCGCGCCAAGGAGATCGGCTTCATCTTCCAGGAGCCGATGACCTCGCTCAACCCGGTGCTCACCATCGGCGAGCAGATCGCCGAGAGCCTGCGCCGGCACGAAGCCGTGACGAAGAAGCAAGCGCTCGAGCGCACCATCGAGATGCTGAAGCTGGTGCAGATCCCGAACGCCGAAGGCCGCGTGCACAACTACCCGCACCAGTTCTCCGGGGGCATGCGCCAGCGCGTGATGATCGCCATGGCGCTCGCCTGCAAGCCGAAGCTGATCATCGCCGACGAGCCCACCACCGCGCTCGACGTCACCATCCAGGCCCAGATCCTCGACCTGCTCCAGGACATGAAGGATCGCTTCGGCATGGCGGTGATGCTGATCACCCATGCCATGGGCGTGGTCGCCGAAACCGCGCAGCGCGTGGTCGTGATGTACGCCGGCAAGGTGGTCGAGGAGGCGCTCGTCGACGACCTGTTCGGCGATCCGCGCCATCCCTACACGCAAGGCCTGATCCGCTCGATCCCGCGCATCGACCTCGACAGCGAGCACAAGACGCGGCTGGAGGCGATCGGCGGCTCGGTGCCGATCCTGATCAATCCGCCGGTCGGCTGCCGCTTCGCGCCGCGCTGCAAGTTCGCCATGAATGTCTGCACCGAGAAGGAGCCGCTGCTGCGCGAGATCGCGCCCGGTCACCGCATGGCCTGTCATCTCGGCGATCCGAACCTGGGAGCCGCGTCATGAGCGAGCCCTTGCTCCGCGTCAGCGGCCTGAAGAAACATTTCCCCGTGCTCGGCGGCCTGCTGTCGCGCCAGGTCGGCACCGTTTACGCGGTCGACGGCGTGTCGTTCTCGGTCAATCGCGGCGAGACGCTCGGTCTCGTCGGCGAATCCGGTTGCGGCAAGTCCACTACGGGCCGCTGCGTGCTGCGCCTGATCGAGCCGACCGACGGCGAGGTCACCTTCGACGGCCAGGACGTGCGCAAGCTCGGCGGCAACGAACTGCGCGCGATGCGGCGGAACATGCAGCTGGTGTTCCAGGACCCGTTCGCCTCGCTCAATCCGCGCATGACGGTCGGTGCGATCCTCGGTGAGGCCTTCACCATCCACAATCTCGCGAGCTCCGCCAAGGAGCGCGAGGAGCGCGTCGCGGGCCTGCTGGTCAAGGTCGGACTCAAGGCCGAGCACATGCGGCGCTATCCGCATGAATTCTCCGGCGGCCAGCGCCAGCGCATCGTGATCGCGCGGGCGCTGGCGGTCGAGCCGAAGCTGATCGTCTGCGACGAACCGGTCTCCGCGCTCGACGTGTCGATCCAGGCCCAGGTCATCAATTTGCTGGAGGATCTCCAGGCCGAGCTGAACCTGACCTATCTCTTCGTCGCGCACGACCTCTCGGTGGTCGAGCACATCTCCGACCGCGTCGCTGTAATGTATCTCGGCCGCATCGTCGAGCTTGCCAAGGCCAGCGACCTCTACCGCAATCCGCAGCATCCCTACACCAGGGCGCTGCTCTCGGCGGTGCCGGTGCCTGATCCCAAGCTGAAGCGCGAGCGCATCCGCCTCAAGGGCGACGTGCCGAGCCCGATGAAGCCGCCATCGGGCTGTCACTTCCACACCCGCTGCCCAATCGCCCAGCCGCGCTGCGCAGAGAGCGCGCCCGTGCTGAAGGAGGGAGCGGGCGGTCACTTCGTGGCCTGCCACCTGGCCTGACGAGACGCGAAGACGCAGCTTCAGTCGAGCGGCAGGCCGTGTTCCGACAGAGCCTGCCTGAAAGCCTTTACGGACGTGTGCTGATGCGCGAACAGGCCCGCCTGTTGCGCTCCGGCGACATTGGCCGCGAGGTCGTCGACGAACAGGACGGTCTGCGGCCGCACGTCAAGCTCCGACAGGCACAGACGATAGCAGTCCGGGTCCGGCTTGGCCGTCTTGAATTGGGCCGAGGCGTAGATTCGGGAGCCGAACAGCGGACGGAGCTCCGGCAGCAGCGTGTCGATGTGGTCGGCGACCAGCGTGGTATTATTGGTCAGGACGGCAACATCGACCGACTTGCGCAAGCTGCGGGCGACTTCCAGCATCGCGCGATCCGCCTGCATAGAGCGACGCCGTGCCTCCACCCACTCCGCGAGCGAGAGAGGATAGCCGATGCGTTCGCCAAAGCCTTGCAGATAGTCGGCGGCCGCGAGCGCGCCGGAATCGCCGAGCAGCTCGAATCCGCTGCCCCAGATCGCCTCGTGCACGGCGTCGCTGGTCGTTCCCGCGATCTCTGCCAGATAGGCGACGCGCGTCGCCCTGTCATAGGCGCAAAGGACATTGTCCATGTCGAACAGGACGAGCTTGATTGCGTCGGTCACGGCAGCACTCGCGGATCGGCCGGAGATCGGCCCTGATCGGAGTCATATCCCGCCGGAAGGCGGGCGACAAATCCGAAGCGGTGCCGGGTAACCGCGGTGCGCCCGTCGCCTCAGCCCTCCAGCGTGAAGCCGACGCGCAGCGTAACTTGATAGTGGCGCACGGCACCATTTTCGATGTGACCGCGCGTCTGCACCACCTCGAACCATTTCATCTCGCGAACGGTCTTGGCGGCGCGGCTGATCGCATTCTTGATCGCGTCCTCGATCGAGGTCTCGGATGATCCGACGAGGTCCAGGATCTTGTAGACGTGATCGCTTTCGGGTGCGGGCATGGGTCTTCCCCTGTTTCGATTTGCGGCCGACCAACGCGTTCGCGGAACGTGGATGCGCGGGCGCTTGGCGTTGATTCTGAACGGGCATGGCCGCCTCAGGTTCCTTGCCTCGGTGATGCCGCGCATGCGCCAGCCGAGGTGGAGCGGGCCGCACTTGCCTGCTAAGCGCTTGTCATGGATTCGGCGCGGCGCGACAGGACGATCGGCTCTCTCTGCCTCTGCGTGACGGCCGTCGGCTGGGCGTTGAACTGGCCGCTGATGAAGCTGCTGCTCCAGCAATGGCCACCTTTGTTCGCGCGCGGGCTGGCGGGCGTTTGCGCCTCGCTCATCCTGGGGACTCTGGTGCTGAGCCGAAAGGAGTCGTTCGCCGTTCCGCGCGAGGCCATCCCGCGGCTGCTGTTTGCGACCTTCACCAACGTCTTTGCCTGGATGGGGCTCGGCACGGTCGCGATGAAATATGTGACGGTGAGCGAGGGCGCGCTGCTCGCCTACACCATGCCGATCTGGGCGATGCTGTTCGCCTGGCCGGTGCTGCATACGCGGCCGGCGCTGAGGGATATCTTCGGGCTCGTGCTCGGTGTTGCCGGCGTCACGCTGCTCCTGAGCGGCAACGGCTTCGCGTTTGGTGCCGACAAGCTGCTGGGTATTGTGCTCGCGCTGCTCTGCGCCATCCTGTTCGCGCTCGGCAACGTGCTGAACCGCAAGCCGCTGCCGCTGCCGCCGCTGGTCGTCGTCGCCTGGCAGGTCGGGCTCGGTTGCGCCACCATGCTGGTGCTCGGCCTGCTCTTTGAACGTCCCGACATCACCGCGATCACCCCGCTGGGGCTCGGCTGCTTCGCTTACATGACGCTGGTGCCGATGGGCGTCTGCTACGTCACCTGGTTCGAGACGCTGCGCCGCTTGCCACCGACTACGGCCTCGACCGGCATGCTGATCGTGCCGGTGATCGGCGTGGTCTCCGCTGCCATGATTCTGGGCGAGCCGCTGGGCTATCGCGAATGGACCGCGATGGCGCTCACGCTCGGCGGCGTGACGCTGGCCTTGCAGCGGGGATGAGGCGCCAAGGCGCGCTCCTACGGATCCAGCTCCGTATCCCAGTACAGATAGTCGAGCCAGCTGTCGTGCAGATAGTTCGGCGGAAACAGGCGGCCGTTGCGGTGGAGCTGGTGCACGGTCGGCGCGAACGCGTTCTGGCGCGGAAACATTTTTGCTTGTGCCGGCGTCAGGTTGCCCTTGCGTAAGTTACACGGCGAGCATGCCGCGACCACGTTTTCCCAGGTGGTCTGGCCGCCTTTGCTGCGCGGGATGATGTGGTCGAAGGTGAGGTCTTCGGGCGAGCCGCAATATTGGCAGGCGAAACGGTCGCGCAGGAAGACGTTGAACCGGGTGAAGGCGGGGTGGGTGGTCGGCTTGACGAAGGATTTGAGCGAGACGACGCTCGGCAGCTGCATTTGCAGCGTAGGACTGTGGACCGCCTGATCGTAGTGAGCGACGATGTTGACGCGGTCGAGGAACACCGCCTTGATCGCGTCCTGCCACGACCAGAGAGACAGCGGGTAGTAACTCAGCGGCCGGAAGTCCGCATTCAGCACCAACACCGGCCAACTGCCTTGCGAGACATGTGCGTTCAAGTAACGCTCCCGGCCTCCAATATACGCTGCGAAGCAGCATGTATTGACATACTACATGCAGCGTGACGGGATTGTGAAGCCCGTTGAGCGACTTATTCAGGCGCAAGCAATGCGGCGGCGGGGTGGCAGAAGCGCTCAAAATGCCGCGATCTCGCCGTGGCCCTCGCGGCGGCGCGGAACTCCTTCCGCGCGGATGGCCTTGCAGTTGCAGCTACTCCCGTACCCGCTCCAGCTTCTGCAGGCAGCGGCTCGCGCGAACGACGGGCGGCATCGCCTCGTCCGGAAAGCTCGTCTCCCAGTTGGTGACGCCGACCTCGCCGACATAGATATCGCCCTGCGAGTCCAGCGCGATGCCGTGCGGCGCCAGGAATTTGCCGCTGGCAACGCCCGGCCCCTCCTCGCCGCCGAGCCGCGCGATGCGATTTCCCTTGGCGTCCACGATCGACAGCCGCGGGCCGAGATTGGGCACATTGCGGTTGATGGCAAGGCCCGGGCCGAGCTCGCCGATCACGAAGGTCGGGTTCTCAGGCCCGCCGCAGCAGCATAGCGCGCAGGGGCGGTGCAGATTGTTCCATTGCGTCTCGTACCGGCCCTCGCCGTCGAACACCTGCACGCGATGATTTTCGCGGTCGGCCACATAGACCCAGCCGTCGGCATCGGTGGCGATATTGTGCACGATATTGAACTGGCCAGGATCGGTGCCCGGTTCGCCCCAGCTTTTGATCAGCTTGCCGTCAGGCGTGTATTTATGCACGCGCGCATTGCCATAGCCGTCGGAGACGTAGATCTCGCCCTTCGGCGACAGCGCGGTGTGGGTGCAGCGATGGAACGGCTCGCCGCTCATGAAGGGTGCCGGCTTCTTGGGGATGCCGATCGTCAGCAGCACCTTGCCGTCGGTGGTGCATTTGCGCACGGTGTGGTCGCCGTCGTCGGTGCAATAGAGATTGTCGTCGGCGTCGATGTGCAGGCCGTGCGCGCGCGAGAACAGGCCTTCGCCAAAACTGCGCAGGAAATTTCCCTCGCGGTCCAGCACCACCATCGGATGGGCGCCGCGATTGAAGACATAGATGCGGTCCTTGCTGTCGACCGCGACCGAGGCGACATCGGTGAGCTGCCAACCGTCCGGCAGCTTCGCGAAATTGTCGACGACGCGGTAGCGGTGCTCGCCGCTGCCGAGAATGGCCGGCATGGGTGGTCCTTTCCTTCAGTTCTGTCTGCCGTGCGCGTCTGCATCCGCGCCGTCATTGCTTCGCTACGCTCGCAATGACGGTGTTGCTCAAGCTGTGCTCAACGGCATAGCCAAAGCCCTTGGCAAAATCCCTTCCTCGATCGCCTTGATCTGCAGCGCGAGATATTTCGAGTTGATGCGGCACTGGGCGAGGCTGCCGGCGATGAACCAGAGGCCGGGCTGCCTGGTGCGCGCATACATGTTGCGGAGCTCGTGCCCGTCGCCAAAGCCCCAGATCGGGCCGACGCGGTCGGCGACGGCATCGCCGAACAGCTGTCGCACCAGGTATTCCTGCGGCTTGTATCCGGTCGAGAGCACGATGAGATCGGCCGGGATGATCGTGCCGTCCTTCATCCGCACGCCGTCGGCCGTGAAACGCTCGATGTCGGCGAACTGCCTGAGCCTGATCTTGCCCTCGATGATCAGGTTGGAGCAGCCGACGTTGAAATAATAGCCGCCGCCGCGGGTGAGGTATTTGAACTGCCAGCCGGTGCCGGCCTCGCCGAAGTCGAGCTTGAAGCCGATGCGGGCGAGGCCGTCGAGCAGCTCCTTGTCGAGCTCCTTGGACCGCTCCGTCAGCATCATATGAGTCTTCTTCGCGAGCGGCGTCGGCATCGAGGCCGCGATCAGGTCGTTGTCCTCGAGCGTGCCTTCATTGTAGGTGGCATAAGCGAGCTGCGCCGACGGCTCGATATTGGTGACGAGTGTGGGCGAGCGCTGCACCAGCGTCACCTCCGCACCGCTGGAATAGAGATCCTGCGCGATGTCATGACCGCTGTTGCCCGTGCCGATGACGACCGCGCGCTTGCCGGTCCAGGTCTCGCCGTCCTCATAGCGGCTGGAATGCAGCAGCGTCCCCCGGAAATTGCCGAGGGTCGGAATGTCCGGCATGTTGGGGATGCCGCTGACACCGGTTGCCATGACGACATGGCGCGGATGCATGATCCGCTTGCTGCCGTCGGCGCGCCGCAACGTCACCGTCCAGCGTCCTTGCGCCTCGTCATAGGCGCCGCCCTCGAATTCGGTGCCGGTCCAGAAGTTCAGCTCCATCGCATCGACGTAAGCCTCGAACCAGTTGGCGAGCTTGTCCTTGGGGATGTAGGTCGGCCAGCTTGGCGGGAACGGCATATAGGGCAGGTGATTGACCTGCACCTGGTTATGCAATGTCAGCGCATGATAGCGCTTGCGCCAATTGTCGCCGATCCGCGTCTCGCGATCGACGATCAGCGTGTCGACCTGCAACTGCTTCAGCCGCGCCGCGATCGCGAGCCCGGCCTGGCCGCCGCCGACCACCAGCACGGCCGGGTCGCGATCGGCATAGTCGCGCGAGGCGTTGCGCTGGTCGAGCCAGTTCGGCCCGCGGAAATCGCGCGAATAGGCCTGGCCGCGCGGGCGTGAGGTGCCGAGCTGCTCCTCGAAGCCCTTCAATTCGTCAAGCGCGGTGAGCAGCGTCCATGCCTTCAGGCGGTCGCCATCGGTCGCGTCAGGGACGAGCCGGACGATGCCGCTGCCGCGCCCGATCGCGGTTTCGAAATTGAAGATCGCCTCAACGCTGTTGGTGCCGGCGCGCGTCACCCAGCGCGGCGGCGCGCGGTTGGGTGCGATCTCGAATTTCGCCGGTGCCGCCTTGGGCGCCAGCGCCGCCAGCGCTTGGGTCATCGCGTCGCGGCCGGCAAGTGTCTGCAGGTTCCAGCTCAGTGCCAGCACGTCGCGCCAGTAGCTGTCGACGACGAAGAGGGCGGCCAGCGCGGTGGGATCGCTCTTGCCCAGAATGCGCTCGAACGCGTCGAGCCAGCCTTGCGCGGCGACGGAAATATCTTTCGTCCTGTCCAGCATGCGCGACCTCGTGGCCGTCTTCGCGGCGTTTCCTCTGGTCGAGGCTATACGGTTTCGCAGGTCGCCAAAAGCCGATGACCCGAGCAATGCCGGCATATGGCTCTGCTCGGACGGTATATGCCGGCAATGTTTCAGGCAGGAGTCGGCGGGCGGCTAAGGTCCAGCCGCCCTCTGGTCCGCCCAGTAGGGATCGCGCAGCTTGCGCTTGAAGATCTTTCCGGTCGCCTCGCGGGGTAGGGCATCGAGGAAGCGGATCTCCTTCGGCACCTTGAAGTTGGCCAGCCGTTCGCGCAGAAAAGCCTGCACCGCACTGGCGGAGAGCTGCGCACCGGTGTCGGGTTCGATGCAGGCGCACAGCCGCTCGCCATATTCCGCGTCCGGGATGCCGAACACAGCGCAGTCGCGCACCCCTCGCATCGCGATCAGAACGTTCTCGATCTCGGCGGGATAGATGTTGACGCCGCCCGAGATCACCATGTCCCGCTTGCGGTCGCACAAGAAAAGATAGCCGTCCTCATCGAGATAACCGACGTCGCCGACGCTGACGAGACCATCGCGCCCGGCCTCCGCGCGCGCCTGCGCCTTGCCGTGATAGTCGAAATCGGGCACCGCGGTCTGGCGCATGTAGATCTCGCCGACTTCGCCTGCGCCGCAGAGGCTGCCGTCCTCGCGAAAGATCTTGACGATGCCGCCTTCGATAGCGCGGCCGACCGTGCCGGGCTTCTTCAGCGCCTCCTCGGCCGAGTGCCAGACCGGGATTCCGGTCTCGGTCGAGCCGAAATACTCGTTGATGACCGGTCCCCACCACTCGATCATGGCCCGCTTGATCTCGGGCGGGCAGGGCGCGGCGCCATGCACGACGAAGCGCAGCGACGACAGATCGTAACGTTGCCTGACAGCCTCCGGCAGGCGGAGCAGGCGGACGAACATGGTCGGCACCATATGGATGTGCGTCACATGATGGCGCTCGATCAGCGCCAGCAGCTCCTCGGCATCGAAGCGCGGCTGCAGGACGATGGTGCAGCCGTTGCGGAACGCCATCATGCCGTAGGAGTGCGGCGCCGAGTGATACATCGGCCCGTTGATCAACACGACCTGGCCCTCGCGCGGCTTGATGCCGTAGGCGATCGCGCCGACGCGTTCGGAGGCGGCGGCCTGTTCCGGCTGCATCGGCATGCGCCGCACGCCTTTCGGCATGCCCGTGGTCCCCGAGGTGTAGATCATCGCCGCAGCCCGGCGCGGTGGCTCCTGCATTTCCGTGTAGCCGTCGCGCCAGCAGTCCCAATCGGTGAGGCCCGCCGGGACTTCGGTCAGCTCATGGGGAATGGCGAAGGTTGCCGCCAGCTCGGGCGGTGTCGCGACCACGAGCAGGCGCACATCCTCCGGAATGCCGCCTTGGATTGGCGGCAGCAGGTCAGCGTGGCAGATCAGGATCTTCGCGCCGCTGTCCGTCAGGATGTAGCGGACCTCCTCGGCCTTCAGGTGCCAGTTGATCGGCACCACGGGGCTGCCCAGCGCGGCCGAGGCCGCGACCACCTCGAACAAGGCGAAATCGTTGCGCAGCATCATGGCGACCGGCGCGCCTTCGGCAAGGCCGAGGGCGCGAAGCCCGCTCGCCGCGCGCTTGATGCGCGCCTGGATCTCGTCATAGCCGATCCGGCGTTCGCCGCTGATGATCATGTCCGTCCTTGTTCCGCTCGAGGCTAGCGATCGTCCAGCACGTCGCCGAAGCCGACCCAGCTCTTGCCGTTGAAGCGGCGGAGCTGGAGCTGCTGGAACGGCAGATAATCGTCGGGGCCGGTGCTGACGGACATGCCCGGCAGCAGCAGCGGCAGCTTGACGTCCTTCAGCGAAGCGGCCTGACGCATGATGTTGTCGCGGCTGAAATCATCCTTGCACGCCTTCAGCACCGTCATCAGCAGCGTCGCGTAATGGTAGCCGGCCGCGTAGTTGGAGTTGGAGAGGTCCGCGTTCGGCATGTATTGCTTCATGAAGGCGAAATACTCCTTCACTCCGGGATCGCTGGCCCATTGCGGGTCCATCGTGTCCTTCTGATTGCTCGACGAGATCAGGCCGACGGCGTTGTCGAGCCCGGCCGGCTCGAGAAACGAGATCGACGAGGCCGAGGTCGGCACGAAGAACAGCTCGGGCTTCCAGCCGATCTCGGCCACGCCCTTGATCATCTGCGAGGTGAACTTGCCGAGCACGACGCCGAACAGCACGTCCGCGCCCGACGCCTTCAGGGTCGAGAGCTGCGAGCTGATCGTCGGCGCGCTGGTCTCGTAGGTCGCCTCCGCCACGATCATGCCGGCGGCCTTGGTGCCGAGCGCGCGCTTGAAGCCCGCGACGTAGTCGCGGCCGAAATCGTCGTTCTGGGACAGGATGGCGATCCTCGCGTCGGGCTTGGTCCGCAGCACGTGCTTGGCATAGACCACGCCCTCGGATTCATAGGCGGCCATGCCGGGCATGGTCCACGGATATTTCTGCGGATCGGCCCATTTGGTCGCGCCCGAAAGCACGAACAGTTGCGGCACCTTCTTGCTGTTCAGATAGCGCTGCACGGCGCTGTTGGTGGCGGTGCCGAGCGAGCCGAACATCATCAGCACCTCGTCCTGCTCGACGAGCTTGCGGGTCTGCTCGACCGTCTTCGGCGGCGAGTAGGCATCGTCCAGCGTGATGAACTTGACCTTGCGGCCGTTGATGCCGCCTTCGGCATTGATCTTTTCGACAAAGGCTTCCTGCGTTCGGCCGATCGCGCCGAAGCCGCTGGCCGGACCGCTATAGGGCAGGGTCTGTCCGATGCGGATCTCGTCCGTGCCTTCGGCATGGGCGCCGCCGCCGGCGAACGCCAGCAGGGACAGGCCGATCAGTGCGGCCGCCAGCTTCATGATGTCCTCCCGTCTTCTTTCTGTCCGTCTGAGCCGTCAGGCACTGGCGCGCATCAGGAATTCCTGCCGGGCCTGGTCGAATTCACGCTTCATGCGGCCGACGAGCTCGGCGACCGGAGGGGCGTCGGTGATTTGGCCGATGCCCTGGCCCGATCCCCAGATGTCGCGCCACGCTTTCGATTTCATGTTGCCGCCCGAGCCGAAATTCATCTTCGATTTGTCGGCGACCGGGAGATTGTCCGGGTCCAGCCCTGCCGCGGCGATCGAGGGGCCGAGATAGTTGCCGTGCACGCCGGTGAACAGGTTGGTGTAGACGATGTCGTGCGCGGCGTGCTGCGTCAGCGCGGATTTGTAGGCGTCGTCGGCATTGGCTTCCTGCGTCGCGATGAAGCGCGTGCCCATATAGGCGAGGTCGGCGCCCAGCGTCAGCGCCGAGGCGATGCCAAAGCCGTCGCTGATCGCGCCCGACAGCAGAATGGCGCCGTCAAACCATTGCTTGACCTCGCGCACCAGCGCGAACGGCGACAGCGTGCCGGCATGTCCGCCTGCGCCGGCGCAGACCAGGATCAGGCCGTCGACGCCCTGCTCGGCGGCCTTGCGCGCATGCTTGACGTTGATGACGTCGTGGAACACCAGCCCGCCATAGGAATGCGCGGCCTCGACGATCTCCGACGGCGGTCGCAGAGAGGTGATGATGATCGGCGTCTTGTGCTTCACGCAGGTCTCCATGTCCTTCATCAGCCGGTCATTGGAGGCGTGACAGATCTGGTTGACGGCGTAGGGCGCGACCTTCATGCCGGGATTGAGCGATTTGTATTCGCCGAGCTCGTCCTCGATGCGGCTCAGCCACTCGTCCAGCTTCTCGACCGGACGGGCGTTGAGCGCGGGAAAGGAGCCGACGACGCCCGCCTTGCACTGGGCGATCACCAGCTCGGGCCCGGAGACGATGAAGAGGGGGGAGCCGACGACGGGCAGCTCGAGCGAATGTTTCAAGAGAGTGGGCAGCGCCATCATGTCCTCCGAAACGCGCCTCTCCGCCGGCGGGCGGACGACGTGGCGTTTCCGTGTTGATTGTCGCGCGGGCGAGTTGCCGCCCGTGTTGCGGATTTGATCCCACTATAAGGTTGGACGGCGCGCCCGCGCCGTTCAATAATGAACGGACGGTCATTCAGATGTGAACGAGGCTGACGATGGACTGGGACCTTTGCAAGACCTTCGTCGCGGTCGCCGATACCGGCAGCTTCACCGCCGCCGCGCGCCGGCTGCACACCAGCCATCCCACCGTCAGCCGCAAGATCGCGGCGCTGGAAGCCCAGCTCGGCACCCGATTGCTGGCGCGAGCCGCCGAAGGCCTGGCGCTGACTGCGGATGGAACGACATTGCGCGAGCACGCCGAGGCCATGGCGGCGGCGGCGCTGCGGGCCGAGACTGCGGTGGCGGCGAAAGGGCAGAAGGCTCGCGGCATCGTCAAGCTGTCGATCGGCGCGACGCTGGCCTCGCATTGGCTGATGCCGCGTCTGCCCGCCTTCCTGCGGGCGCACGATCATATCCAGCTCGAGATCATCACCCACCCGTTCCCGGCAAGCGTGCGCCGGCGCGAGGCGGACGTGGTGCTGCGGCCCTTCGACAGCGGCGAGGAAAACCTGGTCGGCCGCAAGGTCGGCCGTCTCGGTACGGGATTCTATGCCTCGCGCGATTATGCCGCCGGGCGGTCCTTGCCTGAACGGCGTGGCGAGTGGAAGGAACACAGCGTCATCGGCTTTGCCGATCAGGCTTCCAATGCGCAGCTCGCACGCTGGAGCGACGTCGTCACGCGCCAGGCGAGGGTGGTGATGCGCTGCTCCTCGCAGGGCGACATGCTGGCGGCGGTCCGCGCCGGGATCGGAATCTCCGCGCTCTCGTGCTTCGTCGCCGAAACCTATTCCGATCTGGTGCGTGTCGCCCCGCAGAAGCTCGCCAGCGTCGCGGATCTCTGGCTGCTGGCCCATCCCGACCTCGTCGAGCTCCCGGCGGTGCGCGCCGTGGTCGACTTCGTCGCCGAATGCGCCCGGGCCGACCGCGCCAGGCTGCGCGGCTAGCCCGATCCTGCGAGCACGCCCTCGCGCTTCTTCACGGCGCGATAATAGCTCCACCACAAATGTGCCGCTGCGCCGCGAAAGGGACGCCAGGGTTCGGCGAGGGGCGCCATCTGCTTCTCCGTCGGCCGTGCCTTGAGGCCGAGGCCGATCTTGATGCCCTCCTGCACGGCGAGATCGCCGGCCGGCCAGGCATCGCCATGGCCAAGGCAAAACAGCAGATAGACGTCTGCGGTCCAGGGGCCGATGCCGGGCAGCGCGATCAGCGTATGGTGCGCGGCGTCGGCGTCTTCCTCGGCGAGCACGTCGAGGTTCAGCCGCTGTGCGCCGATCTCGCGCGCAAGATGCTTCAGCGTCTTGATCTTGGCGGCTGACAGGCCGAGCCGCCCCAGCCGGTCGGCGCGGGCGCGGCCCACGGCCGCATGGTCGAACGGATCGAAGGCGGCCGACAGCCGTCCCCAGATTGCCGCGGCGCTCGCGGTCGACAGCTGTTGCCCGCAAACGATGTGGGCAAGACCCGCGAAACCCGGCTCGCGCCGCCGCAGCGCCGGCATGCCCGCGATCTCGAGCACGGGCTTCAGGCGCGGGTCGCGCTTGACCAGCGCGTGGACCGCCTCTTCAAGGTCGGACTGAGTTTCGAGGTGAATGGTCATGGTGTTCCAGACTCGTCATGCGCGGGCTTGACCCGCGCATCTATTATCCTACTCCGTCATTTCGGGGCGATGCGACGGGATCGCGCGAAGCGCGACCCAGAGCATCGACCCGGAATCTCAAGATTCCGGGTTCGGTCCTGCGGACCGCCCCGGAATGACAGCCGCTCGGCCCAGCCCGGCCATGACGAGATTCATGTCGATGACACCACCCGTTTTCCGATTCGCTCCCAGCCCCAACGGCTTCTTGCATCTCGGCCACGCCTATTCGGCGCTGTTCAATTTCGACCGTGCGCGAGAGACCGGCGGCCGATTGCTGCTGCGGATCGAGGACATCGACGCGACGCGGTGCCGGCCGGAATTCGAGGCGGCGATCTACGAGGATCTCGCCTGGCTCGGGATTGACTGGGAAACGCCGGTGCGGCGGCAGTCGGAGCATCTCGCAGATTATCGCGCCGCGCTTGAAAAGCTGTCGGCGCTCGGGCTCGTCTATCCCACCTTCGAGAGCCGTGCCGAGATCGCACGGCTCGTTGCCGCCCGCGAGGCGGGTGGCAAGTGGCCGCGCGATCCCGACGGCGCGCCGCTTTACCCCGGCGATTCCAAATCGCTACCTACCGACGAGCGGGCACGCCTGCTGGCGTCAGGAGCGCCTTACGCGCTGCGGCTCGACATGGCGGCGGCCTGCCGGCGTGTCGGCGGCTTGAGCTGGAACGAACTCGGCGAGGGGCCTGATGGCGAGCGGGGCACCGTCCCGGCACGGCCAGAGGCCTGGGGCGACGTGATCCTGGCCCGCAAGGAGACGCCGACCAGCTACCATCTGTCTGTCGTGGTCGATGACGCGCTGCAGGGCATCAGCGAGATTGTCCGCGGCCAGGACCTGTTTCACGCCACCGCGGTGCACCGCCTGCTCCAGGTCGTGCTCGGCCTGCCCGAGCCTGTCTACCGCCATCACCGGCTGATTTGCGACGGTGAGGGGCGGAAGCTGTCGAAATCGAGCGGCTCGACCGGTCTGCGTGCCTTGCGTGCGGCCGGCGCTACGCCCGCCGGCATCTGCCAGCTGGTGGGATTAGGTTAAGTTTCTCTGGGGGTTAGCAAAAGGCTGCCGTGACTCCGGGTGTTCCGCCGTGCCATGCTCACCAAACAGCCCAGGGGCCCGAAGGGAATACTTCGAAGGGGATCATGGCGGCGAAGAAGCGCCCAGCGCGCAGCACGCGGACGTTCAGGCGGCCGCCTCGGAAGCCGTCCGGGGCGACCGGACAGGTGCGCAAGCGCAGCACCAGGACGGTCGCGCCCGATGTGGTCCAGGCGGCGCTGGCTGCCTTTGCCCATGAGGTCCGCACCCCCCTGACCGGCATTCTGGCGATCAGCGATCTGCTCGCGACCTCCGATCTGGGGGAACGGGAGCGGCGCTGGGCCGACACCATCAAGGCCGGTGCCGAGCATCTGGCGAGCCTTGCCACCCTGTTCGTGGACGCCGCCAGAACCGGCAAGGGGGCCGGGAAGGGCAGTACGCTGCGGCAGGACCTGTTCGACCTGCGCACGCTCGCCCGCAGCGCCGGCGATTCACTGGCGGGGCGCGCGGCGGCCAAGGGTCTCCAGGCCCAGGTCGACATCTCCGAAAAGCTGCCCGGCCTGGTGGTCGGCGATCCCGTCCGTCTTCGCGCCGCGCTCGAGAACCTGATCGACAATGCCGTGAAGTTCACCGATCGGGGCGGCGTGGCGCTCGCGATCGCGCCCGCCAAGAGCAGGACGAAGGGCAAGGACAAAGCCAAAGGCAGGGTCGGCGTTGCTTTCGCGGTATCGGACAGCGGGATCGGCCTGACCATGGCCGAGATCAAGCGGCTGTTCCGCCCATTCACCCAGGCCAATGTCACCATCGCCTCGCGCTTCGGCGGAGCCGGCCTGGGGCTCTCCTCGGTCAAGCAATTGGCGCGGGCGATGGGCGGCGACATCACCGTCGCACCGCGCCGTGGCGGCGGTGCCACCTTCACCCTGACGGTATCGCTGGAGGCCGCGGGATCGGGCAAATCCCGCAGGATGAAGGGCGAGGCCGGGACGGATGCGGTCGCGCCCCTGCGCGTCCTCAGCGTCGAGGACAATCCGTTCGGCCGCGTCGTGCTCAACACCATTTTGACCGAGCTCGGTCATCAAGCCGAGTTCATCGGGCGCGGCGAGGATGCCGTCGGCCGGTTGGCGCAAGGCGCATTCGATGCGGTGCTGATGGACATGGTGCTGCCGGGCATCGACGGCGTCGAGGCCATCCGGCGGATCCGCACCATGGACTCGCCGCTGGCTCAGATCCCGATCATTGGAGTGTCCGGCCGCGGCGAGGACGAGGCCGCCTCGCGCGAGGCTGGCGCCGACGCCTTCCTGGTCAAGCCTGTGTCTCCGCGGGCGCTAGCGACTGCGCTGCTTGAAGCGACACGCCGTGAGGAAGCCGCGACTTGATGATCGCGGCGTTGAGCTCGCCGCCGTACACGAAGATCGCGGCGATGAAGTACAGAAACACCAGCGCGATGATCACCGAGGCGAGCCCCGCATACATCGTCACGTAGTTGTTGGCGAAGCGCGCCAGATATTGTCCGAACACGATGCCGGAGATCAGCGACGCCACGATGGTGAAGACGATGCCGGGCAGGATCTGGAGGAAGCTGCGCCGTCCGGCGGGCAGCCAGGCGTGCAGGATGATCAGTGCCACCACCAGCGCGCTGATGGTGATGCCGTAGCGTAGCCAGGTGAGGATGCTTTCGTTCGATTCGACGAACAGCGGAATGTGTCGCCGCGCGGCCTCGATGATCAGAGGCCCGAGCACGATCAGGAAGGCCATGGCGAGGGCAGTGAAGGCTGCAATCAGCGTGTAGGCGATCGATTCCAGCCGCAGCCAGTACCAGCGCCGCATCTCCACCACTGCATAGGCACGGTTGAGCGCGACCCTGAGCGCCTCGACGCCGTTGGAGGCGAAGTAGACCGACAGCGCCGCGCCGATGGTCAGAATGCCGGTGCGGGTCGTGGTCAGCACGTCGTGGACCTCGCCCGAGATCGAATCGGCGACCTGCTTGGGCCAGATCTGCAGCATCAGGCTGGCGGCCTGGTCGGCGAGTTCCTTGGAGCCGAAGAAGCCGGCGAGCGAGGTCAGCACGATCAGGAACGGGAATAGCGCCATCAGCGTCGACAGGGCGATGTGGCTTGCGATCGCCCAGCCGTCATCGGCCAGGAACGTGTAGAACGCATCCATCGCCACGACGTAGATGTAGCGGATCGCTTTCACGTGGCACCTACACCGCTGCTCTCTCCCCCTGCGCGCAGGGAGAGATCGGGAGAACAGGCAATGGGCGCAAATCGGAAATCATCGCGCCACCATCTGATATTATTGGCCCAAAAGCCAGTTCGCGAAGCGCCGCGCCGTCATCCGGGGCGCGCAGCGCGAGCCCGGAATCCACTCCGCCGCAGCCTATATGGCCCTATGAATCTGGTTCGATGCTGCGCATCGCCCCGGAATGACACCGGAGCCTGCCGCAGCACCATGGCGGACCGGCGCGCACGGTGTTATCTACCCCCGATGACATCTCTCCTGACCACTTTCATCCTGCCGGCGGCAGCCGGTGCAGTTGCCTTGGTGCTGCTGCTCGGTCTCATCAACATGATGCGCGGCGGCTCGCCCAACACCTCGCAGAAGCTGATGCGCTGGCGCGTGCTGCTTCAGTTCGTGGCGATCATCATCGCGATGGTCGCGGTCTGGGCGATGGGACGCTGATCATGGTCGTACTCAATCGCATCTACACGAAGACCGGTGACGACGGCACGACGGCGCTCGGAACCGGCGAGCGCCGTCCGAAATACGATCTGCGCATCGAGGCCTATGGCACCGTCGACGAGACCAACGCTGCGATCGGGCTCGTCAGGCTCCACGCCGGCGCGATGCCCGAGCTCGACGCGATGCTCGGCCGCATCCAGAACGATCTGTTCGATCTCGGTGCCGATCTCGCGGTGCCGGAGCGCCAAGACAAGGACAAAGACAAAGGCAAGGCAGAGCGGCTGCGGGTGGTGGCGAGCCAGGTCGAGCGGCTCGAGCGCGACATCGACGCGCTCAACGACAAGCTTGCCCCGCTCACCTCCTTCGTGCTTCCCGGCGGCACGCCGGCGGCGGCTCATCTCCATGTGGCGCGTACGATATGCCGCAGGGCGGAACGCGTGATCGTGGAACTGGCGGCGCAGCCGGGCGAGCCGGTCAGCGCGGCTGGCATCCAATATATGAACCGCCTGTCGGACTTCCTGTTCGTGGCGAGCCGTGCTGCCAACGGCAACGGGGCCGGCGACGTGCTTTGGGTTCCGGGTCAGAACCGCTGACCAACGCGCCTCCCGCATTTCAGAAGGCCAAAATTAGGCCCGTTCGCGCGTTGACCGGGGCAGATCAGGCCTTTAGGTTCCGCGCCAGTTGATAACCCCCCTCCCAAATTGAGTGAAAGAGGATCGATGAAGGTCTTAGTGCCGGTAAAGCGGGTGGTCGATTACAACGTCAAGGTCCGCGTCAAGGGCGATGGATCGGGCGTTGAACTCGCCAACGTCAAGATGTCGATGAACCCGTTCGACGAAATCGCGGTCGAGGAAGCGCTGCGTCTGAAGGAAGCCGGCAAGGCGACCGAGGTCGTGGTGGTCTCCATTGGACCGGCGCAGGCGTCGGAGACGATCCGCACGGGTCTCGCCATGGGCGCCGATCGCGGCATCCTGGTGAAGGCGGAAGGCACCGTCGAGCCGCTTGCGGTCGCCAAGATCCTGAAGAAGGTCGCGGAAGAAGAGCAGCCTGGCCTGATCATTCTCGGCAAGCAGGCGATCGACGACGATTCGAACCAGACCGGCCAGATGCTGGCTGCGCTGCTCGGCTGGTCGCAGGCGACGTTTGCCTCGAAGCTCGAGGTCGAAGGTTCTGACTTCAAGGTGACCCGCGAAGTCGATGGCGGCCTGCAGACCGTGAAGCTGAAGGGACCGGCGATCGTCACCACCGATCTCCGCCTCAACGAGCCGCGCTACGCCTCGCTGCCCAACATCATGAAGGCGAAGAAGAAGCCGATCGCAGAGAAGGCCGTCGCCGATTACGGCGTCGACGTTGCCGCGCGTCTCGAGGTTCTCAAGACGACCGAACCGGCGGGCCGCAAGGCGGGCGTCAAAGTGAAGGACGTCGCCGAGCTGGTGTCGAAACTCAAGAACGAAGCCGGGGTGCTCTGATGACGACGCTTCTGATTGCCGAACACGACAATGCGTCGCTCAAGGATGCGACCAACAAGGCCCTGACCGCAGCTGGCGCGCTCGGCGCGGATGTCGAGGTCCTCGTCGCTGGCCAGAACGCCAAGGCTGCCGCTGATGCCGCGGCCAAGCTCGCCGGCGTGAAGAAAGTGCTGCTCGCCGACGGCGACCTCTACGCGCACGATCTCGCCGAGCCGCTGGCCGCGCTGATCGTCTCGCTGGCTTCCGGCTATGATGCGATCGTCGCGCCCGCCACCTCGCGCTTCAAGAACGTGATGCCGCGTGTCGCCGCCCTGCTCGACGTCATGCAGGTATCGGAGATCATCAAGGTGGTCGCGCCCGACACCTATGAGCGCCCGATCTATGCCGGCAACGCCATCCAGACCGTGAAGTCGAAGGACGCCAAGAAGGTCATTACGGTGCGGACCTCGACCTTCGCTGCTGCGGGCGAGGGTGGCAGCGCGCCGGTCGAGACCGTCGCGGCGGCCGCCGATCCCGGCCTGTCGACCTTCGTCGGCGAGGAGGTTGCCAAGAGCGACCGTCCCGAACTGACCTCGGCCAAGATCATCGTCTCCGGTGGCCGCGCCATGCAGAGCCGCGAGAACTTCGCCAAGTATATCGAGCCGCTCGCCGACAAGCTCGGCGCCGGCGTCGGTGCCTCGCGCGCGGCGGTGGACGCCGGCTATGCCCCGAACGACTGGCAGGTCGGCCAGACCGGCAAGGTCGTGGCGCCCGAGCTCTATGTCGCCGTCGGCATTTCCGGCGCGATCCAGCATTTGGCCGGCATGAAGGACTCCAAGGTGATCGTCGCGATCAACAAGGACGAGGACGCGCCGATCTTCCAGGTTGCCGATTACGGCCTGGTCGCCGACCTCTACCAGGCGGTTCCGGAGCTGACGACCGAACTCGGCAAGCTCGGCAAGTAAAAGACCTCAAAACCACCGGCCGGAGGTATAACTCCGGCCGGTGTTGCTTTTTTGAGCCGTTTTCTTGGCGTGGGGGCACGCCTTCGAAGCGATCCAATCTAGGTTTCGAGCCAAGGTTCTGATTAAATCAGACCTCCCGGCTAAAGGGGTATAGGCAGGGCGCGCGCCTCGCGCGCCGTTCCGGTGGATGACATTATGGCGGCAGTGATCAAGAAGGTCGGCGTGATCGGCGCGGGTCAGATGGGCAATGGCATCGCGCATGTCGCGGCGCTCGCCGGCTTCGACGTGGTGCTCAACGACGTCTCGGCCGACCGCCTCAAGTCGGGCATGGCCACAATCAACGGCAATCTGGCGCGTCAGGTCTCCAAGAAGGCCGTCTCCGAGGACGACAAGACCAAGGCGATGGCGCGCATCACGCCCGCCGAAAAGCTCGACGATCTCGCCGATTGCGACCTCGTGATCGAGACCGCGGTCGAGAAGGAAGAGGTCAAGCGCAAGATCTTCCACGAGCTCTGCGCGGTGCTGAAGCCGGAAGCAATCGTCGCCTCCGATACGTCCTCGATCTCGATCACCCGGCTTGCGGCTGCCACCGACCGCCCCGAGCGCTTCATCGGCATTCACTTCATGAATCCGGTTCCGCTGATGGAGCTGGTGGAACTGATCCGCGGCATCGCCACCGACGATTCGACCTTCGAGACATCAAAGGAATTCGTCGCCAAGCTCGGCAAGCAGGTCGCGGTCTCCGAGGATTTTCCGGCTTTCATCGTCAACCGCATCTTGCTGCCGATGATCAACGAGGCGATCTACACGCTGTACGAGGGCGTCGGCAATGTCGAGGCCATCGACGCGGCGATGAAGCTCGGGGCGCACCATCCGATGGGCCCGCTCGAGCTTGCCGATTTCATTGGGCTGGATACCTGTCTCTCCATCATGCAGGTGCTGCACGAGGGCCTCGCCGACTCCAAGTACCGCCCGTGCCCGCTGCTGGTGAAATACGTCGAGGCCGGCTGGCTCGGCCGCAAGACCCAGCGCGGCTTCTACGACTATCGCGGCGCCAAGCCGGTTCCGACGCGCTGATCCACCTGACGGCACCTCGGCCGTGTGACAATTCATGTCGCGTTAACCTCTCGCGCCTAGGTTACGGCCGGTACGAGGGTTCGCGTAATGGACATGATGGCAATGGTCAGCACCATGCTGGCCGCTCAGCAAGGCGCGCTGCAGTCGAACATCGCGGCGACGCTGACCAAGCAGAACGCGGATATGGAGAGATCCACCGTCCTGACGCTGCTCGGGGCGGGCCAGCCTTCGCTCGCCAATGTCGGCCCTGGTGTCGGCGGCAATCTCAACGTGACGGCCTAGCCGCATGATCCGGAAAAGTGGGAACCGGTTTTCCGATCAGATCATGCGCAAGAAGAGCCTCAAAGCGCCGCGGCGGCCTTGCCGGTCGCGGCCCGGATCAGCTTGAGCGCATCCTCGCTCGCCCATTCCGCCGGCCCTGCGATCGTCGCGATCTCGCAGCCCTGCGGGTCGACCAACACCGAGGTCGGCATCCCGAGGGCGCGGCCGATGGCTTTAAGATCCTGAAAAACCTTAGCTTTCTGGTCACTAAAATAGCTGAGCCTGGCCAGATTGGCCTCTTTCAGGAAGCTTTTCGGCTTCTCGGGGTCGCGGGTGTCGATATTGATCGCCACCACCTCGAAATTCGGGCCTGACAGCTTGCCCTGGAGCTTGTCCAGCGCCGGCATTTCCTTCCGGCACGGCACGCACCAGGTGGCCCAGAGGTTCACCAGCAGCGTCTTGCCGCGGAAATCGGACAGCTTCTTCGGCTTGCCATCGGCGTCCTCGAAGGCGAGGTCGGGCAGCTTCAGTGGCGCGCTCGCCATGGTCAGCGCCGCCAGCTCGCCATGGGCGAGCGGAGCGATTTTCTGCGCCGTCGCCACCGCCGGCTTGCAGGTCGGATCACCACCAGGCGACCGGCCGAAGCCGAGCCCGTACAGCGCGGCGAAGCCCGCCAGGCCCCCGATCGCCACGGTGGCGATGACGAGGGGGATCCGGCGCGTGGCGGAGGGCTTCTGGTCCAGCATATCGTTTGTCATCCGGTCGCAGATATGGCTATCAGGGGCCTCTTAATACGGCTGGCGGCGGCCAGCAAACGTGCGGCAAATCAAGGCGTGAGCAGGGGTCATGAGCAACAAGATGTGGGGCGGCCGGTTCTCGGAACGTCCCGATGAGATCATGGAAGAGATCAACGTCTCCATCGACGTCGATCGTCACCTCTTCGCCCAGGACATTGCCGCGTCCAAGGCCCACGCTGCGATGCTCGCCAGCCAAGGCATCATCACGGGTTCTGATGCGAAAAATATCGGCAAGGGTCTAGACACGATTTTGTCAGAGATCGGCAAAGGCGGCTTCGCCTTCAAGCGCGCGCTCGAGGACATCCATATGAATGTCGAGAGCCGCCTGTCCGAGCTGATCGGCCCGGCCGCCGGCCGCCTGCACACCGCGCGCTCGCGCAACGACCAGGTCGCGACCGACTTCCGTCTCTACGTCCGCGACATCGTCGACGAGACCGATGCGGCGCTCGCCGCGTTCCAGCATGCCCTGGTCGAGCGTGCGCTGGAGCACGCAGGCACCGTGATGCCCGGCTTCACGCATCTGCAGACCGCGCAGCCCGTGACCTTCGGCCATCATCTGCTTGCCTATGTCGAGATGGCCGCGCGCGATCGCGGCCGCTTCCAGGATGCGCGCAAGCGGCTCAACGAATCCCCGCTCGGCGCCGCCGCGCTGGCCGGCACCTCGTTCCCGATCGACCGCCACGCCACCGCGAAGGCGCTCCGCTTCGATCGGCCGATGGCGAACTCGCTCGATGCCGTCTCCGACCGCGACTTCGTGCTGGAGACGCTGTCGGCGGCCTCGATCTGCGCCGTGCACATGTCGCGCTTTGCCGAGGAGATCGTGATCTGGACCTCGCCGCTGGTCGGCATGGTCCGGCTCAGCGACAAGTTCACCACCGGCTCCTCGATCATGCCGCAGAAGCGCAACCCGGACGCCGCCGAGCTGGTGCGCGCCAAGACCGGCCGCGTCATCGGTGCGCTCAACGGCCTCTTGATCGTGATGAAGGGCCTGCCGCTCGCGTATCAAAAGGACATGCAGGAGGACAAGCAGGGCGCGATGGAGGGGTTCGCGGCGCTGTCACTGGCGATCCGCGCCATGACCGGCATGGTCCGCGACCTCGTGCCCGACGAAGCCAAGATGAAGCTTGCTGCGGGCGAGGGCTATGCCACCGCGACCGACCTCGCCGACTGGCTGGTGCGGACGCTGAAAATGCCGTTCCGCGAGGCCCATCACGTCACCGGCCGCATCGTCGCCAAGGCCGCCGAGGGCGGCGTGGCGCTGCACGAGCTGCCGCTGAAGGAGATGCAGGCGATCGAGCCTGAGATCACCAAGGGCGTGTTCGGCGTGCTCTCGGTCGAATCGTCGGTGAAGAGCCGCACCAGCTTCGGCGGCACCGCGCCGAAGAACGTGGCGGCGCAGGCCAAGGCCTGGTTGAAACGGCTGGAAAAAGAGCGAAAATCGGGCTGAGGGCAAAATTTCGCTGATGTTTCATGGTCATCCGGGCTCTCGCCAGAGCGCGCCAATCTCTGTATGGTGCGGCCCGCGTAGTGGGGATTTCGTCGTGACGTCAAAGTTTCGCCCGGCCGGCTCGGGGTGGGCCATCATTGTCTTGAGCCTGACGGCGCTTGCGCTGGCCGGCTGTGGCCGCAAGGGCCCGCTGGATCTGCCGCCGACCGCCTCCAATGCGCCTGCAGCCACCGGTGCCGCGCCCGTCGATACAGAGACCGCGGCCCAGAAGGCGCCGAGCCTGTTCGACCCCACCTCCTCCGGGGCGGAAGCCGCGCCCGCGGCGGCCAAGGGCCGGAAGAAACCGTTTATTCTCGACCCGCTCCTGGACGAACCTCCCGGCAGGAAATAAGCCGGGACAACCGAGCCTAAGCCATGAACCATTTCGACTATCGCAACGGCGTGCTGCACGCCGAGGCGGTGAACCTGTCCGAGCTGGCCGCCGCCGTCGGCACGCCGTTCTATTGCTATTCGACCGCGACACTGGAGCGGCACTACCGCGTCTTCACCGACGCCTTCGCCGGCGAGAAGGTGCTGGTCTGCTACGCCATGAAGGCGAACTCGAACCAGTCGGTGCTGCGCACGCTGGCCAAGCTCGGCGCCGGCGCTGACGTCGTCTCCGGCGGCGAGTTGAAGCGGGCGCTGGCGGCCGGCATTCCGCCGAACAAGATCCTGTTCTCCGGTGTCGGTAAGACCGAAACGGAGCTGCGGGCGGCGCTCGCAGCCGACATCCTCTGCCTCAACGTCGAATCCGAGCCCGAGCTCGAGCTGCTGTCTCGCCTTGCGACCGAGGTGGGCAGGACCGCGCGCATCTCGCTCCGCGTCAATCCCGACGTCGATGCCGGCACGCATGCCAAGATCTCGACCGGCAAGTCCGAGAACAAGTTCGGCATCCCGATCGCGCATGCCCGCGAAGTCTATGCCCGCGCCGCGAAGCTGCCGGGCATCGAGGTGACCGGCACCGACGTGCATATCGGCAGCCAGATCACCGACCTCTCCGGCATGGAGACCGCGTTCCGTATCCTCTCCGAATTCGTGCAGACGCTGCGCGCCGACGGCCATAACATCAGCCACGTCGATTTCGGCGGCGGTCTCGGCATTCCCTATTACATGGACCGCGAGGCGCCGCCGGCGCCGGCCGCCTATGCCGCCATGGTCAAGCGCGTCAGCCACAATCTCGGCTGCACGCTGATGTTCGAGCCGGGCCGCATGATCGTCGGCAATGCCGGCATCCTGGTCGCCGGGGTGATCTATGTGAAGCACGGCGACGGCAAGAATTTCGTCATCATCGACGCGGCGATGAACGATCTCATTCGCCCGACGCTGTATGAGGCGCATCACGACATCCTGCCGGTGACGCAGCCCGCCGCGGGCGCCGCCACCATCATGGCCGATGTCGTCGGCCCGGTCTGCGAGACCGGTGACTATCTCGCGCTCGACCGCACGCTGCCGACGCCGAAGCCTGGCGATCTCCTCGCCATCATGACCGCGGGGGCCTATGGCGCAGTGCAGGCCGGCACCTACAACACCCGGCCGTTGGTGCCGGAGGTGCTGGTGAAGGACGACCAGTACGCCGTCATTCGCCCGCGCGTGGAGGTCGAGCAGCTGATCGCGATGGATACGCCCGCGCCGTGGCTGTGAGGTGACGACGCCGGTGCAATAACCTCGGTGTCGTCCCTGGAAAGCAGGGACCCATAGCCACAGGGAGAAGTTGGCGAAGTTGGTCAATCCGAGTCTTCGCCAAACCCTGTCCTGTGGTTATTGAGCGGAGTGCGAAGTGCTACTTCCCCGCCAATCCGCCCTTCGCTCCACCGACCACGACGCCCGCCTTCTTCTCGATCGGCTTGATCGCCGCGGTGAAATCGGACTCGGCGCCTTCCGCAGCTATGACGGTCTCCCACAGCCGCCCGACCGCGTCCGCAACCTCCATTGACAGTCCGAGCTGCTTCATCTCCTCCAGCGCCAGGCGGACGTCCTTCACCATCAGTCCCGTGGCGAAGCCGAAGTCGAAGCTGCGCGGCAGCACCGAGCGTGGAAACTTGTCGCGGCTCGCCGTGTTCATGCCGGAGCCGGCATTGATGACGTCGATCATCACGGCGGGATCGAGCCCGGCTTTCACCCCCATCACCACGGCTTCCGAGGTCGCCACGATCGCCGTCGCCGATAGGAAATTGTTGGCGAGCTTCATGGTCTGTGCCGCGCCCGGCTTCTCGCCGATGAAGAACACTTTTCCGATCACGTCGAGGACCGGCTTGAGCAGCTCGAACTCCGCCTTCGGCCCCGACACCATCACCGCCAGCGTGCCCTTCTCGGCGCCACCGACGCCGCCGGAGACGGGACAGTCGATCTGTACGATGCCTCGTTTGGCGAGGAGGCCGTGAATCTTCACGGCCATCGCCGAGCCGACCGTGGAGAGATCGATGAAGCGTTTGGCCCGCTTGCCTTCGATCACGCCGTTCGCGCCGGTTGCAACCTCGAGCGAAGCCTGCAGCGAAGGCAGGCTCGCCATCACCGTCTCGACCTGGTCGGCGACGTCCTTCGGCGAGGTTGCGGCGCTCGCGCCGAGCGCCACCAGCTTGCCTGCGACCTCCTTGCGCGTGTCGAACACGACGAGCCTGTGCCCGGCCTCGATCAGCCGCCGCGCCATCGGGAAGCCCATGTTTCCGAGGCCGATGAATCCGATGTCCATGGTGCTTCCTTGTGCTTGTTATTCGTTGTTATCGCGAAAATCCGTGCTCATGCCTGGTGTCGTCCCGGACAAGCGCGCCTTCAGCGCGCGCAGATCCGGGACCCAGAACCCCAGGAAGAAGTCGTGGCGCGAAAGTGTAACTCCGAGTCCCCATAGTCACAGCGTCCTGTAGTTCTGGGTCCCGGATCACCGCTACGCTGCGCTTCGCTTGTCCGGGACGACGATGAGGAGAGACGGCGCGCCTCTCACTACACGTTCCTCACGCCTTGCCGTCGATCTCCGCGAACACCTCGCGCGCGATGCGGAAGCTGTCGACCGCGGCGGGCATGCCGCCATAGATCGCGACCTGCATCAGGATCTCGCGGATTTCCTCGCGGGTGACGCCGTTGGTCAGCGCGCCCTTCAGATGCGCGCGGAATTCGTGCTGGCGGTTGAGGATCGCGATCATCGCGATGTTGAGCATGCTGCGGGTCTTGCGCGGCAGTTCGTCGCGGCCCCACACCGTGCCCCAGCAATATTCGTTCAGCATCTCCTGGAACGGACGGTTGAAATCGTCGACGTTCTTCAGGGCATTGTTGACATAGGCCTCGCCCAGCACCGCTTTGCGGACCTCCAGGCCCTTGTCGTGCATCTTCTTGTCCATGGCGTTCCCCTTGCTTCCTTGTCTTGGGTGGCGCGCGGAAATTACGGGGTTGGCCCGGGCCAGTCACGTCCTCGTGTTATGCGGGAAAAGGGGTGTCTCCCGTACAGGAACGGATGCCTCAGTGCTGCCGTTGTGGTACGCTTCTCTCTACCGGGCAACCTGGAGAGCTGATTGAACGGCGTCACCCCCGACCCGTCGGACTCGATCCGCAACAGTGACGCTCTGTCGCGGCTGAAGCTGGCGCAGGCCCTCGATCGGGCTGTCTATGCCATCGCGTGGGAGCGTGCCTGGCCAGATTTCGCGCGGCTGCTGACCGTCGTCGGCCTGTTCCTGGTGGTGTCCTGGGCCGGCCTCTGGCTCGCGCTTCCGTTCCTGGCCCGTGCCATCGGCCTTGTCATCTTCGCCGGCATCGCGATCGCCGCGTTGCTCCCCCTGATTCGCTTCCGCTGGCCGAGCCGCGAGGAGGCCCTTGCCCGGCTCGATCGTGGCTCCGGCGTACGTCACCGCCCGGCCACGACGCTGATGGACACGCTGTCCTCGCAGGATCCGGTCGCACTGGCGCTGTGGCAGGCGCAGCGCGAACGGACGCTGGCTTCGCTCAAGCGAATCCGCGCCGGCCTGCCGCATCCGCGGCTCGCGCTGCATGATCCCTGGGCGCTGCGTGCGCCGGTCATGGTGCTGCTGGTGGCGACCTTCTTTGCGGCCGGCGATGAGCGCGCCATGCGGCTCGGCGCCGCGTTCGACTGGAACGGCGTGCTGGCGCCCGCCAATGTTCGCGTCGATGCCTGGGTCACCCCGCCGCTCTACACCGGCAAGCCGCCGGTCATCCTGTCGGCCGCCAACAAGGAGGCCGCGGCGCTGCCCGCTAGCGGGCCGCTTGCTGTTCCCGCAGGCTCGACCCTGATCGTGCGCTCGTCCGGCGGCAGCCTGGATGTCGTCGTCTCCGGCGGCCTCAAGGAGGTCGCTCCCGCGGAGGCCGCGCCCAAGGGCACCAATGAGAAGCATTTTGCCATCACCGGTGACGGCACCGCGCATGTCCGCGCGCCCTCCGGGCAGCCGCAATGGGCGTTCGCGGCAACGCCGGACCGTGCGCCGACGATCACGCTCGCCAAGGATCCCGAGCGCCAGGCGCGCGGCGGGCTGCAGCTCTCCTACAAGATCGAGGACGATTACGGCGTGACCGGTGCAGATGCGCACATTGCCTTGCGCTCCGACGACGCCAAGAATGGCGGCAAGGATTCCGACGGCAAGGCCGCGGCGCGGCCGCTGTTCGAGCCGCCGCAATTCCCGCTCGTGCTGCCGAACGCGCGCACCCGCAACGGCGTCGGCCAGACGGTGAAGGACCTCAGCGAGGATCCCTATGCCGGCGCCGACGTGACGCTGACGCTCACGGCCAAGGACGAGGCCGGCAACGAGGCCAAGAGCGAACCCTTCAACATGCGCCTGCCCGAGCGCCTGTTCACCAACTCGCTGGCGCGCGCGCTGATCGAGCAGCGCCGCATCCTCGCGCTCGACGCCAACAGGAATTCGGACGTCTACACCGCGCTCGACGCGCTGATGATCGCACCCGAATTGTTCACGCCGGATGCCGGCTGCTATCTCGGCCTTCGGAGCCTCGCGACCCAGCTCGAGGCTGCCCGCACGGACGATGCGCTGCGCAATGTGGTGGCGAGCATGTGGGCCTTCGCGGTCACCATCGAGGACGACGGCGTTGCCGGCAGCGTCAACGCCGCGCTGCGTTCGGCGCAGGACGCGCTCAAGGCGGCGCTGGATCGCGGTGCCGGCGAGGACGAGCTCAGGGTGCTGACGCAAAAGCTTCGCGAGGCCATGGCCGGCAAGGTGCGCGATCTCGCCCGGCGCGCCGAGCAGAACCCGCTCGGGCCGCGGCAGCCGTTCCCGGCGGAGGTCCAGCTCATCCTCGACAAGGCGATCGAGCTGCGACAGAAGACTCAGCATGCGACGCCCGAGCAGCTCGCAGAGCTGGCGCAGCAGCAGGACGCGTTGCGCGAGCAGCTTCAGGCCTATCGAAAGTCGGCGAACAGCCGTGCCAACAAGGCGGGGGACGATCAGACCAACCAGTTCACGCGAGACCGGAAATGCGGAAGCTAGCGCGCGTGCCAGTCTTGAAGGCGATGTCGTTCGCCTGCTTCGCCCTGCTGCTCGGTGGCGTCCCGCCGGCCGCTGCCCAGCTGGGTCAGGATCCCGATGCGCTGCTCGACAGCGCCGAAAAGGCGATGCAGGAGTCCGGCGACAGCCTCAGGCAGAAAGAATCCGGCAAGAGCCTCGGCAATCAGTCCGATGCCATCCAGAAGCTCGAGGAGTACAAGCGGGCGACGGAGCGGAGCCAATCCTCCAGCCGCGATCGTAACGTCGTCACGCAGCGCGATCTGGACGACCTCCTGCGGCAGATCGAGAAGGCCGCACGCGAAGGCAACAAGGAGGCGGCGCAGCGCCTGCTCGAGCAGCTCGCGCAGATCATGGAAAATCTCCAGATGGCGCAGCCGGGGCAATCCGGCGACAGCGAGATGGAGCAGGCGCTCAACGAGCTGAGTGACATGATCCGCAAGCAGCAGCAATTGCGCGACAAGACGTTCAAGCAGGGCCAGGATTCCCGGCGCGATCGCTCGCGCGGCAAGCAGGGCGACCAGTCGATGTCGGACCTGCAGCAGGATCAGCAGTCGCTGCGCGACCGCCTGAAGAAGCTGCAGGACGAGCTCGCCAAGCGCGGCCTCGCGCAGAAGGGGCAAAAGGGCCAGAAAGGTCAGCAGGGACAGAAGGGCCAGCAGGGCGACCCGAGCCAGAACGGCGATCAGGACGGCGACCAGGGCGATGACGACGGCAGCCTCGACGCCGCCGACGACGCCATGGGGGATGCCGGCTCGAAGCTCGGCGAGGGCAATGCCGACGGCGCCGTGGACTCGCAGGGCAAGGCTCTCGAGGCCATGCGCAAGGGCGCGCAGAAGATGGCCGAGGCGATGCAGCAGGGCGATGGCGACGGGCAGGGCGATGGCCCCGGCAATCGGGCCGGCCGTCAGCAGAGCGGCGGCAGCCAGACCGATCCGCTGGGGCGCCCGCTTCACGGCCGCGATCTCAGCGATGACTACACCGTCAAGATTCCGGGCGAGATCGACGCCCAGCGCGTCCGCCGCATCCTCGAAGAGCTCCGCCGCCGTCTCGGCGACAGCTCGCGCCCGCAGATCGAGCTCGATTACATCGAACGACTGCTGAAGGATTTTTGACTCGGTGTCATCGCCCGGCTTGACCGGGCGATCCAAGTATTCCAGAGGCCGGCCTCGAAGAGTTCGCTCTTGCCACGTCCGTCGCGGCGTACTGGATGCCCCGGTCAAGCCGGCGCATGACAGCGGAATGTGTGGCGACTGCCGCGCTATCCCTTCTTCGCCGCCAGTGCGTCCGCCACGGCAGTGCGGATGTCGGCGACCGAGAACGGCTTGGTCACGACGTCATGCACCAGCGCATTGAGGTTCGAGGCGCGCTCGCGCTGGTCGGCAAAGCCGGTCATCAAAAGGATGGTCAAATCGGGGAAATCGCGCGCGGCGGAGAGCGCCAGCGCGATGCCATCCATGACCGGCATCTGGATGTCGGTGAGCAACAGGTCGAAGGCGCCTTCCTCGCGGATCAGGATTTCCAGCGCCTCGGCGCCGTCCTGCGCGGTGACGGTCTCGTGGCCGTCCATGGCGATGGCGCGCGCCACCAGCGTGCGCATCGAATCCTCGTCGTCAGCGATCAGGATTTTGGGCATGGGACCACCTTCCCGTGCGGAACTCTAGCAGCTGATTACACGCTGCCGCCGGCAATGTCGCGCCGGTTGAAGAAGCGCACGTCGATATTGCGGCCCTCCGGCGGCGGCGAGGCGAGGCGCGAGCGGAAGAAGGCGCGCTCGCCGGGCCGCAGCACGGTCTGCTCCAGCACCGTATTCCAGGCGTAGATCTCCGCGCCTTGCGCGTCGCGCACGGCGAAGCGCAGCCGCGGGATATCGAGCGGCTTCTTGCCCTCGCCGACGATCACGCCCTCGATCACCAACACCTGCTTACCGTCTACGGTCTCGCTGGAGAGCTTCACGTCCTTGAAGGCAAGGCCTCGCAGGTTCACCTCGAGCCCGACCAGCTTGTAGAACGCTGCCGTCTGCGGCAGCAGCCGCACCACGTCGCCCCGCCAGATCACCAGCGCCAGCACCAGCGCGCCCATCGCCGCACAGGCGGTCGGCAGGCCAAAATAGGATTTTCGGGGAGCCGTAGCGGCGGCGGGGCGGCTGACCCGCGCACCGGGGCGACGGAATAGGCCGCGGAACCAGGATTGGTGTTGCGCGCCGGCGACCTCCTCCTCGGCCTCCCGGGCCGCCGCCGACCACTCGTCCTCGGTTTCCTTGGCTGCTTCATCGGGCCAGTCGCTGGCGATCGAGGGGCTGTCGACGACCGGTGCATCGGCGCCGCTGTCGTCCTTGGCATAGGAATTCCACTGCTCGGCGAGGTCGGACTGGTCGTCGGCCTGGCTGGCTGCGGCCATCGCCGGAACGGACGCCTCCTCGATGGCATCCTCGGCATGGGCGATCCAGGTCTCCTTGCAGCGGGAACAGCGGACCGCCCGCCCGTTCGCTCCCAGGCTCGCGAGCTTGATGGCGTAGGATGTCATACAATGGGGGCAGACGATATGCATGGACGAGCCTTGATGCATGGACGGAGAACGAGATCTTGACGATACCCCGTCGCGGAGAACCGGGCGGCAGGATGCTGTCAAATATGCTACAGGCGGACCGTTAACGAACCGGAAACCATAACGGCGGCAAAACCCGGTGATCGTGCATGGCGGAGCGCTGTACTGCGGCGACCCGCGCCCCCTCTCGAACGGAGCTGAGCTTGGTTCGGTTCGAAAATGTCGGACTGCGTTACGGTCTGGGGCCGGAGATCCTGCGCGACCTCAGTTTCCAGATCCCGGCGCATTCATTCCAGTTCCTCACCGGTCCGTCCGGTGCTGGCAAGACCTCGCTGCTGCGCCTGCTTTTTCTGTCGCATCGGCCGACGCGAGGCCTCGTCAATCTGTTCGGCCACGACATCTCGCAGCTCGGCAAGGACGAGATCGCCGATTTGCGCAAGCGCATCGGCATCGTGCTCCAGGACTTCCGCCTGCTCGACCACATGACGACCTATGAGAACGTCGCGCTGCCGTTCCGTGTCATGGGTCGCAGCGAGTCGAGCTACCGCAAGGAGGTGATCGATCTGCTGCGCTGGGTCGGACTCGGCGACCGCATGGACGCGCTGCCGCCGATCCTGTCGGGCGGCGAGAAGCAGCGCGCGGCGATCGCGCGCGCCGTGATCTCGCGGCCGCAGCTGCTGCTCGCGGACGAGCCGACCGGCAGCGTCGACCCGACGCTGGGGCGTCGCCTGCTGCGGCTCTTCATCGAGCTCAACAAGTCGGGCACGGCCGTCATCATCGCGACCCACGACATCGGCCTGATGGACCAGTACGAGGCGCGGCGGCTGGTGCTGCATCAGGGACGGCTGCACGTCTATGAGTAGGCTGGACGAGCGCGGCGTGCTGGTCGACCTCGGACAGGAGCGTCCGCAGCTGCCGGCCAAGGCGCGCAACATGTCGCCGATCGTGCCGCGCGCCTCGATCCAGGGCCGGGCGCTGGTCGCCGTCGTTGCCATCATGACCTTTCTCGCCTCGATGACCACGGGTACGGTGCTGCTGGTGAGTGCCTCCGCCGCGGAATGGCAGTCGGAAGTCGCGAGCGAAATCACCATCCAGGTTCGTCCGCAAACCGGCCGCGATCTCGAACGCGACGCGGCCGCGGTGACAGAGGCGATGCGGGCGCAAGCCGGCATCGTCGAGGTCAAGCCGTTCAGCAAGGAGGAGAGCGGCAAGCTGCTCGAGCCCTGGCTTGGCACCGGGCTGTCGATGGACGATCTGCCGGTGCCGCGCATGATCATCGCGCGGGTGCAACCCGGCACGCCGCTCGATCTCGGTGCCTTGCGCGCCCGGGTGAGCCAGGTCGCACCGGGCGCCAGCGTCGACGATCATCGCGCCTGGATCGAGCGGATGCGCTCGATGACCAACGCCACCGTGCTTGCTGGTCTCGGCATCCTCGCGCTCGTCATCGTCGCCACGATCATCTCCGTCTCGTTCGCCACCCGCGGCGCCATGGCGGCGAACCGCCCGATCGTCGAGGTGCTGCATTTCGTCGGTGCCGGCGACCGCTACATCGCCAACCACTTCCTGCGCCATTTCCTCCGCTTGGGGCTGGAGGGTGGCGTGATCGGCGGTGGCGTCGCCATGCTGCTGTTCGGCTTCTCCGAGTCGATCGCCGGCTGGTTTTCCGGCACGCCGGTCGGTGACCAGTTCGCAGCCCTGCTCGGCACCTTCTCGCTGCGGCCGTCCGGCTATGTCGTGCTCGCTGTGCAGGCGGTGCTGATCGGCGCCGTCACTGCGGTCGCCTCGCGCCAGACGCTGTTCGCGACGCTGAATGACATCGACTAGGCCAGATAAACCGGACTCCACTTCGCCTCAAAACGTCCTAAAATCGCTTCAGGGAAGGGACTGCCGACATCACATGACCTCGCCGACCGACGATCGATGGCCGAAACTGCCGCGCGGCTGGCTGCGCGCGGCCGTGGTGTCGACGATTGCGCTCGCCTTCGTCGGGGCCGCGGCGGGCTTCGTTGCGTTCCTGTCGCATTTGCGGGGCGGCGAGATCGCGCCGGGCAGCAAGGCGGACGGCATCGTCGTCCTGACCGGCGGCTCCTCGCGGGTGTCGGACGCGATGGAATTGCTCGCGGCCGGCTATGGCAGGAGGCTGCTGATCTCCGGCGTGCATCCGACCTCGACGGCGAACGACATCTCCAGGACGTTGCCGGAGAACCAGTCCTTCATGACCTGCTGCGTCGACCTCGACCGCTCCGCGCTCTCGACCCGCGGCAATGCGGCGGAGGCGCGGCGCTGGGCCGAGGGACGCCGCTTCAAGTCGCTGATCGTGGTCACCTCGAACTACCACATGCCGCGCGCGCTGGTGGAGTTCTCCCATGCGATGCCGCAGACGACGCTGATCCCGTTCGCGGTGGTCGGCGACAAATGGCGCGAGGAGCCGTGGTGGACCTCGGCGTCCACCTTGCGGCTCCTGCTGTCGGAATATGTCAAGTACATCGCGGCCGAGCTCAGGGTGCGGCTGGAGGATTTCGGGATTGACCTTTGGCCCGAAGTGTCGGAGCAGCCTGCAGGCCTGCAGCCGAGGCGGCCCGCCACCGCCCAAGCCAACTGACAGGCCAATTGACCGGCAAATTTATCGGATCGTCGATGTTTCTGATTTTCCTGCGATCGCTCGTGTTCAACGTGCTGTTCTACGCCGTGCTGGTCTGCCTCGCGATCGTAGCGCTGCCGACCTTCGCATTGCCGCCGCGCGCCATGCTGACAGTCGCCGAATGGTGGGCCAAGGCGACGCTGGTCCTGATGCGCGTGGTCTGCAATATCAAGGTCGAATTCCGCGGTGTCGAGAACATCCCGAACGGACCGCTGGTGATCGCGGCCAAGCACCAGTCGTTCTGGGAGACCTTCGTGCTGCCGGGCTTCTTCAATCGCCCGATCTTCATCCTCAAGCGCCAGCTGATGCAGATCCCGGTGTTCGGCCAATTCCTGGCCAAGACCGGGATGATCGCGATCGACCGCAATGCCGGCGTGAAGGCGCTGCTCGACATGACGCGGCGGGCGCGCGAGGCGGTGCGCAGCGGAAAGCAGCTCGTCATCTTTCCGGAAGGCACGCGCCGTGCGCCCGGCGCGCCGCCCGACTACAAGACCGGCTTTGCGCAGATCTATTCGTCCTGCGGCGTGCCGTGCCTGCCGATCGCGCTCAACTCCGGCCTGTTCTGGCCCCGCCGCACCTTCATGCGCTATCCCGGCACGCTCGTGGTGGAGTTCCTCGATCCGTTGCCGCCGGGTCTGCCGAAGGACGAGTTTCTCGCGCGCGTGCAAGCCGCGATCGAGGACGCGACCGGTCGTCTCGTCGAAGCGGGCCGGAAAGAGCAGGAACAGTTGATCGGCTCGGCACCGAGCTACGCGCCGACTGGCTAGCGGCTTTCGCGGTCTTCATCTGCAGCCGGCGGGTGCAGGGAATGCGCATCACCATGCAGCATCGATGCGAGCTGGTGCAGCTGCGCGTCGCGAAAGCCTTCGGCCTCGATCGCCTTCACTGTTGCGGTGACGTAGTCGCGGTTGGCGCCGGATTGGCCGTGGCCCTGGACCACATGGCGGTACTGTTCGGCGAGCGACAGCCGGCCGGCATATTGCACATGGCCGCGGTCGACGACATAGACGAGCGCGGACACGCGCTGGCGCGCATCGTTCTCCAGCCATACCGAGCGCGTCACCTCGCGATAGACCGAGGTGACCTGCTCGCGCGCGCGCAAATAGGCGACGACGTCGGCGCGGTTCTTCTCGGCGACGCGGAAGGCGATGCCGCGGCAGGCACCGCCGCGGTCCAGGCCGAGCACAAGGCCCGGCTTCTCCGGCGTGCCACGATGCACGAAGGAATAGACGCAGAGCGCACGATGCTCGCCGACCAGCCGCGCCGGAACGCGCTCCTCGAACTCGAAGCCTGGCCGCCACATCAGCGAGCCATAGCCGAACACCCAGAGGTCGCCTGCGGCCGTCGTGACGGAGGGGAGGGTGATTTCGGACATTTCGGGCACGGCTACCAGAACCCTGCGCCCATGCGAAGCGATTTCTGCGCCTTTCGTCGCAGGCCGGCCCCGCTTACATTTGCCAAAATCCGGGATCAAAGGGTCGCCGCATGTCCAATATGACCGTTGCCGCAGGCCGCCGTTCCCGTTGGGGCCTTTTCATCGCCCCCGTTTTCGTCCTGATCCTCGCCGTCGCGTGGAGCTGCTTCTGGTTCTATGCGGCCTCGCGGGCCGAGATTGCCGCGGACGCCTGGCGGGCGCAGGAGGCCAAGTCCGGCCGCATCTATGATTGCGCCAAGCGCTCGATCGCCGGCTTTCCGTTCCGCTTCGAGGTCCAGTGCTCCGGCGCCAGCGTCGCCCTGATTTCGCAGAATGCGAGCAAGACGCCGTTCACGGCCAAGCTCGACAACATCCTGGTCGTCGCCCAGGTCTACGATCCCAAGCTCGTCATCGCCGAATTCTCCGCGCCCGCGACGCTGACGGACGGCGTCACGCAAAACACCTTCGTGGTGAACTGGAGCAAGGGCCGCAGCAGCGTGGTCGGCCTGCCGGCCGTGCCTGATCGGGCCTCCATCGTATTCGACGATCCCTCGCTCAACCGGCTCGACGGCAGCGTGCAGGTGCCGCTGGCGCGCGCCAAGCAGATCGAGCTGCACGGCCGCCTCGCCGAGGGATCGTCGGCCGATCACCCTGTGATCGAGACCGTGCTCCACCTCGCGCAGGGCAGCATCCAGGGCGTGCATCCCCTGCTCGCCGAGCCGTTCGAGGCGGACACGCGCGCCAAGATCACCGGCCTCTCCGACCTCACGCCAAAGCCCTGGCCGCAGCGTTTCCGCGAGATCCAGGCCGCCGGGGGTCATATCGAGATCGTACAGTCGCGGATCCAGCAGGGCGAGATGATCGCGGTCGCCGCCGGCACGCTCGGCCTCTCCGCCAGCGGCAGGCTCGACGGCGAGTTGCAGATGACGGTGACCGGCCTCGAGCGCGTGATCCCGGCGCTCGGCATCGAGAAGATGCTGGAGGAGGGCGTGCCGCAGGCAACGCTCGATCGCGTCGCGCCCGGGGTGAAGTCGCAGGACCTCACCAATCTGTTCGGCGCGCTCGACCGCGCCGTGCCCGGCCTCGGCAAGGTCATCAAGCAGAACGCCAATGCCGGCCTTGCCGCCGGCATCAACTCGATCGGCACCGAGAGCACGCTGGAAGGCAAGAAGGCGCGCAGCTTCCCGCTGAAATTCGTCGACGGCGCCGTCCTGCTCGGCCCGGTCAAGGTCGGCCAGATCCCGCCGCTGTATTGACTTGCCGTCATTCCGGGGCACGCGACGCGTGAACCCGGAATCTCGCGCTACAATCTCGGGATTCCGGGTTCGACGCTGCGCGTCGCCCCGGAACGACGGAATATCAGGAGGCGCCTCTACGGCTTCTTCAGCGCCCCATGTTGCCGGCCGAAATCGGGCGCAGCCGAATCCTGGCCGATCTCGACGATGCCGCGGCGGATGGCGCGGGTGCGGGTGAAGTGGTCGAACAGCGCTTCGCCGTCGCCGCGGCGGATCGCGCGGGTGAGTTTTGCCAGATCCTCGGTGAAGGTGCCGAGCATTTCCAGCACGGCCTCCTTGTTGGCGAGGAACACGTCACGCCACATCGTCGGGTCGGAGGCTGCGATGCGGGTGAAATCGCGAAAACCGCCCGCCGAGAACTTGATCACCTCGGATTCCGTCACCTGCGCCAATTCGTCGGCGGTGCCGACGATGGTGTAGGCGATCAGATGCGGCAGATGGCTGGTGATCGCGAGCACGAGGTCATGATGATCCGGCGTCATCACCTCGACCTTGGCGCCCATGGCCGCCCAGAACGCGCGCAGGCGGTCGGTGGCCGCGGCGTCGACGCCTTCGGGCGGAGTCAGGATGCACCAGCGGTTGATGAAGAGCTCGGCGAAACCTGAATCCGGCCCGGAATGCTCGGTGCCGGCGACGGGATGCGCCGGCACGAAATGAACCGATTTCGGCAGATGCGGCGCCATGTCCCTGACCACCGCGCCCTTGACCGAGCCGACGTCGGAGATGACAGCGCCGGGCTTCAGGTGCGGCGCGATCTCCTGCGCCACGGGGCCGCAGGCGCCGACGGGAATGCAGAGGATGACGAGATCGGCATCCTTCACCGCTTCGGCATTGGTCGCCACCACCTCATCGACGATGCCGAGCTCGGCGACGCGCGCGCGCGTCTTCTCCGAGCGCGCGGTGGTGACGATCTCGCCGGCCAGCCCCTGGAGCTTCGCAGCACGCGCGATCGAGCCGCCGATCAGGCCGAAGCCGATCAGCGCGACGCGCTGGAAGTGCGGCGCGCTGCTCATCTGCCGGCCATGAAGTCGCGCAAGGCGTCGACCACGAGGCGGTTGGCCTCCTCGGTGCCGATGGTCATGCGCAGCGAATGCGGCAGGCCGTAGTTCTTTAAGCCGCGCAGCACGAGGCCGCGCTTGGTGAGGAAGGCGTCGGCGTCGTCAGCGGTCCTGCCCTTGTCGGTCGGGAAATGGATCAGCACGAAATTGGCGACGCTCGGCGTCACCTTCAGCCCGAGCTTGCCGATCTCCTCGGTGAGCCAGTTGCGCCAGGTCTCGGTGAACTGCTTCGACATCGCCTGATGCGCGGTGTCCTCGATCGCGGCGACGGCGGCGTACATCGCCGGCGTCGACACGTTGAAGGGGCCGCGGATGCGGTTGACGGCGTCGATGATGTGCTCGGGGCCGAACATCCAGCCGATGCGCAGCGCAGCGAGACCGTGGATCTTGGAGAAGGTGTGCGTCACCACCGTGTTCTCGGTGGTGGCGACGAGCTCGATCCCCATTTCATAGTCGTTACGAGAAACGTAGTCGCAATAGGCGGCATCCAGCACCAGGAGCACGTGCGACGGCAGGCCGGCGCGCAGCCGCTTGACCTCGTCGAACGGCACATAGGTCCCGGTCGGATTGTTGGGGTTGGCGAGCCAGACCAGCTTGGTCTTCGGCGTCACCGCCTTCAGGATGGCGTCGACGTCGCAGGTGAGGTTCTTCTCGGGAGCGATGACGTTTTTGGCGCCGACCGCCATGGTTGCGATCGGGTAGACCAAAAAGCCGTGCGTGGTCGAGATCGCCTCGTCGCCGTGGCTGAGATAAGTGTGCGCAAGCAGATTGAGGATTTCGTCCGACCCGGCGCCGCAGATGATGCGGTTGGGGTCGAGTCCGAACGAACGGCCGATCGCCTCGCGCAGCACGCGCGAGGTGCCTTCCGGATAGTCTTCCAGATGATCCGCGACGCGCTTGAAGGCTTCGATCGCCTTGGGCGAGGGCCCGAACGGCGTCTCGTTGGCGGAGAGCTTGAACACCTTGCGGCCCGGCTCGGCGACCGGGCTCTTGCCGGGCGTGTAGGGCGCAATATCGAGAATGCCGGGATTCGGCACGGGGCGGGACATCTTGAACTCCGAAAATGGCGGGGCGGCGCGCGACTTACGATTTCGCCCCGGTCGGGGGCACCGTATAGCGTGTTGCGTGGCTGCCGACGAGGGCCGTGGAGCGCACCGAGGCCCCCGCCTCGATCAGGGCAGCTTTGATTTTGTCGATGCTGGTCGCGCTCGTGACCGAGACCAGCAGCGCCGCGCCGTCGAAGGCGGTATCGGGCACCGCCACGATCTCGGCGAGCGGCGACAGGGCGCGCGCGACCTCGGCGTTCCATCCGGAGACGCGCACGCTGAAGGTCTCGACCTCCGTCACCAGGGCGCTGTCGGCGACGCGCGAGATCGCGAACACCGGCAGTGCGGCCGGATGGTCGGCGCGCTCGACAAACGGCATCCGTGCGATGATCTTGGGCGCACCGTCGGCTTCCAGCTCCAGCCACCACGGCGTGCGGCTCGAGGTCGCCGAGACCAGCGCCAGATCGCCCTTGGATTTCGCCACCGCCTCGACCGCGGCCTGCGCGCTGAAATGCGCGACGTAAGGCACGGTGAAGCCGAAATGAAAGCGCGCGGAATCGCGCATCGCCGGCTCGCTCACCGAGATGTCGGCATGCACCGAGAACGGCGCCTGCACATAGGTGAAGGTCGAGATGATGACGCGCCAGATGCTCTCGACCGTGTCGAGCGGCAGGATGCCGCGATGACGCTGCACGATCTCGCGCATCATGGCGGCCTCGCGTGCCGGACGGAACGCCGAGCCGACTTCCTGGGTCTGCTTCACCTGGATCAAGCGGTCGATGATGTCGCCGCGCTGCATCAACAGGCGATGCATCCCCTCGTCGATCGCGTCGATCTCCTTGCGCAGTTCCTGGAGCGATGGTGGCGCGGGCGGACGTTGGGACATATCTGACTGCGATGGTTTCGAGGGGATGTCCTGATTAGGCAGTCGGGGCGGCGAAAGCAAAGAGAAATGACGTGCTTTGCGGGCGACGCGACAAAGGCGAATTGGGCCGATCCGGGCCGCGACTTGACGAAAACCGCCCAAGACGGTAGCTTTTGCCTGTTCCGTGGTCATTTGAGCCGGCCGGCTTGCAGCCACGTTAAAAAACTCGCTAAACAGGCCGGGGACGCTTCCGATCCCGGCCGAACCTATCGTTCAGGCCGGGTTTTTCATGGCCTGATGCAAGTGGCGGTCACGCGTTGATCGCAAACGAGGTCGATGGTCAGATGGTTGGCGTCAAGTCGATACCCAGTCCTGCGATCAGTGCTGATGAGCGATCGCATGAGGTGGATCATCCGAGCTCGCAGGTCGCGCATTTCGGCACCGAGCAGCCGCTGCGGCTCGATTGCGGCGTCGATCTCACCCCGTTCCAGATTGCCTACCAGACCTATGGCGAGCTCAACGCCGATCGCTCCAACGCGGTGCTGATCTGCCATGCGCTGACCGGCGACCAGCATGTCGCCAACGTGCATCCCGTCACCGGCAAGCCGGGCTGGTGGGAGACGCTGGTCGGTCCTGGCCGACCCATCGATCCCAAGCACTACTTCATCATCTGCTCGAACGTGATCGGCGGCTGCATGGGCTCGACCGGGCCGGCCTCGATCAATCCCGCCACCGGCAAGGTCTGGGGCCTGGATTTTCCCGTCATCACCATTCCCGACATGGTGCGGGCGCAGGCCATGCTGATCGACCGGCTCGGCATCGACACGCTATTTGCGGTCGTCGGTGGCTCGATGGGCGGCATGCAGGTGCTGCAATGGACTGCCGCCTATCCGGCCCGCGTGTTCTCCGCGCTGGCGATCGCCTGCGCGACGCGGCACTCGGCGCAGAACATCGCCTTCCACGAGCTCGGCCGCCAGGCCGTGATGGCCGATCCCGACTGGCACGGTGGTGGCTATGCCGATCGCGGCATCCATCCGCATCGCGGGCTCGCGGTGGCACGGATGGCGGCACACATCACCTATCTCTCGGACGCGGCCTTGCATCGCAAGTTCGGCCGGCGCATGCAGGACCGCGAGTTGCCGACCTTCTCGTTCGATGCCGACTTCCAGGTCGAATCCTATCTGCGCTACCAGGGTTCTTCCTTCGTCGAGCGTTTCGATGCCAACTCCTATCTCTATCTGACGCGCGCGATGGACTATTTCGACATCGCCGCCGACCATGGTGGCGTGCTGGCAAAGGCGTTCGCGGGAATTGCGACCCGATTCTGCGTGGTCTCCTTCACCAGCGACTGGCTGTTTCCGACCTCGGAATCGCGCGCCCTGGTGCACGCGCTGAATGCATCGAGCGCGCGGGTGTCGTTCGCCGAGATCGAGACCGATCGCGGCCATGACGCCTTCCTGCTCGACGTGCCCGAATTCTTCGACATCTCCCGCGCCTTCCTGCAATCGGCGGGCAAGGCGCGTGGGCTCACGGGCAAGAAGGGCGGCGAGCGATGAGCGTACAGGAAGTGCTGCCGCTCGGCGGTCTTGCGACCGGGCCCTCCGGTCAGTATCGCGCCGACCATCTCCTGGTCGCCGACATGGTCAAGCCCGGCTCCAAGGTGCTCGACGTCGGCTGCGGCGAGGGCGATCTGCTTCAGCTGCTGGAGACCCGCGGCATCGATGGCCGCGGCATCGAGCTGTCGCGGGAGGGCGTCAACCGCTGCGTCGCCAAGGGCCTTGCGGTGGTGCAGGGCGATGCGGACACCGACCTCGTCAATTATCCCGATGATGCGTTCGACTACGTGATCCTGTCGCAGACGCTACAGGCGACGCGACAGCCGCGCGTGGTGCTGGAGAATCTGCTGCGCATCGGACGCCGCGCCATCGTCTCGTTCCCGAATTTCGGCTTCTGGAAGATGCGGCTCCAGCTCCTGATCGGCGGCCACATGCCGCGCACCGAGAACCTGCCGGCGACCTGGTACGACACCGCCAACATCCACTTCTGCACCATCAAGGATTTCGTGCAGCTGTGTGACGAGATCAACGTCAAGATGGAGCGCTCGGTGGCGCTCGATCTCTACGGCCGCCCGGTCCCGCTGAACCTGCCCTGGTGGGTGTGGAACATGTTCGGCGAGCAGGCGGTGTTTCTGCTGAGCAGAGGCGAGGGGAAGTGACCCCGGAGGCGTCATTCCGGGGCGCTCGAAGAGCGAACCCGGAATCTCGAGGTTCCGGGTCTGGTCCTTCGGACCATCCCGGAACGACTGGCTAACCGACAGCGAGCGACCGCGGATCCCGCACCGGCCAACGCCCCGCTTCCACCAACGTCACGAACCGCTCCACGCTCGCGTTGAACAGCGCTGGCTCCTCGAGATTGAGCACGTGACCGGACTTCGGAAACATCGCCAGTCCGGCTGCGGGCAGGTGCTTCTTCAAGAACAGGCTCGGCCCGATGCAGGGATCGTCCTCGTCGCCGCAGATGATCAGTGCTGGCGTCGCGACGCCCTTGATCGCGTCGGTCATCGTGTAGATCGAGGGGCGGCCGCCCTGGAAGCCGCGCATCGTGCGCGCCGAGCCCTTGGCGTCGTGCCGTGCCAACGCAGCATAGAAATCCGCATGCCCGCGCGGGTCCTTCACCAGGAAGGGAATCCGGCTCGGCGCCTCGCGCGTGACCTTTGCGACCTCGGCGGAGCCCAGCGTCTCGAATTGCTCGGCATTGGCGCGGCACTGCTTGCGCCAGGCCTCCAGGTTCTCGATTTCAGAACCCGAGCCGACGCCGGCCAGCGTCATCGATAGCGCACGCTGCGGCGCGTTCAATCCGATCTGCAGTGACGAGTAGGCGCCCATCGAAAGACCGACGAGATGCGCGCGCGCGATTCCGAGATGATCGAGCACCGCGAGCGCGTCGGTGTAGAAGTGCGTGTAGCTGTAGACCTCGCCCTCGGGCACGTCCGACGGCGTGTAGCCGCGCGCAGAGTAGGTGATACAGCGGTGGCCGCGCGAGAAGTAGCGCATCTGCGGCTCCCAATTGGTGTAGTCGGCCGCAAACTCGTGCAGAAAAATGATCGGCGTTCCCTGACCCGCCTCTTCGAAATAGATGCGGACGTCGTCCCTGGTCGTGGCGTGGGGCATTAACGATTTCCCTCTCTTCAAGCCGCCTCTGCAGGATCGCAGTTAATGCTGTTGTCCGCAATGCGGCGGCATTGCACCAGCACCAGCACAAAATCATCGCAGCCATTCGCAGACGAGCCGTGTCTTTTTCTCGCCACATCCGGAAGCTTTACGGCCCGGCGGATGTCGGCCGCCGCCCCGGCCGACGGGAAGTGGGGTGTCAACCAAGGATGAAGAATGTTTGAGTTGTTTGCGTTCCGCCTGTCGCGTCGTGTTGTCGCGCTGGCGTTCTTCTTCGCGGCGGTCGCCGCGTTCGTTTCTCCGGCCTCGGCGCGGCCGCACCATCGTCACAGCGCAGAGCGGCACGCTGACGTGCACCACGCCCGACATCATCATTATCGTCATCGCCACCACTCGCGCTTCGAGCGCAGCGCGGCGCAGTTGCAGGCGAGCGGCTTTGCGGACACGCAGGCGAGCTACAATCCCAACGCCAACAATGGCGGCATGGTTAACAACACGATGGCCGCAAGCGGCGGCTTCGGTGGTGGATCGGGCCTGGTGTCCGAGGCACGCCGTTATCTCGGCGGCAATCCGACGGGACGCGGCAGCCTGTGGTGCGCGCGCTTCATGAACATGGTGCTTCAGCACACCGGTCATCAGGGCACGGGATCGGACATGGCGAGCTCGTTTGCCCGTTACGGCACGCGCGTCTCCGGTCCGCAGGTCGGGGCCATCGCGGTGATGTCGCGCGGCCGCCGGGGCGGGCATGTCGGCATCATCACCGGCATCGACGCGCAGGGCAATCCGATCATGATCTCCGGCAACAACGGCAACCGTGTCCGCGAGGCGCCAGTCTCGCGCGGCCGGATCTATGCGTATGTGATGCCGAATTGAGGCTCGTCATTACGAGGAGCTCTTGCGACGAAGCAATCCAGCCTGTTTCCGCGGATGCATTCCTGGATTGCTTCGCGGAGCCTGTCATCGGGCCGCGCTTCGCGCGGACCCTTTGGCTCGCAATTGTCGATGTTCAATAATTCGCTGATTGGATCGCGGTGGTCTTGGTAGCGGCGAAGGCCTTGGGGGTTAGTCCTGCCAAGGCCTGATGGGGTCTGTGGTTGTTGTAGTAAACGAGGTACTCGAACAGTTCATTGGCGAAGTGGTCGAGGTTGTCGAAGGTCGCGCCGTCGATGACGTCGTCATCGAGGGTACGCCAGAAGCGTTCCACCTTGCCGTTGGTCTGCGGCCGATAGGGCCTGGTGTAGCGGTGTTTGATGCCGAGCTCGAGCAGCATGGCCTCAAACGGATGCTCGCCCGGCTTGGTGCGGGCGGCGAACTCGGCGCCGTTGTCAGACAGGATTTCCTGGAAGACGAGCCCGTAGGTGACGTTGAGGGTGTTGATCATCTTCAGGGTCTTGAACATGACCGGCAGCGCCTTCTTGGATGTCAGGACCTCTGCCCAGGCCAGACGCGAGCAGCTGTCGATCAGGCTGATGATGTAGGCCGTGACCGGGGGTGGCGCGAGGAACATATCGCGCGGTAATTGATGCAGATCGACGTGGCCCAGCTCTCCGAGCTTGTCCTTGATAATACGGCGTTTCTCCTCACGCATCGCCGGCGTACGGCGGTTCAGACGGTAGCGTTTCAGCACCCGGTAGATCGTGATCGGCGAAGGTACTGTGTCGCGCGTTTCGCGCAAGACGGCATGAATCTCATAACGGTTCATCCCCTGCTGGCGATGGGCGACGATCTCCGTCTCGATCCCTTCCGGCTCGCGCCGTTCCCGCCACTTGGGGCCACGCCGCCGCGGCAGCAGGTCCGCTTCCTCGCCGCTCTGCAGATAGCGATTGTAATACTTGCGGAACGTCTGCGAGCAGGTCCCGTGGTGCCGGTAAAAGTCACCGACCCGCTTGAACAGCGGCGATCGGCCAGCCTTTACCGCCTCATACTCTGAAATCAGAAAACGCCATTTCTGCAGATAGTTGCGTTCAACCGTTCGGTCATAGCTGTTGTCTCGCATCGGATCGTTCCTCCGCTGGAGCGATCCAATCAGCGAATTAGTGAACATGCACAGCAATGACGGAGTGTGTTGAGCCGGTGCCGACTCACAGCAGCTTCGGCTCTTCCACCGCCACCGCGTCACCGACGCCGATCTCGCCATCCGAAATCACCTCGGCATAGATGCCGCAGTCCATGTGGCCGAGATGGCGCGAGAGCGTCGGTGGGATCTCGAGATCGCGCTTGGCCGTCACCGGGTCGACATTGGTGGCGGGGCAGCGGACGATGCGCTTGACCACCTTCAGCCGGGCCTGCCCAATCGCAAGCGTCTGGTCGAGAAGATCGAGTTCCGACCAGGCCGGCCAGCCCTTCACGTAGAGATTGGCGCGGAAGCGCAGCGGATGCACGGCGGTGCCGCCCAGCATGGTCTCGATCGCGCGCACGCTGTTCAAATTGATGATCGAGACCACCTTGCGGGCGACGTCGGAGAAGCTGTGGTCGCGGCCGGACAGCACCTTGGGCGGGCCCTTCAGCTCCGGCTGAAAATTCTCCGCGAAGTAGCGCTCGATGGCGGTGCGGCCTGCGGCGGTCTCGAGATCACCGCTGGCGACGATCTGGCCGTCCTTGCGGATGGTCAGCAGATTGGTGGCGTCGTCGAAATGGCTGTCGAGCTCGGCCAGCCGCTCATTGCGCGCGAGCATCAGAAACCGGATTTTCGGCTTCCACTGCGGCTGCTCGGGATCGAAGCCGCTTGGGCCGTTCTCGATGGCGTAGCGGCGGTCGGCGGGCAGGGTCTGACCGGTCCGTAAGGGGGCGCGGCGCAGGGGCTCCGGCGTCAGGCCCTTGATCGGATAGCGGTAGAGGCCGGTGATTTCGGCAGTCTGGCTGGCTGTCATGCCGCTACTTAAGGGATTCGCCCCGATCCCGCCAAGCCGGCGCATCAGTGCACGAAATTGTGAAGGCGCCTCTTTCGCATCCGCAACCCGCTTCCCACATCTGGCTCAGGCCGGCGGCCACGCCGGCAAGAGACGACCGTTACCGGTTGAGAAACGTCAATGCGGTAATCGGAAACCCAATGAAGATGCCGTCTGGGGTGCCTTAGAGGGCCCCGAGGGCAGGCCGAGGGACAGAAAAGATGAATATCGAGAAATATACCGAACGCTCCAGGGGCTTCATCCAATCCGCGCAGTCGCTTGCGATGCGCGAGGGGCACCAGCAGTTCTCCACGCTGCACGTGCTGAAGGTCCTGCTGGACGACAATGAGGGGCTGGCTTCCGGTCTGATCGACCGTGCCGGCGGCAATTCCCGTGCAATTCTGAAAGCGACCGAGGACGCCCTCGCCAAGGTGCCGAAGGTCTCCGGCGGCGGCGCCGGCCAGATCTATCTGGCGCCCGAGCTTGCCCGCACCTTCGACGCGGCCGAAAAGGCCGGCGAGAAGGCCGGCGACAGCTTCGTCACCGTCGAGCGGCTTCTGCTCGGGCTGACGCTGGAGAAGACCAGCGAGGCCGGCACGATCCTCAACAAGGGCGGCGTTACCCCGCAAAACCTCAACGCGGCCATCGAGGCGCTGCGCAAGGGTCGCACGGCCGACAGCGCGACCGCCGAGAACGCCTATGACGCGCTGAAGAAATATGCCCGCGACCTGACCCAGGCCGCGCGCGACGGCAAGCTTGATCCGGTCATCGGCCGAGACGAGGAGATCCGCCGCACCATCCAGGTGCTGTCGCGCCGGACCAAGAACAACCCTGTCCTGATCGGCGAGCCCGGCGTCGGCAAGACCGCCATCGCCGAAGGTCTCGCGCTGCGCATCGTCAATGGCGACGTGCCGGAGAGCCTGAAAGACAAGAAGCTGCTGTCGCTCGACCTCGGCGCGCTGATCGCCGGTGCGAAATATCGCGGTGAGTTCGAGGAGCGGCTGAAGGCCGTGCTCCAGGAGGTGACCGCCAGCGAGGGCACCTTCATCCTGTTCATCGACGAGATGCACACCCTGATCGGCGCCGGCAAGGGCGACGGCGCGATGGACGCCTCCAACCTGCTCAAGCCGGCGCTCGCCCGCGGCGAGCTGCACTGCATCGGCGCGACCACGCTCGACGAGTATCAGAAGCACGTCGAGAAAGACGCCGCGCTGGCGCGACGCTTCCAGCCGATTTTCGTCAGCGAGCCCTCGGTCGAGGACACCATCTCGATCCTGCGCGGACTGAAGGACAAGTACGAGCAGCACCACGGCGTGCGGATCACCGATTCCGCGCTTGTTGCGGCGACGACGCTGTCTAACCGCTACATCACCGACCGCTTCCTGCCCGACAAGGCGATCGACCTCATGGACGAGGCCGCGGCGCGCCTGAAGATGCAGGTCGATTCCAAGCCGGAAGAGCTGGATTCGCTCGATCGTGAAATCATCCGGCTCAAGATCGAGCAGGAGGCGCTGAAGAAGGAAAGCGATCTCGGCTCCAAGTCCCGGCTCCAGACGCTGGAGAAGGACCTTGCCGAGCTCGAGGAGAAGTCGGCGGCCCTGACGGCGCGCTGGAGCGCGGAGAAGAACAAGCTCTCCGATGCCCAGAAGCTGAAGGCCGAGCTCGACGGCTTGCGGGTCGAACTCGCCAACGCGCAGCGCCGCGGCGAATTCCAGAAGGCCGGCGAGCTCGCCTATGGCCGGATCCCGCAGCTCGAGAAGCAGCTTGCCGACATCGAGGCCAAGGAGAACTCCGGCGAGATGGTGGAGGAGGCGGTCACCGCCAACCACATCGCGCAGGTGGTCTCGCGCTGGACCGGCGTGCCCGTCGACAAGATGCTGGAGGGCGAGAAGGAGAAGCTCCTGAAGATGGAGGAGCAGTTGGGACAGCGCGTCGTCGGCCAGGCCGAGGCCGTGCGCGCGGTCGCGACCGCCGTGCGCCGCTCGCGCGCCGGCCTGCAGGACCCGAACCGCCCCACCGGCTCGTTCATGTTCCTAGGGCCCACCGGCGTCGGCAAGACCGAGCTGACGAAAGCCTTGGCGGAGTACCTGTTCAACGACGAGACCGCGATGGTCCGCCTCGACATGTCCGAATACATGGAGAAGCACTCGGTCTCGCGACTGATCGGCGCGCCTCCGGGCTATGTCGGCTATGACGAGGGCGGCGCGCTCACCGAGGCGGTGCGGCGCCGGCCTTACCAGGTCGTGCTGTTCGACGAGATCGAGAAGGCGCATCCTGACGTCTTCAACGTCCTGCTGCAGGTGCTCGACGACGGCCGTCTGACCGACGGCCAGGGCCGCACCGTCGACTTCCGCAACACGCTGATTATCATGACCTCGAACCTCGGTTCGGAGTATCTGGTGAACCAGCGGGAGGGCGAGGACACCTCGGCCGTGCGCGAGCAGGTAATGGGAATGGTGCGGGCGCATTTCCGCCCCGAATTCCTCAACCGCGTCGACGAGATCATCCTGTTCCACCGCTTACAGAGGAGCGAGATGGGCCGGATCGTCGAGATCCAGTTCGCGCGGCTGCAGAAGCTGCTGACCGATCGCAAGATCGTGCTGACGCTCGACGCCGCCGGCCGCGACTGGCTCGCTGCCAAGGGCTGGGACCCCGCCTACGGCGCAAGGCCGCTGAAGCGCGTGATCCAGCGCCACCTCCAGGACCCGCTCGCCGAGATGATCCTCGCCGGCGACGTCAGGGACGGCGACAATGTCGCGATCTCGTCCGAAGGCAACGTGCTGACTTTCAACGGCAAGGCGCCGCAGACCGCCGAGATCACCCAGTTCGAGGCGCCGGTGGCGAAGCGGAAGCTGAACTGAGCGCGGGCGTTCGAAGCCTGAAACGACAAGCCGCCCCGGAGAGGCAAGCCTCTCCGGGGCGATTTCGTCGGCTGTGGTCTGTTAACTGACTGCGGAGGCGGAGCCGGGCCCGGCAGGTCCAACCTCTTCGTCGTCCTCTTCGAGCTCAGATAATATATCCACGAGCGCGCGCACCCGTCCCTGCGCCAGCGGCCGCAGATCGTTGATCATTGGCTCGTCATTAGCGAGCCAAGCCTGGGCTTCTGCGAGCTCCTCTGTGGTTGCACCGGTTCCGATGATCTGGGCAATGGTGACGTCGTCGGCCCGGTCGACAGCCTTGACGACATCGTCACGTGAGAGGCGCGTCATGGGCGATCCTCCTGCTCGTCGGCTTCCGTCAACGATTAACCGGGAACCGGCGCGCCGGTTCCCGACACCCTGTCAGCTCTTCTTCTTCGTGACCTTGTAGATTGCATTTTCAATGTCGGAGCTGAAATAGATCGCGCCCGTGCCGCCGACCGCCACGCCCGTCGGAATATTGGTCGGCAGGCCGCCGGGCGCGCCCGGCAGGCCGATCGGCAGATTGGCGGCGACCTCTGTGATTTTGCCGCTCTCTGGCGCGATCTCGATCAGCCGCTTGGCGCCGACTTCCGCCACGATCAGCGTGCCGTCGCTAGCGCGCGCGAGGCCTTCAGGCATCTTCAGCTCCTTGGCGACCACGGTCTTCTCGCCGTTGCCGTCGATCCGGGAGACGGTGCCTGCAAAGGCGTCGGTGACGTAGACCTCATCCGCCTTGCCGCGAACCAGCCCGACCGGGCCTTCGAGACCGCTGACAAGCGTGGTGCGGTCCTTGCCGTGCTCGCCGCTCACCTTGACCAGCGACTTGGTGCCGAGCTCGGCCACCAGAATGCTGCCGTCGGCGAGCACGATCGCATCATGCGGCGCCTTGAAGCCGTGCAGCATGTCGCGCGTCGCGCCGGTCTTGGCGTCGATCACCTGCACGGTGCCGGTGAACCAGCTCGACAGCACCACATCGTTGTCCCGTGCCGTCGCGCTCATCGGATATTCGAGCGTGGTGCCGGCAGCGTGCATGCGCGCCTTTTCGCTGACCTCGCCGGTCGTGCCGTCGACCGTGCGATAAGCGAAGACGTCGGCGACGTGGATCGTGTCCTTGCCGTTCTCCGAGGTGACGCCGATGCCGCCGGGCAAGGCGAGCTTGCCGATGATGATTTGCCTGGCCTGGCCGGTTGCCGGATCGACCTCCTGAATGCCGTTGTCGGCCATGTTGGAGACGTAGATGCGGTCCTTGTCGTCGATCGCCAGATTGTCCAGTGACGGCTTCAATTGCGCGACCATGGTCTTGCTGCCCGATTTGGGATCGACGCGGACGAGCTGGCCGAGCGCGGTGTCGACCACAAAGAGATTGCCCTTGGAATCGAAGTTCACCGCGGCGGGGACCTTGAAGCCGTCGGCGACGACGGTGAGCTCGGCCTTGTCGACGTCGACTTTCGCAAGCTGGCCCTTGAACCAGAGCGGACCGTAGAGCTTGTCGTCGGGACCGAACTCGAAGCCGTTGAGGCCGCCCATCTTCTCCATGATCTGGCGCGGCGGCTTCACGCCCTCGACGTCGATCTCATAGAGCGTGTCGCCGAGAAAGACGGTGGTGGCGTAGAGCCTGCCGTCCTTGCGGAAGGCGAGCGAGTTGATGCCGGGAAGGCCGCTCGCGAGCTTCTTGATCGGGCCGTCGCCCTTGCGCGAATAGAGGTCGCCGGTCAAAAATCCGGTCCAGGCCATGGTGCCATCGGGCGCGAAGGCGATGTCGTCGGCCATGCCGACGGGAGAAGGGATTGCAACCTTGGCGGTACCGCTCGATATGTCCACCTCGTAGAGCGCCGCGCCGGCGACGCTGCCGGCGAACAGATGTCCGGCCTTGTCGATGCCAAGCCCGTGCACGCCATGGAATGCCGAGCCCGCGACGAGCCTCGTGACCTCCCAATTGTCGGCCGATGCGCCGGTGGCGGCGAAAAGCGCAGCGGCCAGGGCTGCGCAGGCGAGCCTGTTCTTCATGGCGAGACCTCCCGTTTTTTGGAAAGTATTCGCTTCTCGCACCGCTTTGGCAAACGAAACTTGACGTTGTGGCGCCGCAAAGCGGCCTCGCTCGACAAGCGCAAATTCGGATCGTGTCTGGAGATATGCGGCCGATTTCGGCCGGTTGCCGGCTTACCGGTTGGTGACCTGCAGCGGCCCGCCGGTTGCGTCCGACATGCGGGCGATGGCGCCGCTGCGACCACTCATCATGGCCTCGAGCCGGTCGCGCTCCTTCTCGAAGCTTGCCAGCATCGGGCCTTCCAGCGAGCGCCCGCGCGGCAATTTCACGCGCAGCGGATCGACGAAGCGGCCGTTCACCAGGATTTCGTAGTGCACGTGCGGGCCGGTCGAGGCGCCGGTCGAGCCGACGAAGCCGATGACCTGGCCCTGGCGGACCTTCTTGCCGGCTTCCATGCCCTTGGCGTAGGCCGACATGTGGCCGTAGGCGGTCTCGTAGCCGTTATTGTGCTTGATGCGGACATATTTGCCGTAGCCGCCTTCAGTGCCGATCTTTTCGATCACGCCGTTGCCGGAGGCGAAGATCGGCGTGCCGTAGGCGGTGGCCCAGTCGACGCCGGTGTGCATCTTCACATAACCGAGGATCGGATGGCGACGGCCGCCGAAGCCGGAGCGCATGATGGCGTTGTTGACGGGCTTCCTGACCAGGAACTTCTTCGCGCTCTTGCCGCTCTCGTCGTAATAGTCGACGACGCCGTCATCGGGGCTCTGATAGCGGTAGTATTTCTTGGTCTCGCCGCCGACCGTGAGCGAGGCGAACAGCACGTCGTTCTTTTCGCTCGATGTCACGCCCTCGTCTTCGCCGGCGTAGAACACGTCGAAGGAATCGCCCGGCTGCACCTTGCGCTGGAAATCGACGTCGTAGGAGTAGATCTTGATCATGTCCTCGATGACCGGCATCGGCACCTTGTTGCGCATCGCGGTCTCGTAGATGCTCTGGTAGAGCCGGACGCCAGTGCCGTCATCGTCGTCATCGTCGTCGCTGTTGGGGTTGGCAGCAGCGTCAGCGACGGTGTTCATGCTGGAGACGTCGACCGCGACGTATTTGCCGAGATCGGACAAGGCCGCGATCGCCTCGACCATGGTGTCGTTTGCAACCACGACGCGATAGGGCTGGAGGCGGGCGCCGGGACTTGCGGGCGCCATCAGGATGCGGAGCTTTTCGCCTTCCTTGAGGCCGCCGTCGCGGCCGCGCGGGCCGAGCGTTGCGGTGATCGCCTTGATCTCGTCGGCGCTGGCGCCGAGATCGCGCAGCACGCCAGCGACGCTGTCGCCCTTCTTGACCAGATGGACGCGTTCACCGTTGGGATTGCCGCCGGTGATCTGCTCCTTGGTCTTCGGCAGCAGCGTGACGTTCTCCGGCACCACGCGCGTTTCGAAGCCGGCATAGGGATCGGACGGCGACACCTCGGTGGCGTAGGCCATCTTGATGTCGGACGGGCCGGTCGTGCCGGAGACGTCGGCGGCGGCGTTGGCAAGCGAGGCGTAGCGCACCCCGCCATTGCCGCGCCAGTTGGCGGCATCGCGCACCCGCATCAGGATGTCGTCGAGCGCCACCACTGCGGAGATCTTGGCCTTCGGCAGCACCGACGACAGGTCCTTGGTGACGAAGGAGACTTCCGCATCGGGCTCGACGGCTTCCGGATTATTCGGGTCTTCAGCAGCCGTCTTCGGATCGGAGCCGACATCGCTGAGCAGGCGCTGGGCGTTGAACGGCGGAATCTTCGCCGACAGATCGCTTGTCGTCATCGACAGGTTGCCCGCGATCCGCACGAAGGGGCGCACCCGCATCACGTCGCGGTTGCCGACGCGGGCGACCGTGGACACGCGCACGATGTTGCGGGACGCCGTGGCTTCGTTTGGCGGCGGCAGACGGTCGCTCTTGTGCAGCGTGGCGGCGCGATCGGCGGCGCCGAAGGCCCCGCGCAGTGCGCCCTCGACCCGCTCCGGCACCTTGGCGAAGGTCATCTCGCCGTCGAGCGATGCGAAAACGGCGCCGCCGATCAGGGCTGCGCCGCAGAGTCCGGTCAAGATTGTGCCGCTGAACCATTGCACCGAAACGCGACGACGGTCGATCACGGCGGCTTCAGAACCATCGACGGACAGCGGCGGCTCGTGGCCGAGATCGATGATCCCGGTCTCACGCCCGTAAGCGCCGCGTGACGTCCTGTGGTTCACTCAAGTCCCCCAATCAACGACCCGAGAAGGCCCGCTTCGAACCTTCTCCCTGGTCGCCCTCTTGAAGGGGGATCGCCGGAAAAGGCAAGCCGCACAGGCGTTCGCACTCAGGAGGCCCCGCAAGGAGCCCGGCCAAAATTACGAACAGCTGGACGGAAAAAGCTCTCTCGATGTCTCTCGAATGTCCGGGGAAGGCCGCGTCATCTGCAAGATCGCCTTCCTCTGACCCCATGAAAACCGCCGGCAGCCCCCACTGGCATCCCCGCGATTCAAGCTTGTCTCTTATCAGAACGCCGCGGGATTGTGGCTCAAGTACGGCGCCTAATACGGAAAAAGTTTCCTGAAAGCCGGGAGGTAAGAGGCCCCGGTCTGACCACGGCGGAGCTCGACCCGAGCTGGGACGGGGGCCATCCGGGTGGGAGCGGCCCTTTGGCCGGGGATCCGCGGGCTGGGGGCCGGCGCCGACGCCTTGGGCCGCAAGGGCGTCAGGGAGAGGGGGCAGGGAGGACGGGGGGAAGGGCCCTCAAGCGCCTTCCGGAGCCCGCAGGGGCCCAAACTTTTTTTCAGATTTTTTGCCGCGCGGGTCCGGTTGACGCCCTTGCTGCCGCGCTAATCGACTGGAATCGCTCGAATATTTCAGACGATCTCCTGTGCGACGATTTGTTGACGATTAGCGTTGACAGCCCGGAAGGTGGGGCCTATAACCCCAACCACTGAGCGCGGCGCCGCCGGGTCACTGACCAAGGCGAGCGAACGCGCCACTGATGCTCCTCACCTCGTTGAGTGACACAACAGCCGACACCAGTCGGTTGGAGTTCATCCATCGTCGGTAAGGGTGCCGGAACCCTTCCTCTCAGGAAGGTTGAGACCTCTCCGGTCTCGGGCTGTTTGACAAGTGAAGATGAAGAAAGAGAAACGTGGACGGCGGAGTCCTTGCGGGTCTCGCTTCTGAAAAGCCTCGGCTTTTCTGATCGAGACCGGACGAAAGACTTCGGCGGTACACGTTTTAAAGGAAACACCATCGTTGCCAGCGATGTGAATCGCAGGCAGCTCATTGGCTTCGGTCGATGAAAAATGGTGGGACCTCGTCAAACGTTGTGATCAGCCGGTTCAAAGTTCAAGTCCAACTTGAGAGTTTGATCCTGGCTCAGAGCGAACGCTGGCGGCAGGCTTAACACATGCAAGTCGAGCGGGCGTAGCAATACGTCAGCGGCAGACGGGTGAGTAACGCGTGGGAACGTACCTTTTGGTTCGGAACAACACAGGGAAACTTGTGCTAATACCGGATAAGCCCTTACGGGGAAAGATTTATCGCCGAAAGATCGGCCCGCGTCTGATTAGCTAGTTGGTAGGGTAATGGCCTACCAAGGCGACGATCAGTAGCTGGTCTGAGAGGATGATCAGCCACATTGGGACTGAGACACGGCCCAAACTCCTACGGGAGGCAGCAGTGGGGAATATTGGACAATGGGGGCAACCCTGATCCAGCCATGCCGCGTGAGTGATGAAGGCCCTAGGGTTGTAAAGCTCTTTTGTGCGGGAAGATAATGACGGTACCGCAAGAATAAGCCCCGGCTAACTTCGTGCCAGCAGCCGCGGTAATACGAAGGGGGCTAGCGTTGCTCGGAATCACTGGGCGTAAAGGGTGCGTAGGCGGGTCTTTAAGTCAGGGGTGAAATCCTGGAGCTCAACTCCAGAACTGCCTTTGATACTGAAGATCTTGAGTTCGGGAGAGGTGAGTGGAACTGCGAGTGTAGAGGTGAAATTCGTAGATATTCGCAAGAACACCAGTGGCGAAGGCGGCTCACTGGCCCGATACTGACGCTGAGGCACGAAAGCGTGGGGAGCAAACAGGATTAGATACCCTGGTAGTCCACGCCGTAAACGATGAATGCCAGCCGTTAGTGGGTTTACTCACTAGTGGCGCAGCTAACGCTTTAAGCATTCCGCCTGGGGAGTACGGTCGCAAGATTAAAACTCAAAGGAATTGACGGGGGCCCGCACAAGCGGTGGAGCATGTGGTTTAATTCGACGCAACGCGCAGAACCTTACCAGCCCTTGACATGTCCAGGACCGGTCGCAGAGATGTGACCCTCTCTTCGGAGCCTGGAACACAGGTGCTGCATGGCTGTCGTCAGCTCGTGTCGTGAGATGTTGGGTTAAGTCCCGCAACGAGCGCAACCCCCGTCCTTAGTTGCTACCATTTAGTTGAGCACTCTAAGGAGACTGCCGGTGATAAGCCGCGAGGAAGGTGGGGATGACGTCAAGTCCTCATGGCCCTTACGGGCTGGGCTACACACGTGCTACAATGGCGGTGACAATGGGATGCTAAGGGGCGACCCTTCGCAAATCTCAAAAAGCCGTCTCAGTTCGGATTGGGCTCTGCAACTCGAGCCCATGAAGTTGGAATCGCTAGTAATCGTGGATCAGCACGCCACGGTGAATACGTTCCCGGGCCTTGTACACACCGCCCGTCACACCATGGGAGTTGGTTTTACCTGAAGACGGTGCGCTAACCCGCAAGGGAGGCAGCCGGCCACGGTAGGGTCAGCGACTGGGGTGAAGTCGTAACAAGGTAGCCGTAGGGGAACCTGCGGCTGGATCACCTCCTTTCTAAGGATGGTTCTTCAGAAGCTTGCTTCTATCGAACCGTTTTAGAAACATCAGTGGCCAACAGATCGCCAGATCGTTGAGCTGCATTGGCGGGATTTCGCCGTCTTCGTTTCTCTTTCTTCGCGGACGAACACGCGCTGGGCCTGCAATGGCAGGATCCAGGGTCCTTAACGGGATATGCGTTAGGGGCTTGTAGCTCAGTTGGTTAGAGCGCGCGCTTGATAAGCGTGAGGTCGGAAGTTCAAGTCTTCCCAGGCCCACCAGCCTTCGCGCTTCGCTGCTTCGGCTAGGCAGGCCCTTCGAAATGAAGGCTGCCACGCCGTAGCCTTGGCGAAGGCAGGCTAATCAAATGAGCATTCGTCTTCTGGTTACGGGGCCATAGCTCAGCTGGGAGAGCGCGTGCTTTGCAAGCATGAGGTCGTCGGTTCGATCCC